>CAVPRQ010000001.1:0-31658 GCA_963707855.1 uncultured Thermoleophilia bacterium
GGCATCTTCCCTAGGCGGGAGGAGCGGCCGGGGTCGGCCGGACAGGAAATCAAGGGATTCGGAGGCGATTGACAGCCGGGCTGTCGAGGTTCAGACTCCCGCAATTCGCTCCGCACCCCGACCCCGGGGCGGCGGCGGTCTCTTCGGAGTTCGGACGGCTCCGGAGACCGGGTGGGGTGGGTCCCACCGCTCGACCGTGACGTCCAGAAAAGGAGGTGATCCAGTGGGTAATGGTAAACGCGGCTCGATGGGGGCGGCGTCCTCCTAGGGGTACCTCCTGGGGCGAAACGCAGTGCGCCACGGGCAGAAGCGAAGGGCATCTCGCAAGGGATCCCGCTAGCAGGCTTCAACCCAGCGCCGTCCGCATCGAACCCCAAGGCCCCGGATCTCGCGAGAGGTCCGGGGCCTTTTTCGTTGCTCGCCTTTACCGGGTCGCGCGGGGGCTCAGAGCGCCTGGTCGGCCTTGGCGGCGAAGACGAAGTCGCTCTCGGTGAGGCCTTCGATCTTGTGCGTCCAGACGGTCAGGCGCACCTTCCCCCAACCCAGGTAGATGTCGGGGTGGTGCCCCTGTTCCTCGGCGACGCTGCCGATCCGGTTGACGAAGGCGAGAGCCGAGGAAAAATCGGCGAAAGTGTAGGACTTCTCGAGATGATGGCCGGAGACGACCTGCCAGCCGTTGGGGCCCAACTGGGCGAGCAGCCGGTCCAAGGGATCGCCGACGAGCGGCGCAACGCCGCCTTTGCACGGCAAACACTGTCTTGCGGCAAGCTCGGACAATTCGCGCCTCCTCGGGGGCTTACTCCGGGCGCTTCTGCAAGCGCGCGACCAGGGCGCGCATCGCCCCCTGGGTCTCGGCGCCGAACCAGTCATCGACGAAGCGTTCGTAGGTCGTGCCCTGCTGGCGGTCGAACGCCTCCACAAGGCCGGCCGGCAGAGCGCCCGGGTCGTCGCCATGGCGCGCGGCGGCAATTTGAGGAAGTCGCGGCAACGTTCCAGCGCGCGCTCGACGACGCCTTCGACCGGGACCAGTTCGTCGACCAGCCCGATGCGCAGCGCCTCCCCGGCCGGGACAGCAAGCCGCCGACGCCGAGCCGCTCGGCCTGACGCTCCCCGACGACCCGCACCAGCGCGGTGTGGATCACCTGCGGTAGCGACAGGCCGACCTGGACCTCGTTCAGGCCGACTTTGAAGTCACCCTCCGCCATCACCCGCGCGTCGCAGAAGAGCGACAGCACCGCGCCCCCCGCCGGGGCATGCCCGGTGATCGCCGCCACGGTCGGAATCGGCGAGGCGGCAAGCGCGCGCATCAGGCGGAAGAAGTCGCGCAGCGTCTGCTCCATGCCGGCACGGTCGAGAGTGAGCAGCGACGGCACGTCGAGCCCGCCGGAGAACATCCCCGGCCGCCCGGAGAGCACCAGGGCGCGCGCGCCGCTGGCGGGCGCCGCCGCGATCGCCTCACCGAGCGCCGCGATCAGCGCGGCGTCGAGCGCGTTCGCCGGCGGCCGCGCCAGCCGCAGTTCCAGGATGTCGCCATGTTCGGTTCGTTCGAGCATCGGAATGCCTCCAGCTCGGATCCTACCCGCTCCGGTCCCCTCTGGTCGGGGTCGAGAGAAGCGAAACTCCTGGCATGGCGTTCCGGCGCTCGGGAATCTACGGTTGGCGGGCAGCCTCACACACAAGAGATTTTTAGGAGCCCGCCTTAGATCCCGAGTGCCGGAGTGCCCCACCACGCGTCGTCTCGGCGCGGCAGGGGACACATAGCGGCTGGAGCGCCGCTGTTCGACGCGACCACCGCGCGGCCGCAATGTGTCCCCGACCCGCTATTTCGGAGCGGCGGGAGCCGCCGGAGTCGCGGGCACCGGGAAGCCGCGGTCGCGCATCAGCGCCTCGATACCGGCGTCCTTGCCGCGGAAGGCGCGGTACGCCTCGGCCGGGTCGACTGTGTTGCCGACCGAGAAGACGTGATCGTGGAGCCTCTTCGCCACGTCTTGTCGTAGGCGCCACCGGCCTCGGCGAACGCCTCCCAGGCGTCGGCGGTCAGGGTGTCGGCCCAGAGGTAGCTGTAGTAGCCCGCCGAATAGCCGTCGGACGAGAAGATGTGCGAGAACTGCGGCGTCCGGTGGCGCATGACGATCTCCTTCGGCATGCCGAGCGCCTGCAGCGTCTCGCGCTCGAACTTGTCCGGGTCGATCGCGACGCCGCCGCCCGCCGCCGTCAGGTGCAGCTTCATGTCGATAAGTGCGCTGGCCAGGAACTCGACCGTCGCGAAGCCCTGGTTGAAGGTCGCGGCGCGCTCGATCTTGGCGACCAGCTCCTCGGCATCGGCTTGCCCGTCTCGACGTGCAGCGCGAAGCGGTCGAGGACCTCGGGCGTCGACAGCCAGTGCTCGAGCAGCTGCGACGGGAACTCGACATAGTCACGTGCCACGGCGGTGCCGGCGAGCGACGGGTAGGTCACGTCCGACGACAGGCCGTGGAGGGCGTGGCCGAACTCGTGAAAGAGGGTCTCGGCGTCGGTCCAGCTGACCAGGATCGGCTCGCCCGTCTTCCCTTCACGAAGTTCGAGTTGTTCGAGACGATCGTCCTGATCTCGCGCTCGAAGCGCTCCTGGCTGCGGTAGGCATTCATCCAGGCGCCGGAACGCTTGCCGGGCCGGGCGTAGGGGTCGAAGTACCAGAGCCCGACGAGCTCGGAGGCGCCGTTGGTCACCTTCCAGACCCGTACGTCGGGGTGGTAGACCGGCACGTCCGTGACCGGGGTGAAGTGCAGGCCGAGGTGGACACCTGACAGATCATCTGACTTATTATCGAACCAGACATTTTGTGATATTTTAAAAATTGCTGGAAGTGTCCGGTTATCAAGCTGACCGGCCCGGCAATAATTCCGGATTATACTAATGGTACGAACGTTTCTCATATGTTTAGGTTTATTCATGTCACTCTTTGGGCTAAACGATATATTTACGCCCCGTGCCCACTTCATCAACTCCAATCCTGAACCCGGGAAATCCCTCTACGCTTCCCCAACCGCAGTAACTGTCACATTCAGCGACGAACTCGCACCCGAATCAACAATCTCTGTAGTGACAACGGTAATCTTGAAACCATCCGGCGATTTGTCTTATTCCGGAGGGGAAAAAGTCAGCACGAGCCTCTGCAATCGATATTTACGGCCCGCAGCACCGATCATTGAAGGCTATTTTGATGTGGAACTCCAAATGGATTGTATAGGGTGGACTGGACTGCGATAGTGGCGAAGAATAAGGCTGGAAGTTTTGGTTCTTTCTATTATGCAGCAGGCATGGCTGTACCCGATCACATATTGAGGCAAGGTAAAAATTCGTTGCAAGAAGAGGATATTAATTATTTTGATGAAAAAAGTTTGCCTGAAAGCGCTGTCTTCGCAGGCTTGATTCTTGTTTTGATAGGTGTCTTTTGGAATTATTTGCCTAAGCGATCGCCGAGATATTAAAATACAGGTAAGATTCACTTAATTCCGTATTAAAAAACCATTCCCCGTATGACCGTATTATCCTGGCAATACCAAGAGGATCGGAGTTCATATAATACTTTAGAACGAAATGCCCAATGGCTAATCGCTATTAAGGATGAAAAATACCAAGAAAAGCTTCAAGTTGCCCTTTATAAAACAAATACAATCCGATTCCAACAATGGCAAGAACAGGCATAATGAATAAAAAAGACAATATTTCTTTCAATGAAATCGCCCTCTTATTTATGACCTCATTTTCTTTGAGCACAATTTTATCACATAATTTTTACAGAATCATTAAAAATTATATAGGAAGATTCTGATCTATTCCATATCACCGGATACTCACATAGAGTATGCGCGCAATGTGTTGGGTATCGGTGTTGGGTATCGAGGATGCAGAGCACGAAGAATCGTCACCGAGTGCACCGACACTTCTCGTCTGTCAAGCTACAAGAAAGCCTATCTGGAGGCTAAGGGCGTCATACATTCAAGACAAGGCGCAGGGGCTCGCAGACGGAGAACGTGAAGAGCCCTCGCCAAGCAGATGAACCAGCGGTTGCGCTTTGGAAAAATCGCGCTATATAGAGACACACGCAATCCCCAACTGGATGCGGTAGCTTCAGGGCAATGATAAAAGACCAAAAACAGCATTGGGACGAGGTTTACAGCAAGAACGAGGAGTTCTTCGGGGAAGAACCGAGCGTTTTTGCCAAGCAGGCTCTTCTCCTCATTTCGGGAAAACGGTGTGTCAGACGTGCTTGAGGTCGGCCCTGGTCAAGGGCGAGACACATGTTTTTTGCCGAAAACTCCCTTGAAGTAGTCGGTCTGGACTACTCGGATCAATCGATCGCAGAATTGAACGCCAAGGCCAATGCACGATCGCTCTCTTCAAAGGTCAAGACCCAGCTCAATGACGTACGCCAACCCTGCCATTTCCTGATGGTAGTTTCGACGCTTGTACTCGCACATGCTGCTGTGCATGCACCTGAGCAAGAGGGACATCGTGTTTGCGCTTCGGGAAATTAATCGTGTGTTCCGTCCAGGGGGGATGCCGCATATTCGGTATGAAGTGGCTTTGACAAACAGTATGCGCAGGAAAGGGCCAAGAATCTAGGCGAGCAGATTTACGAGGCTGGTGGCTTCGTGGTTCACTTCTTTAGTGAGGAGATGATCCGGAAGCTTTCCCGAGGGTTTGAGGTCTGAAAATTAAATGTTTGGAGGCGGGAAGCCTCCCCGCGAACTGTTCACAGTGTTTTTGAAGAAAGCCGGGCCCATCGATGCGGCAAGCGAGGAGGAGGGTATGTAGGATGTGTTTCGGGTTATAACAAGGATCTTGACGCGACTGACGGGAGGTAGCACTGGACAAGAAAACGAAATTTCTGATTGCTCTGGCGAGCCTCGCTTGCCGCAGGATGTGACACCTGAGCGCAGTTCTCCTTCGCGGTCGCGAAGGAAGCCGGGGCCTCACAAGAAGAGCTACAGGAAGCAGCCGCCATTGCCATGACTGTCCAGGCAACACGGGTCAGGAACATTTTTAATTCGATGGCTGGTGCACGGCGGGCCCGGTCGGCAATACCGAAGGCGGCTCTACGGCCGCTTCACCTGCACTCGGCCGCACCTAAAGGGAAATAGCCGCTTCGGGCAAAGCGAAAAATTGAGGAAGGCTGCAGTCCCCTTGTGGCAGCGGCCTTTGTTGGGCGAACATTCTTTCACAGCTTCAACCAGTGTCACATACTTCAGTCGAGAACAGATCTGCAAAAAACCCATTTTGACCACACTCTCAAGCACCGAGATCGCGAAAAACGGTGTAACATCCTTATATTATTACAATATAATAACGTTTTAGGCTAAATAGTAATAATATTGTATAAATCCAAATAGTTAACTATCATTTTTCGACCATTTTTCATCAAAACTATGGGTTCTGGGACGGTTTTACGTGTAAATACCCACAAACGCCGTGAAAACCCATACTTCGTCGATTTTTTGAGGTTTTTCGGCCCTGAGCGGCCCGTGAAGGCACGATCAATTCCGGGGGGGTACTTGGGTGGGTATTTTCTGTTGATCGCTGTAATGGGGCCGAGCCTGTTTATTTACCATGACCAAGTGGGCCAGAAATGTGGGGTGACGCCGCGCGGTTTCTTTTCCTGAATGTCGGTGCTGTGGTAAATTGCTGTGACTAAAAATTGTTATGAGTTTCTAAAGCGGCGCTATGAAGGAAGAGGCACAACGAATCCATGGTTTTTTTCACACCGCGTCTGGAACTGAAAGGATAAGCGTTTCGAGGTAAGGCCCTATAATAACCGAAGCCGCCGAATCAAGACACTGCGCCGGAAAGCGGGCAATATGTACTTGCCGAACTGAAACATAGCGTGATAGGTGGATGTCTCAAGACTTGGAAACCAATTCGCGGATGCTTTGGTTTCAATGCCAAAAATAATTTGTGTGAAAGAGATCGATGCTTAAACCCAATTTACCTACCCTTTCACGCAGATTGGCAGGTTCCTTTTCAAAGTTAGGTGAAGGAGGTGTTGTTTGCTAAGTTCGAGACTCTTCAGGCTTCTTATCACTGTGGTATTGGTGATTTTCCTGCTATCTGTAAAAACGACCGCACAGACTACCTCAACGGAAGTCCCCAAGAAAACGGCCGAGGAATGGGACACGCTTAAGGCTTTTGGGGCCAACAAAAAGCAGGAAGCCGTCGAGTTCGGTAAAGGACTTCTAAAGGAGACTGATGTCAAAATTTCTCAATTAAAGGAAAAGACAGTCAAGCTTTCTGATGAGGCAAAGGCCCAGTACGAGAAAGACCTGCAGACTCTGAAGCCTGTGCGCGACCGAGCTGGGATCAAACTTGATGAGATGAAAAAGGCGTCTTTATCCGCATGGGAATCCACGAAGAAGGGTTTTGCGGACGCCTACAAGGAATTGCAGCAAACCTACCATAAAACTGCCGAGCGGCTTAAGTAAGACGGCTTCATGATATTGGAATAGGCGCTCCCTGCCGATCAGCCCACCATAGTTATTCCGACCTTGAAAGGGATAATTTAGATACCGCATCCTGTACGTTACGTCGACAGACAGACCCATTGTTGAGAGGTTCCGCAAATGATAGCAGCAGAAATTTGATTTATTCACTGCTGTCCTTCAACGGTTCGATGCACTCCTTTGAGTTGTTCCCGACATGGTTGACCAGCTTTGAAACCGGATAGCGCTTGAGCTCCTTCACACAACCATTCTTCAGGACCTCCTCAATTCTGCCAGGTTCCTTGTTTTCCGGATCAAGCCATTCGTCATAGGACTCGGGTTTTAGGATCAGCGGCATCCGGTCATGGACGTCTTTGACCGAGTCGCTGGCATCCGTGGTGATGATTGTGCAGGATTTGTATGGGCTCTGCGTCAGAAGGCGCATTCTTATTCTCCCAGACCTCCCATAGACCCGCGAAAGCAAGTGGTTCACCGAAGGCAAATGGAAATAATAGGGCTGCTTGTTTCCCGCTTTTCCAAACCACTCGTAAAACCCGTTTGCCGGGATCAGGCATCGGCGATGTTTGATTGCAGTTCTAAAGGCTGACTTTGATGCTACGGTTTCCGCGCGGGCATTGATCATTTTGCAACCGATCGCCTTTTCCTTGGCCCAGACGGGCACCAATCCCCAGTGGCGTTTCTTGAGATGCCTGCCGTCCTCGTGCTGGATGATCACCGGAATTTCCTGAGTGGGAGCCACATTGTAGTTGGGCTAGGATCTCAAAGGAGGGTGGGGGAGTCCCAAAGAACCGTTGAAGCTCTCGGGGTGAGCTGAATAATGTGAATCGTCCACACATTTCATTTGCCTTTATCCAGTGGTATTGAATATGATTAATGCATGAAACAGCCAGGTCAACCACCAGACAGAAGAATCGAGCCACGGGTCACCAAGTTATCCAACCACAGCGCAGAATTTAAAATCCCTGGTGTCCCCGTCTATCAACTCAAAGTGCGAGATCTGTCCGCTAACGGAGCGGGTATCGTCGCGAGGACGGATTCAAAAATTTTGAATATGATCCGGATCGGTCAGGAATTGGACGTCAAGCTGATCTCATTTGCAGAGGCAACAGGCTCATCTGGCCATTACAGATCAAGAATAGAGCATATCTCCGAGGTGAAAGAAGGTCGATACCATGGACACATGGTTATTGGGATATCAATTCTAAACAAGATGAGTTAAAGGCAACCAAATGTGTTGGGTATGTGATCGCCTTGAAAACTTGATAGCAGGCTGGAACGAAGAACGGGAGTTCCAAGAACAGACCAGCAGCGACGATTATCATCGTGGACTGTCCAAGGGCTTTTCCGAATGTGTTAAGGATCTCTCGGAGGCTGTAGCATCAATGCGGCTGAAAGGGCTGTGTGGAAAATTCCCTGAGTACGATGGTCCTTTCGACGGGAAACAGCGATGGGATATTTTAAACGATATTTTGAAACTGAGAGATGAAGACAGCAATCAGGAGTGATCACCTGCAATACTCATAATTGATATCGAATTTGGAGGGAGGCGATGTCTAAATTGTCTGGAGAATTCAAAGCTGTTTGGAATGGCATCCAGCTCATCTTGTCTGAAAAAGAATACGATATTGCAATGTCGCACGTTGAGCACATGCGGCAAGTAGCCGCAGATAAAAAATACTATCAAGACCCCGAAGTTGGAGAGGAGGATGAGGACTATATCGAGCCTGATGAGTACGATGAGCCTGAAGGGTGGAAACTATCGGACACTCTTTATGAGGTTCTTAGAATGGCAAGGACTCAAAAAAACTGTGAGGGAATTCCTGCCGCAGATATAATCAAAAAAGGATTAAAGAAACTTTCAGAGGGATTAAGAGGTATCGACCCATGCAGCGATGACGATGCTGATGATGTTTTCTGATATGGCATGCTTTCACGTTGAAAATTTTGAAAGGTATTTATCCCGCCTTCGCCGATTAAACGAGATGTTGGTTTATTTACAAGGAGGAAGTCTGAAATGGGTGAGCATCTAAAGACGGCGGCTCTATTTTTGATTGCAGCAGGGTTGTTTGTAATGTCGTATGTGATTTATGACGTGATGGGAAAACACGGCAGATATGTGCCTGTCAGCGATGACGATGAACAGGTTGTTGTAATGGATACCCATACAGGAGAGGTGTGGAGCGTGAATTACGAGGCAAGACAGACTGCCAGTCTGAAGATTTTCAACCCCATTGCTGGCGAGCCTCAAATCTTCCCGAAGAAGTTAAGCGCCAGGGTAGGCAAATAGATAACAACGATTAAGAGTTTTAGAGATGCCTCCGCATGGCATGCAAAGGTGGTCAAATGGCCAAGTCCCTGCCTAAAAAAGATCTCGTGTCCTTCAAGGAACTCCTGCTTGCCAACTCAATTCAGGTCGATGCCCTTGCCCAGCTCCTGATCGAGGAAGGCCTGATTTCCGAGCAGAAATTTGTTGCCAAACTCAAGCAGGTTAAAGCCGAGTATCAGAAAAGGATGTCCCATGCTTGATAAGATTGTTTCCGGCGGACAGACGGGGGCAGACCGTGCAGCACTCGACTTTGCCATCAAACATAAGATTCCTCATGGCGGTTGGGTGCCTAAAGGTAGGCTTGCCGAGGATGGCCCCATACCCTCCAAATACAAGCTCACCGAAATGCCCACCGATAATTATAAAGAAAGGACCGAACAGAACGTCATCGATTCAGATGGCACTCTCATCGTTTCACACGGGAAACTCACTGGGGGCTCAGCCTATACGGGAAAGATGGCCAAGAAACACAGCCGACCATATTTCCATGTTGACCTCAAAGAAATCGATGTCCTCCCAGCAGCCCTGGAGATCCTAACTTGGCTTGACGAAAACGGCATCAAGATCCTGAATGTGGCAGGTGCAAGGGAATCGAAAAATCCCAAGATATACAGCGGGGTGAAAGACGTGCTGACGGGTGTCTTTTTGTTGAGTTCAAGCAGGGACCAATTCTTTGCCTCACTCAAACTCAGCAAATCCAACAGCAGCAAGGAACTCCAGAAGCCCGAGACAGTCGATGAGGCCATTGACCGGTTGATGTCCGAAATGAATTTGAAGGACCTGACTAAGTTGGCTACCATGCAGCAAGACGATCTCATCAACCTCCATTCCACAGTTGGGATCTGGATCCGAAACAATTTCGTTTATCCGAGAAATGACAAGCTGCTTCAATCCTGCAGGGCGGTTTCGAGGGACAAATTCCTTCATTATGGTCAAATCCATAAGGTGCTCATCAGACAACTCTGGATAAAGCTTCAGGGGACTCACAGATTGAAGGTGGTTAAGTGAGGCGCTGACGTCTCGAATGATCGCTCAAGTCTCGACCGGAGCTGCCGACACCGGGATGCAGGGGGTTTCCATCATTGCTATGATGCCAACCCACTATGTCAAAACAGACCAAGGAGGCTCACAGGTGCACTCTCGACTCCCCGCGAGAATCACCGCGTCCCTCGCCGTCCTCGTGCTTCTCGCCGCCCTCGCGGCTGTGGCTCTGACCGCGAGTCCGGCGAACGCGTTCCCCGACAAGCAGGCAGATTGTTCGGCATGTCACGGGAGCGGATACAGCGGCACCGCGACGGCCACGCCGAGCGCCGGGTATCCGGCGGCCGGAGCCGGCTACACGGTCGCGATCACGGTCTCGCAGAACACAGCCGGCGTCGCCGGCTACTGGATCGCCAACTCGACCGCCGCGCGGCGCGACCGGCACGACCACCGGTATCTTTGGCGGCGAGGACGGCCTCAACGCCTGGACGGCGAACGCCACGGCTCCGGCCTCTGAAGGCGTCTACTACTACAAGGTATTCGGCGAGGACGGGCCGAAGGGCGCCAGCGGCCAGACGAGCGTCGCGCTCTACTCGGTCACCGTCGACAAGACGGCGCCCGTAACGACCAACAACGCCCCGGTCGGCGCCCAGGTGAGCTTCCAGTTGATCCTCGGAGCCACCGACGCGGTGTCGGGGGTCGCGGGGACCGAGTACCGCGTCGACGGCGGCAGCTGGCGGCCGGGGAATCAGGTCTGGCTCACCGCGCGCCACAGAGCGTGGCGGCTTGACCGCCGTCTCGCCCGGCTCGCACACCATCGACTACCGCTCCACGGACGTAGCCGGCAACGTGGAGACCATCCGCAGCTGTTCGGTCACGATCAAGTCGACGAAGTAGCTCAGGAGTCGATGCGAGCGGGGAGGGGTGTCCACCCCCTCCCCGCTCGCTCGATCCGCTCTCTCCCGCCCGACCGCGCAACGCTCCCGATTCGATCTTGCTGCGCGACAGGCTCGCTGAGCGCCTCACCGCTCCGCACCCCCCGAGTCGAACGGCGGATTCGAGGAGACCTTGCCCAGTCGGCTTCTTGGGAATATCGTGATGTAGTGCGGGCGCCGGTTCGCGGTCCTGCCCAGGGGGGGACTCAGCGCATCACACTGCAATCGCCGCGCAACCGGCGCCGAAGCCATGGGAGAGTCGCCGCTCGCCCGGGGGGGGCTTCGATCCGTTTCTCGACCGTGCTCTGAGGTCGCGTCGATGTGGCCTCGACCCTTCGCGGGTGGCTCGTCGGCAGGAGGGCCGTCATGCAAGCTCGGTTGCGCAACCCGCATTTCTGGACATTCATCGTTCTCCCGCTCCTTCTTCTGCTGGCCCTGCCGGCGACCGCGTCGGCGGTGCCCTGGACGGTGGGTTTTGGACCGCTCTCCACCGTTACGATCGGCGCCAACCCCTTTGATATCGCCAGCGGCGACTTCAACAACGACGGCTTCCCCGACCTCGTGACGGCCGACTACGGCCGGCCCACGGTCTCGGTGCTCCTCAGTGACGGCAGCGGCGGCTTCTCCGTCCCCATGATCGCCTCAGCAGGCGCAGACCGGCCGGAAGCGGTCGCCGTCGGCGACTTCAACCAGGACGGCGATCTCGACGTCGTGGTCGCCTGCTACGCGTCGGCCGCCGTGACCCTCCTCGTCGGCGACGGAACAGGCGCCCTGACGCTGTCGACGGGGGTTGGCGTCTACGGCTATCCGTACGACGTAGCGGCCGGCGATCTCGACAACGACGGCGATCTCGATATCGTCACGTCACTCTGGGCAGCAACTGCATCCAGGTCGTGCTCAACATCGGCGGCGGCGGCCTGGTGCCGCTGGCTCAGGTGAGCGTTCCCGCCCAGCCGAGCGGCGTGACTCTGGCTGACTTCAACAACGACGGCGATCTCGACGCGGCCGTCGCCTGTACCGGCGCGAACGTGGCGATGGTCTACGCCGGCAACGGCGCCGGCGGCCTGTCACCGGCTGCCGGCGTCAGCCTGCCGGCGCCCTCCGGCATCGTCGCCGGCGACTGGGATCGGGACGGCAAGCAGGATCTCGCGACGGCGAACAACACCGGCCCGGCGGTGACCACAGTTGCCGGCAACGGCAGCTTCGGCTTTGGGATGAGCGGCGCCTACGGCGTCTGCCCGGCTTCATACGGCATCGCCGCCGGCGACGTCGACGCCGACGGTGCGCTCGATCTTGCCGTGTGCGACTACAGCGGCAATCGAGTCATCGTCATGACCGGCGACGGCGCCGGCGCGTTCACGCCGGCCGCGAACCCGACGATGGCGGGCACGCCGATCGCCCCGGTGCTCGCCGACTTCGATCTCGACGGGCGCCTCGACCTCGGCGTTGCCGACTACGCCGGCGCCGCCGCCGCGCGGCTCAACACGAGCGCCATCCCCACCGGCATCCACTTCGACGCGCCGCGTATGGTGAACGTCGGGGCAACGACGGGCGCAGCGGCCACGGGCGACCTCAACAACGACGGCAAGCCCGACGCGGTGGTGACCGCGGCGGATGGGTACGTCCACACACTGCTCGGTGACGGCAGCGGCGCGCTCGCCGACGTCACGGGCACCAATATCGGGGACACCGGATACGACGTCCGCCTCGCCGATGTCAATCGCGACGGACGACTGGATCTGATCACGACCCGCATCGGCAGCGGCCTGTACGTAGCGTTCGGCACCGGCAGCGGCGCGTTCGGCAGCGTCGTTCCGTATTCCACCGACAACTATCCGTACTTCATCGACACTGGCGACCTCAACCTGGACGGGTACCCCGACATCGTTGTGTCGTGCAACGGCAGCAGCGCCGTGTCGGTCTACCTCAACGACCGCAGCGGCGGGTTCGCCGCCAGGGCCGACTACACGGTCGCCCCCAACCCCGCCGGCGTGACGATCAGCGACCTCGACGGCGACGGCGACGGCGACATCGCCGTCGCCGTCTTCGGAGGCACCGACCTCGGTATTCTCTGGGGCGACGGCAGCGGTGTCTTCGGGACGGCCGAACTGCACCCTGCCGGTAGCGACCACTACGCGGGAATCGATATCGTCGACACCGACCGTGACGGTGACCGCGATCTGGTCCTTGGCAACTGGAACGGCACAAACAGCTCCACCACCCCGGTCGGAGCGAGCGTGTTCACCAACCCCGGTTTCGGCCTCCACACCACTACCGTCGTCCCGGGTGTTTGGAGCCTCGAGAGCGCCGACCTCTCGCGCGACGGTCGGCCCGACGTCCTCGACTCGAACGGCTGGATGGATGAGGGCGTCACCGCCCTGCGCGGCGACGGCGCCGGCGGGTTCGACTGGCAGCACACGTACTGGCAGGGTCACTACGCGCACAAGTCTGGCCTTGCCGACTTCAACCTCGACGGGCGGCTCGACGTGATCGCGCCGGACTACTACGGCACCAGCGTTGGCATCCTGCTCAGCGACACCACGCCGCCGGTCACGAACCACGACGCCGACGGCGACTGGCACAGCGAGGACGTCACGGTGACCTTCTCGGTGACGGACGAGCCCGACGGCTGGGGGCTGGGCAAGACCGAGTACTCGACCGACGGTGGCGGCTCGTGGACCGAAGCGGGCGGCTTCACGATCGCGGCGGACCCGTCTGGCGTGAACGACGGCACCAACGACTTCCTCGTCCGCTCGCAGGACAAGGTCGGCAACCTCGAGAACCCGCCGGTGAGCGGTCAGGTACTGATCGACACCCAATCACCGACGACGACGAGCGGCGCGCCGGCCGACTGGACGACGGCGCCGGCGACGGTCAACTTCTCGGCCGTCGACGCCTTCAGCGGTGTCCGCTACACGCAGTACCGTGTCGACGGCGGTCCGTGGGTGCGCGGCACGTCGGCTACGATCGTCAGCGACGGCGTCCACCGGCTCGAGTTCCGCTCTGTCGACAGGCTCTACAACGTGGAGCCGATCCAGTCCACCTTGGTTCGTGTCGGCGCCTACGAGGTGCACGTCTCGCCGGCCGGCAGCGACACGACCGGGCTCGGGACCGAAGTGAAGCCGTTCCGCACGATCGGTCACGCCATGGGCACCCTGATCGGGCACGTCGGCCCGGGCGAGACCATCTACGTCCACGCCGGCACCTACGCTGAAGACGTCGATATGGCGGGAGGCGTGAAGCTGCTCGGCGACGGGGCCGCATCGACCACGATCGTCGGGAGCGGCACGCGCGCAGTGGTGCGGTGTCAGTCGATGTCGTGGGGCGCTACCGTCAGCGGGCTGACGATCACCGGTGGCGGCGGCGCCGACGGGGGAGGCATCTCGTTCTACGGCATCGGAGGAACGTCGACCGTGTCGGACTGCGACATCACGAACAACCACTGCAGCAACCGTGGTGGAGGAATACGCGTGGACTGGTGCGACGCCGTGCTGGTCGAGCGCTGCAGCATCACCGCGAACAGCGCCGGATATGCCGGCGGCGGCGTCGCGACCGACTACGTAGGAGGGCTCACGCTGCGCGACACGACGATCGCCCGCAATGAGTGCCGCGGCGACCACGGCGGCGGCGGCGCGTTGTGGGACGGCGGCTCGGTGACGATCGAGCGCTGCCGGTTCGTCCGCAACGAGGCGCGGCAGTGGGTCGGCGCGCTGATGGTCATCAGCACCGGCTCCGCGTCGGTGTCCGACACCCTGTTCGCCGACAACTTCACGTCCTGGGGCGACTTCGGCACGGTCGCCTTCTACAACATGCTCGGACCGTCGACCGTGGAGCGCTCGACGTTCAGCGGCAACGCCTCCTACGGTGGCGCCGTCAGCGGACTCGGCTCGCCCCCGGTGGCGGTGAACAACTGCATCCTCCAGGACGGAGTGCCCGGCTGGCCCGAGCTGGTCAATGGGAACGCCACGTACTGCAACATCCTCGGCGGCGCCCCGGGCGTGGGCAACTTCGACAAGGATCCGCTGTTCGTCGATCCGGCCGCCGGCGACTACCACCTGCAAGAGGACTCCCCCTGCATCGGCAACGGCGATCCGGCGTATGGGGGCGGCGACCGCGATCTCGACCAGATCGCCCGGCCACAGGTCGACCACGTCAACAGACTGGGTGGCAGCTCGATGCTCGACGTCGGCTGCTACGAGCGTCCGTGCTTCACGATCGAGTGGGGCGACGCGAGCACGTGGCATGCGCGCGTCGAGCTCGACTCCTTCTTCTCGCAGGCGACCGAGATGCGGTTCCGCAACCCGGGCGGCGAATGGAGCGCCTGGGAACCCTACGACGGCGTACACGCGGACTGGCCGCTCGACCTGAGCGGCGGTGACGGCACCAAGTGGGTCGAGGCCGAGTACCGCTATCTCGACCTGGGCGGCGACACCCGCGTCCTGCGTGTGGACGACAGCATCGACTTCGCGGCCTACGTCGGAGATACGACGCCCCCGGTGACGACCGTCACGGGCGCCGACACGGACTGGCACGCCGAGGACGTCGTCCTCGGCGTCTCGGCGACCGACGATCTTTCCGGCGTCGCGCAGACACAGATGGAGTTCGACGGAGCCGGCTACTATCCGCTCGTCCTCTCGACGGTCACCGTCACCGCCGAGCCCGACGGCTCCAACGACGGGATCCATCACCTCTCGCTCTTCTCGGACGACTGGGCGGGCAACAGCGAGACGCCCCAGGACTTCGAGGTGAAGATCGATACGCGGCCGCCGTCGACCACGCTCACCGGGTTGACCGACGGCTGGGCGAGCACGGCGTCGCCGCTCACTCTCGAGCGGAGCGACGCTGGCAGCGGTGCGACGCTCACCCGTTGGCGCTTCGACGGCGCCGGGTCGTGGCACAGCGGGACGGCCCCCGACTCGAGCGTGCTCGCCGACGGGCCGCACTCGATCCAGTTCTACTCCGTCGACGCGGTCGGCAACTTCGAGGAGATCCAGACGGAGTCGTTCGACGTCGACCTCACCCCGCCGCTGCTGAGCGACGACGCACCGGGCGACTGGGTACACGAGGCCACGATCCACTTCACCGGCAGCGATGCCGGATCGGGAGGTATCCACGACTGGCAGTACCGCATCGACGGCGGCGACTGGAGGGACGGCGATCAGCTCAAGCTCAGCTGCAGCCGCCACAAGACCCGTCACAGCGGCGACTACCTCATCGAGTACCGCGCTGTGGATGCGGCCGGCAACGTCGGCGGCGGTGACTGCCACGGGCTGCTCGACGGGGTCGCGCCGGTGACCACGGCAAGCCCCCTGGGCGGACCCGCGCCGCTCACCGTCGTCCTGAGCGCTGCCGACGCGCACTCGGGCGCCGGCCACACCTACTACTCGCTCGACGACGGTGCCACGTGGACCGAAGGCACCAGCGTCACGTTCACCGACGTCGGCGCCTACAGACTCAGGTTCTTCTCCGACGACGCTGCCGGAAATCGCGAGGCGATCAAGACGACGGTGGCTGAGGTCGGCTCCTAGTTCCTTGCCGGGGTCTCCACGGGGCCGTTGCCGTAGCGGCGGCTCGACCACCTCGAGGTGGGCGGGGGCGGGGAGGGGTGGCACACCCCTCCCCGCCCCATCCGTTTCGTGCAAGGCGGTGTAGACTGTCTCCCCATCGCGAGGCGTGCGCCCTCGCTCGCGTCCGCCACACGTCGACTCCGAAAGGCTGCAACTTTCTCGCCCATGCCTTCGTCTAACCCCTCGATACGCCAGGATCTCCCCGAGCCGAGCCCGCGCGACCTGCAAGCGGCGGCGGGGGGCGATCGGGAGGCGTTTCGCAGGATCGTCGAGCGGTACGAAGGCATGGTCTACACGATGGCCTACAACCTGCTCGGCAATCACGTCGACGCAGAGGACGCAGCGCAGGAAGTCTTCCTGAAGCTGCATCAGAAGCTCAACGGCTTCCACGGCCTCTCGTCGTTCACGACGTGGTTCTTCCGCCTGTCGATGAACGCGATCATCGACTACCAGCGGCGCTGGCGCCGCTCGGCGGCCGAGCCCGACGTGCCGGAGCCGGTCTCCGACCCCGAGTCGGAGGCGCTGCGGCGCATCGGCTACGGAGTGGTCCTGCAGGCTCTGGCCGAGCTGCCTCCCGACTATCGCCTGCCGCTCGTGCTGCGCGACATCTACGGGCTCACCTACGCGGAGATCTCAGACGCGGTCGACCGGCCCCTGGGCACGGTCAAAGCGAGCGTCCATCGTGGACGTAACTCGCTGAGGCTGCGGTTGCGCGCCTCGGGCGCGTTCGACGCGGAGGGATGAGGAGAGCTTATGGACTGTGTCCGCTTCAGAGAGGTGATCCAGCGCTACGTCGACGGCGAACTCGGCGATGCCGATGTGGCCTGGTTCCAGAAGCACCTGAGCTTCTGCCCGTCGTGCGCCGCCGAGCTCGCCGAGGTGAGCACGGTGCGCGGCGTCCTGACGGCCTGCGGCGACGTCACCGCCGCGGTACCGGTCGGCTTTGCCGACCGCGTCTGCGCGGCGGCCGCGTCGCTGCCCCAGCCCTCGGTCTTCGAGCGCGCTCTCTCGTCGGCGACGAACGGCGTGCTGCCCGGCCGTGTTCCGCGCCGCGCCCGCCGCTACGTCTACGGCGCGCTCGTCATCGCCGCCGTGGCGATCGGCTGGGAACGGGCTCACGACCGCAAGCAGCGCGAGGGGGTGAAGGTCTGATGCCGGTGCTCACGCGCGAACAGATCATGGAGCTGATCCCCCACCGCGATCCGTTCCTGCTCCTCGACGAGGTCGTCGAAGTCGTTCCCGGAGTAAGTTGCCATGCGCGCCGCGAGGTGCGCGAGAGCGACTTCTGGTTCGCCGGCCACTTTCCCGGCAACCCGGTCATGCCCGGCGTGCTGATCGTCGAGGCGCTTGCTCAGGCGGGCGCCGTCACGGCGCTCTCGCACCCCGACAACAGGGGCAAGCTCCTGCTCTTCGCCGGCATCGACAAGGCGCGCTTCAAGCGCGTCGTCCAGCCCGGTGACGTGCTCGACCTCAAGGTCGAGGTCGCGATGGCGCGCAGCGCGGTGGGCCGTGGCAAGGCGGTCGCCACCGTCGGTGGCGACCTGGCGTGCCGCGGCGAGCTCATGTTCGCGATGACCGACGCTGCCGAGGTCGCTGCCGGCGCCGCGCGGCTCAGCCCCGCAGCGGGCGTCGATACGCCGGGCGCTGCCGCGCCCGGCTCCGCGCCGCCGCCAGGCGACCCGCGCGCTGGGAGAGGACGTTGATCGGGCTCCCACGGGGGCTCGTCAGGGGTGCACGCATCTCGGCTCTGGGGGTCTACGTCCCCGAGCGCGTGGTCACCAACGAAGAGCTGTCGCAGACGCTCGACACGTCCGACGAATGGATCGTCACGCGCACCGGCATCCGCGAGCGGCGTGTCTGTACGCCCGAGCAGGCGACGTCAGACGTCGCCGTCGAGGCGGTCAACGACCTGCTGGCGCAGAACGGGCACCGCGCCGAAGATATCCAGCTGGTGATCAGCACCTCCCTCGTCCCCGACCACGTCTTCCCCGCGACCGCCTCGGTGATCGCCGAACGCGTCGGAGCGGTCAATGCCGGTGCCTTCGACGTTCAGTCGGGCTGCACTGGGTTCGTCTACGGACTCGCCTGCGCGACGGCGTTCGTCGCCTCGGGGCTCTACGACACCGTCCTCGTCACCGGCGCCGAGTCGCTGAGCAAGGGACTCGACTGGACCGACCGCGGCACCTGCGTGCTGTTCGGCGACGGCGCCGGGGCCGTGCTCGTGACGCCGAGCGACAATGGCTCGCATGTTCTCTTTCGACCTCGGCAACGACGGCGCCGGGGCGCCGTTCCTCAACATGCCGGCCGGCGGCACGCGTCTGCCGGCCAGCCACGAGACGGTCGACGCCGGCGACCATTTCCTGCAGATGAACGGGCCTGAGGTCTTCCGCTTCGCCATGCGACGCGTGGTCGAGTCGTGCCGGAAGACGCTCGGCGACGCCGGCCTCACGGCCGGCCGACGTCGACCTCTTCGTGCCCCACCAGGCCAACCTGCGCATCATCGAGAAGGTGGCGCGTACGCTGGGCTTCACCGAGGAGCAGGTCTTCTACAACCTCGACCGCTACGGCAACACGTCGTGCGCGTCGATTCCGCTCTGTCTGCACGAGGCGCAGCAGAACGGACGCCTCAAGAAGGGCGACACCCTGCTCATGGTCGGCTTCGGCGCCGGTCTGACCTGGGGCTCCTGCGTGACGCGGTGGGAGCTTTGATCGCGCTCATGTTCCCCGGCCAGGGGTCGCAGACGGTCGGCATGGGCAGCGACCTGTACGAGGAGCACGAGGCGGCACGGTTCACCTTCGACGCCGCCGGCCAGGTACTGGGCTTCGACATCGCCGAACTCTGCTTCGAGGGGCCGGCCGACAAGCTCGCCCAGACCGAGTTCACGCAGCCCGCTCTGCTCACCCACTCGATCGCCACTCTGCGCGTGCTTCAGGAGAACGACTTCACCTTCGACATCGCGTTCGGCCACAGTCTCGGCGAGTACTGCGCCCTGGTGGCCACCGACGCGCTGGGCTTCGACGACGCCTTGCGGCTCGTGCGCCGCCGCGGTCAGGCGATGACCGCCGCGGCGGCGCGAAACCCCGGCGCCATGGTCGCCGTGCTGGGCCTCGACGGCGAAGCCGTCGAGGCCCTCTGCGACGCCATCGACGGAGTCTGGCCGGCCAACTTCAACAGCCCTGGCCAGGTCGTCTGCAGCGGCACCGTCGCGGGCGTCGCGGCCCTCGAAGTCGCGGCCGCCGCCGCCGGCGCGAAGCGCTGCGTGCGGCTCAACGTCAGCGGCGCCTTCCACTCGCCGCTGGTCGCCGACGCCGTCGACGAGCTGCGCGAGCCGCTCGCCGAGACCTCGTTCGCCGAACCGGCGCCGCCGTTCTTCTCGGTCTGCACGGTCGACTACGAGGTCGAGGACTTCGACGCGCTGCTCCTGCGGCAGGTCGTTTCACCGGTGCGCTTCGAGCAGGCGGTACGGCGACTGTTCGACGAGGGGTACAATGCGTTCCTCGAGGTCGGCCCGGGCAGCGTGCTTGCCGGTCTCGTCAAGCGAATCGCGCCCGAAGCGGCAGCGTTGAGCGTCGGCGATCTCTCCATCACTCGAGCGGGCGCTCGCGGGCTGGCCGCAGACCGAAGGGGGACCACAGTGAGCACCGCCATCGACCTCAGTGGCAAGGTCGCGCTGGTGACCGGCGCCGGCCGCGGCATCGGTCGCGAGATCGCGCTGGCGCTGGCCGCGGCCGGCGCCGACGTCGCCGTCAACGACTTCGCCAGCGAAGACGCCTGCCTGACCAACGTCACCGACATCGAGAAGCTCGGCGTGCGTGGTCTCTGCGTCATGGGTGACGTCGCCGACGAAGACGGCGTCGGGCTGATGATCGATCGTACCGAGAACGAGCTTGGCCCGATCGCGATCGTCGTCAACAACGCCGGCATCACGCGCGACAACCTCGTCGCGATGATGAGTCCCGACGAGTTCGACGCCGTGATCCGCACGCACCTGCGCGGCACCTTCCTGGTCAGCAAGGCGGCGTCGCGCAAGATGCTGCGTCGCCGTGAGGGCGCCATCATCAATATCGCCAGCGTGGTCGGCCGTCGCGGCAATGCCGGCCAGGCTAACTACGCCGCCGCGAAAGCAGGTATCATCGGCCTGACCAAGTCGCTCGCCAAAGAGCTCGGGGCACGCAACATCCGCGTCAACGCGATCGCGCCCGGGTATATCGACACACCGATGACGCAGGCGCTACCCGAAGAGACCCGCAAGGCGATCGTCGACAACACACCGCTGCGAGCGATCGGCGAGGCGAGCGACGTGGCAGCGGCGGTCATGTATCTGGCTTCGCCGCTGGCGCGCTTCATCACCGGTGTGACGCTGCCGGTCGACGGCGGGCTCGGCATCTAGGCCGCAGCTCGTTCGAACCGGCATCCGGGCCGCCGCCCGAATGGCGCTGAGCAACGACAGGAGAACGAAGGGTATGCAGGAGACGAAGCGCGTCGTGGTCACCGGACTCGGTCTGGTCACGCCGTTGGGATGCGATCTCGAGACCGTTTTCGCGCGGCTACTGGCCGGCGAATCGGGCATCGACACGATCACGCGCTTCGACCATCGCGAGCACCTCGTGCACATCGCCGGTGAGGTCAGCGGCTGGGAGCCCGAGCGCTTCCTCGACAAACGCCAGTTGCGACGCCTCGACCTGTTCGCCCAATTCGCGGTCGCGGCGGCGACGATGGCCCGCGACGACGCGGGCCTCGACGTCGCCGCCGAACCCGAGCGGGTCGGCGCCGTGGTCGGCAGCGGTGTCGGCGGCCTGGCGACCTTCGAGGGCGAGGTGCGGCGCCTGATCGACAAGGGGCCGGCGCGCGTCAACCCGCTGCTCATCCCGATGATGATCCCCAACATGGGCGCCGCGCACATCTCGCTGACGCTCGGTCCCAAGGGACCGCTCAGCGCGACCTGCACCGCCTGTGCCGCCGGCTCGACCGCGATCGGCGATGCCTTCGAGATCCTGCGTCGCGGCGATGCCGTGGCGATGTTCGCCGGCGGCAGCGAGGCGGCGATCGCGCCGATCGGCATGGCCGGCTTCGCGGCGATGCGGGCGCTCTCGACGCGCAACGACGATCCCGGCCCATGCGTCGCGGCCGTTCGACAGGGGGCGCGACGGGTTCGTGATGGGCGAGGGCGCGGGCGTGCTCGTGCTCGAAGAGCTCGGGCACGCCCGCGCCCGCGACGCCCGCATCTACGCCGAGCTGGTCGGCTACGGTATGAGCTCCGACGCCTTCCACATGACGGCTCCCGACGAGACCGGCCTCTCCAGGCACGCGCGATGCAGGCGGCCATGAGGCAGGCCGGTGTCGAGCCCTCCGAGATCGACTACATCAACGCCCACGGCACGTCGACCGACGTCGGCGACGTCGCCGAGAGCCGGGCGATCCGCCACGCGCTCGGCGACGCCGCCGACTCCGTTGCAGTGTCGTCGACCAAGTCGATGATCGGTCACCTGCTCGGCGGCTCCGGCGGCGTCGAGGCGGTCGTCACCGTGATGACGATGGTCAACGGCAGGATCCACCCGACCGCCAACCTCACCGACCCCGATCCCGCCTGTGATCTCGACTTCGTTCCGGCGACCGCACGCAAGGCCGACATCCGCATCGCCGCCAGCAACTCGTTCGGCTTCGGCGGGCACAACGTGACGCTCGTCTTCCGGCGCTTCGAGGGCTAGGTGTACGAAGTGACATCGCTCAGGGCGAACGACGCGGTGTATCGGCGGCCGGGACCGGCTGCTCAGCTCCGACTGCGCCGCCCCGAGGCGCTAGATGGCGGTCACCGTCGAAGTCGCCCGGCGCACGCCGGGACCCGAGCCCGTTCGCTGGACCTGCACGAAGTGCGGCCACGTCGACGAACCGGCGCTCGTCAAGGCGAACCTCTCGGTCTGTCCCGGCTGTGGCTACCACCTGCGCATCGGTGCCCGCGAGCGTATCGCGCAGCTCGCCGACCCGGGTCGTTCGTCGAGCGCTGGAGTCACCTGCGCACGCTCGATCCGCTGAGCTTCAACGATCTCATGCCGTATCCCGAGCGGTTTCGCGAGGCGCAGGCGACAAGCGGCATCAACGAAGCGCGTCGTCGGCGGCCCGGCGCGCATCGGCGAGACGCCGTGCGTCCTCACCGTGATGGACTTCTTCTTCATGGGCGGCAGCATGGGCAGCGTCGTCGGCGAGCGTCTCTGGCGCGCCTGTGAGGCGGCCGCCGGCGACCACGTGCCGATGGTCGCCGTCGCCAGCTCCGGCGGCGCGCGCATGCAGGAGGGCGCCATCTCGCTCATGCAGATGGCCAAGACGAGCTGCGCCGTCGACCTGCTCAACGAGGCGCGGGTGCCGTTCATCGTCGTGATGGCCGACCCGTGCACCGGTGGCGTGGTGGCGAGCTTCGCTTCGCTGGCCGACATCTGCGTCGCCGAGCCGGGGGCGCTGCTCTACTTCTCAGGTCCGCGAGTCATCGCCGAGACGACCAAAGAGAAGCTGCCAGACGACTTCGGCACCGCCGAACGCAACCTGGCGCTCGGTCATCTCGACGCGGTCGTGCCGCGCTCCGAGCTGCGGCCGACGATCGCCTCGTACCTCCGCCTCTTGAGAGGAGGTGGTCAAGGTGACGGAGCCCTCCCCACAGGATACTCCGGAGGAGCCGCTGGAGCAGCCCGACAGGGAGCACGAAGCGCGGGAAGGCTGGCTGAAGGCGCGGCTCGCCGAACTGGCGAGACTGTCTCGCGTGTCGGGCGCATCGTTCTCAGAAGAGATCGATCGCCTGCAGAACCTGATCAAGAGTCGTAGGCACGAGAAGCGTCGCCACGACACGTGGCTCACCTACCAGATCGTGCGCGACAAGGAGCGTCCGCGCACGCGCGACTACATCGATCTGCTGATCGACGATTTCGTCGAACTCAAGGGCGACCGGCTACGCGCCGACGACCGCGCCATCGTCGGGGGCATGGGCTGGTTCGAAGGGCGTGCGGTGATGGTCGTCGGCCACCAGAAGGGACGTACGCTCAACGAGCAGACCGAGCACAGCTTCGGCATGGCGCGGCCCGAGGGCTATCGCAAGGCGATGCGGCTCTTCGCGCTGGCCGAGCGCCATCGTCTCGCCGTGCTGACCTTCGTCGACACGCCGGGCGCCTACCCGGGCGTGGCCGCCGAAGAGGGCGGCCAGGCGCGCGCCATCGCCGAGAGCATGCTCGCGATGGCGCGCCTCACCGTGCCCGTCGTCGCGACGCTGATCGGCGAGGGCGGCTCCGGCGGCGCCCTCGCCCTCGCCGTGGCAGACCGCGTGCTGATGCAGGAGAACGCGACCTACTCGGTGATCTCGCCCGAGGGGTGCGCGGCGATCCTCTGGCGCGACGCCGAGTTCGCCCCCGAGGCCGCCGAAGCGCTTCGCCCGACGGCTTCGCAGCTGCTTGCCACTGGGAATCATCGACCGCGTGATCGAAGAGCCTCGCGGCGGCGCGCATCACAACACCGAACTCGCCGCGCGGCGCCTGCACGAAGCGCTCAAGGAAGAGCTCGAGGCGCTCGAGCAGATCCCGCCTGTCGAGCGCCGCATGCTGCGTCGCGAACGCTTTCGCAAGCTCGGCGTGTGGGGTGGCGAGGGCATCAGTCCGTGAGCCGCATCGAGACAGCCGACCCTGGCGTCGCAGGGGGTGGACCGATCGATGGGCCACGGGAGCGACCGCGTCCCCGATGCGAAAGCTGCGTCAGTGGTGGCCGGTGATCCTCGCGGTCCTCTTCTTGGTGGGCTGTCTCGCGGTCGTCGTCACGCTCGCCTTTGGCATTCTCTCTGCGGGGAGCGGTCTCCCCATCTCGGGCACCTGGCAGATCGCGGGTCTCGATGAGATCACGGTCGCGATCTCCAAGAGCAATGGCGACATCGAGCTGCGTTTCGCACAGGATGGCGCCTGGCAGGCGACCGTTCCGGCGCGCGTAGCGTTCGACGGCACAGCGATCGAAGCCACGCTGCCGGCCGACGTCAGCGCGGCTCTCTTGCGCAGCGCCGGACGCTCGCCGATCGACGGCGGGGCAGTGGGCCGAATCCAGTCGACCGGCGATGTCGGCCGAGCGGAGTTGTCGCTCTTGACTTCATCGGAGAGCTTCACGATCGATCTCAGGTCAGCGCCGCCGCCCCTCCGCGAGCGATGGGTTCCCCTCGTCATGCTTGTCTCGGCATCCCTCCTCCTGCTGGCAGCCCTGTTCGGAAGCGGGGGGTGCTGACGACCCGTGACAAGGTCGCTCGCTCGATCGCCGTAGCCGGGGTGTTCGTCACGATGGTCGCGGTGTTCAGCGCTAATCCCACCCTTGTGATCCCCGCGTTTTCCCTGGTTGGCATCGGCTGGGTGCTCTTCCTGGTGAAGGCGATTCCACAGCAGATACCGAACCTGACGACGGGCCTGAAGTGCCTCGTCAGCAATCGCGCTCGAGCGCAGCTGCATGAAGACATGAGCGATCAGGACGAGCGCGACCACGATGCGGACCGGCTCGACAGCGTCCTTGACACGCTGATTGCAGAGCGAGACCCTTTCGAGGCTTCCGGAACACGCGCCGACGATAGTCCTTGATGGGCGCGACCCCCCACGGGCGGAGGTGAGCACGGTGGAGTTCGCGACGATCACGGCGGTCTCTGGGCGTCGCGCTACCCGCGCAGTCGTGGTCGTGTTCGTTGCCGCGGTCCTGGCCGCCCTCGTACTCGGCTCCGCCTGCGGCGGCGAAGGCGACCTCACCGGCACCTGGCTGCGCACCGACGACCACGACTTCGTCCTGACCATCTCGAAGGGCGGCGTCGGCGAGGGCTACGAGATCCACTTTGAGAACACCGAGAACGGCGAATCGCAGACGATCACCGGTGTCGTGCGGGCCGAGCGACTCGCTGCAGGCGGCGCTCGAGATCCCTCAGGAGCCGGTCGGTGCGCTGGCGCCGGCGCTCCCGAGGTCGTGCCGATCACGCTGAAGGTCGCCGACGGCGGCGAGCTGGTCGTGACCATGGACAGGCGCAGGTGGCGAGCCGCCGACCGAGCTTTGGCGCTACGAACGCGGCGACTAGCAGGCGCCGGAGGCGCGGCGTTACGGCGCCGCGGGGGTCGCTCCGACGACGAGGTCGACATCGGTCAGTCGCCAGTCATCGCCGTCGCGAACGTACACCACCGAGTAGATCGCCTGGCTGGACGGGTCGGCGGGCTCACCTGTGACATAGATCGTCGCCGTCGCCGGAAGCTCGTCTGACCAGAGGGCGGCGACGCGGTCCTTCATCGTCGCCTCGAGTCGCAGCACCTTGCCCTCGCCGAAGCGCTGCTCGAGCTGTGCGTTCATGGCGACGGCTTCATCGGGGTTGCCGGGGGCGTAGTGGTCGATCATCTGGGTAAGCGTGATCGAGGCGAGACAGAAGAGACCGAGGCCGATCCACAAGGCGCGCCGCAGAGCCGCGCCGCGGTGGCCTTGACGCGGTCTCGGGGCGCGCGGAAGCGGCGGTCGAGGCAGAGGAGGACACGGTCATCCTTCAATTGTATCAGCCGTGTCTTCGGGGCCGGTGGTAGCATCACATGTGCAGCGCCGACGAGGGTGGCGTGCCGGCAGTCGAAGGGAGACCAGATGGGCATCAGGCCAGCAGTGGCGATCGACGGCATGGCGAGCATGGCAGCGTCGGTCGCGGCGAGCGGCGATCAGGCGTTCTTCGACTGGACGGCCAGCTTCATCCCGCTGATCGTCACCATCGTGGCGCTGATGGCGATCGCGCTGGTCGCGTTCGCCAAGGTCGGGCCCTACACCGAACTCACCACGCGCGAGAAGGCGCTGCGCGTGCTGGTCATCGTCGCGGCGGCATTGTTCGTCATCGCGCTGGTCACTCGCAACGGCTACTGGATGGCGATCATCTGGCCGATCATGGCGGTCTGCATCGTGATGTTTCTTCTGCGCTGGCTGGCGCCGCAGTTGCCGGCGGCGGTCGATGCCGCCGGCCGCGTGGTCAGCGAGAAGAAGCGCGTCGAGCATGAAGAGACGGTGGCCGCGCAGGCCGAGACCGGTGCGCGCGGCGATGCGCTCGAGAGCGTGCTCGGCAAGGCCGTCGACGAGCGCGGCGACACACAGCTCGTCGAAGACGCAGCCGTCGAAGACGACGTATAGCCGTGCCGGCGGGTCCGATCTGCCCCCGTTTCGCGCGCGGTAGGCTGGCCGGTACATGACCGCGCCCTCCGACACCGTCATCGAGGTCGAGCACCTGCGCAAGGTGTACGGCGACGCCGTGGCCGTCGACGACGTCTCGTTCTCGGTGCATCGCGGCGAGATCTTCGGGCTGCTGGGCTCGAACGGCGCCGGCAAGACGACCAGCGTCGAGTGCATCGAAGGGCTGCGGCGGCCGAGCGGCGGCACATTGCGCGTTCTCGGCCGCGATCCTCACCGGGAGTCCAGAGCTCTTGCCGGGCGTATCGGCTGTCAGCTGCAGGAGTCGCGGCTGCCCGACCACATCAAGGTCTGGGAGGCGCTCGACCTGTTCGCGGCGATCACGCCGGGGGCGGCCGACTGGCGTCTGCTGATGGAGCAGTGGGGGCTCGCCGAGAAGCGGAACGCTTCGTTTGCGAGCCTCTCCGGCGGACAGCGACAGCGGCTGTTCGTGGCCCTTGCATTCGTCAGCGAGCCCGAGATCGTGTTCCTCGACGAGATGACGACGGGTCTCGATCCGGCGGCGCGGCATGTGGCGTGGGAGCTGATCGAGCGGATCCGCGATCGCGGCACGACCGTCGTGCTGGTCACGCACTTCATGGACGAGGCCGAGCGGCTCTGCGACCGCGTCGCGGTCGTCGACGCCGGCCGTATCGTGGCGCTCGACACGCCGCGCGGACTGGTCGCCCGGTACGCGCCCACGATGCGGGTCGTGCTTCTCGACCGCCGAGCCCGAACTGGGCTGGCTCGACGCGGTCCCCGGCGTCGTCAGCGTGTCGCGCCGCGGCCTGCGCGTGATCGTGGAGGGCGCCGGTCCCGCTGCTCGCCCTCGTCGCCGCGGCGCTGGTGGAGCACGACATCCTGCCCGCCGACCTGCGCGTCGAGGAGCCGACGCTCGAGGTCGCCTTCCTCAGCCTGACCGGCCACGGCGTCGAGAGCGACAGAGACACGGGACGGCGGCGGAACGGCTCGACCTGCGGCGGGGGAGCTGAAGCGACGATGGGCGTGCTGAAGCTGGCCTGGATCGAGCTGAAGCTGTTTCTGCGCGAGCCGACGACGCTGGTGTTCACGTTCGCTTTCCCGGTCGTGCATGCTGTTCGTGATGGGCGAGATCTTCGCCACCCGGGAGCTGCAGCCGGGCGAGCGCATGTTCCGAGGCTTCGGGGCGCTCGAACTACTACCTGCCGGCGTACTGCGCGCTGGTCTCGGCGTCGATCGGACTGATCCTTCTGCCGACCCGGTTGACGTCGTACCGCTCGGGTGGCGTGCTGAGGCGCTTTCGCGGCGCCCACGTGCCGGTCTGGGCGGTGCTCGGCTCGCAGGCCGTGCGCGGCCTCGGCGCTGGCGACGGTCGGCTGCCTGCTGGTGTGGCTGTTCACGGTGATCGTCTACGACGTCAGGTTCCCGGCGTCGCTGCCGCTGGTCGTCGTGAGCTTCCTGCTCGGCACGCTCATGTTCACGGCGATCGGCGCCCTGCTCGGCGCGGTGATGCCTTCGACGCGCGCCGCGCAGGGCGCCGGCCTGATGCTGTTCTTCGTGATGCTGTTCGTCTCCGGGGCGGGGCCGCCGATCGAGGTGATGAGCGACACGATGTTGCGCATCGCCGACTTCCTGCCGCTGAGCCACTCGACCACGGCGATGCAGGACGCCTGGAACGACCTCGGCTTCAATGGCGGCGAGTCGCTGATCATGGTCGCCGTGAGCCGTCGCCTGCGGCTGGGCGGCGCTGCGCGCCTATCGCTGGGGGTGAAGACGGAGGGCCTCCCGCGGCCGGCTATGTTCGAATGACGTCTTTCCGGCGGTTCTCGCCCGAGGCGTCGGGCGCGGTCGCACCCGGCGATCTCCAGAGGTTGAGGCTGGACCGCGATAGTCGCGCCGGATCAGAGTTCGCGGACCGCTTTCATGATCCGCTCCGTGAAGGCGCGCGCCACCCTGATGGACTCGGCCGTGCCGTACAGCCAGACGGTCGCCGTGGGTTTGGTCACGGCGATCTCGCTGCCTGCCTCGGTGCCGTAGATCGCGATCGGGACGGCGATGGCTCCCGCGATCGTGGGATCAGCTCGCACGGCCAGCGTGGCCGCCGTGGGGGACACGGCGTGAACGAGCGTGTAGCCGGGCGGGAAGCACCCTGGGGCGATGTCTTCTCCCGGGATCTCCGAGACGAGCATGATCTCTTTGGCGGCGAGGGCGCCGCGCAGGCGCGCGAGCGATTCTACGGGGGTTGAGTCGAGTTTGACGACGATGCGGAAGCGGCCGCGGCTGGCGTGTTCGGCGGTGTCGGGCTTGAGCGGGTAGTCGGCTTTGAGGTGGTCGATGATCGCCTCCGCGTGGATGAACACGCCCTCCCCGTCGACCAGGACGGGAACCGCCTCCTGGCCTGACGCCGCCACGACCGCGTCGCGTTCGTCACGATCGGCCGAGACATTGATCAGTTCGTAGGAGAGCCCGAGCTCGGTCATCACCTGACGGACGCGGTGGCACTCGGGACACCATTCAAGCTGGTAGAGGGTCGGCATCTTCTCGTCACCTCACTGGTCGATGGGGCTTGGGACGCTGTTGTCGGGGCTCTGGCGTGGTCGGTTCTGCGGCGGGTGCGGGTTGGCGGCATGGCGCCCGCACCCGCGCCCGCCGCGACGGCACTCAAGGCGCAGGGTCGGTCACCGGCGGCGAGCAGGAACCGGCGCGAGCAGACGTAGGCGGCCGGCACATCGCTGTCGAGATAGCCCTCCCGGGCGACGATCTCGGTGTCATGGGCGGGGTCGAAGCTCGCGACCGTCCGCAGGGGCGTCGCGAGCGCGAGGGCGGCGCGACGCAGCGCACTCGTGCGCTCGTCATCGCGCCGCCCGACGACCGCCACATGCGTGGGGTGTTCGAGCAGCCGCATCAGGGCGAGTGCGTAGCCTGCCGCGAAGGAGCCGTAGCTCCGGTAGTCGTCGACGTAGCCGGCCAGCGCTTTCGCCGCCGCCTCGCCGTAGTCGCGGCGGCCTGCCGCCGCCGCGAGGCGCAGCAGCCCATCGGCGATCTCCGCGCCGCCCTCGATGACCGGCAGCGGACGCGCGTTGGCTTCGGGGCCGTCGTCGATCATCGCCGGGCGGTCGAGCAGGCGTCCGTCGGGACCGACAAGATGCGCCAGGATCCAGTCGGCGAGCACCTCGGCGCGGGCGACGTAGACACGGTCGCCGGTCGATTCGTGCGCGTCGAGGAGCGCGGCGAGCGTCGCGGCCTGATCTCCGATCAGGCCGCCGACCTCGCCGCCGGTAACGGCACCGGCGCTCGGCCGGAAATACAGCGCACCATGCCGTGGCGGCCGAAGCCGTGGTCCCAGAGATGGTCAAGAGTGGCGAGCGCCAGCTCCTCCAGCTCGGGACGCTCGAGCGCTCGCGAGGCGCGCAGTAACGCGCGCACGGCGAGCGCGTTCCACTCGACGTAGGCGGTCGCGTCGATCGGCGGGACCACTGTCGGCGCCCGCCCGCCCTTCTGCCGGGAGGCGGAAGTAGCGCTCGTCGGCGTCCTGGCTGCCGGCGAACAGCGGTGCGCCGGAGAGCGCCAGCACGCCGGTCAGGAACTCGACGACGCCGGCGACGACCTCGGCGTGGCGCCGCTCGCCGGTCGCCGCGAAGGCGTCAAGGTAGAGCAGCGCGAGCTTGGCGTTGTCCTCGAGCATCTTCTCGTAGTGGGGCTCCGACCAGTCGCGTCGTGTGCGCGTAGCGGAAGAAGCCCTGCTCGACGCGGTCGTAGACGTCGCCGTCGGCCATCGCCTGCAGGCTCGAGAGGGCCATGTCGCGGAAGCGCTCGGCGTCGTGGCGCACGCCCCAGGTCAGGAGCAGCGCGACGGCTTCGGGCTGCGGGAACTTGGGTCGGTGCCGAGCCCGCCGTACAGCGGATCGTAGAGGCCGGCGACCTCGCGTACGATGTTCTCGACGATGCGCGGCGAGAGTCGCGCGGCGGGGGCGGTCGCCCCCGCTGCGCGGCACATCTGCCTCGCCGTCCGCCGCGCCGCGGTCGCCATCCCTTCGCCGACGCGACCTTCACGCGTTGCGGCCGCAGCGGCCTGTCGCGCAGCTCGGCTTCGTGCTCGGCATAGAAGGTCGGCGACGTGCGTGAGCGCCGTGAGCATCTGCTCGGCGGGCAGATAGGTGGCGCCGGTGATGACTTCGCCGTCGCGCGTAAGGAAGGCCGTCGTCGGCCAGCCGCCCATGTTGAAGCGGCGATTGATGTCGGGCCGGCGGTCGTTGTCGACGCGCACCGGCACGTAGTTCTCATTGATGAACGCGATGATCTCGGGCGTCGGAGTAGGTGGTCTCGTCCATGACGTGGCACCAGTGGCACCAGACCGCCGAGATCGAGAGCAGGACGGGCTTGTGGCCGTCTTGCGCCGCGGCGAAAGCCGCGGCGCCCCACGGCCGCCACTCGATCTCGTGGGCGCGGTTGGGGCGCGGCGAGAACCTGAACTCGCCGCCGGCGACGGCCGGCGGACGCCGGCCGTCGCCGGCGCTCGTCGTGCGCCGTCGGTCGCGAGACAGTCTGGCGAGGCAGCCGATTCGGTTGACCGGCTTCGATCGCCGCGCGGCGTGTCGAGGCTGTCGTCATTCGGGGTCATGGCCGGGTTCTACCCGACCCGGCGCGCTCCAACCCCGGCGCCCGCCCGTGGCCTCGCATCACGATGTCGCCTGCCCGATCACGCCTTGGCCGGGCCCTCGCACGGACACCCTTGTGATGCTTGACACAATCACAATCCCCGATTACCATGCAAGAGAATCCGCATAGGCGGATATGTGGTGATTGAACGAGGCGATGAAAGGGGCTTGTGTGGACGACCAACTGCGTCGCGAAGTGAACCTTCTTCACGCCAACGTCTGTCAGGCGCTGGCCGACCCCAAGCGCATCCTCATCCTGTATGCGCTCGCCGAAGAGCCCAAGTACGTGAACGAGCTCACGGAGGTGATCGACTGCCCGCAGTCGACATGCTCGCGCCATCTCAAGGTCCTGCGCGACCGGCGGCTCGTGACGGCCGAGCGCGACGGCGCCGCGGTGCGCTACTCGCTCGCCGACACGCGCGTCATCGACGCCCTCGATCGCTGCGCGCCGTCCTCGTCGGCACGCTCGAACAGCAGGCCGAGCTCGCGCGTGGCATCGTCTAGAACCTGAGCGCCCACGGACTTCCGCCGGTCATCGCGGTCCCCCGAC
>CAVPRQ010000002.1:0-61492 GCA_963707855.1 uncultured Thermoleophilia bacterium
CGGGCATTGGGCTCTCCCCCCACCTGTTCGACCGGCGTGATAGGCCCCAGCGTGACCTTGCCCTCGAGCAGCCCGGTCGGACCGCTCGCGCCACCACAGCCGGTCGCAAGGCCGGCTATGAGCAGCGCGATCGCCGCCAGCACCGTGGCCGCTCGTGGCCATCGGTCGCCTGTGGTCTTGCTCATGCCCCGTGCCTCCTTCAAGCCGGCCTGCGCACCTCTCGCTCGTCATGAGAGACGCGCGGTGCGCCCACACTGTTTGCGATCCACCTCGGCGCGGGGGAGGTCAGGGGTTCGACTCCCCGCGTCACCGCCAGTTTCGCAGGGGTGTCGTGCTTGCTGGGCCCTCAGCGCGACCTCACGTGAGCCGTTCTGCGACCCCATTGAGCCCAAGTCCGCGCGCCTAGATGGGCCGCACTGGGGGCTCGTCGGGACGAAACGGGATTACTATCACGCTCGGCGGGTACCCCCCACGGAACACGAGACTCACCGCAGGTGCGGTGCTGCACACGGGAGGCAATGATCCGCCGAACGCACCGCGGCGGCGGCCGCGGTTTGGCGGCGAGCCACTGGTGAGGCCGGCCCGCGAGGCCGATCCCACCGCCTCTCCCTGGGACGAGCGACGTCAGGGGAGGGACTTCAGTGCGGGACGACAGGGGAGAGTGGTCATGGCGAGTCCGATCGATGCGATAACGGCCATGCACAACGCATTCCGAAAGGACATGGAGGGCATCGACACCGCGGCGCTCGGCGCCGCACGCGGCACGCCGGGGCTCGAGGCGGCGCTGGAGCGGTTCCGCTTCTTCAACGAAGTACTGGTGGTGCACGCCCACGGGGAGGAGATCGCCGTCTTCCCCGCCCTCGAAGAGGTCGCGCCGCTGGTCGCCGAGGCCTACGAGAAGGACCATCGCGGCCTCGATGAGGCGTTCGATGCCTTGAACGATGCGGTGTCCGCCGGCGACGCCCTGGCGACTGCCCGAGCCGCCGCCGCCTTCAAGTTCCACCTCGACATCCACCTGTTCAAGGAGGACACGCACCTGTACCGCATCTTCGGGGAGCGCGTCCCCGCACCCGACCAGGGCAAAGCGGTCGGCATCATGGCCGCAGAGATGCCCCCGGAGCGCCAGCCGGAGTTCGTCGCCTGGCTGTTCCCGCTGATCGGCGACGACGACCGCGAGAACATGCTGCGAATCCAGCAGATGGTGCTGCCGCCCGAAGCGTTCGCGGGAGTCGCGCAGCTCGTACGGCGGGCGGTCGGCGACGGGTGGACGGAGCTGACGCGGCGCATCCCCGAGCTGCCGGCGTAGGACCGAGTCCGGGGTCTTATCCCGTCCCGGACCTCATCGCCGGCTAGTTGGAACGAGGGCTGCTCCTGCGCGGCTCTCGTCTGCTCCATCGCGCAAGCCTGACGCTGCGGTGACGAATCGCGAGTCAGGCCGCCTTCGCCGCCGCGCCTTCCACGTTGAAGCGGCGCGCCGCGGACTCGCCCTCGTCGAACTGCACCATGACGAGGGGCTCGTCGCCGACGACCCAGGCGTCGTGTCCCGCCGGTATGACGAACACGCTCCCGGGGCCGAACTCGAGCCGTGCTGCCGTCGTCGAGCTCCACGGTCAAGTGCCCCGACACGGTGTAGCCGACGTGGGTGTCGTAGCACTTCGGCGCTCCCATGTGCGTCGAGAACTTCCATCCCGACGGGTAGGTCGCGCGCTTCACCTTCATGTCGCCGACCTGCAGGACGTCGATCTCCACGCCGCCTTTGTCGACGTGCTCGTCCGGCTTGTCGAACGTCTTCATGGTCCCGCCGATGGGGGTAGCCATGAGAGCCTCCTCGATAACTGCTGTGAGCCGAGAGTAGTGGCTGGGCCGTGGCAGCCCAGTGTCTCGAGGATTCCCCTATGACGACAGTGCGAAGCGTTGTCACGGACTCGTCAGGTCGGCCCGTGCGGCACGCGAGAACCTGCGCGGCGGAGGTCGGGGGTTCGACTCCCCCGGGCAGCCGCCTTCTTCTCGGTCTTGTCGCGAAGAGGGTCGCGCCTCATCTAGACTCCGGACATGACCGTCCCGCGCGTGAAGAGGCCGCTGAGGGAAGCTCTTGTCGTTCTGTGCGTGCTCGTCACGTGCATCGCGACCGGGCAGTGCATCGACACGACCCAGGCGCGAGCCGGCGGCCTCGCGCCTGGGCAGGCACGGGCTGCGACCCAGGTCTCTGCGCCCCCCGAACGCTGGGTCGCCGTCTCGGTCGCGACGCTCTGGGTGAAGCCGGGGGTGGCGCGGCCCGTCGATCGGCCGGCCGCGCGCGAACCCCGCCGACCCCGCGAAGTGGCTCGCCGACATGTCGGTCGCGCAGAAGCGCTGGCTCGTCGGCAGGCTCGAGACGCAGGCGCTCTACGGAGAACGCGTGTACCTGCTCGACACGTCGGGCGGCTGGTCGAAGATCGCGGTACCCAGCCAGCCCACGCCGCGCAACAGCTTGGGCTACCCCGGCTGGGTCCCCACCAGGCAGCTGACGAGCGCTCCTCCGGCAATGGCGCCGAGCGCCGGCGAACGCATGGCCGTCGTGAGGCACAGGACCGCCTGGCTCTGGGAGACGCCCGGGCTGACTCGGCGCGTGCTGCAGCTCTCGTACGGCACGCGCCTCGCCGCCGTTGCCTGGACGTCGACCTCCGTCGAGGTCGTCACGCTCGACGGCACCCACCTCTTCATTCGCCGCTCCACCGTCGCGCTCCACACGCCGGGCGAGCCTTGGCCGACGGTCACCGGGGCGAGACTGGTGAGGGAGGCCAGGCGGTTCGCCGGCCTGCAGTACCTGTGGGCCGGCACCGCGGGTTTCGGCTTCGACTGCTCCGGCCTGACCTACGCAGTGCATCGGGCGCTCGGCAAGACGATCGCCCGGGACGCCGGGCCGCAGGGCGCGAGGGGGCAGAGGATCTGGACTCGCGCGGCCCTGAGGCCCGGCGACCTCGTCTTCTTCCGCAACGCGTCGGGCCGCATCCACCACGTGGGCATGTACGTCGGCGACGGGAAGATGATCCACTCGCCGCACACCGGCGCGCCCGTCCGCACGGCGTCGATCTACCTCGAGCCCTACTTCAGCGAGTTCGCCGGCGGCCGGCGCTACTGGCGCGCCGCCACCCAGTAGACGGGCATCCGGTCCTGGCGCGCCCGGGTCTTCCTCGCCTCCTCGGCGCGGCAACGACCTCGTGTCGCAGTTCACCTAGACTTCACGCGCTCGCCGTCTCGCCCGTTGCGCCTGGAGGTCGTGCCAGTAGGGCTTGAAGAGGAAGCTGGCCTCGTCCAGCCGGCAGAGGCGCTCGAACATCGGCCGCGTGACGGTGAAGGCCAGAACGTCCGCCGGCAGAGGCCCCCTGGCGGACAGGTCGAGGCCGCCGATGAGCGCCTGCGGCACATCGAGGTCCTCGAAGAGCGTGAGCAGCTGCATGCAGCCGGAGCCGAAGGGCACGATCACCGGTGACGGGTCTGCGACGGAGGCCTCGTAGTGGACGCCGGTGACGAGGCCGCCGAGCTGGTCCGGCGTCACGAAGAACGTGATCGTCCTCAAGTACTGCTCCTGACCCGTCCGCAACGGGCCCACGAGCACGTTGCCATGTTGCGGCCGGTAGGCTTTGCACGACGCCATCCATTCCGCCGCCAGCGCCCGCGAGGCGCAGATGCCCTCCTCCTCGACCAGGAAGGCGAGATGCTCATCGCCCGGCACTGGGAGGTCGAAGAGATACCACCCGCACCCCTCGCAGCCGGGCGAGTCCGCCGTGAGATGAAGCGTCTGGCCTCGTTGCCAGCGCCGGTAGTAGACGAAGAGGCACGGCTCCGTGCCGCGCTTCGGTGAGACCAGCGGGGCGAACATGTCCGGGTCGGGCGCGTCGTAGAGCCCGACCGGGGTCGTCGTGATGTCGAGCTTCTCCAGTAGCAGCGCAGGATCCGCGTCCATCGCCGCCTCCCTTCTCAACGTGGCCCGCCGGCGCCGCGATGCTCTCCGGCCTTCCGTGGGAATACCCCAACCGACCATTACACCACTCACGCGGGGGTCCCCCGATGCAGGCACCGCAGCAGATCACTCCTACCAGACCGGCCGACTATCTGGAGGTCATGACCAAGGCCGTCTTCCAGTCCGGCATGAGCTGGCAGGTCGTGGAGGCCAAGTGGCCCGGCTTCCGCGAGGCGTTCGACGGCTTCGACCCGGCGAAGATCGCCGGCTACACCGGAGACGACGTCGAGCGGCTGGCCGCCGACACGCGGATCATCCGCAACCGGCGCAAGATCGAGGCGACGCTGACCAACGCCGAGAACATGCTGGGGCTCGAGCGCAGCCCGGGAGGCTTCGCCGGCTGGCTGCGCTCGCACCCCGACTTCGAGGCCACGGTCGCGGCGCTGCGCGCCGAGTTCCGCTTTCTGGGCGAGACCGGCGCCTACTACTTCCTGTACGTCGTCGGCGAGCCCGTGCCGTCGCACGAGGAGTGGATGAAGACGCATCCGGGCGCCCCCCGCGGACGGGCGCGCGCGACCTGAGGCAGGCGCCCCCGGAGCTCCGCTTCAGGACTCACACCACACTACGGGATGCGACTGGCCGCCGGGCCGGTCACCTCGGGTTCGTCCGCCGCGAAGAGGCGGCCAGAGACCGCCAGCTCGCTGACCGGCACCGCCTCGACCTTCTCGGCCAGCGCATAGCGCTTGTCGCCTGGGTAGACGACGGCCACCCGCTCCAAGCCGAGGTCGGCCACGGCGTTCCTGATCGACGGCGTCATCTTCGGCGCGTCCGTCCGCTTGCACTCGACACCGAGGAGGCACTCCCCACGGCGCATGACCAGGTCGATCTCCGCACCCTGGTGAGTGGCCCAGAAGAACGCCTCGTCATGCGGCTCGGTCATCAGGATCTGCTCGAGGACGAAACCCTCCCAGGAGGCGCCGACCTTCGGGATGGGTCACGAAGCTCCTCGCGGTCGCGATGCTCAAGCAGCGTGTGCAGCACTCCGCTGTCTCGTACGTAGACCTTGGGTGACTTGACCTCTCGCTTGCGCAGGTTGGCGTGCATCGGCTGCAGCTGCCTGACCATGAACGCGCCGGTCAGCAGATCGAGGTAGCGACGCACGGTCGCCTCGCTCACATCGAGCGTCCGCGCCGCATCGGCGCCGTTCCACGTCTGCCCGTGGTAGTGCGCCACGATGGTCCAGAAGCGGCGCAGCGCCGTGGCCGGGACGCGCGTCCCCCACTGCGGCAGATCGCGCTCGAGCAGCGTCAGCGTGAACTGACTGCGCCATGCGACGCTGTCGCCCTCGTCCGCCGCCAGATACGACCGGGGGAAGCCGCCACGGCGCCAGAGGTCGTCGACGGCGTCGGCGCCGAGCTCGCGCAACGAGAACCCGCTAATGACGATGCGTCGACGCGGCCCGCGAGACTCTCGGACGTCTGACGCAACAGGTCGCCGGATGCACTGCCCAGGACAGGAAGCGGGCCGGCGAGGGTCGTCTGTCGGCCAGCACCCGGAGCACCGGGAAGAGGTCCGGCCGGCGCTGGACCTCGTCGATGACCACCAGGCCCTCGAGGGGACGCAGGGCGGTCATTGGCTCGTCGAGACGTGCGAGGGCCGCCGGGTCCTCGAGGTCGAAGTAGTTGACGGGTCGGGAGCGAGGAGCTGCCGGGCCAAGGTGGTCTTGCCGCACTGCCGGGGTCCCGACAGCACGACGACCGGGCTGCGTTCGAGCGCTGCTCTCAGTACCGCCAGGATTTCGTTGCGCGCCGATCATGAACGACATGATACCACGAAAATCCGTCAGAGAATGATGGATTTTCGTGGTTACCAATCCAGCTGGGCACGGTGCGCGACGTTCGGCCCGCTGGCGCCGAACTACCCTATTGCACCCGACCGCGCTTCTCCGCCTCCTCGACGACGGCGTCGATCTGGTCCGCCACGTCGCCGGGCAGCGGCTCGGGGTGGTGCTCCTCGAGGATCTGCTTCGCCGCCTCCTTGGCGACGGCGTAGGCGTCCCTGGCGCCGGCCGCCTCCCAGTCCTCGCGCACGCGGCGGTCGAGGTACTTCGGCTGGCTCTGCTCGCGCATGTGCCGCAGGGTCGCGTCGAGCGAGAGGAAGTCGCCGAACGGCCCGACGGCGGCGATGTCGTCGACCGCCAGGGTCTCGTCGTTGACGGGGACACCCCGCACCGTGTGCTTGACCATCCGCGCCATGTCGTTGTCGAGCACGTACTGCGCGTAGTCGAAGGTGACGCCCGACTCGGTCATCCCCGCCCCGTAGATCAGGTTGGCCCCTGCCAACGCTGCCATGAGGGCGGTCAGGGTCTTCTCGTGACCGGCCTGGATGTCACTGAGCTTCGAGTCCGCCTACAACCCGGCCACGAAGCTCGGCAGCAGGTAGCGCTGGGCGAGCTGGGCCACGCCGGCGCTGATCAGGCCGAGCTCGGGCGAGCCGACGGAGGCCGCCGCGATACCGCAGGTCCATGGCCGTCGTCGACGAGCCGTAGATGGTCGGCGCGCCGCGCTCGGTGAGCTGCGCCAGCGTGAGGCTGGCGAGCACCTCGGCGTTGTGGGTGACGAGCGTGCCGGCGAGCGTGACCGGCGACGACGCGCCCGACATCGCCATCGAGATGACGTTGTTGGGGATGCCGTGCCGCGCCGAGGCCATGATGACCTCGGCGGCGTCCTGCGTGATCTTGAGCGGGCTGACCGGGCACTCGCAGAAGTAGACCAGCGGCCGCTCGCGGAGCGCGTCTTCGCCGCCGGCGACGGCGGCGCCCATGCGCACGATGGCGTCGACGTCGTACGTGGACATGGCGCCGGTGCCGACGCACTTGGTCGTGTTCTTGAGCCCGATCGCCGCGTCGCGCACCGCGAGCGTCGTCTTCGGGCGCGTCGCGCCCCTCGACCGCGTGCTCGTACGTGTCGATCGCATCGAGGTAGTCGGTCATGCGCGCCAGGTCGGCGACGTCCTGGGTCGTCGACGTGCGGTACTCGTCGGTGCGCGGGTCCTTGACCATGATGCCGGCGCTGAAGTTGGTGAAGCCGACGCGGCCGCCTTCGAGCACGACGTCGTTCTCGGGCACGCGCCCGGCGAGGCGCACGCTGCTCGGCGCCGAGCGGATCGCGTCCTCGACGACGTGCGGCGGGATCTTCACGGTCTTCGTCTCGCGGTCGACGCGGCAGCCGCCGTCGGCCATGACGTCGAGCGCCTCGTCGCTCTCGACGAACACGCCGGTGCGCTCGAGGACCTCGAGCGTCCCGCGATGGATGTCGTCGAGGTCCGCGTCGCTGAAGACCTGGAGGCGCAGGCCGGCCATGCGCCGCACCCCCGCCTGCGGATTGCGTTTCACAGGCTGCGCTCCTTTCCTGATACTCCCTGCGGGGCAGGCTACCACTGACTGCGTCCGGGAGGCATCCGGTAGCTGGGGCGGGCCTCGGCGCGATGCGGCGCGCCGCGTCCCCGTTGACACGGGACCACGCTCAGGGACAATGGCCCGGAGCCGGTCGGTGACCGGCGGTCACCTCCAGAGAGGGAGGATGAAGGGGACAACGGACGCGACCCTGCCGCGGCTGTTCGCCGGCTGGGTCGCAGAGTACGGACCCGAGCCGGCCCTGAGCGGCCGCGTCGACGGCCGCTTCACGCCGTTCAGCGTACAACGAGCTCGACCGGCGCGCGAGCGTGCTTGCGCTGGCGCTCGCGCGCCGGCGTGGGCGTGCGACGCGGCGAGCTCGTCGCGCTCATCTGCGACAACCGCCCCGAATGGATGGTGTGCAGCCTCGCCATCCACTTCCTCGGCGCCGTCGACGTGCCCCGCGCCACGGAGACGCCGGAGGAGATCCTCGAGGCGATCCTGCGGCACGCCGAGCCGGCAGTCGCGATCCTCGAGGACCCGGCTCAGCTGCCGCTCGTCCGCCGGGCGGTGCCCGGCCTGCGAGCGGCCGTGCTCATTGACGGGTCGGACGGCGCAGGCGACGCGGCCGCAGCTGACGACGACTCGTCAGCCGGACCGGAGGACGCCTCAAGCGCCGGGACGAACGGCGATCTCCCCGCGCTGTACACCCTGGCCGAGCTCACGGCGCTCGGCGAGGCCGCAGTGGCCCGCGTCGGCCGTGGAGGTCGGGCGGCGTCGCGAGGAAGTGTCGCCCGACGACCTCGCGACGGTCATCTACACCTCGGGGACGACCGGCACTCCCAAGGGAGTGGCCCTGACCCACGCCAACTACGAGCTCAACCTGCGCGAGCTTCCCAAGCTGCTCGAGATCGAGCGTGTGCCGGTGCTCACCCTCCTCGAGCCGTGGCATGCGTACGAGCGGCAGGCCCAGCTCATGTATCTCAGCAAGGGGTGCTGCCTGCACTACACCCGCGTCCTCACCCTTCGCGGCGACCTGACGGCGGTGCGCCCCGTCGTCATGGCCACCGTGCCCGAGCTGTGGGTCAAGCTCTACAAGGGCGTCTTCCTGAAGATCGACGGGCAGAAGCCGGCGCGCCGCCGGCTGGCCCGCTGGCTCGTGGCGCGCTCGCTGACGTCGGCGCAGGCGCGGCGCGTGCTCACGGGCCGCGAGCCCGTCGTGCGGGCACGCGGGACGCTCGGGCGGTCGGCCGTCGACGCGTGGGCGGCGGTCAGGGCGGCCGCCCTGGCCCCCTTCCACGCGCTCGCCGACCGCCTCGTCTTTCGCGAGGTCCGCGCCGGGCTCGGCGGCCGGCTGCTCAGTTCCCGCTGGTCGGCGGCGGACCGCTGCCCGACAAGGTGGACGAGTTCTTCGACGCCGCGCGGATGCCGCTACTGGAGGGCTACGGCATGACCGAGGCAATGGTGGTGGTCGCGATGCGGGACCCCTTCCACCGCGTGCTGCGGACCGCGGGCCGGGTCATCCGCGGCATGGAGGCCCGGGTCGTGGCCGAGGACGGTGGGCCGTGCCGCGCCGGCGACGTCGGCCGCCTGCAGGTCCGCGGCCCCAACATCATGCGCGGGTACTATCGCGATCCCGAGCGGACGGCCGAGGTGCTCGACCCGGACGGCTGGTTCGACACCCACGACCTCGCGCTCGTGCACGCCGACGGCAACCTTCGCGTCCTCGGCCGCGTGGACGACACGCTGGTCCTCACCACCGGCGAGAACGTCAACGCGCCGTACCTGGAGAACGAACTGTGCTCCAGCGAGTGGATCGACAGGGCTGTGGTGGTGGGCGAGGGACGGCCCTGCGTGGCCGCGTTCGTCAAACCGAGCCGTGCCCACCTCGAGGGTCTGGCGCGCCGCCTGGGTCTGCCGGCGGGCGACCTGGCGGCGCTCGTCGCCGACGAGCGTGTCGTCAAGCACTTCCGCGAGCTGGTGCACGACATCAGCAGCGACGCGCGGCGCTTCGCGCCCTACGAGCGCGTGCACCACGTGCGCCTGTGGCTCGAGGAGTTCCGCGTCGGCCGCGAGCTCACCCAGACCCTCAAGCTGCGGCGTCGCGAGTTCCTGCGGCTGTACGCCCGCGAGGTCGACGAGATCTACGCGCCCTGAGCGGGCGCGCGGTCGGCAGGCGCCGTCGCGACCGCGAGGCGAAGGGCGCGCTGGCAGAATGGCGCGAAGTCAGCGGCGGCGCGTCGCGAGGACTCCTGCGTCCGCCCCGCCAGCTCCTCGCCGCCCATCGGCGCGCCGTGACCGGGGCGACGACCCTCGGGTGCAGCCCGGCCAGGTGGCGGCGGAGGCGACGGCCTTGCGCCAGTCCAGGTGCGCGACCGGGGCGGACCGCACAGCCGTCGCGTCCGTCGCGCCGCGCAGGGCGAGTTCAGTTCCACGGTGTCGAGCGCGTCGCTGGTCACCGCGACCGTGTCGTCGACGGCGGACGAGCGCGATGTGACCCGGCGTGTGACCGGGGGTGGGGAACACCGTCCACTCGGGCAGACCGGGCACGGGCGCCTCGGACCAGCGCGGCCGCCACGTCCACGATGCCCCCTGGCGATCGCCGCCTCCATGCGTCCCCTGCCGCGAGCCGCAGGGCAGGCAGGACGACGTACCGGTCGAGCGGCCCGGCGTACCGATGGATCGCCGCCGCGTCGCCGCTCGCAGCGGCAGTTCGTCCGGATGAAGGAGCACCGGACAGGTGCAGCCGCGTGCGAGCGCGACGCGCCGCGCCCTCGTGGTCGGCGATGGAGCGTGCGCCGGCATCGATTCGCGACCGGGCGCGCGCCGGCGCCGAACAGCGCCTCGGCCGCTCCGCGGAGGGCGGAGGCGTCCCGCGGCCAGCCGACGTCCACGACACACCAGGCGGCATCTGAGCCGATGAAGTAGGCGTTGACCGCCAGCCAGCCAGCGCCGAGGTTGAGCCAGTACACGCCCGGCGCGATCTGCGCGGTCGCGGCACGGTACCGGCTAGAGCTGGTACGTCACATAGGCGATGAGCAGGGCTGCCCGCAGGCGATGTGGGCGCGGCCCTCGGCCGGCTCCCAGACCATGCTCGCCGTGGTGACGTCCTGGTCCTCGTCCGGGGTCTCGTCGTTCCAGTGCGCGCAGATGCTGAACGGCCGGTTCGCATGGTCGCTCAGCACGGCCTTGCCGAGCTCGACGAGGTCGGCGCCGGCCTCGACGCCGGCCCTGAGCAGCTCCTCGGCGCGGGGCCGGCGCAGGCGCGAGCCCTCGGACGCCGAGGCGTCTTCGGCGGCGAGCTCCGGCGCGACGTAGTGGTTGGTGTGCGTGAAGAGGTCGCCGCCGTCGATGTACGCGACGCGCTCCCCCGTGGTCTCGACGTCCCAGATGCGCCCGCCGGCGTCGCAGAGCAGGTGGTTCGAGCCGCGCGCCCGCGGCGAGCCGGCGATGAGCTCGCGGGCGCGCTCGAGGTCGGGCTGCTGCAGGACGGTGGCGAGCAGGCAGTTGTTCGGCACGCCGACACGCTCGTCGCGGAAGTAGACGGTGTTCGCGGCGGAGGTGAAGCCCCGCGAGGTGATGCCGGTGATCGGCAGGTCGTAGGCCGGGCCGACGCTGATGTACGCGGCGCCGCTCCACGCGCCGGGACCGTCAGCCGGACCCTGCGGACGACGAGATTGGCGACGTCGTCCGGGAACCAGTCCTCGTTGTGGCCGGAGACGACGCGGCCGCCGGCCACGACGGCGAACGACGTGCAGTGCTCGGGCCGCGGCCACAGCCGGTCGGCCTCGCAGGTGAACTCCTCGCCGCAGTTCAGGGCGAAGAGGCGCTCGAAGGGCACGCCGGCGCCTTCGGCGAGGCCGCGGATCTGGTCGACGGCCTGCGGGACGTAGTCCTCGGCAGGCCGCAGGTGCGCGCGCGAGCGCTCGATGGCCTCGGCGAAGCCGAAGCCGGCGAGCACCGGGAAGCGCTCCTCGTAGGCGGCGAGGCCCTGCGCGACGAGGTCGCGCGCGGCCTCGCCGATCTGCCTCCCCACCTCGCGGTGGGTGCCGGCTGCGTCGATGACTGTCGGCTGAGGGCTCACGACGCAGCGATTCTACGCCTCGGGCGGAGATCGCGCAGTCACCCCGTCACGAGGTCGCGGCGGCGAACGCTCGGCGAACGAACCCGGCGGCGACCCGTCCTCCTCTCCGGCGCTGACTGACGCTCCAGTCGCTTCTCGCGCGGCGCGAGAACGTAGAATGCCGCCTGGGGCGCTCTTCCGCCGCCGGTGACCGACGAGGAGGACTTGGGCGTGGCGAGACGGGTCTTGCACTGGTACCGACTGGAGCCGCCGTCGCTGCCTATCCGTCACTGGCTCCCGCAGTACGAGCGGCGCTGGCTGCGTCCGGACCTGGTCGCGGCGGCGGCGGTGTGGGCGGTGCTCGTACCGGAGGGCATCGCCTACGCTTCGCTCGCCGGCATGCCGCCCGCGACCGGCCTCTTCGCTGCGCTGGCGCCGCTGCTTGCCTACGCGGTCCTCGGTACCTGCAGGCAGCTGACGGTCGGGCCGAGTTCGGCGATCGCCGCGTTCTCGGCGGCCGCGGTGGCGCCGCTGGCGCTCGGTGACGCCAGTCGCTTCATCGCCCTCTCGGCGCTGCTCGCCCTGCTCGTCGGCGGGCTGCTGCTGGCCGCCGGTCTCGCGCGTGCAGGGTTCGTCGCCGACTTCTTCGCCCGCCCGGTGCTCGTCGGCTTCGTCGCCGGCCTCGCCCTGGTCATCGGCGTCGGTCAGCTGTACAAGCTCCTGGGCGTGGAGGGCGGCGGCACCACGTTCTTCGGCAAGCTCGAGGTGCTGGTGCGCCAGCTCGGCGACGTCAATCTGCCGACGCTTGCCGTCGGCCTTGCGTCGCTGGCGGTCATCTTCGGGCTGCGGGCCTACGCGCCCAAGGTGCCAGCCATGTTGGTCGCCGTCGTGCTCGGGATCGCCGCAGTCGCGGTGTTCGACCTGCAGGAGCACGGGGTGGCGATCGTCGGCACGATCCCCGACGGGCTGCCCTCCCTCACCGTCCCCAGTTTCGGGCTCGCCGACGTCATCGACCTGCTGCCCGACGCGCTGGCCCTCGCCCTGATCTGCTTCGCCGAGTCGGTCGCCGGCGCACGCGCCCTCGCCGCCAAGCGCCACTACGAAGTCGACGCCGACCAGGAACTCATCGCGCTCGGCGTCGCCAACCTCGGCGCCGGCCTGCTGCAGGGGTTCACCGTCGACGCCAGCCTGTCGCGCTCCGCGGTGGCCGACTCGTCGGGCGTGAAGACGCAGCTCTCCAGCATCGTCCTCTTCTGCTTTCTGGTCGTGACGATGCTCTTCCTCATGCCGCTGTTCCACGATCTGCCCGAGGCGGTGCTGGGGGCGATCGTCATCGCCGCCGTCGCCCATCTGGTCGACATCCGTGCACTGCGCCGCCTGCGGCGGAGCGACCCGACCGACTTCGTCCTCGCCATCCTCTGCTTCGCCGGGGTCCTTGTGTTCGGGCTCCTCATCGGGCTGGCCGTCGCGGTGGCCGTGTCGTTGCTGGCGCTCGTGTACCGCGCGTACCGGCCCAGCAGCGCCGTCCTGGGTCGAGCTCCCGGGGCCGTCGACGACGAGCGGCTGCGATACCGCGGCATCGACGATCACCCCGATTGCGAGACCTTCCCCGGCCTCGTGATCCTGCGCGTCGACGGGGAGCTCTTCTTCGCCAATGCGCGCTGGTTCCGCGAGACCGTGCGCTCGCTGGTGCGCGACCAGACGCCGCCCGTCCGCGAGCTGCTCGTGCACGCCGGCGCCGTGCCGCACGTCGACACCACCGCGGCGGCGATGCTCAAGGAGCTGGTCGCGGAGCTGCACGAGGACGACGTCGAGCTGGCCTTCGCCCGGGTCACCACCGACCTCCACAAGGACCTCGAGCGCAACGGCATCGTGCGGCTGGTCGGCGAGGATCGCTTCTACGAGACTGTCGCGGCCGGCGTCGACGACTTCTTGGAGCACCGCGCGGGCCCGGCCGGGCACCAGTGACGGTGGCCCGACCATCGTCCGTCGTGCGGCACGCGGCCGAAGCTGGGCTACACGACGTCGTTGAGCAGCTGGGTCACGTGCGGCGGTACGCGCCGGGCCGTCGCGACCCCGTGTCTCGAGGATTGCCCCATGACGACAGTGCGAAGCGTTGGTAGCCACTCGCCAGGTCGACGCGAACGGTTGGGCGATGCCGGTGCTCTCACGAGGACGGAGCGCTCCGGCGCCGCGAGCACCGTTTGCGACTCACACGGCCGTGCCCCTTCCCTGTCCGGACGCGGCGATCAAGGCCTACCGCGCCCGTCAGCGACACGTGCGCCAACCCCGCGGCCGATCAGCCGCCCCACGCCGCCAGGAAGTCGCCCCAGTATGTCAGCCGCGTGAAGGTGAGCTGCGAGCAGTAGTACCGGAAGTTCACCCACTGCGAGAAGCTCGATCCCGCGCGTGGCGGCGCCGGAGTCGCCGGCCAGAAGAAGCTGATGCCGTGCAGATCGCCCTCCGCCTTGGTGTGCCACTCGTACAGCACCACCCTGCGCAGGGTCCTGATCACCCTGGTGCAGTCGCTCTTGATCATGGGCGACGGCACGTGCGCCCGCAGCGCGACGGCCGCGTCATAGAGGTCGCGCACTTCAGGGGCAAGGAGGGTGTCAGGCAGGTTCTGGACCGGGACGCGCGGATCACGCCCTCAGTGCGATTTCGACCGCTCGGCGTCGGACTGCTCGTCAAGGACAACGTCGCCGCGCGCAAGCTCGTGTTCGAGGCGACCTACGAGGGCATGCGCTACGAGTACCCCAACCTCGCGGTGTTCGAGTTCGACGACGACGGCGAGACACGCGCGTACAGGTCCTACTACGACAAGCTGGGGATCGAGCAACAGATCGCGAGCCAATAACCGGGTGTCAAGGGACGTCTGATGCGGCTCATGGTCACCTACCTCGTCGCCCAGGGCAAGAAGGGGCTTCACAAGCGGGGCGGGGCTGGACATTAGCGGTCCCTGTTGCTGCTCGGCCTTCTCCGGGCGGGCTTCGTCCGCGGACGACTGACGAGGGCGCCCTGGGCGACGCCCACGCGGACCTCGTCACGCCCGACGAGGAACCCAGCGAAAGCTCCTGACAGGTCAGGGCAGAGTACTCGCTCCATCTGCACGGCGGAGGTCAGGGGTTCGACTCCCCTGCGGTCCACCACTGATCTGCGGGGCAGTCGTGGCCCTCGCGACCGCCAAGTCCACCCCAGACCATCCGTTGACAACCCGTTGACAGACCGACTGAGCAGCTGAGTGGTGCCCATGGAACCGGGGTCGCCACTACCCCCGAGATCGAGGCACCGTCCAGCTCCCTGGCCGCAGAGGACGATGGCCGCGCGAGTGACGGTCTCAGTGAGGTGAGTGCTCGATCCGTGGTCATGACCACGGATCGTGTTGCGGCTGATGCGGGGACACCGGCGGTAGGTCCGGCCCGCCGGTGAGAGGATTCTCATCCACGCCTCACGTTCGCCTCATTCCGGTCGCCGATGGTCATCCGCGTACGCTGCAGCCCCCGCGATCCAGGTGAGAAGGCCATGCAATTGAAGAACCCGTTCGCGACTCGCGTTGAGCCTGGCAACGAGGCGCCCCCGGCCGCGTCGTGGGGCTTCCGCGAGGGCGACGAGATCGCCCCGGGGCGCCACGCCGTGCGACTGCTAGGTGGCGGGGTCCGCTTCGAGGCGTACCTCACCTGGGACGACCAGCTCCTGGCCCTCGTCGTCGCCAAGATACTGCGCCCCGACCAGGTGGACGACCCGGCCGCCATCGCAGCGCTCGCCGCGGAGGCGAGCATGCTGGAGCGTCTGCGACACCCCGTGATCGTGCGCTCGTTCGACGCCGTCGTCGACGGAGCGCGACCGCATCTCGTGCTCGAGTACCTCGATGGGCCGCATCTTTCGACCCTGCTGCGAACGTCCGCCGTCGGCATCGATCAGGTGCTCCCGCTCGGGCTGCAGCTGTGCTCGGCGGTGCACTACATGGGCACGCGGGACGTCGTCCACCTGGACGTCAAGCCGCGCAACGTCGTCATGACCGGCCCGCCGCGGCTCATCGACTTCAGCCTCGCTCTGCGGACCGACGAGCTCGCCCGCGTCTCGTCGCCGGTCGGCACACCGAAGTACATGGCCCCGGAGCAGTGCGACCCCGCTCGCTTTCACGAGCTTGGCGGTGCCGCGGACGTTTGGGGCATCGGCGTGACGCTGTACTGGGCGCTCGCGAACGGCTCCCCGTTCCCCGCGCCGGCGTCGGAAGAGGACGCGGCGCTCGAGCAACGCTATCCACAGCTCGTGCACGAGCCGGCGCCGCTCCCGGCCGATGTACCGGCGGCGCTCGCTGAGCTCATCAGGGCGACGCTCGCCCCACGACCGGAGTACCGCCCGACGGCAGGGCAGATCGCGGCCGAGCTGGAGCCGCTCGTGGCGGCGCTCCCAAGCCCTCGGCTCGGCCGGTTCCGCCTGAGTACAAAGAAGGCGCGCACGGTGAGAGCTTTCTCACCACCGTCTCATCGCCGCTCAATACGCGGCGGGTACAGTGGCATCGACCCGCAAACGAGATCGAAGGAGGCACGATGACAATCCGCTTGATCCTCATCCTGACCGTGTTCGCGCTGGTCCTGGGAGGCGTCGGCGCCGCGTTCGTCCAGGCTCAGACGACGACCCCGGCTCCTGCGACCGCGCCGGACCCTGCACAGAACCCTGACCCTGCGCAGAAGCCCGAGCCGACGAAGAAGCCCGAAACCACGAAGGCGTCCGTCAAGAGCGACGCTCGCCATGACGACGTCCAGTCCGAGCTCGCCGCCGTCGAAGTCAAGGCGGACGACTGCGACGCCAGATGGCGACGTCAATGCAGCGACAACTGCCATCGCCAGTGTGCCCAGCACGCCGAGCAAGCCGAGCGTGCCCAGCGCGCCCAGTGCGCCGAGCGTGCCCAGCGCGCCGAGTGCACCCAGCGAGCCCAGCGCTGCCAGCACCAGCAACTAGGACGACGGGCCAACAGGCCCAATGGGCCTATCCTTGGAGCAACGCCGCGAGAAGGGCGCCATTCGGCGCCCTTCTCGCGGCTTCAACGTCTGCAAGGGTCGCGCAGGGGCGACGCGGCCCCGGCGGAGGCATGAGACGCCACTCGGATCCGGACACCGCTGTGCCCAGGCTGTCACACCCCGTGGATATCTGCCGTCCATGTTTGGAGCGCGGCCGGCGACGTGACGGTCACCGCCCGTCACGCTCCGCGCCACCTGGACAGGATGACGACGTTCGCGCTGCGTCGGCCACACGCTGCGCGAAGACGACGAGCACTTCGTGCAGTGCCACGTCCGCGAGGTCAGCATGCTTGCCGGTAGCATGGGACACCATATCGATGCCCGCCTACGATGAGGAGACGACATGAAATGTCCGAGTTGCAGCGTCGACCTGCTCATGGCCGAACGCCAAGGCGTGGAGATCGACTACTGCCCACAATGCCGAGGCATCTGGCTCGACCGCGGCGAGCTCGACAAGATCCTCGAACGCTCGAACGCCGAATACGGAGGGACGCCGGCGGCGGCATCACACCAGCCCGACCCATCCCGATCTGCTCGACGTGCCCGAGAAGCATCGCCATGGGGACGACGCGCCCTCACAGCGGGCAGCAGGACCACGGAAAGGGCGGCCGCAAGAAGAAGTCGAGCTTCCTGACGGACATCTTCGAGGGGTTCGGCGGCGACTGAGAGCTGGCTCGTTCTTCGGCCGAAGAGCGTCGAGGTCGCGGCCCCCATCGAACTGGACCGCCTTCTCGAGTCGCGCGAGAGGTCGCGCGACATCCCCGCAAGAACGAGCCGGGCGATACATGAGAGGACTCTCATGTGAGTCTCATGGTCGCCTTAGCGACCAGGGGCACGCTCTGTTGTGAAGGCTAGGGCTTCTGCACGACGCCAGGAGGGACGGGGCCTTGGTGGACCGAGAAGGGGAGGCGGCCGAATGACCCGCATACTCATCATCGCCGTCGCCGTCTTGTTGGCCCTCGGTGGTGCGAGCACTGCGCTCTCTCACGCCGAAGACCAGGACCCGGGGCCGGCGATCGTGCTCGACGGGGATGCCGTCGACGACACCACGTCCGGCCAAGGCTCGGACGGCGTCGACGATGCCAAGCACGACGACGAGGCCGCGAGAGTGAGCGACGCCCCCAGCGATGGCGACGACACGTTCACCGTCGCGCACCCGCAGCCTGTCGAGGCCGACGACGAGCCGGACGACGCCGAGCCGGACGACGCCGAGCCGGACGACGAGCCGAGCCGGACGACGACCGAGGCGGACGACGACTGACCGGACGACGAGGGGTCGCGTGACTGAACGGGTTCTTCGCGCGGCGCGGTTCCCACGCGACCCGCCTCATCCCGGGGCGCGCGCCACGACGGCTTGGAGGGATCTGATGCCTGCGTGTCCATCGTGCGGCCGAGGCTCGACTGAGGATGACCGGTTCTGCCGAGCCTGCGGCCACGAGCTTCCCGCGATGACCCCTTCCGCGCGGCCGACCGGCGGATCCCCGGTCGTCGCGACCTTCGGGCCCACCACGAGCTGGGTCGGAAAGACGATCACCCATGAGAACGGCCAGTTCGTCCTGGAGGGCCACGGCCCAATCACCCCCCAGGCTGTTCTCGAGTACGAGCGGCAAGGCCACCTGGTGTGGGCGTACGAGGGGCTGCGGGAGTGGGTGCAGGCGGTCGCCTCGCGTCCGGCGGTGCCAGTCCCTGCAGGCCGACCGATCGAGAGCGGTGCCGACACCCGGCCCGCGGCGACGGAGGGTGGTGCCACGGAGGCAGCCGGATCGGGGGTCCGGAGGAGGATCTTGGCCCTGCCGACCATCCTCCTGGTCGCCTTCGGTCTCAGCCGCCGCGGTCGCGACGGTCGTCAAGGGTGGCTACATCCGCGACGGCGTGGGCATCGCCTGTGCGCTGATGGCCGGCGCCTTCGCCGTCCTTGGCATCCTGAGCGTGGTCAAGCCGTCGGCGCTCAGCCGCGGCGCATCCGCCCCGCCCCCCTCTGATCCCTCATCTACGCGGCTTCCGCTCATCCTCGGATGCCTGTGCGCGGCGTCCCTCGCCCTCGCCGCCGTGCTCTGGTGGATGCCGCACTACCAGGTCATCGTTCCTGCCGACAAGCGCGTGGCGCTCGATGAGGCACCGGCGATGACCGTCATGGTGAAGAACCGCGGCCTCTTCCCGGGCACCTACAACGCTGTCTACAAGCTCGCAGGTCAAGCGGTGTCCTCAGTCCAACTGCCGCTCAATCCCGGGCAGGAGCAGGCGGTCACGCTGTCACTGCCTCCAGACAGTCAACGCGCCCCGTATGTGCTCGAGCTGGGTTCCACGGAGATCCCGGTGGAGGTGGTCAGGCCGGCCAAGTTCCGCGTCGGGCTGCTGGAGGTCGACCCCTCAGTCGCCAAGGTCCGCCAGGCCATGAAGGTGGTCGCCTCCGTCAAGAACACTGGTGGTATCTCAGGCACCTTTCCGGGAGTCATGCTGGCCAACGGTCGAGAGGTAGACGCGCGACCCACGGAGATCGGAGCCGGAGACAGCGCAACGCTTGCGTTCACCGTCTCGCAGAGCTCTCGAGGTCCCTGCCGTCTGCAGCTCGGCGACGCACGAAGGACTGTCATGGTGGTGCGACCAGTGCGGCCGCGCAAACGGCAAGGTGCTCCATCGCCGGATCCGCGGTGGGAGGGCGCACCTTACCATCAAGAACTCGAACGAGATCGATGCCATGTTCATTCTGGCGAGGACCAGGTCACCGAGGACCCCCGTTCTGGCGGTCTATGTGCGGGGACACAGGAGCGCCACCGTCCGCAGCGTGCCCGATGGCCGATACATCGCCTGGGACTGCATCGGACGTGACTGGAACGCCTACACGCGGGGCTTCCTCACCACCGAGGAGTACTCGCGGTGGCGCGACCCGCTCGTGTTCTCCACGGTGCGCTCCCGGGGCCATGTACGCTGGAGGAACTGGACGGTCACACTGGGGAGTGGCCCGAGCAAGCAGGCCACCGTGACGTCGTCGCGCGAGTTCCCCAGACTGTAGTGGCTCGCGGATGACGATCGACACAGCCGGACGACCACGAGCCGGACGACCAGGCGTCGCGTTGTTGAGCACGCTTGACGCAGTTGACAGACGATGCGCGTGGTGGAAGTCTCGCGGGGGGCCGATGACCACGAGCAGGGACGTCACAGACCGCGCCAGCGCGCCCAGGGGAGTCGAGGAGCCGGATTCCGGGCGTCCGTCGTTCCTGCGCCTGCCTTCCCGCCTGGCGCTGACCAGCATCCGCACGCGTATCCTCGTCGGCTTCGTCGTCATGCTCGCGATCGCCACCGTGGCGTCCGTCGTCGTCGCCCGCGAGGTGCTCCAGTCCAGGCTTCAAGAGCGCATCGACGACGATCTCGCCCAGGAGGTCAAGGAGCTGCGGAGGATCTCGGCCGGCAACGATCCCGCCACCGGCCGGCCTTTCGGCCAGAGGGTGGGCAGGATCTTCCGGGTCTACTTCAATCAGAACTCGCCGTCGACGGGCGAGGTCGTACTCACGTTCGTGAAGGGAAGTCCGTTCCTGCGCAGCCGCGATCTCTCTTCCTCCTACCAGCTCGATACCGATGCGCCGCTCCTCTCTCGCTGGAAGACCCTCAAGGACCCGGAGCGCGGCAGCGTCGACACACCCGCCGGGCGCGTCGAGTATCTTGCGGTCCCCATGAAGGGCGACGGCCGCGTGCTCGGCACGTTCGTCGTCGCCGCTTTCACCGACGTGCTTCAGCACCCCTACAACGATGCGCTCGTCGCGACCGGGGTTGTCGGCTTGGCGGTGCTCCTCATCGGCTCCCTGCTCGCCTGGCGCATGGCCGAGAGCGTTCTGCGACCGGTCAGCGCGTTGACGCAGACGGCGCAAAGCATCTCCGAGACGGACCTCACGCAGCGGATCGAGGTGCGCGGCCACGACGAGCTCGCCGGCCTCGCCGCTACCCTCAACGCGATGCTCGACCGGCTTGAACGGACCCTGTCGAGCCAACGCCGCTTCCTCGACGACGCGGGGCACGAGCTGCGCACGCCGATCACGATCATCCGTGGGCATCTCGAACTGCTCGAGGAGGACCCGGAGGAGCGGAGAGGCGACGTTGGCGCTCGTGATGGACGAGCTCGACCGCATGAGCCGCATGGTCAACGACCTCATCCTGCTTTCAAAAGCCGAGCGCCCCGACTTCCTCAAGCTCGAAACGGTCGAAGTGTCGGCGCTGACCGGCGAGCTGCTGACGCAAAGCGAGCGCGCTGGGAGCACGGGACTGGCTGGCTCGACGCTCATGGCGACGGCGTCGTCGTGGCGGACCGCCAGCGCCTCACCCAGGCGCTCATGCAGCTCGCGCAGAACGCCGTCGACCACACACATGAGGGGGTCAGGATCTCCATTGGGTCGCGCCGTCAGGGCGGCGAAGCGCGCTTCTGGGTGCGCGACGAGGGGCCCGGCATCGCACCGGCCGATCAGGCGACGGTCTTCGACCGCTTCGAGCGACGCGGGGCCAGGAGCAGAATGGCGGTTCCGGCCTGGGCCTCTCGATCGTGCGTGCGATCGCCGAGGCGCACGGCGGCCGGGTGGAGCTGCGCAGCGACCTCGGCATGGGCGCGCTGTTCACCATCGTGGTGCCCATCGACGGGCCACGCCATGCGAAGACGGAGGAGACGATGACCCGCATCCTGATCGTCGAGGACGAGGAACGCATCGCATCGTTTCTCGTGAAGGGGCTCCGCGCGCAAGGCTACGCCACCGACGTCGCGACGACCGGTGACGAAGGGCTCGCGCGTGCGCGCGAGCGGCGACGTCGGCCTCATGATCCTCGACATCGGCCTGCCCGACCGAGACGGGTTCTCGGTCCTCAGGGAGCTGCGCGAGCACGACCGGCGCCTCCCGGTCGTGATCCTCACCGCCCGGGACGACGTGGCGGACACGGTCGCCGGCTTCGACGGGGGCGCGAACGACTATGTCACCAAGCCGTTCAAGTTCGACGAGCTCCTCGCCCGCGTGCGGGTACGTCTGCAGGACAGCGAGCGCCCCCCCGAAGAGACGGTGTTGCGCGTCGGCGACGCGGCGCTCGATCTGCGGACGCGCTGCGTGCGGGTCGCGGAGACGGACGTCGAGCTGAGCGCGCGGGAGTTCGCCCTCGCGGAGCTGTTCTTCCGGCACCCCGGGCAGGTGCTGAGTCGCGAGCAGATCCTCAACAACGTCTGGGGCTACGACTTCGACCCGGGGTCGAACATCGTCGACGTCTATGTCGGGTATCTGCGCAAGAAGCTCGGACCGGGCTCCATCACGAGCGTCCGCCGCATGGGGTACCGCCTGGAGAAGACCCCACAGCCGTGAGCCTCGACCCGTGGCGTGCAGAGAGCGGCTCTGCGCAGGCACCGGGAAGGACTTGGCGCTGAAGGGCCCTTACGGGCGAGGTTCCTGTCCGACAACCCGTGGACAAGCGCCACTAACGCAGGTCGGTGGCGCAAGATGCGGCTCAGCGGGGCAGCCCCTAGAAGAACCCCCGCAGATGCGTGGCTCGGCGCAGTTGGGTGCGGTTGCGAACGGCATCATGGCCTGCCTTTGCACGGCGGCGGTCAGGGGTTGGACACCCCTGCGGTCCACCACTAGTGTGCAGACTCATGGCACCCTGCGAGCCACTCGCAAGATGCGACTCCGGCACGTGCGTGAAACCTATGGGACTCGGCAAGCCGTCGCGCCTGCTTCGTACCTATCGCCTTCTGCGTCTTCGCGGCGCGCCGGCGCTTTCACGCCATCGACACGACGCGGTACGCGTTCTCGCACGGTCGCCCGGCGCAGACGTGCATGCGCCGTTCTTCGAGCTCGAAGATCAGGCTGCCCGTGGTCGGACCGTCCTGGGGGTCTTCGGGCACGGGGTGCGCGCAGATCGAGGTGGGCGCGTTGGCGTGGTCGCGCAGCACGCCTGCCACCAGCTCGACCGGATCGTCGCCGCGCTCGATCCCGGCAGCTACCAGCTCGCGCGCTCTCGCGAGCCGCAGCCTCGAGCCCTCGGAACTCCGAGCGCTCCACGTCGAGCATCTCCTCGGCGGTGAAGTGATTGGTGTGCGCCAGCCAGCACGTCTCGCCTCGATGACCGCGGCGCGCTGCCGCTGAGGTCTCGATGTCCCAGATCCGGCCCCCCGCCTGCGCGAAGAGGTGGTTCGAGCCGCGAGCCCGCTCGGCCATGCAGGCGCGCGCGTCGGCCTCGTCGCGCCGGCGGGCCTCGAGCATCCAGCGGTGCTTGAACGAGTTCGGCACGCCGGCGCGCTCGTCGCGCGCGTAGAGGGTGTTGCCCACGAAGGCGATGCCGTGGGAGTTCACACCGCACATCGGCATGTAGGCGGCGCCGGTCAGCGAGAGGATGCGCGTGCCATCGGGGGCTGTGATCTCGAGCAGCACCATGTTCTCGACATCGGCCTCGATCCAGTCCTCGTTGTGTCCCACGACGGTGCGCCCCTGCGAGGTCAGCGCGAGACAGGTACAGCGGTCGGCGGGTCTGGGTGCGCACAGGGTCTCCTCGCCGCAGTTCAGGACGAGCAGCTTGACCAGGGGGACCCCGGCCCCCTCGGCCATGCCGGTGAGCTCCTCGACGTACTGCGGCAGGTGGCGCTCGGCGTAGGGCAGCAGGGCCAAGGACCGCTGCTCGGCTTCGGCGGCGGTCATGCCGGCCAGCCACTCCATGTTCGCCTCGTAGTGGGCAAGCGAGCGCCGGATCTGCGTCCGCGCCGCCTCTCCGATCTGGCGCCCGATCTCGCGATAGGGGCCACGGACCTGGATGAAGGGCAAGGGCACGGGCATGGCGGTCATCACTCCTCGCGCGAACGCTCCCGGCCTGCGCGAGCGGATCGCCCGGGCGGCCTCTGGAGATGCGGCGCAGGAATGCCCGACGCCGCGCAGCGCGATTGTACTCCGCGGGGATCGGCGCCGCGCCGTCGCCGTGCGTGTGCTGCCTCCCCCCCTGTGCCGGTCTTCGCGGCCGGACGGGCGTGCCGCGGCGATCCCGCAGCGAAAGAGAAGAGACCGGGCGGCTCTGCGAGCCGCCCGGTCTCGAGATGACGCTACGCGGTCGTCGCGGTCGTTACGACATCACCCGCACGTTGGTCGCCTGCGGCTTGTTGTTCTTGCCGGTGCCCGACTCGAACGACACGGTCTGACCCTCGTCGAGCGACTTGAAGCCCTCGCTCTGGATCTCCGAGAAGTGGACGAACAGGTCCTCGCCGCCGTCGTGCTCGATGAATCCGTAGCCCTTGTCGGCGCTGAACCACTTGACCTTGCCTTGTGCCATGAGAACCAATCCTCTCGCCCTGTGCGGGCAAAACAAAACGACGTGACTTCCGCGGAGAAGTGCGGTGTGTCACGTCGCAATCCTGCGGGCCCACTCGACCCGTCTCTGAGCACTATAGCAGCTCGCCGGCGGTGATGCCGGGCACGGCTCAGATCAGGCGGGACTTGGCACCTTTCCGGAGCCCTGTATCATCGCATCGACTGTGGAGAGGCCATCCCGTGGCAGAGAGGGCGAGAGGCACGTTTCCAGTGATCAGCGCGAGAACGCCATGAGACTGTGTCTGATCAACCCATCCAACCCGCTCGTGAGTATGGTTCGGGTCAAGGAGAACCGCTGGAACCGCTACCGCGTGTGGAAACCACTCAACCTCATGGTCCTCGCGGGCCTGACCCCGCCGGCGTGGGAGATCTCGATCGTCGATGAGAACCTCGGCGCGCCGGACTACGCGGCCATGCCTCGTCCGGACCTGGTGGGCATCACCGCCTTCACCTCGCAGGCGAACCGCGCCTACGAAGTGGCCGCTTCCTTCCGGCGTCTCGGCGTCCCTGTGGTCATGGGCGGCATTCACGCGACCACCTGCGCAGACGAAGTCATGGAGCGGGCGGATGCGGTGGTCACGGGGGAAGCAGAGACCGTCTGGCAGCCAGGTCCTGGACGACGTCCGGCACGGCACCATGCAGCGCCGCTATGACGGAGAGCGCGCCGAGCTGAACGAGGTCCCGCCGGCGCGTCATGATCTCCTGCCGACGGGATACTTCTTCGGCGCGATCCAGACCACGCGCGGCTGCCCCTTGAGCTGCAGCTTCTGCAGCGTGACCGCGGTCAACGGAACCCGCTACCGGCAGCGACCCATCGCCGATGTCGTGCGGGAGTTCCGCCTGATCCGTGAGCGGGGCGTGCTTGTGGTGGACGACAATCTCATCGGCACGCGGCCCGAGCATGTGGCGCGCGCCAAGGAGCTGTTCCGCGCCATGGCAGAGGCGGACCTGCGAAAGCAATGGATCGCCCAGGTCACGATCAACTTCGCCGATGATGACGAACTCATGTCGTTGGCCGCGAGAGCCGGGTGCAGGGGTGTCTTCATCGGCTTCGAGTCCCCGGCGCCGGAGGGGCTTCGGGAGCTCGGCAAGAAGTTCAACCTTCTTGGCGGGCGCGACTTTCGCGCCTCCGTGCGGCGCATTCAGCGGCACAAGATCCTGGTCGTGGGCTCCTTCGTCATCGGTCTGGACATAGACGGACCGGGGATCGGCAGGCGCGTCGCCGAGACGGCCAGCCAGTATGGAGTGAACATGCTCAACGCGCTGTTCCTGACACCGCTGCCCGGAACGCGCCTGTGGGACCAGATGAACGCCGAGGACCGCATCGTCCTCAACGAGTTCCCGGAAGACTGGGTGCACTACACGCTGGGATTCCCCGTGGCTCGGTACAAGCACCTCTCGATGGACGACAGCATCGACGAAGTGGACGCGTGCAATCGGGACTTCTACTCCATGCCCCGGATCGCGGGACGGGTGGGGCGCGACCTGTGGGGTCGCCGCCAGCCGCTGAGGAGTCTGGTCAGCAACCTCGCATCCCGAGGCAACGCCCGGCTGAGCCGCGAGGCGCACGCCGACTTCAGGCGCGACCAGGGCAAGAGGTGCGGCGGGCAACGTCTCAGACGTGAAGGAGCCTCGTCCCCGCGTGGGGGGCGGCGCCATGAGAACGGACAGGATCGAGCGCCGCTGACCGCGCAGATGGCCATGACACGTGACGGGGTCGCCAGGCCAACGGTGCTTCTTTGCGGCTTCGGGGTACACTTGAGGTGCCCGTCGCACATGCTGGGCATGGCGAGACGTGGCACGGCAAGCAGGATCACTCTTGGGCTTGGCGTGACGCGCCGAGGAGCGGCAAGGTAGGCACGTCTTAGCACGGCTGGCTTGTCAGCAACCTCCCAGACTGCGGCGGGCTTCTGCTTTCAAGCGCCAGGACCATCGCGACCACCGACAAGCAAAGAACAGACGAGAAGGAGGATCTGACATGCCAGTCGTCAGGTGGGAACCGTTCCAGGATGCAGCGAGCCTGCAGCGTCTCTACCGCATGTTCGGCTCCGCCATCGAGCGCAGCTGGATGCCGGCTGTCGACATCATCGACACGCCCAAGGCCTTCGTGCTGAAGGCGGAGCTCGCCGGGATGAAGCTCGAGGACGTGCACATCGAGCTCGAAGACGATGTGCTCACGATCAAGGGCGAACGGCACCAGGAGGAGACGCTCGAAGGGGAGCAGTACCAGAGCACGGAGTGGCACTACGGATCGTTCCAGCGCAGCATCTCGCTGCCCCGCAGCGTGAAGCGAGACGCGATCGAGGCGACCTACGAAGACGGCGTCGTCGAGGTGCGCGTGCCCAAGGCCGCGGAGGTCAAACCGCAGCAGATAGAGATCAAGGCGAAGGTCGAGGTGAGCGCGATCGACACCGGGCAGGGGAGCTGACGAAGCCGCCGGCAGGCGCTGAGGCGGCGACCCGCAAGGCAGGAGCGGCGTCCGCGGCGACCTGAGCCGCGCCGCGAACACGACCCGTGTGCGTGGCGCCCGTCGCGGAGACAGTGCTCGTGAGTCAGGCCCGCTCTTGGGCAAAGGCCCAGCGAGCGAGCCCAACGCCGATTCGACCGTCCTCGCCACCACTTGCCGATACTCCAGCCCTGCGCGCTTCGCTCAGAAGGGCGCTCGGCGACACTCGCCGGCGTCTGCCAGGACATGGGTCGCGGCGTTTGCACGGCGGAGGTCAGGGGTTCGACTCCGCTTTGGTCCGCCACTCATTTGACCATCGAGTCCATGAAGTGGCGGTCCCTTCCCGCGTCGCCACGCGTGGCCGGCTAGGCTTGCCGCCAGTAGGTGTCGAGGCGCGCCGCGACCACATCGTCCAGCACCGGTTCGCGGCGCTCGACGAGGTCGAGCGCCGCCTCGCGCAGGCGCTCCTCCAGCGTCGAGCTGCCCGCCTCGACCCAGTGCTCGTACAGCGTCGTGTCGAACAGCGGCGAGCGCCACACGTCACGGTGGTGACGGCGCGTGTACGGTCGGCCCAGGAAGCTGCCGCCGGGGCCGACGGCCTCGATGTCGTCGAGCTGCAGGGTCTCGTCGTCGACGGTGATGCCGGCCAGCAGCCGGCGTCCGAGCCCGATGAGCGTGTCGCCCAGTACCAGCGTCTCGATCGAGTTCTGCACACCGGCCTCGAACTCGCCCACGTCGTGGTACATGCTGGAGCCGTTCTGGAGGGCGGTGAGGATGGTCACCGCGAGCTCGACCCAGAGCTGACCATCGAGGGTCTTGGCGTCGCCGCAGCCGGCGTAGTCCCAGGTCGGCAGGCCCAGGGCGGCGGCCAGCTGCACCGACGCCGCTGCCGGCGAGCGCGCCTTCAGCCGACATCCAGACATCGACCAAGGTCCGCATGTCGAAGGCGCCGCCGGCGCCGACGCCGTAGACGAACGGCGCCCCCGGCGCGCTCAACTGGTGGACCACCAGTGCCGCGAGGGTCTCGGCATGGCCGAGGGTGACGGCGCCGGCCACCGAGACCGGCGCCGTCGTTCCCAACTGGTCGGCGGGTCCGCAGATGAACGGCACCCCGCCGGCGCCGCAGGCGCGCGCCTTGCCCAGACAGGATGCGTCGAGCATCAGCGGCGGGTTCGACATGCCGAGGACGGCGAAGCTGTCGTGACGGCCGGCGAGCTCGGCCATCTCGAGCATGGCCGGCACCGTCTCCCCGGCAGTCGCCGGGGCGATCACCAGCGGCTTGCGCGTGCCCTTGAGCAGGGCCGCGAACTGGGCCAGATCGACGCACTCGAGCGGCGCGTCGGCCGGCAGCACGCCGGACATGACGAAGTCGAGGTTCTCGAGCTGCTCGCAGGCGGCGGCGGTCGCCTCCACGTCGTCGAGCACGGCGCGACGGCGCTCGCCGCTGGCCGTGTCGCGGAAGTACAGGCAGTCGGTCCCGTTGCCGAACAGGCCGCTGCCCGGCGCGACGGTGCGGTCGAGGGAGCCGTCGCCGGCGCGCCCCGGCAGCGGGAAGCTGCCGGGGGCCGTGGCGACGGCTTGCTCGATCAGCTCCGCGGGAAACCGGACCCGAACGCCGTCGACTTTGGCGCCGGCCTTCGCGAGCTGCCTCAGGGCCAGCTCGTCGTGGACGTCGATGCCGACGCGTTCGAGCACGGTCAGACCAGCCTGGTGGAGACGCTGCAGGGACTCGGGGTCCAGCGCACCGAAGCCCACTGGTGTGACCTTCGGCGGCGTGACCGAGTCATCGATCATCGGCATCGTGCCTCCTTCTGGATGTGCCTTCCGGCGATCGTCGCAGCGGAGGCTAAGGGATCCGACTCCCCTGCGGTCCACCAGTTCTCTCGACACACGGCACGCGCTCGCGCGCGGACCCGGCGTTCACAGCGGGAGCACCCGGCGCATCAGGGCCGCGCGGCGCGCCGGCCTGCCGGTGCGCCGCTCCACGCGGTCGGCGCTGGCGAACACGGCCAGCGAGCCGCGCACGCCGAGCCAGCGCAGCGGCTCGGGCTCCCAGCGGCGCGACCGGTGGTCGACCCACGGCAGGGCGGTCAGCGGGCTGTCGCGGCCGGCGATCAGGTCGGCGAGCGTGCGGCCGGCGAGGTTGGCGGCGGCGACGCCGTCGCCGACGTACCCGCCGGCCCACGCGTACCCGCGCGCCCTGTCGAAGCCGACGGAGGGGAACCAGTCGCGCGGCACGCCGAGGGCGCCGCCCCAGCGATGCGTCACCTTGGCGTCGCGTGCCGCCGGGAAGAGCTGCTTGAGCGCCGCCTCCTGGGCCGCGTGCACGCGCGGGACCTGCTCGTACGCGTCGCGCACATGCGAGCCGAAGTGGTAGGGCGCTCCGCGGCCGCCGATCACGATGCGGTCGTCGTCGGTGCGCATCGCGCAGACGTAGAGGTGGCGGCCGTCGGTGAACGTCTCGTAGCCGCTCCAGCCGACTTCGTCCCAGAAGCCGGCCGGCAGCGGCTCGGTGGCGATCGCCAGCGAGTAGACGGGGGTGAGCTCGCGCCGGGCGCCGGGCAGGTCGGGCGTGAAGCCCTCGGTCGCGCGCACGACCACCCCGGCGCGCACGTCGCCGGCCGCGGTCACCACACGACCGTCCTCGATGCCCAGCACAGGCGTCCGCTCGTAGATCGTCACGCCGAGCTTCTCCACGACGCGCGCCAGGCCGCGCGCGAGGCGCGCCGGGTCAAGACACGCACAGCGCGTGAGGTACGCGCCACCCAAGCAGCCGGCGACGGCGATGCGCTCGTGAACCGCCGCCGCGTCGAGCCACATGATCTCGTCGTCGCGCACCCCCCAGCGACGGTAGTGCTCCGGTCCCTCGCGCACGCGGGCGAGCTGCTCGGGGGCGGTCGCCAGCGTGAGCACCCCGCCCCTGTGGTACCGCGCCTCGATACCCTCGGCCGCGGCGACCCGCCCGACCTCGTCGACGGTGTCGAACACGGCGCGCTGCATGGCGACGGCCCTGTCCCGGCCGTGCGCCCTGGCGATCGCCTCGAGCGAGGCCGGGAACCAGGGCGACACCCAGCCGGCGTTGCGCCCCGAGGCGCCGAAGCCGGCGATCTCCTTCTCGAGCACGGCGATGCGCAGGTGCGGGTCGGCCTGCGCCAGGTAGTAGGCCGTCCACAGGCCGGTGTAGCCGGCGCCGACGATCGCCACGTCGACGTCGGTCGGCCCCGGCAGTGCCGGCCGCGGCGCGAGGGGCTCGTCGATCAGGTCGAGCCACATGCTCCGGCTGCGGTAGCGGGCCTCCATCTCGGTCGCCCGCGCCACGGCGACGGGGTCCTCAGTCACCGAAGTACTCGATCTCGTCGTAGCAGTCGGCCGGGAAGGCCCAGACGACGGTGCAGGTCACCTCGCCGCGGTTGCGGGCGCCGTGGACGGCGTCGCCGGGGAAGTAGACGACGTCGCCCTTGCGCAGCGGCCTCCACTCGCCGTCGAGATGGACCTCGGCCTCGCCGTCGACCACGTAGTAGACCTCGCGAGGATGGTGGTGATGCGGGTCGAGCAGCGCCCCCGGCGGCAGCTCGAAGACTCCCATGCTGATGCCGGCGCTCGGCGTGCGCCCGGCGCTGACGAAGGTCCGCACACGGATCCTGGCGGCGCGGTGCTCGTCCCAGGGATCGAGCTCCCAGGGGTACTGGCTTTCGTTGGCGTGGATCGTGGACTCCGGCATGGTCCCTCCTTCGCGGACGGCACCCGCCATGTGACACGAGGTGCGACGACAGGTCAAGTGCCGGGCGCGGGACGCGGCCGATGCAGGGGCCGGATCTCCTCCGGTCGACCGGCCCGCCGGCGGCCTAGCGGGTCACGAAGTGGGCGACCACGCCGATCGTCCACACCGAGCCGGCGAGGCACACCATGCCGAACTCGACGAGGACGCCGATGCCGGTCGCCTTGAGCGTCTCCACGCTGGAGCTGAGCGCGGCGCGGAAGTCGCGGCGCCGGACAAGCTCGCTTGCGAGCAGCCCGGCGCCGAAGCCGACGAACAAGCCGACCACCGGGATCAGGAACATGCCTACCACGGCGGCGGCCATGGCCACGGCCACCGACCGCTTGGGGATCTGCTGCTGCTTGAGCTTGCGCCCGGTGAGGACGTAGCTGGCCGACCAGCCGACGGTGACGAGCAAGGCGCCGACGGCGGCGGCCGTCCACGAGACGGCGGAGCCCAGGACCCACCCCCATGCGACCAGGGTGACGATGGCCAGAGGACTACCGGGGAGCACCGGGTAGACCGTGCCGATCGCGGCGACGGCAAGGAGGAGCCCGGCGAAGACGGTGACGACGATCTCGATGTCCACGGCGTCATCCTGACATCGCGCGGGCCGAAGTGACACTCTCGCGCGCCGATGTCGCAAGCCGCGCCGCTCGGCGGCCTTTCTCCTACAGGTTCTCCGAGGCCGCCGCTTCCAGTTCCTTCGCCCCCACGCTCGTGGCGGTCCAGGGCGCGTCGGGCAGGAGGGCCGGGTCCGTCAACAGCGTCGCCTTGCCGCTGTGCCTGTCGATCCTCACGCCGAAGCTGCGGTGCCAGAAGTAGACCTTGCCGTCGCTCGCGACGCAGCTCGCCTCGAAGCCCATCGAGACCACATCCCTGCGACTGAACGTACGGTCGTCGCTCACGTCCACTCCCTTCTCGCGTCCTCGAATGCCGCCCCATGGGCTGCACCATCACTATCGGCCAAGCAGACGCTCGAGTCCGTGGGACGAGTGTCTAGACTCGGTCCTGACGAGAGGGCATCAGGCGTAGCGCCGCACCCATCGATGGCGAAGCCGGCAGCGCCAGGGTGCGGCGGGGGTGACGCGGCCCTGCCGCGAGATGTATACAGGCAGCGACATCGGTCATCCGCGGCGGGGGGAGCGCAGGTGAGCATCGTCGAGGTCCAGGCTCTTCGCAAGCAGTACGAGCCACCGAAGGGCGTGCTCGCCGTCGACGACGTGAGCTTCGCCATCGAGCGCGGCGAGATCTTCAGCCTGCTGGGGCCGAACGGGGCCGGCAAGAGCACGACGATCTCGATGCTGTCGTGCCTGCTCCGGCCCAGCGGCGGCGACGCACTCGTCGACGGTCACTCGGTCGTCGGCGACGCGCAGGCGGTCAAGTCGGTCATCGGCGTCGTCCCCCAGGACATCGCCGTCTACCCCGACATGACGGCGCGCGAGAACCTCGTCTTCTGGGGCCGCATGTACGGGCTCGCGGGGGCCGAGCTGAAGGGCCGGGTCGACGAGGTGCTCGAGCTCATCAGCCTCGTCGACCGCCAGAACGACCGCGTCGACAAGTTCTCCGGCGGGATGAAGCGCCGCGTCAACATCGGGGTCGCGCTTCTGCACAAGCCCAAGGTCCTCTACCTCGACGAGCCGACCGTCGGCATCGATCCGCAGAGCCGGCGCTCGATCCTCGACGGCATCCTCGCCCTGCGCGACCAGGGCATGACGGTGCTCTACACGACGCACTACATGGCCGAGGCGCAGGAGCTGAGCGACCGCATCGGCATCGTCGACCACGGCAAGATGATCGCCCTCGGGACGCACGCCGAGCTCGTCAAGATCGTCGGCGAGGAGGCGCGCGTCGACGTCACCGTGGACAAGGCCCTCGACGGGATGGTCGAGCGTTGGGCGGCCCTGAGCGGCGTGAGCAGCGCCTCCGTGGAGGAGGACCACGCCGAGCTGCTCGTCGAGGACGCGAACGAGGTGTTGCCGCGGCTGTTCGAGGAGGCGGCGGCCGGGGGCTCGCGCATCACGGCAGTGAGCGTGAGCGAGCCGAACCTCGAGCTCGTCTTCCTGCACCTGACCGGCCGCGCGCTCCGCGAGTAGGGCCCGGAGGGTCGGGGAGGCGCGCGAGCGCGCGGCGATGACGAAGATCTGGGCCATCTCGTGGAAGGACCTGCGCAGCACGATGCGCAACGTGCCCGGCGCTGGCGATGATGCTGCTCGCCCCGCTGGCGCTGGCCGGCCTGCTCGGCTTCGCCTTCGGTGGCGGCGACACGTTCCAGATCGCCGCGACCAAGGTCGCGCTCGCCAGCGCCGACGAGCGGCCGGCGGCGGCGGCCGGCGAAGCGGCGCCGCCGCTCGCCGGCGACACGTTCGTCGACATCCTCACGAGCAAGGGCCTCGAGGACGTGCTCGACGTGACCGAGGTCGGTAGACGCGGCGGAGGCGCGGCGGCGAGGTCGACGACGGCGATGCGGCCGTCGCCGTGATCGTGCCGCGCGACTTCACCGCCGCGCTCTACGGCGCAGCAGGGCACGCAGACCGCGGTCGAGCTGTACGTGAACCCGACGCAGGAGTTCGGGACCGCCATCACCGAGTCGGTCGTGACGCAGGCGCTGCTCGACTTCAACGGGGCGCGGGCGGCCGCGACGGTCGCGGCGGCGATGGCCGGCGGGACCGCCGGCCACGACGCCGCCGCGCAGGCCGCGGCCGCCCGCTTCGTGCAGGACGGCGGCGCGAGCCAGGGTCTCGTCCTCACCGACCGGGAACCGCTGCGCCAGCGGCGGAGACGAGGGCGACAAGGTCGCCCCCGTCGGCCTGATCCTCGCCGGCATGATGGTCTTCTTCATGTTCTTCGGCGCCTCCAACGTGGCGCGCACGATCCTCACCGAGGACGCGGCCGGGACCTTGCCGCGCATGCTCACGACGCCGACGTCCACCGGGACCATCCTCGGCGGCAAGTTCTCCTCGGTGTTCCTTACCGTCACCGTGCAGACCGTCGTCCTGCTCGTCGCCGGACGCCTCCTCTTCGGCATCGACTGGGGGAGCCTGGACGCCGTCACCCTCCTCACCCTCGTCGGCGCCGCGGTGGCCAGCGGTCTCGCGCTGCTCATCATCGCCGTCGTGCGGACGCCGGGGCAGGCGGGAGCGATCGGCGCCGGCGTCTACCTCGTCCTCGCCCTGCTCGGCGGCAACTTCACCGGCACGGCCACGACCAGCGGCGTCTACGCGACCGTCCAGAAGCTTCACGCCCAACGGCTGGCTGCTGCGCGGCTGGGACGTGGCGATGCACGGCGGGGACCTCGCCGACGTCGCGTCCAAGCTGGTCGTCCCGCTCGTCTTCGCGGCCGCCTTCTTCGCGGTCGCCGTGCTGCGCTTCAGGCGGCGGTACGCGATGAACCGGGTCTGGACGCTGGCCCGCAAGGACCTGCTCGAGACGCGGCGCGACCGGCTGTCGGCGATCTTCATCGTCATCATGCCGATCGCCTTCACGACCTTCTTCGGCCTCATGTTCGGCGGCGGCAGCGACCGCCTGCCGCTCGCGCTGCACGACGCCGACGGCGGCGCGCAGGCGAAGCAGCTCGTGGCGGCGCTGGAGCGCTCCGACGCGGTCCGCGTCGTGCCCAAGAGCGCCGCCGAGCTTCGAGCCCTGGATGGCCGACGGCCGGGCCGCCGCCGGCCTGCTCATCCCCGACGGGCTTCTCGCAGTCCGTGCAGGCCGGGGAGCCGGCCGAGCTGACCGTCGTGAGCGACCGGCCTCGTCGGGCGCCCAGGCCATCGCCGCCGAGATCCGCGCGGCGGCCGGCGCCTCGTCGCCGCCGACCGGGCGGCGGTGGTCGGCGTGGAGGCGGCGCAGGCCGCCCAGGGAGATCGGGCGCGGACCGGGGCGGGCAGGGCGCCGGCCAGACTGACGTGCCGGCGATGGCGCAGGCCGTCGCGACGCAGGCGATGGAGGAGCCGGCCGTCTCGCTCACGACCGTGCAGGCCGGCGCCGCCGCCGGTCAGATCCCCACGCGGCTTCATCCTCAGCTCGCCCGGGCATGATGGTCAACTTCATCATGTTCAGCCTTATGACTGCCGGGCATGGCGCTGATCATGGAGCGGCAAGCTACGGCACGCTCCGGCGCCTCATGACGACCAGGGTCCGCCGCTGGGAACTGATCGCCGGCAAGATGGCGGGCATGTTCGCGCTCACCTTCCTGCAGCAGGTCCTGCTGATCGCCGTCGGCCAGTTGTTCTTCGGCGTCGACTACCTCAACGACCCGGCCGCCCTGCTGCTGATGATGATCGCGCTCTCGCTGGTGGCGTCCAGCCTCGGGCTGCTGCTCGCCGTCGGTGCTCACCAGCGAGCAGGCGATGGTCGCCGCCATGGTCATCGTCTCGATGAGCGTCTCGGCCCTGTCGGGGGCGTGGTTCCCTCTGGAGATCACGGGCCCGGGGTTCCAGTTCGTCGGCCACCTGCTGCCCACGGCGTGGATCCTCGACGGTCTGCGCGGCATCATCGTGCAGGGGTACGGTGTCGAGGACGTGCTGCCCGCGTTCGCCGTCGCCCTCGCCTGGTCGGCCGGGCTGTTCGGGCTCGCCGTCGCCCGCTTCAGGCTGTCCTGACCGGCGGCGATCTCGAGCTCCCTGGCGCCCACGCGCGTGGGCTTCCAGGGCAGTCGGGCAGGCGGACGGGTCGGTCAGCAGCTGCGCCTTGCCGGTGCGCCGCTCGATCCGCACGCCCCAATTGTGGTGCCAGAAGTAGACCGCCCGGTCCTGCCGACGCAGCTCGCCTCGAAGCCCAGCGAGATCACTTCTCTCAGACTGAACGATCCGTCGGCGTGCACGTCCACTCCCTCGTCCGCGTCGGCGCGCCCCTGATCGGCGCTTCACCATGACTATCGGGCCGAAGGGGCGCGATGACGCTGGGACGTGTGTCTAGGCCGGCGACGCCCGCGTCGACCGCCGGGCGAGCGCCGGGCTGGAGTACGATACGGCGATGGCAACCCCGATCCCGCCGCCTTCCACGTCATGGCCAAGCCCACCGGCGCGCGCTGCAACCTGCGCTGCGACTACTGCTTCTTCCTCGACAAGGAGCGCCTCTATCCCGGCAGCGACTTCCGCATGTCGCGACGAGACGATGCGGGCGCTACGTCGCGCAGACCGTGGCGGCGCAGCGGGTGCCGCACGTGACCCTCGCCTGGCAGGGCGGCGAGCCGACGCTCATGGGGCTCGACTTCTTCCGCCGCGCGCGGGCCGTCGAGGACGAGCTGCGTCCCCCCGGCATGTCGGTCGAGCGCACGATCCAGACGAACGGCGTGCTGCTCGACGACGAGTGGGCCGCGTTCCTCGCCGAGAACGACTACCTCGTGGGGCTCAGCATCGACGGGCCGCGCGAGCTGCACGACGCCTACCGGCACGACCGCGGCGGCAGGCCGGTCTTCGACCGCGTGCTCGCCGCCGCCCGCCTCCTCCAGCGGCACGGCGCCGAGTTCAACGTGCTCTGCACCATCAACGCCGCCAACGCGGGTCACCCGCTCGAGGTCTACCGGTTCTTCCGCGACGAGCTCGAGGCGCGGTACATCCAGCTCATCCCGATCGTCGAGGTCGCGACGCCGCCGTCCGCGGGGCGCCCCGGGACGTCGACCGACCGCAGCGTCCGACCCGAGGACTACGGCCGCTTCCTCACCGCGGTCTTCGACGAGTGGGTGCGTCGCGACGTCGGCGAGATGTTCGTGCAGTTCTTCGACGGCGTCCTCGCCGCCTACCTCCGCGGCATCTCGAGCCTCTGCGTCCTGCGCCCGACCTGCGGGGACGGCGTCGCCCTGGAGCACAACGGCGACCTGTACTCCTGCGACCACTTCGTCGACCCCGACCACCTGCTCGGCAACATCATGGAGACGCCCGTCGGCGACCTGGTCCGCTCGGAGCGCCAGCGCGCCTTCGGTCAGGCGAAGCAGGACGCCCTGCCCGCCTTCTGCCGCGCCTGCGACTACCTCTTCGCCTGCAACGGCGAGTGCCCCAAGAACCGCATCCTGCTGACGCCCGACGGCGAGCCCGGCCTCAACTGGCTCTGCGCCGGACTCAAGGCGTTCTTCGCCCACACCGAGCGGCAGATGCGTCTCATGGCCGACGATCCTGGAGCGCGGCGGCGAGGCGCGCGAGATCATGCCGCGCCTCGCCGCCGAAGCCCGCTCAGTCGGGCGCAACGACCCCTGCCCCTGCGGCAGCGGCAAGAAGTTCAAGCGCTGCTGCGGCATTGTGGCGCCCTGACGGCGTGGGCTAGGCTAGGGGTCGAGCCGCCACGCCGGGCGCGGGCCGCCGAGCCCGCCGGGCGAACGACCGAATGGAGGTCTGCCATGCCCGACGGCAAGCCGAACATCCTCGTCCTGTGGGGCGACGACATCGGCACCTGGAACATCAGCCACAACAACCGCGGCATGATGGGCTACTCCACGCCCAACATCGACCGCCTGGCCCGCGAAGGCATCGGCTTCACCGACTTCTACGGCCAGCAGAGCTGCACCGCCGGCCGCGCCGCCTTCATCACCGGGCAGAACCCGCTGCGCACCGGCCTCACCAAGGTCGGTCTGCCCGGCGCCGACTTCGGCCTCAGGCCCGAAGACCCGACCATCGCCGAGCTGCTCAAGCCCCTGCGGCTACGCGACCGCCCAGTTCGGCAAGAACCACATCGGCGACCGCGACGAGCACCTGCCGACCAACCACGGCTTCGACGAGTTCTTCGGCAACCTCTACCACCTCAACGCCGAGGAGGAGCCCGAGCACGAGGACTACCCCAAGGACCCGCCTTCAAGGAGCGCTTCGGCCCGCGCGGCGTCATCCACAGCTGGGCGCTGCCCGACGGCACGCAGAAGATCGAGGACACCGGTCCGCTGACCAAGAAGCGCATGGAGACCATCGACGACGAGGTCACCGCGCGCACCCTCGAGTACCTCGACGAGGTCACGCAGACGGACAAGCCGTTCTTCATCTGGTGGAACGCGACCCGCATGCACTTCCGCACCCACGTCAAGGAGGAGAACCGCGGCATCAGCGGCCAGGGCGAGTACAACGACGGCATGGTCGAGCACGACCGCCACGTCGGCATGATCCTCGACAAGCTCGACGAGCTCGGCATCGCCGACGACACGATCGTCATGTACTCGACCGACAACGGCCCGCACTACAACTCGTGGCCGGACGCCGCGATCACGCCGTTCCGCTCCGAGAAGAACAGCAACTGGGAGGGCGCCTACCGGGTGCCGGCGTTCCTGCGCTGGCCGGCGAAGTGGCAGGCCGGCGTGACGCTCAACGGCATCGTCGCCCACCAGGACATGCTCACCACGTTCCTGGCCGCCGCCGGGGAGCCGGACATCGCGGCCAAGTGCAGGGCGGGCCACGATGCCGGCGGCAAGACGTTCAAGGTCGTGCTCGACGGCAAGGACATGAACGCCTACTTCGCGGGCGAGACGCGACGAGAGCCCGCGCGACCGGTTCTTCTACGTCAACGACGACGCCGAGCTCGTGGCGCTGCGGGTCGGCGACTGGAAGTTCATCTTCAAGGAGCAGCGCGCGCATCAGCTCGCGCTCTGGCTGGAGCCGTTCGTCGAGCTGCGCGCGCCCAAGATCGTCAACCTGCGGCGCGACCCCTTCGAGCGCGCGCTCACCGACTCCAACACCTACTGGGACTGGATGATCGACCGCATCTACATGGTCGTCCCGGCGCAGGCGGTGGTGGTGCAGGCGATCCAGGAGCTCAAGGAGTTCCCGCCGCGGCAGAAGCCCGCGTCGTTCAACCTGGACCGCATCCTCGAGAAGCTGCAGGAGGGCGCCGGCAGCCAGAGCTGAGGCAGACAGGCTCCAGGGGCGCCGACGAAGGGGTGTGACGTGGACCGCGGTGAGCGACAGGGCGGTGGGGCCAGGAAGGTGGAGCGTCGCGCCGCCACCCCCGTGGCCGGCGCCGGCGAGGCGAGGCGAGGCGGCATGAGCCGTTTCTGTGGCTGGCGCCCCGGCAGGCGGAGCTCGATCACCTGGCCGATCATCCGGGTGCTGCGCGTGAGGCCGGCCGGCGGCGCGTCAGCCGAGCCCGCTCAGACGAGGACCTTGGCGACGTAGGGCGACGCGTATGCCCTGATCGTCGCCGCGTAACTCAGTGAGAAGCTCAGCACGTCGCCGACCTTCGGCGCGACCGACGCGTCGGTCGCGTCCAGGACGGTGTGGTCGCTGCTGCCTCCGATCACGGCGATGCCCGGCTCCACCGGCGTCAGTCCGAGCGGGTCCACGTCCTGCTGGCCCAGGGCGACGATCACGCGGAGCCCCCTGCCCGTCCGCGTCCTCCGCGGCTTGCTGAAGAGGACCTGCTCGGCCAACGGCCCGACAGGCTCGAAGTCCTTCCACTTGGCCTCGATCACCGTCGCGCTGACCTCGATCGCGTCCTGATGGAGCCCGTCGATCGGGGCGCGGCTGATCTCGTCGCGCCCGCCGAGGATCGACTCGCCGACGCGCAGGTCGTGGATGCCGGCGGGCAGGCTCGCCGGCGAGAGCGACGTTGAGGGCGCTCGAGTTGGCGCCGCTGACGATGAGCGGGTAGCCGAGCACGGCGGCGGCCTCGTCGCGCATCGCGATCAGGGCCGCCATCTTCTCCGGCGTCGGCAGCGCGCCGCCGAGGCAGACGAAGTTGGAGCCGAGGCCGTGCACGCGCACGCCCTCCATGCGGCTCACGGCGCGCACGACGTCGGGAAGCTCCTCGGGCAGGATGCCCTCGCGCACGTCGCCCATCTCGACCATGAGCAGCACGCCGTGCTCGCGCCCGCGGCGGCGTGCCGCCGCCGCCAGCGCGGCGATGGTCACGACCTCGGTGTTGAGCGACACGTCCGCGAGATCGACCGCATCGCCGGCCTGGTCGGGCGCCGGCGCGCGGATGAGCCAGAGCGGCACGCCGAGCTCCGCGCCGCGCAGCGTCTCGAGGTCCTCGAGACGCGAGTCGGCGAGCGCGCAGGCGCCCCCGGCAAGCATCGCCCGGGCGAGGTCGACGCTGCCGCAGAAGGCCTTCGTCACGCCGACGACGGCGACGGGCTCGAGCCGCGCGACGAGGCTCGCGGTGTTCTCGCGGATCTTCGCGAGGTCGATGGCCATCGAGACGGTGGGCTTCACGACGCCTGCTCGTCGAGTCGATCTGGCTTGCCGGGCGGGTCAGAAGAGGGGCGGCTCCCCCTGCGGAGGAGCCGCCCCGTCACGCTGCCGCCGTGCCCTGGATCAGGCCGGCGGGATCTGCGCGAAGATCTGGTTGGGGTCGATGCCCTCCTTGCGGTTCTGGCTGTACATGTAGGCGACGAGCACGAAGCCGATGGTGATCACCGCGGCCATGCCGATCTGCGCGTAGGTCGTGGCGAGCTCGAGGCCCACGTAGAGGATCATGTACCAGCCGATGGCGAGCACGATCGCGCCGATGATCGCCATCGCCGGTACGCCGAACCACCGCGACTGGAAGGTGGTCTTCTCGAAGAGCTCCGGCCGCGTGAACGGCAGGAACAGGCCGGCGAGGCCGACGGTCCAGATGAAGAACATGCCGGTGAAGTCGAGGATCGCGAGCATGACACCGGCGGCGGTGCCGCCGAGCGCGTCGCCCAGGCCGATGAAGCAGCCGATGATGCTGATGACGCCGATGAAGTGCGTCGCCGTCGTCGGCACGCCCCGCTTGCTCACGCTTGCACAGGCTGAGCGGGAGCTGGCGGTCGAACGACATCGCGAAGATGCCGCGCACGCCGCCCATCCAGATGATGACCGACGTGTTCAGGAACCAGCACATGAAGCCGACGCCGAGGAAGACCGCGAGCTAGGCGAGCCGCCGCAGATCGCCGCGTAGAACGGGATCGACGGGATCGGCGGCATGACGCCGCCCATGGCCGTCTCCAGCGCCGCGAACGACTCGTCACTCGTGTTGTACAGGTAGCTGTAGTCGCGGACGAAGTCAGAGCCGAAGCTCACGCCGGGCAGCCACGCGTTGAGCACGTACATCACCGTGACGGCGAAGAAGCCGATGCCCATGCCGCGCATGAAGCTCGTGCGAGGGGTCTTCACCTCACTGCCCACGAACGAGATCGACTCGAGCGCCGTGTAGGCCCAGAAGACGGCCATGAGCATGCCGCTGATGCCGTCCCACGTGCTGAGGATGGCATCCTGCATGCCCTGCTCATCGGCGGCGGCAATGATCGCGTCGTACTGCCGGCGCCGTACACCGAATCCCATCCGCCACGCCGTCCTTGACGGCCATGAGGACGAGCGCCAACGCGGTCACGACCAGCGGCACGTACACGACGATGCGGATGAACCACTTGAGGCGGTCGATGCCCTGCAGCTCGAAGACCCAGATGATGATCGTCGCCGCGAGGGCGAGGTAGAGCCGCGGGTAGTTGCCAGTCAGCCAATCCCCGGCGTCGGTCAGCGACTGCGAGCCGCCGACCTGGCCTGCCACCTGCAGGCACGAGGCGAGGATGTTGAACATGATGTAGTTCAGGAAGCCGACCGAGAAGCCCACGCTGACGATCCAGAGCCAGTTGGGCAGGAAGCCCAGCAGGGGATGCGTGGCGCGGGAGATGACGACGTACATCGCGCCGCTGCGCGGGAACGAGCTCGCGTAGACGGCGATGAGAAAGACGGGCAGGAACCACAAGAGGCCGCCGAGGAAGAACGCGAGGACCATGTTGCCGCCGGGGTAGAGGCCCGGCTGCTTGACGGCGTAGTAGGTCATGCCCGAGGCGGCCGGTCCGGCGATGGTGATGAGCAGGACGTCGAACCAGCTCATCTCGCGGACAAGGCCTGACGCCTTTCGTGCGAAGACGACAGTCTCTTCTGCCATGCTGCCTCCTTGGATCCAGGTTCGTTTGACGTCGGGACGCGAGCCTCGACGTCCCTGGACTCCCGCGATGGCAGCCGCGCGTGCGCGGCCTGAAGCTGCGACCTCTGGCCGGCATCCCCCCTTCGATGGACCCGGACCGCGCGTCTGCGTCCGTGCCCGCGTCAGTTCGGCTATGCATACAGCCAGGCGGGCACGCGGTCAAGGACTTGCCGAGCGACGCACGTCCGGCCGGTCTTCGATACCATCTCACCGCAGGCCACGACGAACGAGCGGCGCACGCCAGTCATGGCGGGCGGTGTGGCGATCGGGAGGGACGCGGATGCGCATCGTGGTGCACGGGCAGCAGGCGTTCGGCAAGGCGGTGCTCGAGGCGCTGCTCGGGCGCGGCGAGGACGTGATCGCCGTATACGCCGCGCCAGACCAGCCGGGCGGCAAGCCGGACCCGCTCGAAGCAGGCGGCGCTCGCCGCCGGACTCCCCGTCCTGCAGCCGGCCTCCTACCGGGAGCCGGCGGTCTGGGACGAGTTCCGCGCCCTCGCGCCCGACCTCCAGGTGATGGCCTTCGTCACGCTGGTCGTGCCCAAGGAGTTCCTCGACGTCCCGAGCGAGGGCACGATCCAATACCACCCCTCACTGCTGCCTCGGCACCGCGGGCGGAGCTCCATCAACTGGCCGATCATCCAGGGCGAGACCGAGACCGGGCTGTCGGTCTTCTGGCCCGACGACGGGCTCGACACCGGCGACGTGCTGCTGCAGAAGACGACCCCGATCTCCGCCACCGACACGCTGGGCTCCGTCTACTTCGACCGCCTCTTCCCCATGGGCGTCGCGGCGCTGCTCGAGGCGGTCGATCTCGTCAAGGCCGGGACGGCGCCGCGGATGAAGCAGGACGAGTCCCTGGCGACCTACGAGGGCCCGTGCGAGCGCGACAACGCGCGCATCGACTGGGGCAAGCCGTGGCGCCAGATCCACGACCTTGTCCGCGGCTGCGACCCGGCGCCGGGGGCCTGGACCACCTTCGGCGGCCAGGCCCTCCAGGTCTTCGGGACGCAGCCGCTCCCGGCGCGCGAGCTCAGCGGGCTCGGCGGCCGGCCTGGGCGAGGTGGTCGCGGTCGACGAGGACGGCGTCGACGTCGCGTGCGCCGACGGCCGCGTCCGGATCCAGCGCGTGAGGCCGGCCGGCGGGGCGAAGATGCCGGCCGAAGAATGGGCGGCGGCGAGCGGCGTCGGGATCGGCGCCAGGTTGGACTGACGACAGAGGGAGGCTGGGCGATGACCACCGAGGTGAAGATCCTGGGCTGCGCGTGGAGCCCGCGGCACAGCAACACCGAGATCCAGGTGAAGGAGGCGCTGGCGGCGGCGGCCGAGATGCCGGGCGTGACCACCGAGTACTACAGCATCGCCGGCAAGAAGATGCTGCCCTGCCGCTCGACCTACAAGTGCCAGGACGATCCCGGACCGCGACGTGCTCTGCCACTGCTACAAGCCGACGGCCGACGCCTTCCGCGAGGTCGCCGAGCTGGTCTTCGACGCCGACGGCATCATCTTCGGCTGCCCCGTGTACTGGATGTCGGTGACCTCGGAGCTGAAGGCCTTCATGGACCGCTCGATGGCGGCCGAGATGCTGGGACGTCCCTGGCGCAACAAGGCGGCCGGCTTCCTGACCGTCGCCTGGGACCGCCAGGGCGGCCACGAGCACTGCATCCAGACGATGGCCTCGTGGGCCCAGATGCACGACATGGTCGTCGTCGGCGTCGGCCCCGAGCGCCCGGATCGGAGCATCGGCGGCTACACCGGGGCGATGGCGCTGTCGGGGTACCCGCTGCCGGACGAGGCGCCGGACGCGATCCTGCAGGACGAGATCGGCCTGCACGCGACGCGCTGCGTCGGCTGGCGCGTCGTGGAGATGGCCAAGGTCCTCAAAGCCGGGCTGGGCGCGCTGGACGAGGGCGAGCTCAAGTGGCCGAGCGTACGGAGCTCGACGAGGGCGGGGTCGGCCTGGACGATTGAGCACACCGGCGCGGGAAGGGCGGCGGGCGATGGGTCACGCACTCGAGTTGGAGGTCGTCCACAAGAGGTTCGGCCAGACCCGGGCGCTGGACGGCCTCGACTTGCGCGTCACGACGGGCGAGGTCCACGGCCTGCTCGGACCGAACGGCGCCGGCAAGACGACGGCCATCCGCGTCCTGCTGGGCCTGCTGCGCGCCGACGCCGGAACGGTACGGCTCCTCGGCGGCGACCCCTGGCGCGAGGGGCCCGAGCTGCATCGCCGGCTCGCCTACGTCCCCGGCGACGTCACCCTGTGGCCGACGCTCTCCGGCGGCGAGGTGATCGACCTGCTCGGCCGCCTGCGCGGCGACCTCGAGCCGGCGCGCCGCGACGCCCTGCTCGAGCGCTTCGACCTCGACCCGACGAAGAAGGGCCGCGCCTACTCCAAGGGCAACCGGCAGAAGGTCGCGCTTATCGCCGCGCTCGCCTCGACGGCGGAGCTGCTGATCCTCGACGAGCCGACGGCCGGCCTCGACCCCCTCATGGAGGCCGCCTTCAGGGAGTGCGTCGCCGAGATCCGCGCCGAGGGCAGGACGATCCTGCTCTCGAGCCACATCCTCGCCGAGGTCGAGGCCGTGTGCGACCGCGTGAGCATCATCCGCAGCGGTCGCACCGTCGAGACTGGGACGCTCGCCGAGCTGCGCCACCTGCGGCGGACCTCGATCAGCGCCGAGCTGGCGGCGGAGCCGCACGGGCTCGGCGCACTGGCAGGCGTGCACGACCTCCGCGTCGAGGGCCGTGCGGTGCGCTTCGAGGTCGACGACACGGCCTTCGACGAAGTCCTGCGGGCGCTGGCTGCGGTAGGGGTGGTCACGCTCCAGAGCAGGCCCCCGACGCTGGAAGAGCTCTTCCTGCGGCACTACGAGGCGACGCCGGATGAAGGCACACCGGACGCGGGCGGGAGCGCGGGCACGGCGGCGGGCGAGACCGCCGGCGCAGCCGACCCGCCGTGAGCGCGTTCGCCGGCACATGGGCGCTCGTCCGTCTCGCCTTCCGCCGCGACCGGGTCCTCCTGCCGGTGTGGGTCGTCGTGTTCGTCGCCGTCGCCACGTTCTCGACCGCGGCGACCGTCGACCTCTACCCCACCGTCGCATCGCGCGTCGTCGTCGCGCAGGGCGCCAACAGCGCCCCCTCGCTCGTCGCGCTCTACGGGCGCATCTACGATCCCGAATCGCTCGGCGCGCTCGCCCTCTGGAAGATGGCGGGCACCGGCACGGCCATGGTCGGCGTCCTCGTGCTCGTCGTCATGATCCGTCACACACGCGCCGAGGAGGAGAAGGGGCGACTCGAACTCGTGGGGGCGGCGGCGGTCGGCCGCCTCGCGGCCCTCACCGCCGCCCTCCTCGTCGCCGTCGCCGCGAGCCTCTCGCTGGGGCTCGCGACCGCAGCCGGGCTCGTCGCCGCCGAGCTCCCGGCCGGGAGCTCGCTCGCCTTCGGCCTCGGCTGGGCGGCGGTGGGCGTCGTCATGGCCACCGTCGCCGCCGTCGCCGCGCAGGTGACGCGCAGTGCCCGGACCGCGGTCGGCCTGGCGGCGGCGGCGCTCGCCGCCGCCTACCTCCTGCGCGCGGTCGGCGACACCTCCACTGCCTGGTGGCTCTCGTGGGTCTCGCCCCTCGGCCTGGCGCAGCAGGTCCGCCCGTTCGCGGGCGAGCGTTGGTGGGTCTTCGGCCTGCTTGTGCTCTGGGCGGTCGCAATGACGGCCCTCGCCTATCTGCTCGCCGCGCGACGCGACCTCGGCGGCGGTCTGCTTCCCGACCGTGCCGGACCGGCGCGCGCAGGCGCCGCCCTGCGCGACCCGTTCACGCTCGCCTGGCGCCTGCAGCGCGGTGCGCTCGTCTTCTGGGTCGCCGGGTTCGCGATCGTCGGCGCCGTGCTGGGCGCCGTGGTGTCGAACATCGGCGACCTGCTTGACAGCCCCCAGGCGCGCGAGATGATCATGCTGCTCGGCGGCGAGAAGGGCATCACGGATGCCTTCCTGGCTGCCGAGCTCAGCGTCATGGGCGTCATCGTGTCGGCCTACGGCGTACAGGCGGCCCTGCGCCTGCGCTCCGAGGAGATCGAGCAGCGCGCCGAGCCGGTGCTGGCGAGCGCCGTCCGACGCGTCTCCTGGGCCTCGAGCCACCTCGTCGTCGCGCTGCTCGGAACCCTGGTCCTGCTCGTGACGGCGGGCCTCTCGGTCGGCGTGGCCGACGCCCTGCAGACCGGCGACTGGAGCAGGGTGGGCGCGGTCGTCGCCGGCGCCCTCGTCCAGTTTCCCGCGGCCGCCGTGCTCGTCGGCATCGTCGCGGCGGCTTTCGGCCTGGCGCCGCGCTTCGTCGCCGTCGGGTGGGCGGCGCTCGTCGTCTTCCTGCTCCTCGGCGAGATCGGTCCGCTGATGGAGCTTCCCCAGCGGGTCATCGACCTCTCGCCCTTCGCCCACCTGCCCCGGCTGCCGGGCGGCGCGGTCGATGCCGGGCCGCTCCTCTGGTTGTCGGCCCTGGCCGTCGGTCTGATCGCCGCCGGTCTCGCCGGCTTCCAGCGCCGCGACGTCGGCTGACAGCACTGCCGCCTGCTCGGCGCCCGCCGCGCCGTCGGGATACACTGTCCCACCGACTGAGGCGGCGGCGCGGAGGACAGATGACGACGGACGCGGCAGACGCACGCGACTGGACCCCGAGAGTGAGCTCGGCCATGCTCGCGCGCCTCATGGCGCGCGCGGCCGTGGCCGAGCCCTGCGAGACGGCTCCGGTCGAGGCGCCGTTCACCGGCGAGACGCTCGGCGAGGTGCGGCTCGGACGCGCCGCCGACGTCGACCGCGCCGTCGCGGCCGCTCGCGCGGCCCAGGCGGCCTGGGCCCGACGGCCCGTCGACGAGCGCAGCGCGATCCTCCTCCGCTTCCACGACCTTCTCATCGAGCGCGCTCACGAGGCGCTCGACGTCGTCCAGCTCGAGACGGGCAAGGCGCGCCGCGACGCGCTCGAGGAGGTCCTCGACGTCGCCATCCAGGTGCGGTACTACGCGCACACGGCGGCGGCGTACCTGCGGCCCCGCCGCCGCAAGGGCACCCTGCCGGTCGCGACCCGAGCCTGGGAGCTCCATCACCCGCGCGGCGTCGTCGGCATCATCACCCCGTGGAACTACCCGCTCACCCTGACCGCCGGCGACGCCATCCCGGCGCTGCTCGCCGGCAACGGCGTCGTCCTCAAGCCCGACGTGCAGACGCCGTTCGCCGCCCTGTGGGCGGCCGAGCTCCTCGCCGAGGCGGGCCTGCCGGACGGCCTCCTCCAGGTCGTCACCGGGCGCGGGGCGCCGCTCGGCGTGCCGATCATCGAGGCCGTCGACTACCTGCTGTTCACCGGCTCGACGGCGGCCGGCCGCGTCGTGGCGACGGAGGCCGCCGAGCGGCTCACGCCCTGCGGGCTCGAGCTCGGCGGCAAGAACCCGCTGCTCGTGCTGGCGGACGCCGACCTCGGCAAGGCCGTGCGCGGCGCGGCGCGTGCCATCAGCTCGAACACCGGCCAGTCCTGCATCAGTGTCGAGCGGCTGTACGTCCACGCCGACGTCTACGACGCCTTCGTGCCGGCCCTCGCCGAGGCGCTGCGTGGGGTCCGCCTCGGCGCTGAGCTCGACTTCGCCCCCGACATGGGCTCCCTCAAGAGCGCGAAGCAGCTCGCCGCTGTCTCAGCCCATGTCGACGACGCCGTGGCGAAGGGGGCCGAGGTGCTGGCGGGCGGCACGCGCCCGCCCGGACCTCGGCCCGTACTTCTACGAACCGACCCTGCTCGCCGGCGTCACCGAGGAGATGGCGCTGTGCCGCGACGAGACCTTCGGTCCGGTCGCGGCCGTCTACCGCTGCGCCTCGGTCGACGAGATGGTCGAGCGCGCCAACGACAGCGCCTTCGGCCTCAACGCCAGCATCTGGACACGCGACGTCGCCGCCGGCCGCGCGATCGCCGCTCGCCTCCAGGTCGGCGGCGTCAACATCAACGAGGGCTACGCCGCGACATGGTCGTCGGCGAGCCCGATGGGCGGCGTCAAGGACTCCGGCTCCGGCCGCCGCCACGGCGCCCCGGGCATCCTGCAGTACACGCAGACGCAGACGGTGGCGGCGCAGCGGCTCATCCCGGTCGGCACGCCGCCGTTCCTGCGCCACGACCAGTACGCGCGAGCGATGCTGCTGGGGCTGCAGGCGCTGCGCCGCGTGCCCTGGTTCGACCGGCTCGGGCGGCGGAGCTGAGTCAGGCCGGAAGGCCCACGGACGAGCGCCGCGATCGACGTGCGGCGTGCCCGCGTCGCCGCTCGGCTCCGGACGCCTGACGCCGCCGGCTCTCGAACGCCTGTCGCCGGTCAGTCTGATACTCGGTGCCGCGGTGATAGAGAAGAGAGGAGGTCACCGTGTTCGTACTCGTCACGCGAGCTGCGTGCAGGCAGCCGGTCTGGCTCTTCATCGATGCCGGCGGCGCGCAACGCGTTCCCCGAGGGAGGACTTCCGCGTCGGGGCCGAGATCGACGCCGGGCCGAAGGAGCGCATCGCACGCGACCTGACGCGAGACTGAGACGAGGGGCGTCGCGCACACTCCGCCGCACCCGATGGGCCGTACCAGAAGTCCTACTCGACCACCTGTGTAAGCGATGTACCATTGCCCTATGCGACGGATGGCGTGCGGCACGCTTCCCTGAGACGGTCGTGTTCGCGCCCCACCGCGACGACGTCGCCCGACGTCGGGACAGCGATCGGCCCAAGCCGAAAGGGGATCGCATGAGCGAGAGGGAGAGCATCGCAAGGCACGACGAGACCGTCGCGTCATATCACCAGAAGGACCTGATCGGCCTTTGCACCGAGGCGCGCCGCGGTGGCATCAGCCGTCGGCAGTTCATCGAGCGCGCCCTGCTCCTCGGCCTCTCGGCCTCGGCGGTCGGCGCGCTCGCCGGCGCCTGCGGCACCGAGGAGGAGCCGCGCTGCAACGGCACCGTCCCGCCGATGGACGAGACCAAGCCCTCGCAGGTCGTCTTCTACAACTGGACCGACTACCTCGCCCCCGAGATCGCCAAGGGCTTCGAGAAGGAGTCCGGGATCAAGGTCCAGGAGTCGTACTTCTCGACCAACGAGGAGATGCTCGCCAAGTTCAAGGCCGGCGCCACCGGCTATGACGTGACCGTGCCGTCCGACTGGATGGTGAGCGTCATGACCAAGAGCGGCCTGCTCGAGCCGCTCGACATGGACTACCTGCCGAACTTCCAGTACGTCGGCGAGCAGTTCAAGGTGCCGAGCTACGACGACCCGGCGCAGAACGCCGGCCTCAAGTACAGCGTGCCCTACTTCTACGGCTCGACCGGCTACGTGCGCCGCACCGACAAGATCGCCCAGGAGCTCACCGACTGGACGCCGCTCTTCGACGCGCAGTACAAGGGCAGGATCAACATGCTCGACAACCCCCGCGAGACGATCGGCGTCGGGCTCTTCAGCCTCGGCCTCGACCCGAACACCACCGACCAGGAGGAGCTCGACGCGGCGACCGCCAAGATGATCGAGCAGAAGCCGCTCGTCGCGACCTACGACTCGGTCAACCAGAAGCGCGCCATCGCCAGGGGCAGCACCTCACCCACTGCTGGGACGGCGACGCGCTGATGGCGATCGACGTCCTCGGGGGAGGCGGCGAGGCCAAGAGCGCTGGTCGACTTCGTGCGACCCACCGAGGGCTTCTACACCTGGATCGACAACATGGTCTGCCCGATCGGCAACAGCAGCCGCTACGGGGCCCACCTGTGGATGGACTACCTCATGGACCCCAAGGTCGCGGGCACGAACGCGAGCTGGATCTGGTATCTCTCGGCGGTGGCGCCGGCCTCGTGGGAGTACACCGACCCGTTCGCCCTCAGCCTCAGGCCGACCGACGAGGAGTTGGCGCGCGCCGAGGTCTCGGTCGACGTCGGCGAGTTCCAGCGCGCCTACGACGAGGCCTGGCGCCAGATCAAGAGCGCCTGAGTCGTACCCCGCCCCAGGCGCCGTCCGCTCTCAGCCTGCCTTGACCGCGGCGGCGACCGGGCATCTCCGTCTGCCCGGTCCGCCTCCCCAGCGTCGTCAGCGTCACGCCGGTCCAGCCTCGACATGGACGTATGAAGCGGTACTTCTGCGCCAGTGACGAGCGCACCGCATCGTTTCCTCACCTGCCGGGGCCAGTGCCTCGACCGTTCCAGGACTTCCGGCTTGACACGAACCGGGCATCGTCGATGATTGCATCCATGACGGACCTACCCCCCGGCGGTACTGTCGCCACCGCCCTCCACGAGCTTCGCGAAGAGCTGCCGCCGAGCAGTCGTGCGCGTGGGCGCGGCGACGTGGGGTGCGCGTCGTCCTCTTCACCGACGTCTGGCTCTCGCCGATCTCGAGACAGGCGTCGCACGTGCTCGTGAGCCGGACGGTGTCGTCCTCGCCGTTCGATTCCTTCGCGCCGATGTTCGCCCTCGTCGAGACGATCGTCGCGGCCGTGGCGGCACGTCTCGGTGACGACGCCCAGAGGCGCGTCGCCCAGACAGAGGCGCTTCTCGGCGGATGGACGTGGGAGTCCGAGGCGTGACGCGGCCGGCGACGGCATGACGGAGTCATCCGCTCGCCGGCCCGCGCCCGGCACGGTGCGCGTCACGCTCCTCGTCGAGAACGAGAGAGGCGCTCCCGGGCTGCGGGCGCAGTGGGGTCTGTCGGCATGGATCGAGACCGACAGGGCGCGCGTCCTGCTCGACAGCGGCGGCAACGACGCGTTCCGGCGCAACGCGCAGACGCTCGGGATCCAGCTGGAACGCGCCGACGCGTTCGTCCTCAGTCACGGTCACGGCGACCATGGCGGGGGGATCAGGGCGGTCGTGCGGGCCGCACCCGCGGCGTCGCTCGTGATGCACCCGGGAGGCCTGGCGCCGCGCTATTGGCTCGGACGGACGGGCAAGGTCGACCCGATCGGCCTGCAGGACCGCTCACTCGCCGCTCTCGTCTCGGTGGCCGAACGCGTCACGTGGGCGCTCGGTCCGGTCGAGGTGGCGCCGGGTGTATGGGCCACCGGCCCTATCCCCCGGCATCATCCCCTCGAGGAGGCCGAGCGCAACTTCTTTCTCGACCACTCCTGCACCGTGCGGGACCACGTCGTCGACGACCAGGCCCTCTGGGTCGAGACTCCCGGCGGCCTCGTCGTGCTGCTCGGATGCGCGCACGCGGGCGTCGTCAACACGCTCGACCACGTGCGCCGCCTCGCGGCCGAGATGCACGCCCCCGGCCCCGTGCCGCCGCCGCCGGGGGACGTGCGGCCCGGCGCAGACGGCGACTTGCCGCTCGCCACCGACGGTCTTCCTCGGGTGAGCGCCGTCATCGGCGGCATGCACCTTCTGCACGCCTCGCCGGCCAGGCTGCACGCCACCAGCGAGGCGCTGCTCGCCGCCGGCGTGCGCCTCGTGGCGCCCGTGCACTGCACGGGCAAGCGCGGCAGGCGTCACCTGCACGAGCGTCTCGGCGACGTCTGCGTCGCCGCCGCGACGGGCAGCGTGCTCGAGATCGCCTGAGGGCGGCCGGCCCCCCGCGACGCGTCCCAGATCCTGCTCGAGGCGACGTGGCGCGCGCGTCGGCGGACACGCGGCTCAGCGGTCCGCGGCGGTGCGAGCTCAGGCCCCGCCCAGGTACGCGGCCCGCACGTGCGGGTTCGTGAGCAGGGCGGCGGCTTCGTCCGAGAGCGTCACCTTGCCGGTCTCGAGGACATAGCCGCGGTCCGAGACCTCGAGCGCCGCGTTGGCGTTCTGCTCCACGAGGAGGATCGTCGTCCCCTGGGCGTTGATCTCGCGGATGATGTCGAAGATCCTCTCGACGAGCATGGGGGCGAGCCCCATGGACGGCTCGTCCAGCATGAGCAGCTTGGGGCCGGCCATGAGGGCTCGCCCCATCGCGAGCATCTGCTGCTCGCCGCCCGAAAGAGTGCCCCCTGGCTGCGACTCGCGCTCCTTGAGCACCGGGAAGAGGTCGAACACGCGGGTGAAGTCGGCGGAGAGGTCCTGGCGCGTGCGCGCGAAGGCGCCCATCTCGAGGTTCTCCTTGACCGTCATGCGCGGGAAGATCTTGCGCCCCTCGGGCGCCTGCGACAGGCCCAGAGTGACGATCTCGTACGCCGGCACGCCCGTGATGTCCTTGCCGGCGTACGCGATCCGCCCCGAGCGCGGGCGCTGCAGGCCCGAGATGGCGGCGAGCGTCGTGCTCTTGCCGGCGCCGTTGGCGCCGATCAACGTGACGACCTCGCCGGCACGGATCTGCAGAGAGACGCCCTTGAGCGCCTCGATGTTGCCGTAGAAGACGTGGATGTCCTCGACGTCGAGGAGGACCTCGCCGGCCGGCGCCTGCGGCGGCGACGCGTCCTGCGCCAGCATGACCTCCTCCGCCGTCACGCGCTCTTCCCCAAGTATGCCTCGATGACCCTCGGGTCGCGACGCACTTCGTCCGGCGACCCTTCGGCGATCTTCTCGCCGTGGTCGAGCACGACCACGCGGTCCGAGATGCCCATGACCACCTTCATGTCGTGCTCGATGAGGATGATCGTCATGCCCTCGTCGCGGATGCGCCGGATCAGCCCCATGAGGGCGGCGGTCTCCTGCGGGTTCATGCCCGCCGCCGGCTCGTCGAGGAAGAGCAGCGTCGGTTCGGTGGCCAGGGCGCGGGCGATCTCGAGCCGGCGCTGCGAGCCGTAGGGGAGGTTCTTGGCGAGCTCGCCTTCGTGGCCGCCGAGCCCGACGTACTCGAGCAGCCCGAGCGACTTGTCGCGGGCGTCCTTCTCTTCGCGCTTGGCGCGCGGCGTGCGCAGCACGACGCTCAGGATCCCGCTCGTCGTGCGGCAGTGCCGCGCCACCATCACGTTCTCGAGCGCCGTCATCTCGTTGAAGAGGCGGATGCTCTGGAAGGTGCGCGCGACGCCGAGCTTCGTCACCTTCGACGGCAGCATCCCGGCGATGTCGTGCCCGAGAAAGCGGATCGCGCCGGAGGTGGGCGGGTACACGCCGGTGATGGCGTTGAACAGCGTCGTCTTGCCGGCGCCGTTGGGTCCGATCAGCCCGACGATCTCGTTCTCGTCGGCGTGGAAGTCGACCTTGTTCACGGCGAGCAGGCCGCCGAAGGCCTTGACGGCCTGGACGGTCTCGACGATGCGGCGCCGCTCGGCGGTCGCGTCAGCCACGGGCATCGGACCACTCCTCGCGCTCGTGCTCGCCCTCGCTCCGGCTCCCCGGCCGCATCTCGAGCGCCACGCGCACCGACCCCAACAGGCCCTGCGGGCGGAAGACCATGAGGAGCACCAGCACGAGCCCCAGGGCGATGCCGCGCGTCTCGGGGTGCGTCTGCACGAACGAGAAGTCGCGCAGCCACTCCTGCAGCGAGACCCAGATGATAGCGCCCAGCACCGGACCCCAGATGTTGCCCATGCCGCCGAGCACGACCAGGCTCAGGATGAGGAACGACTCCATGAGCATGAAGCTGCTCGGCGAGATGAAGTTGATGTAGTGGCCGAAGAAGACGCCCATGACGCCGGCGAAGAAGGCGCCCGACGCGTACGAGAGCAGCTTGTAGCGCGAGGTGTGGATGCCCATCGCCTCGGCGGCGACCTCGTCTTCGCGGATCGCAGTCCAGGCGCGCCCGATGCGCGAGCGCACGATGCGCGAGATCGCCCATAACGAGACGACGGCGATCGCCAGCGCCAGGAAGTAGAGACTGATCTGCTCCTGGAACTTGAAGCCGAAGAGCTCCGGTTTGGGGATGCCGGGAATGCCTGAGGGGCCGCGCGTGAGGCCGACCCAGTTGCTCGCCACGATGCGGATGATCTCACCGAAGGCCAGGGTCATGATCGCCAGGTAGTCGCCGCGCACGCGCAGCGTCGGGTAGCCGATGAGGACGCCGGCGAGAGAGGCGAGGAGGCCTCCGACGAGCAGGTTGACCCACATCAGCCACCAGTAGTCGTCGACGTCGACCCCGTACTTCGTCTTCAGTACCTGGTAGAAGATGATCGCCGTGTAGTAGGCACCGATCGCGTAGAAGGCCACGTAACCGAGGTCGAGAAGGCCCGTGAAACCGACCACGATGTTGAGGCCGGAGGCGAGCACGACGTAGACCACGACCACCGTGAGCAGGGTGATCCAGCGGTTCGAGCCGAGCAGAAACGGCAGGACGACGGCGACGGCAAGCAGCACGCCGAGCACGATCGTCTGCGTGCGCGACGAGCCGTCGCCGACGAACGCGGACGCGATGGGGTTCAGCTTCGTCTTCCAGCGGCCGTCGCCGCCCTGACCTCCTCCCATGTTCTGAGGCGCCGGGGTCGCCATCTCAGGCCTTCTGCGAGATCGTCGAGCCGAGCAGGCCGGAAGGCCGGAACGACAGGATGAGGATGAGGATGACGAAGGCGAACGCGTCGCGGTACTGCGAACCCATCGGCAGGTAGGCCGAGCCGAGCGCCTCGATAACGCCGAGCAGCAGGCCGCCGAGGAAGGCGCCGGGGATGTTGCCGATGCCGCCGAGCACGGCGGCGATGAACGCCTTGAGGCCGGGGACGAACCCCATCGTCGGCCACGCGGCGTGGTAGACGCCGCCGTAGAGGCCACCGGCCAGGGCGCCCAGCGCCGAGCCGATGAGGAAGGTCAGGGCGATGACCTTGTTCACGTTCACGCCCATGAGCGCGGCGGTGCGCTTGTCCTGGGCCGAGGCGCGCATCGCGCGCCCCATGCGTGTCCGTCCCACGTACAGGTTCAGGAGAAGCATGACGACGACCGTCACGACGACGACGAAGACCTGCAGGTAGGTGATCTGCACTCCGCCGACCTCGAACGCCTTCTGCGCGCCCTCTGCGTCGGTGAACAGCGGGATGTCCGGGAAGGCGACCTGCTGCGAGCCGAAGATCGCCTGGGCCAAGTTCTGCAGGAGGATCGAGACGCCGATCGCCGAGATGAGTGCCGCAAGTCGAGGCGCGTTGCGCAGCGGACGGTAGGCGAGCCGTTCGATCACCACGCCCATGAGACCGACCACGGCCATGGCGATGAGGATGGCGAGAAAGAAGTTGAGCTGCGGCATGGCGATGGTGCTGCCGAAGATCGTCATCTCCGGGACCATCATCATGATGGTGATGAAGGCGCCGAACATGAAGAGCTCGCCGAAGGCGAAGTTGATGAGCTCGATGATGCCGTAGACCATCGTGTAGGCCACGGCGATGAGCGCGTAGAGGCAGCCGATCATGAGGCCGTTGACGAGTTGCTGGGCCAGTTCGCTCATGTGGTCCTTCGCTTGCCTCGCGTCGCTCGGGTGATGAGGCGGGGAGGGGCGCGAGCGGCTGCGCCGCGCGCCCCTCCCCGCGTGATGCTCTAGCTTACTCGGCCGCCGGCTGGATCGGCGCCGTAGCCAGCGCGCCGTCCTGCACGATGACGATGCTCAGCGGCTTGATGACGTCGCCGTTCTCGTCAAAGGTGATCGGGCCGGAGATGCCCTCGTAGGTGCCGATCTCGGCCAGCGCGTCGTTGATGGCCGTGCGGTCGTTCGAACCGGCCTTCTCGGCCGCGGCCGCGGCGAGCATGGTCACGTCGTATGCGTTGGCCGCGAACCAGTCGGGATTGGCGCCCTCGTACTTGGCCTTGATAGGCCTCGACGAACGCCTGCACCGCCGGGTCGTCCTTCGTGTAATCGAAGAAGGTCGAGACGAGCATGCCCTCGACCGCCGCCTTGCCGAGCTTGGGCAGCTCGTCGGAGGCGTAGCCGTCGGAGCCGAGGAGCTGGACGTCCATGCCGAGCTCGCTGGCCTGCTGGGCGATCTTCGCACCCTCGGGGTAGTAACCTGAGAGGAAGATCAGCTCAGGGTTGGCGCCCTTGACCTTGGTGAGCTGCGCCTTGAAGTCGGTGTCGCCCGCGGCGTACTGCTCCTTGGCGACGACCGAGCCGCCGGCCGCCTTGATGCCGGCGTCGTAGGCATCGGCGAGGCCGCGCCCATAGTCGGAGTTGTCGTAGATGATGGCGACGTTCTTCATGCCGAGATCGTTCACGCTGTAGTTGGCGAGACCCGCGCCCTGGACGGCGTCGGTCATGCAGATGCGCCAGACGAAAGCGCCCAGGGAGGTGATGTCCGGCTGGGTGGCCGACGGCGTGATCATGGGCAGGCCGGCGGCCTCGTACTTGGCGCCGGCGGCGATGGTCGCGCCGGAGAACATGTGGCCGTTCACAAGGACGAGTTCGCTGTCGTCGATGAACTTCTGGGCCACGAGCACGGCCTCTTTCGGGTCGCCCAGGTCGTCGCCCAGCTCCATGGACGCGTCGGCGCCGTTGACGCCGCCGTCGGCGTTGAGCTCTTCGATGGCGATCTCGACGCCGGCCTTGTGCGAGGTGCCGTAGGTGGCGTACTGGCCGGTCATGGGGCCGGCGACGCCGATCTTGAACGGCGCGGCGGCTTGGTCGCCACCGTCGTCGCCCCCACACCCGGCCACGACAAACACGGCCACGGCCGCGAGGACGAGAACGGAGAACAGGATGAGTTTCGCGCGCGTGTCCTTCAAGATGCCTCCCTTTGGGGACTACAGTGACGACGCGGGACCCTGCTGCCGCAGCGGAAGCTGCGGTGGCCGGTCCCGCTCGATTGCCGGGGAGTCTAGAGAGTCACTGAGGGCTCCGTCAAATCCCGTTCCTCGTCGAGTGCCGCCCCACCAGGATCTGAGGCGCACAGGCGCCAGGCGGATACAATCGGGAACACGGACGGGACTGACCGTGGATGACCTCCTGCGGCCCGGCGCGTCAGGGCGGCGCCGGCCGCGTCCCGGCCTCAGCCCAGGTCTTCGCCCGATGACCCGAACAAGAGCCCGATGACCCGAAAAAGAAGGAGCCACGCGATGGCCGACGAGCCGCAGAACCCACGCACCGACCCCCGCCGACGGCGCTATCGCCCGACACGCTCTGCCGTCTGGGCGGGCGAGGGCGAGTCGCTCGTCCAGGGCGCGACCCAGGTCCCCGTCGTCTACAGCGCCGCGTACGGCTACCCCGACGTCGACGAGTGGCTCGACGTCGCCTTGGGCCGCAAGCCGGGCCACATCTACAGCCGCAACACGAACCCGACCGTGTGCGCCTTCGAGGAGAAGCTGCGCGTCCTCGAAGGCGCCGAGGCGGCGACGAGCTTCTCGACCGGCATGGCGGCGGTCAGCAACACGCTCTTCGCCCTGCTCTCGCCCGGCGACCGCGTCGTCTCGGTCAAGGACACCTACGGCGGCACCAACGTCGTCTTCACCGACTTCCTCCCGCGCTTCGGCATCGAGGTGGAGCTCTGCGACACGACCGACCACGAGCAGATCGAGGCCGCAGTCGCGCGCGGCTGCACGCTGCTCTACCTCGAGACGCCGACCAACCCCACCCTCAAGGTGGTCGACATCGCGCGTCTCGCCGCCGCCGGGCGCGCGGCGGGCGCGACAGTGGTCGTCGACAACACCTTCGCGACGCCGCTCAACCAGAGCCCGCTGCAGCCTCGGCGCCGACCTCGTCCTGCACAGCGCGACCAAGTACCTCGGCGGGCACGCCGACGTGCTCGGCGGCGTGATCTGCGGGTCGCCGGAGCTCGTCAAGAAGGTCTACCACTACCGCGAGATCACCGGCGCCACGCTCGATCCCATGGCGGCCTACCTGCTCATCCGCAGCATGAAGACGCTGGCGCTGCGCGTCGGCCGGCAGAACGAGAGCGCCCTGCGCATCGCGCAGTGGCTCGAGGCGCAGCCGGCCGTCTCCGTCGTCAACTACCCCGGCCTCGCCTCACACCCTCAGCACGAGATCGCGGCGCGGCAGATGCGCGGCTTCGGCGGCATGCTCAGCTTCGGCCTCGAAGGAGGCTTCGAGGCCGTCAAGCGCGTCCTGCCGCGCCTCAAGCTCGCCCACCGCGCCGCCAACCTCGGCGCCGTCGAGACCGTCGCCGGCCCGCCGGCGACCACGAGCCACGTCGAGTGCACGCCCGAGGAGCGCGCGGCGATGGGCATCCCGGAGGGGCTGATCCGCTACTCGGTCGGCATCGAGGACGCCGGCGACCTCATCGCCGACCTCGAGCAGGCGCTGACGGCCGCGTAACCTACCGCGCCCCTGCTGATCAGGTGGCCGGCGGCTCGTTCAGCCGCCGGCTACAGACGACCGCGCAGGCTGGCCGTCGCCCTGACCGGACGCGAGGAGCGTCAGCCGCACCCGGGACGGGTGAGCGGCGTCGTGCAGGATCGTCTGGTCCGCGACGACCGGCACGGATTCCTGACCGAACACCCCGCCACCGTTCAGGTTGCGGTCCCAGCGGTCGAAGGAGCTGCTCGAGACCTCGAGCCGCAGGCGGTGTCCGGCCGGCACGCGATAGGCCACGGAGCCGAGGTCGATCGTGTACTCGTACACCTGCCCCGGCTCGATGAGCGTCGGCGCTCGCTCTGAGTCGCGGTAGCGGGCGCGCACGATACCCTCGCGGATGAGTTGGGCATAGCCGTCGGGGAAGACGTCCACGAGAGCGGCCGTGAAGTCGGTGTCTCGCGCCGAGCTGGCGGCGAAGAGGGTGACGGCGACCGGCCCGGCGAGGTCGAAGCCGGTCGCCGACTCCTCGCCGGTGTAGACGAGCACGTCCGGCCGACCCTCAAGTGCGGCTTCGGTCGCCCATGACCCCGGCCATCTCCCAGACGTTGCGGTCCAGCCAGTGCGCGGCCGGGTCGGAGGGATCGTAGCGATAGTGGTCCGCGGCCAGCTCGCCGGGTGCGGAGGGGCTCAGGCGGCCGTCAGACGGGTCGGTGGCCGCGCGGCCGCCGCTCTGCAGGAAGAGCTCGCTGCGCGTCGCACTCCGGCGGCGGCCACGTGTCGGCGCTGCGCCACTCGTCGGCGCCTGTCAGGTAGTAGCGCACCCGTGGCTCATCGTCGACGCCGTTGTCCTCGCCCTTCAGATAGTGATCCATGAAGCGACGGACGCGGTCGTGGGTGAAGCCGAGCCCCGGCACCGGCGTGCGGCCGGCGACACCCGAGAACTCGGGACTGAGTTCGTGGTCGCCGGCGCCGAGCACGAGGTGCTGCCGGCGTCGGGTCTCCGGGTCGCGGCTTCGCTCGCTCACCAGGGACCAGCCGTCGATGGCGCCGTTGGTGTGGACGTCGTACCAGCCGCTCCAGTGCAGCATCGGTACCGTGACGTCCTCGTAGCGGATGTGCCCCACCGCCGCGTCCCAGAACTCGTCACGCGAGGGATGCGCGATGAGGTTCTGGTACCAGGGACTGCGCCTGCCGGCCGCCTCGTCGGTCGACTCCAGCGGCAGGTGCCACGGATCGAAGCGGTAGTGGTTCAGGTAGCGACTTGTGGTTCATCTCGAAGTGCCAGACGGCGGCGGTGGCGAAGCTCAGGGCGCCGCCGTCGTGCACGTTCGTGTAGCGGTCAGGGTGGACGTCGCCGGGCGCCAGGCAGCGCAGATTGGGGTGGCCGAGAGACGCCACGGCCCACTGCGTGCTGCCGTAGTAGGACTCGCCGGTCATGCCGATGTCGCCGTTGCACCACGGTTGCGCCGCGACCCAGTCGAGCGTGTCCCAGCCATCGGCGCCCTCGTTGACGTACGGCTCGAAGGCGCCCTCGGACCTGAACCGGCCGCGCACGTCCTGCACGACGCAGGCGTACCCCTTGCGCGCCCAGAAGCGTCCGTGGGCGGGCATGTAGCAGTACGCCTCGTCCTTGCCGTACGGCAGGCGGATGAGGACGGTCGGGAACGCGGACGGGCGATCGGGCAGATCGTCGCCGGGAAGATACACGTTCGCGAAGAGGCGCACGCCGTCACGCATCGGCGCCGGCAGGTCCCGCAGCTCCCTGACCTGCCGGCACAGGTCCGGCGTGCCGGTGGGCAGCTCCTGCCTGCCCAGGCGCAACGTGCGCTTCGTGCCGCTGGCGCAGGCGCTCCCACGCCCAGCGGGCTTCGGCCTCGAGGCGGTCCACGACGGCGCTAGGCGATCGTCTCCGGCCGGCGCCGTCTCCTCACGACGACCACCACGATGGCGATGACGACGGCCGCGGCGGCGACGATGGCCGCGATCCACAACGTCGACGAGCCCTCATCGGCCGCCGCGGTGGCGGCTGGCTGCACCTTGATGTAGCTCTCGAGGACGTACTGACAGCCGATGGCGGGGCCAGTCTCGCCCGGCGAGCGCACCCAGCCCTCCCAGTCCTGCGTGTTCCACGCCGTGAGCACGCCCGGCTCGGCGAAGAAGATCTCGGGGCTCTCGCGGTAGACCAGCTCCTGCATGTCGTGGATGATGGCTTGCCGCTCGGCGGGATCGATCGCGCGCTGCTGCTGGAGGTAGAGGTCGTCGTACTCCGCGCTGGACCAGTTGCAGTCGCTCCAGTTCTCGATCTGCCCCGTGGTGAACGCGGCAAGCAGGAAGTCCGGATCGATGTCGCCGCTCCAGCCCCAGAGGAACATGTCGAAGTCCGGCGCGAAGGCGTCGCCCTCGTAGTCCCACATGCGGTCGATCAGCGACGCCTTCGTCCAGGACCTCGTACTTGATGTCCAGGCCGATGTCCTCGAACCAGGCGGTCATGAACTTGCCGGCCGACTGGCGTTCCGGCGACCGCTTGAGCACCCAGAAGCGGAGGGAGATGGGCTCGCCCTGGTACTCGCGGATCCCGTCGCCGTCGGCGTCCTTGTAGCCGGCGGCCTCGAGCTCCGCCTTGGCCTTCTCGAGGTCGAACGGTGTAGCGCACGTCCTCCGGCGGGGTCCAGTGCCAGTCGGGGTTCTTGTAGTAGTCGGAGACGATCACCGTCTCGGCCGGCACCGCGTAGCCGGAGTACGCGACCTCGACAGATCTTCTCCTTGTCGATCGCGTAGTTGAGCGCCCGCCTGAAGGCCGGGTCGAGCAGCACCGGGTGCCCCTTCGTCTTGGGGTACACCTTTGGGTCTGCGCAGTTGAAGCCGAGGTCGTGGACCAGCCGGAAGGGGTCACTCGTCGAGGTCTGCGAAGCGGGCGTCGCTCTCGACGTTGACGAACGTGGCCGGCAGCAACTCCGTGGCGGCATCGAGCGTGCCCGAGAGCAGGTCCTGCGCCATCGTGTCGGCGTTCTGGTAGGTCTGGAAGATCAGCTCGTCGATCTGCGGCGTGCCCCCCCAGTAGTCCTTGTTGGCCTCCAGCCGCACGAAGTCGCTCTTCTTGCGCTCGACGATCTGAAAGGGTCCCGTCCCGACGATGGGCGGCGGGTTCTGGAAGGCCTCCTCGGCGTCCGCCGGATCGATCTTCGACCACACGTGCTCGGGCAGGATCGGGATGACGAGCGAGAGCATGTTCGCCTTGGGCTGCGAGCAGACGAACTTCACGGTGTGGTCGTCGACCGCGGTCACCGTCTCGATCGAGGTGGTGAACCCCAGGAACATGCCCAGCTCGTTGTCCATGATGTAGTTGAACGTGAACGCCACGTCATCGGCTGTGAACGCCTCTCCGTCGTGCCAGGTGACGCCCTGGCGCAGGTTGAACGTCCACTCCTTGCCGTCGTCGGACGTCGTCCAGCTTTCGGCCAGCCCTGGCCGCGTCTCGAGCGTGGCGGCGTCCCAGCTCGTAAGGTAGTCGTAGTTGAGGCCGAACAGCTCGTACGACGAGGTCTCGATGCCGACGAACGGGTTCAGGCTGTCGGGATCGGTCGTCCACCCCACGCGGAGGATCAACTTGTCCTCGGCGGCGCTCGGGCTCGCCCCGTCGTCGCCGAGCGCCGACGTCACCCCGAGCGCTCCGAAGATGACCAACAGACTGGCCGCCAGCAGAGCGGCACGTCGTGCCAGATGACCTGCGGAGTGACGGCGCCTCGCGGAGCCGCGTGACCTGCGTCCCATGTGTCCCCCCTGTTGCCGTGGCGGCGTGTCCGCGGGGACACGTCAGACGTGACTGTCAACTATCTGATTGTCTACCGCCTTGTCAAGGCCGACATCACCGGTGAGGACTTGCGAGGAGATGGCGAAGCGGGCGCTCGCACCGGCCTGATCCAGGCCCGCGAGGCTTCGCGCCGAGCAGCGAAAAGAAGAGGGCGGGGCGCCCTACGGCGCCCCGCCCCGCGGCCCCGGCTGAGGACAGCCTCAGGCCTCCTGCTTCTTGGTCTCCTCGAGGGCGTCCTTGAGTTCCTTGGCGGTCTGCTTGTCGGCCTCTTTGACCGCCTTCTTCTCGGCCTTGGCCAGCTGCTTCTCGACCGCCTCCACCCAGATCTCCTCGAAGACGGCGACGACCCCCGACGTTCCGGGCGGGATCACGTCTTCGAGGTCCTTCTCGAGGCCCTTCTCCTGGTGGTGGTCGCGGAGCTTGCCGACGACACCGCCGATCAAGCCGCCGACGACCATGGCGCCGAGAAGCGGCGGGGCGAACAGGCCGAGGACGAGGCCGCCGGTGACACCGACCGTGGCGCCCTTGAAGACGTCGTGGTCGCCGGTGTCCTTGACGTGCATGGTGCCGTCGGCGTCGCGAGCCACCAGGATGGCGCCGTCGATCATGATAAGGCCCTCGCGCTGGGCCTTCTTGAGGGCGTCGTAGTCTATCTTCGCCGCGGTGGGGTCGCTGTACCCGGCGATGTAGAGGTCGAGCGGTGCGTCCGTCATGGTTCCTCCCGGAGATGATACGAGCGTGCGGTGAGCTTCCCGTCTGAGGCTTGTATCCGGATTCCTCGCACGGGAAACGACTCGCGCGGCG
>CAVPRQ010000003.1:0-24710 GCA_963707855.1 uncultured Thermoleophilia bacterium
CTCATGCCGTCACCTCCGCGCGCTGCAGGATCGTGTCGATCATCGACTGGAAGATGCGGCGGCCGTCGACGCCTCCGGCCACGGCCGCCTCCACGGAGTTCTCGGGGTGCGGCATCATGCCGAACACGTTGAAGGTCTCGTTGCAGATGCCGGCGATGTTCTCGACGGCCCCGTTGGGGTTGGCCTCGGCCGTGGGCGCGCCGTCTGCGTCGGCGTAGCGCAGCACGATCTGACCGTTGGCCTTCATGCGCTCCAGCGCCTCGGCGTCGACGGCGTAGTTGCCCTCGTTGTGCTTGACGATGATGCGCAGAAGGTCGCCCTCACGACAGCTGCTCGTGAACGGCGTGTCGGCGTTCTCGACACGCAGGTTCACGTAGCGGCAGACGAACTTGAGTCCCATGTTGCGCAGCAGGCCGCCTGGCAGGAGCCCCGACTCGACAAGGGTCTGGAAGCCGTTGCAGATGCCGATCACGAGGCCGCCGTCCTCAGCGAAGTCACGCACAGCCTGCATGATGGGGCTGAAGCGCGCGATGGCGCCGCAGCGCAGGTAGTCGCCGTAGCTGAAGCCGCCCGGCAGGATGACGGCGTCGACGCCGCCGAGGTCGGTGTCCTTGTGCCACAGGTACCGGGCGGTCACGCCCGGGAAGGTGCCGATCGCGTGGTGGGCGTCGGTGTCGCAGTTCGAGCCGGGAAAGACGACGACGCCGAAACGCACGGGTCGGGGAGCGGCGGACGGCATGGCTCGCCTCACCCCTCGGCGATGGCGAAGGTGAAGTCCTCGATGATGGGGTTGGCGAGCAGCTTGCGGCACATCTCGTCGACCTCAGCCTCGGCCTGTGCGGCCGTCGTCCCCGCCGGCGGGTCGAGCTCGAACTCGATGAACTTGCCGATGCGCACCGCGCTCACGCCCTCGAAGCCCAGGTTCGGAAGGGCCCGTTCGACCGTGGCGCCCTGGGGGTCGAGGATGCCCTGTTTGGGCGTGATGTAGACGCGGACGTTCATCGGTTCACCTGCCCGGGAGACGCTGTGGGGACGGGGCTCAGTCTATCGGAACGGCATGACGTGCGCCGCCCCGTCCTTGCCGCCGCCGGCGGCGAGCCCGGAGGTCGACGGGAGGCGGGAGAGAGAGGGGCCGGGCGGGGCGCTCCGCGCCGGGCCCGGCCCCTCCGGCCGAAGGTCTTCTCGGTCGATCGTCCTCAGGCGGCCTTCTGCTCCTTCTTCGCCTGTTTCGCCAGGTGCTCGCCGATCTCGTCGGCCTGGCGCTTGAAGGCGTCGAGGTCGGTCCCGAGTCCGAACAGGTACGTGCTGTACTTCGCCGTGTCCGAGGCGAACCGTGCAGCCTCCTCTGCCTGCTGCTCGGTGGCGCCCATCATGCCGGCGGCGGCGCGATGGAAGTACGTGCAATACGGGCAGTGGATCGCCGCGGCGACGCCCAGCCCGATCAGGTGCTTCTCGCGGGCCGTGAGAGCGGTGTCCTCCATCTGGAAGTGCTTCCACTCGGCCCACTCGCGCTCGAGCGTGTCGTCAGGCATGGGCTTGAAGAAATCGGGGACTTGCCCCAGGGTCGCGACGATGTCGCGTTCTGTGTCTGACCGGCTCATCGTGTGCCTCCAGTACCGGTCGAGGATGCAGGTTGGGAGTGCGATAGCACTCGAAAGGCTGATTCCCCGATTCCCCTTTCGTGACGCCGTTGGCCGGCCACTGGGTCGCGCCAAGAAGCAGAAAGGGCCGGGCGGCTTGCGCCTCCCGGCCCTTTGCTCGAGTCCGTCCGCCTGAGCGTCAGCTCACGGAGTCGGCGGCACGTAGGTCGGCGCGGGGGCGCCGCTCGCCACGATCTTGTAGGCGAGCATCATCTCGTTGTCTTCGTGCGAGAGGATGTGACAGTGCCACACGTACTCGCCCAGCAGGTCGAACTTGGCGACCACGTAGGTGACCTCACCTGGAAGGGCGCGCACGGTGTCCTTCCAGCCGGCCTCGTTGGCTGCCGCCGCCATGCGCGGTCCCGTCAACTGGTACTGCAGCGGGATCAGAGGGTCACCCGTGTCGGGGTCGGCCGCGAAGGCAAACGGCTGGCGACCTACCACCTGGAAGCTCGTCTCGTGCAGATGGACCGGGTGCGCGTCGACCGTGGTGTTGTAGATCGCCCATAGCTCGGTGGCGCCGAGATTCACCTGGGTGTCGAGCGTGTTCTGGGCGACGTTCCAGGCCTGCGGCCCCTTGTCGAGGAAGCCGAGTAGCGGAGTGATGCGTCCGGCGCCGTCGAGGCCCTCGAACAAGCCCACTTGGCGGGTGACTGTCGGCTGGAGTGGCTTGATGGGACCCCAGACGGGCCTGAGCGGCGCCTTGAACGGCGACCACTTCAGCACGTTCGTCTTGGCGATGTGGGTGTTCAGCGGCTTCACGACCTTGAAGGCCATGATCTGACCGGCCGTGTCCGGGTCGATCTCGTCCCCATCGGGGTACGGGATGTTGGCGTCGTTGGTCATGACGATCGTCTGGCCGGCGGCCTGAGAGAAGTCGACGATCACGTCGGCGCGCTCGCCGGGCATCACCGTCAGCCCCGTGACCTGGACAGGCCGGTCCATCAGGCCGTTGTCGGTGCCGATCTGGTAGAAGGGCGCGCCGTTCGAGAGCGTCAGGTTGTAGACGCGCGAGTCGGAGCCGTTGAGGATCCGGAAGCGGTACTGGCGCGGCTCGACGTCGAGGTACGGCCACGCCTGACCGTTGACCAGCACGAAGTCACCGAAGAACTCGGGCTCGATCGCCCCCGGGTAGGAGAGCTGTGCCGACCGGTTGCCGCTCTCGTCGGTCACGATGTCGAACTCGCGGTCCTGGATGGCCAGAGGGATCTCGTACCCGCCCACCGGCACGCCGGTGCCGGCATTGAACCGTGGGATGTAGCCGAGGGTCGAGAGCCAGCGCTCGTTCTGGTCGCGGAGGATGTAGAAACCCGCGAGGCCGGCGTAGACGTTCAGACGGGTGATGCCGAGGGCGTGGTCGTGGTACCAGACCGTGCCACCCTCCTGGTCATTGTAGTAGATGTACGGTCCGGCGTTGAACAGACGCCCCTTGAGGGTGTTGCCGGGCGTCGACCAGGCATCGGGAAGGCCGTCGAACTGCGAGCGGTTGTGGCCGCCGTGCAGATGCGTGACCAGGGGCACGCCGACGTCCGGCCAGTCAGGGTAGGTGCCGTCGTACAACTCCGGGTACTCCATCTCGTGCAGCGCCCAGTGGATCGTCGGGTCGACGCTCAAGAGATGCGGCAGGGGCTGGCCGCTGGCGTCGACGAGGCCGTTGACCCACTTCACCGCGATGGGTGCCTTGGCGTTCTCCTTCGGCCAGAGTGACGACGGCTTGTTCACGATGAAGGTGCGGCCGGGGTAGGTCGGCGCCTGCAGAGAGGTGCCGTAACCCCACACCGTGGTCGAGAGCGGAGCTCCCGTGATCGGGTCGTAGAGCCCGAGCGGCTGCTCGAACTGCTGCATCTTGACGCGATAGAGCGGCACCAGCTGGCCGTTCACGTAGGTCGCGCCGGTCGGCTTGTAGATGAACCCCTGGCTCAGCGGGTTTGGCAACGGGTTGACGAACTTCGGTTGACTGAGCGGATCGAGCGGCTCGCTCTCGGCGCGAGCCGTGCCGGTCAGGGCGAGCAGGCTGAGAAGCAGCAGGGCGAGGAGCAGGACTACGCGGCGCGCCTCCGGCCATGCAAGCACCGCGGCCCTCAATGGGTGTCGGTCGGCATTCGGCGAAGGCGTGCGCCTAAGCCGTCGTGCATCGCCGGTGTGCGATCGCATGTCGGTCCCCCTTTGCTGACGACCTCTCCCGGGGTCATCGGTCGATGATGGTTCAATGTGGACCGAATTAGCCGGATTTGAAACCACATTCGGCATACCGGGAGTGTGGCTTGCGAGAACGGCTGGAGCGGGGGGGCATTCTGCGTTGTCTGGGCAAGACAACGGCGGGGACGGGGGCGTGTGCGTCCCCGGCCCGGAGCGTTCGCGCTTCAGCTAGCCGTCACGCCAACGTGCGCGAGGATGAACTCGACCGTGCGACGGGCGGCGTCGACCCGGTTCTCGGTGCCGCTGATCTGGTGGCCTTCGTCCGGGTAGATGATCGCCTCGCACTCGATGCCGTTGGCGCGCACGCGCCGGGCGACCTCGTCCACCTGTCCGGGTGGGCAGCGCGGGTCGAGCGCGGCCGCCATGATGAGCAGCGGCGCCTTGATCCGTTGCAGGTGGTTGATCGGCGAGTAGTACTCGAGACGGGCTCGGTCGATCACCAGATCGCCGCTGTTCTCCTTGTCCCACCAGACCAGGTCGGCGCGCACCGCCGGGTCCTGTTGCCCCCAGATGAAGTCGAAGAAGGGCACGTCGGCCACCCCGCAGGCCCAGAGGTCCGGGAACTGGGTGAGGAGGGCCATCGTGTGGAAGCCGCCCCAGCTGGCGCCGGTGCAGGCGACGCGCGCGGGGTCGCAGCCCTGGGCGACCAGATAGGCGTGGGCGCCGGCCACGTCCTGGATCTCGCCCTGGCCGACGAGGTAGCGGTTGGCGAGCTGCCACGTGCGGCCGTAGCCGTCGCTGCCGCGGTAGTTGGAGTGGATGACCATGCACCCGGCGGCGAGGAGCGCGTCGCGCAGCGGGTCCCACTCGTTCGAGTGATGCCAGGTGGGACCGCCGTGGACGATCACCACGCCGCTTCCGTTGTGCCTGTCGGGCTTGAAGATGAGGGCGGGCACGTCGGCGAGCCGGTCGAGGCTGCGGTAGCGCACGTGCTCCCCGGTGGCGAATCGGTGGTCGGCGAGGTCGTCGGGAAGCCCGTGCGTGAGGCGGGTCGTGCGGCCGTCCGCGACTTCGACGCGGAAGAGGTCGGCCGGCACGCCAGGCCCGCTGAGGACGACGACGACGGCGGTTCCGTCGGGCGTGAAGCGCGGGTGGTAGTGGTTGCCGCGGCCGACGTTGAGCGCGGTGACCTTGTCGGTCGTGAGGTCCAGATGCCGGAGCGCCGTCTCGGCCTCGTGGTCGGTGAGGAAGACGAGGCCGTGGCCGTCCGGCGACCAGACCGGGTGATGCGCATCGCGGTCGCCGTCCCACGCCCACTCGATCGTGTCGAGTCTCACGTCGTAGACCCCGATGGCGTAGTGGTCGTGGAGCACGCCGGTGAAGGCGATGCGCGTGCCGTCGGGCGACCAGCGGGGGTGCCAGGCGAGGACCGGGTCGTCACCGCCGATCGCGTGCATGGCACCGCCGTCAACGTCGGCGATGAAGACGGCGGCGTCCTGACCGTGGGTGTCGCACTGGAAGGCGACGTGGCGTCCGTCGGGCGACCAATCCGGCGCCCAGTCGTTGTCGTAGTGCTCGGCGAGCAGGCGGATCGCCTCGCCGCGCGGGCTTGCGGCGGCGGGCATCACGGCCGCCGCGTAGCTCTCTCCGTGGTCCATCGAGAACGTGAGTCGCGTGCCGTCCGGCGACAGGTCGAAATCGACCGAGATCGACAGGTCAGGCGTGTCGGGGAGAAGGTTCTCGCAGTCGCCGCTCGTCAGGTCGTAGCGGTAGATGTCGTAGCACTCCGAGCCGCGGTCGTCGCGCGCGAAGTACAGGTAGCGTCCGTCGCGCGAGTACTTCGGGGCGCCACACGGGTCGTCGATCTCGACCAGGCGCTTCGGCGCCGCTCGTCCCCAGCTGTCGACGGTGAAGACCTGCCAGTCCCCGCCCTGGCGCCACTCGAAGGCGACCGTCTCGCCGTCCGGGGAGATGGAGAAGGCGCGTCCCTCTGACGCGACCTCCGGCACCGCGGCGAGTCGTTCGATGAGTGTGCTGCCCACGCTGGCCCCCCCTTGGCGACGTCCGACTCTGCGTAGGATACCGCCGCGGGCGTCGGCGGTGCGCCGTCTTCGGCTGACCGTCGCCATCGCGGCCGATCGTCACCGTCGCGCGGGGCGCAACGTCACCGAGCCGGAGTCACCACCTCATACCCAGGGTGCTTGACGGCGCCGGTGAAGCGTGACCGGTGCGCCGTGGTCTCCACCGCCGGGCTGACGACGGCCGCCGCCGTGTCGTCTACAGTCACGGGGCCACGATCGCCAGCGGCGCCGACGCTCCCGCGTCCCACCGGTGATCAGGGTCACCCGGCCGCGGCCGGAAGGATGGAACGTGACACCTGGTCCTGGGAGGCTCCGCCATGGCTCATGCCGAGACCGACGAGGCCGCGCGCGCATCGCGTGGCGGCTCCCCCTCGACCGATCGCGTCGCCCCCCACCCCCATCCCTCCAGGGGGGCCGGCGGCCCGCGTCAGCGGGCCGCCGGCCGGGTCCATCGCGGCGACGGCGGCCCCTTCCTTTCCGTCGGCCGCCGCGCCGCGCTCCTGCTCGAGCCCGACCCGCTGCTTCGACCGGTGGCCGAGAACGCCGTGCGGCAGCTCGGCTTCGAGCCGGACATCGCCCCCGCACCTGTTCTCTTCCTCAACCTCGGTGGTCTCAAGGCCTGCCCGTGGCGTGCCGCACCGGAGGGCGCGATCGTCGTCGGCTACGTGGCCGGCCGTCCTCTGACCGCCGCGGCCCACTTCTTCCACGACTGCTGCGCGCAGGTGCTCGAGCTGCGTGCCACGGCTCGCGGTCCGCAGTTCACAGCGCTGATCCTCCCGCCCGCCCTCGCGTCGGCACCGCTGACCGTGCGGGAGGCCGACGTCCTCGCTCTGCTGCTCGCCGGCGCGACCGATCGCGCGGCCGCTGCCGCGCTCGGCGTGGCGCCGGCGACGGTCCGTACCCACGCCCGCGCTCTGCTTCGCAAGGTCGGGGCGGCGGACAGACGTGGGCTCCGGCAGCTCGATGTGCGGGCGCCCGCCATCGCCGCCCCGCTGGCGGAGCTGTGCATCACCTCGTTCGACCGCTCCCCGGTGGACGCCCTCCCGGCTCGCCCAGCATCTGCCGCGTCACCTGTCGCCGCGTCTCCGTCAGGTTTGCGCGCCTTGCCCGCCGAGGTTCGCGCAGGATCACCCCGTGGTCGCTCCCCGGTGGTTCAAGGATAATGGGCCGGGGAGCGAATACTGTCGCGAGCAGCGGCGCGGCGCGCGAGGGCGCCCGCCGAGACCATCGACCCGCGAGGTGGGGAAGCCATGCAGGCTGTTCTCGAAGTCCTGACAGCCGACGAACAGGCCCAGGTGCACGAGCGCACGCTCAAGGTGCTGTGGGAGCACGGCATGCGCGTCGACCCGGACGAGGGGCGCCAGGCCCTGGCTGCCGCCGGCGCCCAGGTCGACGAGGCGACGCGCATGGTGCGCTTCCCCCGCGAGCTGGTCGAGGAGGCGCTCCGCCTCGCCCCCAAGCGGTTCTCGCTCGGGGGGCGCAGGCCGGACTTCTCCTTCCCCCTCAACGTGGGCGGTTTCACGCTGCTCGCCGACGGCGGGGCGACGACGCTGCTCGATCGTCGCACGGGCGAGCGCCGCGCCCCCACACGCGAGGACTGGGTCGAGGCGACGACCCTCATCGACGCCCTCGACGACGTCGGCCTGTTCTGGTCGCTCTGCCACCACCCGTCCGACGACCAGGGCCTGCATGGCTTCGTCGACTACCTGACGGACGTGTTCGCGACCTTCGGCAAGCACGTCCAGGACTCGTTCGGCGAGCCGGCGGTCGCTCCGTGGGTCCTCGAGGTGTTCGACATCGTGTTCGGCGGCCGCGACGAGGTCCGGCGGCGCCACCCGTTCTCGTTCCTCATCACGCCGACCTCGCCGCTCATCATCGAGGCCGACTACACGGGCACGTGGCTGGCGATGCGCGGCTGGGACATCCCGGTCGCCGTGATGCCCATGCCGCTGATGGGTGCGACGGCGCCCGGCAGCCGCCTGGGCACGGTCCTAACCGCCAACTGCGAGGTCATCGGGACGCTGTGCCTGGCCCAGGCCGCCGCCCCGGGCACGCCGTTCATCTACGCGCCGGTGCTGGCGACCATGGACCCGCGGACGGGTCGCTACGGCGCCGGCGCGATCGAGCAGGGCGCGATGAGCCTGGCGGCGATCGCCATGGCGCGGTACTACGGCCTTCCGGTGGAGGCCTCGGGATCGAGCACCGACGCCTTCGAGACAGGCGCGCAGGCGGCCTACGAGAAGGCGGCGATGGGGCTCATGGTCACTATGGGCTGGCCGGACATTCTGGTCGGGCCGGGGCTGCTCGGCGGGGCCATCATGCTGAGCTTCGAGCAGCTGGTCATCGACATCGAGATCTTCCGCCTCGCACGGCAGGGCCGTGCCGGTGTGCCGGTCGCGGACGACCTCTGGCTCGACGACGTCCTCACTCGCGTCGGCCCCGGTGGTACGTTCATCGGCGAGCCCTCGACGCGGCGCAACGTGCGCGCCGGCGAATGGCTCCTGAGCGACTTCGGCAACCGCGACACGTTCGAGACGTGGCAGGCGGCGGGCGGGCTCGGCACGGTCGCGGCGGCGCGGGCTCGAGTCGAGGAGATCCTCGCCGTGGAGCGCCCGCCGGGCCTCGACGAGGCGAAGCTGGGCGCCTTGCGCGCGCTGGCCAAACGGGCGGCTGACGCCTGACCCCGCGGCGGGGCGCCGACGGGCTCAGCCGCGGGGCGGCGAGACTCGAGAGCGCGCGCCGGACCGTGCGTCGATCCGCTCCCCAGTCCTCTGCGTGCCACTCGAGCCGCGCCCTGTCGCGGACGGCCCGGTCCGCGGCGTCGTACCGGCTGCCACGGAGCGGGGCGATCTCGGCCAGTGCGACGCCCTCCTACAGCTGGATGATGACGGTCATCCCGAGGGCGACGCCATCGTAGAGGTCCTCGACGTCGGGGATGTGCATGCGGATGCAGCCGTGCGAGGCGTACGTCCCGATCGAGGCGTCGTTCGGCGTCCCGTGGATACCCACCGCCGGGCGCTCGTCCCGATCCAGCGCGTGCCGAGCGGGTTCTCGATCCCGGCGGGATCGGCTCGGCGTCCTTGGCCCACTCCGAGTCCGGCGGGTACCAGGTCGGGTCGACGATCATGCGGACGACGGCGTAGGTCCCGGTGGGCGTCGGGTAGGCGCTCTGGCCGGCCGCGACCCGGTACGACCGGACGAGCTTTCCGGCGCGGTAGAAGCGTAGCGTGAGCTCCGAAAGGTCGACGACGATGCGCCCGCTCAGCGCGTTCAGGGTCGCCCCGTCGACGCGCCCATCGACGGGCAGGCTGAAACGCTCCTGGAACGACTTCACCGCCGCTGCGGTGGCGGCGTCGTACGTGCGGCTGAGAGTGCCGCCGTAGAAGCCGCGCGCGCGCAGCAGGTCCTGCAGGTCGCGCACGTCCCTGCCGCGCGCGCCGCGCCAGAGGGCGGCGGCGCCGAACCTCTCGGTGCTGTCGACGACGAACACGCTGCGGACCTTGGCCACGTTGCCGCCGCCGTCGGTCGCCGTGACCACGAGTGTGTGCTGGCCCTGGGCGAGGCCCTTGAGGCGGAGGCGCGCCGCGTAGGCTCCGCCGGCGACGCGCGCCGGCGCGCCGTCGATGACCGCCGTCACCTCCGGCGCCGCCTCGACGTCGGCGGCGCTCATGTTCACCGTGAGCGCCGCCCGGTGGACGGTCCTGGGCACGGTGTCGACCGAGAGCGTCGGCACGGTCGAATCGACGTAGGCGGCCAGCGCCTCCGCCGCCTGGTTGCCGGCGGCGTCGCGCGCCGTGAACAGCAGCGTCGCCGGTCCCGGCTCGAGGTCCGGGCGCAGGATGAACCGGCCGTCGGCGTCGGCGTAGGTGATCGCCAGCCGGGCGCCGCCCGTCACTTCGACACGGGCGCGCGGCTCGGTCACCCCCGTCACCTCTGGGGGCGACGTCGTCAGCGTCCCGTCCGCGGTGTCCGGGTCGAGCCGGATCGTCGGCGCCGTCGTGTCGACGGTGAACGCGAGGCGCTCGTCGAGGCGCCGGCGAAACAGGTTGGAGCTGTCGGCGCGCACGCGCACCGTGTGAGCGCCGTCCTTGAGTTCGATGCCCGCGATCGTCAGGAGTTCGCCATCCTGGTTCGACTGCGCGGTCACGTCGCGGTCGTCAAGAGTCACGCGCAGGCTCTCGAGACCGGTCAGGCCGTTCACGCGCAGCACGATGTCCGGCGTCGCGTCGCCGACGAACCCGGCGCTGAGCGGCGGCTCGGCGGCGACGCTCGGCAGACCCACGAGCTCGTAGACGAAGCCCGCGACGACGAGTACGACCAGCGCCGCAAGGACGTAGCCGGGCCAGCGGCGGGTGGAGCGCGAGCGATAGATGCGGCGTTCGGTCGTCGCCATGCGGTCGTCCTGGTCGGCGCGAGCAGGTGCAGCCCCGCGGTCGCGGAGCCTTCGGGCGTCTGGGGCGAGTATACCCGCGGCCGTCGCGCCCGGCCTTGAGCGGCGGCCGCGGCGGCAGGAAATCGTCCCCGCGCGCGAAATGCCCCACCATGGACGGGCCACTCGACGAGCTCCTCGCCGACGTCGCGGCCGGCCGCCGCACACCGGAGGACGCGGCGGCCGCGTTGCGCGACCTCGGCTATGTCGGCGTCGCCGACTTCGCCCGCCTCGACGTGGGCCGCGCCGCGCGTGCGGGCACGCCCGAGTTCATCTACGCCGAGGCGAAGACCGTGGAGCAGCTCGTCGCCGTCGTCGATGCGTACCTGGAGCACAGGGAGGCGGTCCTCTGCAGCCGGACGAGTGTCGAACAGGCGAAGGCGGTCACGGAACGGCATCCCGGCGCCGAGTACGACCCACGAAGTCGCGTCCTCGTCGCGCGCCGGCCGGACGCCGCGCCGCCTGCGGCGCGCGGCGCGGCCGGCGTCCTCGCCGCCGGCACCAGCGACGTCGCCGTCGCCGAGGAGGCGGCCGCCGTCTGCCGCTCCATGGGCGTCACCGCCGTCACCGCCTACGACGTCGGTGTCGCCGGTCTGCATCGTCTGGCCGGCCCGCTCGACGAGATGCGCGCCGCGGGCGTCGCCGCGATCGTCGTCGCGGCGGGGATGGAGGGCGCCCTGCCGTCCGTCGTCGCCGGCCTCGTGGATGTGCCGGTGATAGGCCTTCCGACCTCGACGGGGTACGGGCTCGGCGGCCGCGGTGAGGCCGCCCTGCTCGGCATGCTGCAGAGCTGCAGCCCGGGACTCGTGGTCGTGAACATCGACAACGGCGTCGGCGCCGGCGCGACCGCGGCGCTGATCGCCCGACGGGCGGCCGGATGAGCCCGATGCAGCGTCTCCCCTTCATCCTTCGCGACCACCGTGACCAGCTCCGTCAGCGCTGGATCGCCGCGCTGGAGGAGGTCGGAGCCGGGGAGGACTACCGCGAGCTCATGGCAAGCGCCGTCGGCGACCGCTTTCTGCGCAAGTTCGTCGACGATCTCATCGCGCTCAGTGAGGCCGAGGCGTACGAGCTGCCGGCGCTGCGCAGCCGGCTGCACGAGGACGCGGCGCGCGAGGCGGAGTACCGCCTCGGCCTGGGCTTCGTCCGTCTCGATCTGGTCAAGGGCTGGCAGACGCTCAGCGCCGCCGTCGTGGACGTGCTCGAGGACGCCCTCGTGATGGGCGAGCTGCCGCCGCCGGGCGAGGTCCTGCTCGAGCTCAAGGCCTTCGGCACCCTCCTCGACCACATGGTCCGGGCGACGATGGGCGTGGCGCCGGCCGAGTCAGGCACGGCCCTGTAGGGCGAGGGAGTTTACTCGCCGCGGCCCACTCGTTAGGCTTGCCCGCGATGCTCAGACTGGCGCTCATCTTCGGGGGACGCTCGGCGGAACACGAGATCTCCCTCGCCTCGGCCCGGTTCGTCGCCGGCGCCCTGGACCCGGACAAGTACGAGGTCGTCCCCATCGGCTTGTCGCGCGAGGGCCGCTGGCTGCGCCCGCGCGACCTCCAGGCGGCGCTGCACGACGGCCTCGAGTCGACGCCGTGCGACGCCGTCGATCTCGCCGTCGACCCTGCGCGCCCCGGCCTGCGGTCCGGCGACGACCTTCTGCCGGTCGACGTCGCCTTCCCCATCCTGCACGGCACGTTCGGCGAGGACGGGACGATCCAGGGTCTGCTCGAGTGCGCCGGCCTGGCGTACGCCGGGGCCGGCGTGGCAGCGAGCGCGGTCGGAATGGACAAGGAGCTCATGAAGGCCGTGTTCGCCTCGGCCGGGCTTCCTCAGGTGGAGTACCTCGTCCTGCGTGGCGAGGGCCGTACAGGGGCGGCCGCGGTCGGCGCGGTCGAGGCGCGCCTGGACTACCCCGTCTTCGTCAAGCCCTGCAATCTGGGGTCAAGCGTCGGCATGACCAAGGCGCACGACCGCGGGGAGCTGGGTCCCGCCCTCGAGCTGGCGGCGCGCTACGACCGCAAGGTCATCGTCGAGGCGGCGGTCGACGCGCGCGAGCTCGAGTGCGCCGTGCTCGGCAACGACGAGCCGCGCGCTTCCGTGCCGGGCGAGGTCGTCCCCGGCAACGAGTTCTACGACTACGAGGCCAAGTACACCGACGGCATGATGACCTTCACGATCCCCGCGGCCCTCGAGCCGGCGCGTACCCGGGAGGTCCGCGACCTCGCCGTGCGCGCCTTCGCGGCGATCGACTGCGCGGGCTACGCGCGCTGCGACTTCTTCGTCGAGCGTGCCACCGGGCACATCATCGTCAACGAGATCAACACGATCCCGGGCATGACGGCCATGAGCGCCTTCCCGCGCCTGTGGGAGGCGACCGGCGTGGGCAACCGCGAGCTCGTCGACGAGATCGTCGCCCTGGGATTGCAGCGGCACGGCGTGCGCCAGGATCTGCTCACCACGCACTGAAGCGTGGCCGCGACGTCGCTTCGCGACGGACCTGCCCGCTAGTCCGTCGTCCGAGTGATGGTCGGGTTCTGCAGGTCGTCGACCCAGTCGTCGAGGCCAGGCAGGTACGCGAGGTACTTGAAGAGGTACGTGTCGGCGTGGTGCTGGACGGTGACCGTGAACGTCTCGGTCCTGCCCGCGGTCGAGACCGAGAACGCGACAAGGTCGGCATCGTTCGCTTCGACCAGACGGGCGGCCGCCTCGCGGGCGGCATCGACGCTGCCGGTCTCGACGTAGGCACGCCTGGCCTCCGTGCCCGCGTCGGAGGCGTCGTCGCGGGCGTCTTGCTGGGCGGTGAAGATGGCGAGGCCGTCGAGGAGCACCGCCATCACGATGGCGATGGCGAGGAAGACGTAGAGCGCTTCCCGGATGAGTCCTTCTTGCCGGCGCCGGCGCGGCGGCTGCATCGCGGCCTCCTTTGAGGCGGGCTGGTTGGTGTCAGGTCTCACGTCTTCCCCCATCGTCGTCGGAGTCCTTCCCGGGGGCGCGGAAGAGGACCGCTCGCCGGTGCCGGGGAGCGGCAGGAGGCGCAGGCAGACGAGGGCGATGTCGTCGGCCGGCGGCTGCGCGGCGAATCGGCTCGCGCCGTCGAGGAGGGCGGCGACGATCTCCGCGGCCGGCCGGTCGTGGAGGCCGGCCAGGAGGTCGGGGATCGCGTCCTCGAAGAAGGCCCCACGCGCGTCACGTAACTCCGTGATGCCGTCGGTGAAGAAGACGACGAGGTCGCCGGACGCGAGCTCGATGACCTCCGACGGGTACGGGCTGAGGGCGACCTCGGGATCGACCCCGATCGCCGGCGCGGTGAGCATCAAGGGCCGCTCGACCGCGCCCGAGCGCACGACGAACGGCGCCGGGTGCCCGGCGGTCGCCAGCTCGAGCGTGCCGCGGCGCACGCCGGCCAGCGCGAAGAGCAGTGTGACGAAGCGCTCGTGGTCGAGCTCACCGAGCATGGCGTTGTGCAGCTCCTGCAGCGCGGCGCCGGGCCGGGCGGGCCACGAGAGCGCGCCGCCGCGCGACTGCGGCGCGCAGGGCGTACTTGACGACGACCGTCGTCGCCAGCGCGTCGACGCCTTTGCCGGCGACGTCGCCGATGACGACGGCCAGGTGGCCTCCCGTACGACTGTAGAAGTCGATGAAATCCCCGCCACGGCCGGCGCCGTGGCTGGCGGAGCGGTAGGCCACGGCGACGTCGAGGCCGGGCACCTCGGGCGGATCGAGCGGCAGCAATCGCTCCTGAAGGCGCTGCGCGATGTCCGCCTGGGTACGGTAGAGGAGCGCGTGCGCGAGCGCGACGCCGGCGCGCGCCGCGAGTGCCGCAAGCGCCGAGCGGCGTTCCCCGGCGTCCGGCGGCAGGACTCCGCGCACGACAAGGGCGCCGAGCAGGCGGTCGTCGCCGACGAGCGGCACGGCCAGGACGCGCGCGGTCTCGGCCGGCGCCCGCGTCCTGAACGCCTCTTCGAGCACGGCGCGATCGTCGTCGCCCAGCTCCGCGGCCTCCAGTTGGCGGCGGCTCTCGAGGCGCACCGCGATGACGTCGTCCGCGCCAGTCACCTCGCGAGCGCGGGACACCGCCTCCGCGAGGACGGACTCGGGGTCGAGTGAGAACAGCTCGCGCCCCCCGAGCAGCGCCTCCGTACGCAGGCGCTGCTCGGCATCCTGTCGTTCGCGGTCCGCCAGCGCCGTGAGGCGACGGGCCGTGGAGCGCGCGACGAGGCGCAGGCAGCGGACCTCGTCGGCGGTGTACTCCGACGGCCGGTCGCCGACCTCGATGAAACCCATCGTTCCGCCGCCGACCTCCATGGGCACGCAGGCGAAGCGCGAGAGCCGGAGCACACCGGTGGTCTCGGGCAGGCACTCGGCGCTACCGGGGAGGTCGTTGCAGGCGAGCGGCGTGCCCGATTCGCACACGCGCCCGGGCGCTCCTTCGCCGAGCTCCCAGCGCAGGGGCGCGCCGGTCCAGCCCCCGGTCACGTCGAACCACTCGCCGGCGGTGACGGCTTCGCCGTCGAACAGGCCGGCGAGGCCGCGACGCGATGCCGTCGCCGCGCAGGCGGCTTCGACGGCGGCACGGAGGGCGGCCTCGACCGACGCGGCGGCCTCGACGGCGGCGAGGCCCTCGAGGGTGCCAAGCACGGAGTTGCGCGGGTCGGTGTCTTCAGGCATGCGCTGTCCTTCGCTTCAGGCTCGGGCACTCCTGCCGGGCCGGCGGTCGCGCCCGGGAGTCTCAGCGGCCGTGGCGGGCCGGGACCGCGGAGAGTGCCGCCTGCACGGCGAGCGCCCCCAGGGTGAGCACGATCGCCGTCGGGAGCGGCAGTCCGATGACGCCGGTGACCAGAGCGAGCGCACCGGCCCACAGCAGGGTGGAGGGGATGATGGTGCGCACGAGCCGGCGGCGAAAGCCGAGCCACGCCAGACGGCGGCGCATCGCCGACCCCTTCTCGTGGTCGTCGAGACAGGCCGAGCCCCGCTGGTGCAGGCGCGCCGTCAGGTCGGCGCCCTCGGGGTCGAAGAGGCGGCAGCGGAACGAAAGGCCGCCCGCGCTGCGCAGCGCGCCGCGCTGGGCGCGGGCGAAGTACTCCACGAGCGAGAAGAAGCGGTCGTCGTCCGAGAGCCGGCCGGTCTCGAGGCGCACGTCGAGAAAGAGGAGGTTCTCAGCGGGATCGAACTTGATCTCCGCCTGCCATCCGCGACGGTCGAAGAAGTTGCCCAGGAAGCGGTCCAGGTCCGCGGGAAGACGCTCGACGTCTGGTCGCCGTGTCGCGCTCATGCCGTGATTGTACCTTGCCCTCGGCCGGCGACTCCGGCCGATGAAGTAGAATGCGTTGTCCGTTCTGCGGTCATCCGCCGACTCGTGGAGGTACGCCGAGAGTGAAGATCGCGATCATCGGCCTCGGCTACGTGGGCCTTCCCCTGGCCATGGTGTTCGCCGACGCTGGGACCGAGGTCGTGGGCATCGAGGCCGTGCCCGAGCGGTGCGCCCTGATCAACGCCGGCGAGAGCTACATCCAGGATGTCTCCAGCGTCGACCTGAAGCGCGCGGTCGACGCCCGCCTTCTCCGCGCGTCACCGGACTACGCCGCGATCGAGGGCTGCGAGGCGGTCATCATCTGCCTGCCCACGCCGCTCAACGCCAACCGCGAGCCCGACCTGACGCTGGTGAAGGACGCGACGAGAATGCTGGCCGGCCACCTGCGGCGCGGCCAGCTCGTCACGCTCGAGAGCACGACGTACCCGGGAACGACCCGCGACGAGCTGGCGCCCATCCTCGAGGAAGGCTCGGGGCTTCGCGCGGGGGTCGATTTCCACCTCGCCTTCTCGCCCGAGCGCATCGATCCCGGCCGCACCGACTTCACGACCAAGACGACCCCGAAGGTGATCGGCGGCCTCACCCCGGCGTGCACGCAGAAGGCGCTCGACGTCTACGGCCCGGCCCTCGACCGGCTGGTCCCGGTGTCGACCCCCGAAGCCGCCGAGATGAGCAAGCTCCTCGAGAACATCTTTCGCAGCGTCAACATCGCCCTCATGAACGAGCTCGCCATGCTCTGCGACCGCATGGGGGTCGACGTGTGGGAGGTGATCGAGGCGGCGGCCACCAAGCCCTTCGGCTTCATGAAGTTCCTGCCGGGTCCCGGCCTGGGCGGGCACTGCATCCCCGTCGACCCGTTCTACCTCTCCTGGAAGGCGCGCGAGTTCGACTTCTGGACGGAGTTCATCGAGCTCGCCGGCAGGGTCAACGAGAACATGCCGTATTTCTGCGTCGAGAAGCTGCACCGGGCGCTCAACACGCGGCAGAAGAGCCTGAACGGGGCCAAGGTGCTCGTGCTCGGCGTCGCCTACAAGGCCGACATCGACGACCTGCGCGAGTCGCCGGGGCTCAAGGTGATCCGCAACCTGCGGACGCACGGTGCCCAGGTCGTCTATCACGACCCCTACGTGCCCCGACTCGACGACTTCGGTCTCTCGTCGGTGGACATCAGCGACGATCAGCCGTTCGCGGTCTACGACGCGGTGGTGATCGTCACGGCACACACCTCGATCGACTACCGTCGCGTGGTCCAGGAGGCGCAGCTCGTGGTCGACTTCCGTAACGCGACCGCCGGCATCCCGAGCGTCGGCAATGTCTGGAAGCTCTGATGAGGATGGTGACGTGCCCGTGAGCGACAAGGTCCGCGTCGGCGTGGTCGGCCTCGGCTACTGGGGGCCGAACCTGGCGCGCAACTTCGACCGCCTGGCCGACGCCGAGCTCGCCTACTGCTGCGACCTCGACGCAGCCAATCTCGACAAGGCGCGGCGTCTGTACCCGAACGCCGTCATCACCGACGATCTCGACACTCTTCTGGGCGACGGCGCTCTTGACGCGATCGTCGTCGCCACCTCGGTGCCGACGCACTACGCGCTCGGCAAGCGTGCCCTCGAGGCCGGCAAGCACGCTTTCATCGAGAAGCCGATCGCTCTGCGTGCGGCCGACGCCCAGGACCTGCTTACCACGGCCGAGACCCGCGGCGTCAAGCTCATGGTCGGCCACCTTCTCGAGTATCACCCGGCGGTGGCCAAGATGAAGGAGCTCGTCGACGCCGGCACCCTCGGCCGCGTCTTCTACATCTACGCGAACCGCCTGAATCTGGGCAAGGTGCGCAAGGACGAGAACGCGCTCTGGAGCCTGGGACCGCACGACATCTCGGTCATCAACTACCTGACCGGGGAGGAGCCCCAGGAGGTCTCGGCGCGCGGCGAGTGCTACCTGCAGGACGACGTCGAGGACGTCGTCTTCGGCTACATCCGCTACCCCAGCGGTATGGTAGGCCACCTGCACGTGAGCTGGCTCGACCCTCACAAGTCGCGCAAGATCACCGTCGTCGGCGAGAAGAAGATGGTCGTCTTCGACGACATGGAGTCCGATCGCAAGGTGACGGTGTACGACAAGGGCGCCACGACGACGAGGACGCAGTTCGAGACCTACGGCGAGTTCGTCACCCTGCACTTCGGCGACATCCACATCCCGAAGATCGGCAACGACGAGCCCCTGCGCATCGAGTGCCAGCACTTCGTCGACTGCATCCGTGAGGACAGGCAGCCGCGCAGCGACGGGCGCGACGCGCTCAACGTGGTGCGCGTGCTCGAGGCGATGGAGCGCAGCCTGCGCGAGGGCGGCCGGCCGGTGAAGACGACGGAGCTGTGACGGCGGCTCGGCTTCGACCAGCCGCCCCGACCCGCCCGCTGACGCCCCGGGAGGTGCCCCATGACCCTGCATCCCTCTGACCTCGGCTTGAACCTGCTGCTCGGCGACGGGGTCGTCGTCGGCGAGGGCGTCACGTTCGGCGCCAACGTCGTCGTGTTCGACGACACCGTCATCGGCGACGAGTGCTTCATCCAGGACGGCGCCGTTCTCGGCAAGGTGCCGAGCCTCTCGCCGTCCTCGACGGCGAAGCGCGGCGAGCTTGCGCCGCTGGTGCTCGGCGCCGGCTGCGTGATCAGCACCGGCGCCGTCGTCTACCGGGGCACGACGTTGGGTCCGGGCTGCATCCTCGGCGACTACGCCGGGGTGCGCGAGCGCTGCGTGCTGGGCGAGCGCGTGGTCGTCGGGCGCGGAAGCGTGGTCGAGAACGACACCTCCATCGGCGACTTAACCAAGATCCAGACCAACGTCTATATCACCGCCTACATGACGATCGAGGACCGCTGCTTCATCGCCCCCTGCGTGCAGACGACGAACGACAACTTCATGGGGCGCACCGAGAAGCGGCACCAACTGATCAGGGGCGCGACGATCCGTCGCGGCGCCCGCGTCGGCGGCGGCGTCGTGCTCTGCCCCGGCATCGAGATCGGCGCAGAGGCGTTCATCGCCGCCGGCGCGGTCGTGACGAAGGATGCGCCGGCGAGAAAGGTCCTCATGGGCGTGCCGGCGCGCGTCGTGCGCGACGTCTCCGAGGACGAGCTGCTCGAGAACCAGTAGCCGGGTCCGACGGCCCGCAGGACGAACGGACGGGGGGCGCCGCACGGCGCCCCCCGTCCGTTCGTCACTCAGTCGCCCCGAGTCTGCTCCGCGCCAGGCGCCGACCGGCTCATGCCACCGGCCCCGAGGTCAACGGACCCGGATGACTCTGCTCGGCCGCGAGGTGGTGGCAGTAAGGGCGGACAATGCCGCGCGCCTCACGGCAGCGGCAGAGCGCTTCGCCTTCGCCGTGGCAAGCACCGTCACGGTCTGGCCGTGGACCGACTCCACGCTGCCGACGAGGTCGGTCGAGTAGAACTCGACCCAGTGGTAGCCGGAACCGGCGACCACGAACGAGGTACCGGCCACCCAGTCCCCGCCGTCGACGCGATGCCATGTGCCTGCCACTCCGGAGCTCGCGTCCGTGACGCTCAGGTGGACGGTCGCGGGACCGACCACCGGGGTCAGCGGCGACACCAGCTGGGTGAGCGGCGGTGTGACGTCGAACTTCACCCAGCAGCTCTTCGGGCTCTCGACGTTGCCGGCAACGTCGACGGACCAGTACCTGACGGTGATGATCCTGTCTTGCCGGCGCTTGAACGGCGTCGTCACCGTCACCGAACCGCCCGTGCGCGCGGGCAGCCCGTTGACGCTGAAGTACGTCGCGGACACTCCGCTGCCGCCGACCTGGTCAGCCGCCGTGAACGTGATCGTCCGCGAGCGACCGACGATCCAGGCGAGCGGCGCGTCGTCCGTCGTCGCCGGTGGGATCCCTTCGGGCGTCGCCGACGCCGAGTCCGAACGCCGGCTCGCGTTCGTCGCTGTGTCACGGGCGCGCACCTCGTAGAAGTACGTCGTCCCGTTCGTCAGCCCGGTGTCGGTGAAGGTCGTGGCGGTGACGTGCCCGACGCGCACGTGCGGCGCCGTGTACTGCAAGGTGCCGGCCGTCGCCGTCCAGCGGTAGATGTCGTAGCCCTCGACGCCGACGGCGTCGGACGCCGCCGGCCAGCTGAGTGCCACGCCGGCGTTGCGCGGCGCCGCGGTCAGCCACGTCGGCGCGGACGGCGGCGTCTGGTCGCTCGCACCGAGCGCGATGTCGACGTCAGGCGTGGCGCCGCTCACGCTTCTGGCCCGGCGCCCCAGGCAAGACCTCCGAGCAGGATGCCGAACGTACGGCCGAGTGGGACCGCGAGGTGGAAGTCGCCGGCCGGGCCGGACGGACCCAGTCCTCGTCGTCGACGGCGCCGTCGGCGTCGTCGTCGACGAGGTCAGGCTCGGTCGCGTCCCGGCCGAGATCCGTAGCCGGCGACGCGCCGCGGGCCTCCGCGGAAGCGCCGGCGCTCGCGCCCGTGGCGATGCCGTTGTGCACCCAGAACCCTGCGTAGCTCGCGTTGGCGCCCGTCATGTCCATGAGGGTGACGGGGGCCTGCAGGTCGCCGTTGAACGTCCCGGTGCTTGCGCCCACCTTGGAGAGGGACACGACGACGTAGTAGGGACCCAGGGGTCCAAGGTCACGCCGCCGGTCAAAGGCGTCGTCTTGCCGACTTTGGCCACGACCCAGCCTCGGAGCGCTCCTGATGCGTCGGTCTTGACTTCGGGGAAGAGCGTCCAGGAGTCACGCTCCTGCGCCCAGGCGCCGCTCGCGGGATTCCACGTGTAGCCGAACTGCTGCCCGCCGCCCGGCGCCGGGGTGGGGCAGAAGCGGATCTTCACGTTGTAGGACGTGCTCGCCTCCAGGCCGGTCGGCGAGCCGGTCGTTGAGAGGTGGATGACGACCGGCGTGTGGTCGTTGGCGACGGCCAGCGGGTAGTCGTCGGCCCCGCCCGAGAACGAGCTCGCTGCGAAGGCGGGTGAGACGCAGACGAGAGTGACCAGCGCCGGGAGGGCCGCCGCGAGCAGCAGAGTCGTCGCCGCGGCCGAGGACAGCAGGCGACGGACGCCGCCCGCCCGGCGATGCCGGCGGGCGGCGTCCTCCTGCTTCTTCTCCCCGCTCTGCTTCACAGGATCCGTCCTCTACTCCGTCACAGGACGGTGATGCGACCAGCGTACGGCGACGACACGTTACCCGCCTCGTCGGCCGCTGCGACGGTGTACCTGTACGTGCCCTTCTTGAGCTTGAGTGAGAGATCGGCCACCAGCATCATAACGTCCGCAGGCTGTCCGGAGAAGGTGAAGACCTCGACGGACCCCGGGTGCTTGCGCTTCACGTTCCCCGAGGAGATGGTGATGCGTACGTCCGCCGTCGGGCTCCACGCGTCCGTGATCGAGTAGGGGAGCAGGATCCTCACGTATGGCATCGACACACCGTCGCCGCGCGAGAACGTGAGCGCGGCGGGCGCCCAAATCGTCGGAGGCGTTGTGTCGATCACGAAGGTCACGCTGTCGGTCTCGGAGCTCGCGTCCTCCACGTTGCCCGCGGCGTCCGTCGACCAGAACGTGACGGTGCGGGACCCATCACCCGGGACCGGGAATGGGTCCGAGTAGGTCTGCTGATCCCCGCCGTCGATCGTGTAGTGGCTCTCGGCGACACCGGAGCCGCCGTCGTTGTCGGCCGCCGTGAGCGTGACCGTCACGGTCCCGGTGTACCAGCCGTTCACCGGCGTGCCGCCGAGGGCGGCGGTCGTGGTCGGCGCGGTGCCGTCGATCTGGAGGGTGAGAGCGGACCGTTCGCGGTCTCGCCGTGACGCCGTCGGTAGCCCAATAGCTGAGCGTGTGCGTGCCGTCGCCACCCATCGAGACGATCACCGGACCGGGGCCGGGGTACTTCGGTCTGCACGCCGTCGAGCACAGACGAGATGCTGGCGACACCGAGCCCGTCAGCGTTGTCCCTAGCGGAGAGTGTCACGTCGAAAGGAGCCTGGTACCAGCCGCTCGCCGGCGTGGCCGGGTAGTCTGCAGTGGTTGTTGGCGCCGTTGTGTTGACTGGCACCGCCGCGACCGTCGTGTTCGAGCGCGGACCGACGTTGGTCGCGGCGTCGACGGCGCGCACCTCATAGGAGTACGTGGTCCCCATTGTGACGCTAGTGTCCGTGTAGCTCGTGCCGTCGGTGACCGTGCCGATCAGCGCGTGGACCGGCGTGTACGTCGCGCCGGCCGGTGCGGCCGTCCAGCGATAGACCCCGTAGGCCGTGACCGCCGGGTCGTCGGTCGCGGCGGTCCAGGTCAGGCTCGAACGGCCTTGCCGCTGGTCGCCGAGGACGCAAGGCCCGTCGGCGCCGTCGGCGGCGCCTGGTCGCTCGCTCCGAGCGCGATGTCGACGTCGGCGAGAGTCCCTGTGAAGCTGGAGGCGCCGACGGGCCAGATGTACCTTCTGGACGTAGAGGTCGAAGGCCCGCGCGACGGGCACGCCGAGGTGGAAGTCGCCGCCGGCGCCGCTCGGGCCGTAGTCCTCGTCGTCGACCACGCCGTTGGCGTCATCGTCGACGCCGTTCGGCTGGTCTCGTCAGAGCGAGCACCGACGTACCACCGACGAGGGCCGCGCATGCGTTTGCCGGTGGCCACCTGTGCGGCCCCGTTGTGCACGGCGAAGCCGGCCGTCGCGCCGCTCAGCGTGCCCGAGGGGTCGAGGACGGTGATGGGCTGGTGCCCACGAGTTGTTCGCGGTGTTGCCGGAACCGCCGGTCGACAGTGAGATGAGGAGGAAGTAGGGGCCGGACTTGGTCGTGTCGCCGAACTTGAAGGAGAACCAGCCGGTGTCAGATCCGGGCACGTAGGTGCCCTCGCTGCTGGTCGTGATCGTGGGGAAGCTCTCCCACGCCTCGCGCTCCTGAGCCCACTTCTCGCTGGTCGGGTTCCAGGTGAAGCCGCGGTTCGTGCTTCCCCCAGGCGTCGCGCTGAGACTGAGCCGGATCTCTGACGTAGAACGTCGTCCCGGTGGGCGCCGGCTGGCCGGTCGCGTCGAGCAGGCCGCTGGCCGCGAAAGCGCACCGCGTACACGCTGTGGTCGTTGGCCACCAGCGACGGCCAGTCGGCCAGGCCCTGTGCGTTCGTGGTGGGTCCCCCCGTGTACGTGTACGACGCCGCGTGCGCGAGCGATGCCGACGCGAGCAGCGCTCCTAGTACGAGCACGACGGTCAGCGCCGCCATGGCGCTTCTCTTGGACGACAGTGGACGTTCGGTCATGGTCGCTCTCCTTCCGATCGCGCGGCGCGCGCCGGAACCTCCATCCCCCCGAGGTATCAGGCCCCGGACCCTAAGGACGAGCTTAACGTGGAACACCGCGCATTCTACGACATGCACAGCGGTGTGCGAGCTACGTGATGGCAGGAATCGCCCCTTCTCAACTGAGTGCTCGTATGTCATCGCGCCTTCGTGTTGTCAGGACAGACAGCGATCCCGGGCGGACGGTCTCTCCAGGCCGGTCGCGACGCGGCCTTTGGCTCGCCGGTGCGCGACGGGCGTGGCCCGAGAGCGCGCCACGGGCGGAACGATCGGGCCACGATGAGCGGTGACGATGACATGAAGAGGGCGGCTCACCGCGGCCTGCCGATCAGGCGGGGCGGTGCGCGTCACGCGCAGGTGGTTCCTGGTCGCCGCCGGCGCGGTGGTGACGAAGGACGCGCCGGCGCGGAAGGTCCTGATGGGCGTGCCGGCGCGCGTCGTGCGCGACGTCAACGAGGACGAGCTGCTCGAGAACCAGTAGGCGGCTCGTGACGCCGTCGCGGCATGGAACGACAAGGGGCGGGGCGCGCTGCAAGCGCGCCCCGCCCCTTCTTCGACCGTCGCCGTCAGCGTACTCTGATTACGCGGCTGAAGCTCGAGTTCGTGGCCGCGTGAAGCGCGTCGGGACGCGCGTACGCCTGGACCCTCCAACTGCCCGTCCGCTTGATGGACGTCTTGAGCGTGAGCTTGGTGAAGTTGAGGAAGTTCGACGTCGTCGCCCAGCGTCCGTACTTGAAGACCCACTTGCCTGCCGTATAGCGGAAGAACCCGACTGCGGACGACGGTCCTGAGGCCCTTCGCGTGCTTGGGCTGGATGTAGCACGTGACCCTGAAGCGTTGTCCGTGCCTGACGGTCCTCGGTACGCTCGGTCTGCTCAGGTACACCTTGGGGGTCACGGACGCCACCGCGCTCACCGCCGCGTCCAGACCAGGCGCGCCCTGGAAATGCATACGGTAGTACGTCTTGTCCGGCATCACCATCAAGGTGTAGGTCCCGGTGTAGTACTCGGGGTACGCCGTTCAGCGTGGTGATGACCGCGAGCGTGGTCCACGGCCCTGTGGCGGCCGGCGCGCGCTCGACGAGGACGGCTCGCCGCCCAACGCCGTGAATCATGGTGGTGTTCATGAGCGTCCCGGTGAGGACGGACACGCCGTTGTAGGGGATGACGCTGGGCGCCGCGACCAGCGTCAAGGTCGTCGTGTCGGCTGCGGCGGCGGCTGGGAACAGGGCGAGCACGGCGAGCAGCGCGACGGCCGCCGTGGTCGCCAGCCCCATCCGCCTACGGTCCCGCGTTCGGTGGTCCATAGATGTGCCTCCAGCCTCGTCGCGGCGCCGATGCGCCGCGTGTCCGCCTGTGCGCCCGACTTCATCCATTCGCTGTCGGCGGCGGACCCCCTGCTCGTCGCCGTTGCGCGAGGGGTTTAGTCTCCGGTAAGTGTATCCCCAACAGGTGGCGGGCCGTCTTGCCTGGACGTGAGGATGGGCGGCGCAGGAGAAGGCAAGCGGAGCGGACGAAGGCGGAGCATTGGAGCTTAAATACGAAGACGAGGAAGCGAGACGCCGATACCGGCGCGGTGCGCTTCACGCGCAAGTGGTTCGTGGTGACGGCTGGAGCGGGTCATCGCAGGGCTGGCAGGCCTTGCCGCGCTGCTGCGTCGCGACGGCGTAAGCCTCAAGGGCGCCGCGACCGCCCCCGAGAGCATGTTCGGCTCGTTCCCCGGTGCGCAGCGTCGAGCGGCAGCCGCCGACGAAGGCGCCCGAGGACTGGGTCGTGACCGTGGACGGCCTCGTCGAGAAGCCGCTCACCAGCAATACGGTACCGGCGCCCAGG
>CAVPRQ010000004.1:0-54468 GCA_963707855.1 uncultured Thermoleophilia bacterium
GCGGTTGGTACGTGCTCAAGCTGCACGACCGTCGCGAAGCCGAGGTACGTCCCTTCGCCGCGGTGGAGGAGGACCTGCGCGCGGAGCTCGACCTGCGCAAGCAGGTCCGCGCGCTCGACGCGTGGATCGCCGCCGAGCGCGAGCGCGCGACCGTCGTGCCACCGCTCCGTGAGTCGCCCAGCGAGACGCCGCGGCGAGCCCGCCGCTGCTATACTCCCCGGCGATGCGGGCGGCCCAGGACCCCGAGGCGGAGACGACGTGAGGACCCTGCTTCTTGATACTCGCCGTGATCGCCAGCCTGCTCCTGCTCGGCGGGGCAATCAACCACGACACGCAGGTGTCGCTCGACTACGTCGCTCGGCTCGACGCCCGCCGTGTCGTTCTTCTGGTTCGCCTCGGCGCGGCGGCGGGCCTCTTGCTCGCCGGGATCGCCGGCTGGCGGTCGCGCCGCGCCGGCGGTGCGACGCCCTGCGCCAAGCTCGAGAAGGAGCTCGAGGCGACGTATCGGCGCCTGCGCGAATGCGAGGCGAGACTGCCCCGGCCGGCGCGCCGCCCGCCGCCGGGTCGCCACCTCGTGGCACCCGCGCCGGCCGGCGAAGCGGCCACCGTCGTGGCACCGCGCCGGCCGACGAGGCGGTCACGGTCGCGGCGCCACGTCAGCCGAGCCGAGCACGGTCGTCGCGCCGGCGCCGGCCGAGGCGGCGACCGCTGCGCTGGAGGCGCGCCGCCGATGACGGCGGTCGACGCCCGAGCCCGCCGGTCCGACAAAGGCTCGGCCGACGACGCCCGCCCGCGTCCTGACGCGCGGCCGCGCCGCGCCGGGCGACGGCATCCGTCGTCGGCGCGCGGTACACTGGGCCGCGTGATGCAGCCTTGATCGACGACGGCTCCTGGCGCATCCCGCCGGTCAGTTTCTCCGCCGCTCACCGGCTCGCCGACGAGCTCGGCGTCAGCGAGACGCTCGCCCAGATCCTCGTGCGCCGCGGCTTCGACGACCCGGCCGCGGCGCAGGCCTTCCTCAAGCCCGACCACCTCGTCCACGACCCGTACCTGCTGCCCGGCGTGGCCGAGGCGCGCCGACGCATCGACCGGGCGCTGCAGCGTGGCGAGCCCATCGCCGTGCACGGCGACTACGACGCCGACGGCATCACCGCCACCTTCCTGCTCGTCCGCGTGCTCGAGGAGCTCGGCGCCGACGTCCGCTGGCGCCTGCCGAACCGCTTCACCGAAGGCTACGGGGTCGCCGCGGCGACGGTCGAGGAGCTCGCCGCCGAAGGCGTCAAGCTGCTCGTCACGGTCGACTGCGGCATCGGCGCCCGCGACGAAGTCGAACGGGCGCGCGAGCTCGGCATGGACGTCGTCGTCACCGACCACCACGAGATCGAGGGTCGCGCTGCCGGAGCTGCGTCGTCGTCTCGCCCAAGCTCCCGGGCGCGCCGTGTCCGCACCTGGCGGGCGTGGGCGTGGCCTTCAAGCTGGCCCACGCCCTGCTGCACGAGCCGGGCGCGGCGCGGGTGGAGCTGCCGCTGGCGCTGCGCCCGTTCACCGACGTGGTCGCCCTCGGGACGATCGCCGACCTCGCTCCGCTCGTCGGCGAGAACCGCACCCTGGTCACGATGGGGCTCGGCGTCTGCGCAGCGCTCCGCGCCCGGGGCTCGCGGCGCTCATGGAGGTCGCCGGCGTGACGCCGGGAGGCGTCACCGCCGGCGTCGTCGGGTTCCGCCTCGCGCCGCGGCTCAACGCCGCCGGGCGGCTCGAAGACGCCGAGCATCGCCCTCGAGCTGCTCGGCTGCGAACGACCGCGAGGCGGCGCTGCCGCTGCCCTGCGCCTCAACGAACTCAATCACGAGCGCCAGGAGATCGAACGCGCCATCCTCGCCGCGGCGGTCGCGCAGGTGCCCGAGCCGTTGCCGGCGGCGCTCGTGCTCTCGTCGCCGGACTGGCACGAGGGCGTCGTCGGCATCGTCGCCTCGCGGGTCGCCGAGCGCTTCCACCGCCCGGCGATCCTGCTCAGCGAGGACGGCGACCTCGCCAAGGGTTCGGGGCGCAGCATCGCCGCGTACGACCTGCTCGCCGGCGTGCACGCCGCCGCCGCGCACCTCATCGCCTACGGCGGGCACCGCGCGGCCTGCGGCCTGCGCCTCGAGCGCCGCGCCATCGCGGCCTTCCGCGAGGCGTTCACCGCGCACGCCGCCGCCATGCTCGGCGCCGACGACCTCGCCCGCGTGCGCGTCGCCGACGCCGTCGTCGGCGGCGACGAGCTCACGCTCGAGCTCGCCGACGAGCTCGAGCTGCTCGCGCCGCACGGCTTGGGCAACCGGCGCGTGAGCCTGCTGCTGCACGGCGCCGAGATCGCCGCGCCGCGGCTCACGCGCGACCGCCGGCACCTGCAGTACCGCGTGCGCTGCGACGGCGCCTAGCTGCGGCGCCGTGCACTTCGACTTCGACGGCCTGCGGCGGTCAGCGAGCCGGGACGCTACGACGTCGTGCTCGCGCTCGGCAAGAACGCCTACAACGCCAGCGTGAGCGCCCAGGTCGAGGTCAAGGCGCTGCATCGGCTCGAGGCCGTCGCGCGGCGACCTCTGCCCGACGCCGTGCACGCGTCCTGCGACGTTGCGGCTGCGCGGCGAAGAGCTGTGGCGCGCAGCTGCTCGCCGGCGACCTGCTCGGGCTGGCCGGCCGCGGACGCGGGCGACGACGAAGGCGAGGAAGAGGCGGCCGCGGCCGTCGCGCAGGCGCGCCGGCGACGGCCGCCTGCGCGACCGCCGCGGCCGCTCCGGCCGCGTCGACCATCGCCGCGCTGGCGGCGACCGGCGAGCGCGTGCTCGTGCTGGTCGCCGACGTCGCCCGCCGCGGTCCGCTGCTCACGCGCGACGCGCTGCCGCCGGCGCTCGGCCGCCGGGCCATGTACCTGCAGGCCGCGTGCGCGAACCGGCTCGCGGCGGCGATCGGCGGCGCGGCCGCCCGGGGCGAGTCGCGCCGGCGGGAGAGGGCGCCGCGTCGCCGCCGCCCGGACGTCGTCATGGCCGGCGTCGACCTCGCCGCCGCCCACCCCGAGCTCGTCGCGGCCTTCGGCCACGTCGTCTTCGTCGACCCGCCGTTCAGCGCGGCCCTGCACGACGACATCGTCGTGTCGGCCGCGCCCGGTGCCTTCGTCCACACGGTCTGGGGTGCCCGCTGACGTACACTTCAGCGAAGAGGTGCTCGCGCGCGGGCTACGACCTCGACGCGGTGCTGCGCCGCGTGTGGCGCGCCCTCGAGGCCGGCGCGGGCCGGTTTGACGAGCGGCTCGAGCAGGAACTCCTCGTTCAGGGGCCGTTCCTCGCGCCGGTCCTGCCCGTGGCGGCCGCGCTGCGCACGCTGGCCGCCGCCGGGCTGCTGCGCGACGGACGGCGTAAGCTACGAGCTCAAGCGGCCGCAGCGCAAGGCCGACATGACGACCATCGAGGCCCACCGGGCATGGCGCAGACGGTTTCACACACGGGCGTATCTGGCGAGCTGCCTGACGCAGCGGCGCTAGAGCACGTCCCCGAGCAGTACCGGCCGCTGCTCGACGACCTCCTCGTCGCGGTCGAGCAGTACAACCCCGACGCCGACCTCGAGCTCATCAGTCGCGCCTTCACGGCCGCCTGCCTCCTGCACGCGACGCAGCAGCGCAAGAGCGGCGAGGCCTACATCCACCACCCGGTCGGCACCGCCCTCAACTGCGCCGAGCTCAAGCTCGACTCGGTGACCATCGCCGCCGCCCTGCTCCACGACGTCGTCGAAGACACCGGCACGCCGAGCGAGTGGGTGCGGGAGCACTTCGGCGACGAGATCGAGATGCTGGTCGACGGGGTCACCAAGCTGACCAAGATGCACTTCACCTCCCAGGAGGAGGAGCAGGCCGAGAACTACCGCAAGATGATCGTCGCGATGGCGACCGACATCCGCGTCATCCTCATCAAGCTCTGCGACCGCCTGCACAACATGCACACGCTGGGCTACCTGAGCAAGCAGAAGCAGATCCAGAAGGCCAAGGAGACGCTCGAGGTCTACGCGCCGCTCGCGCACCGGCTCGGCATCCACAACCTCAAGTGGCAGCTCGAGGACCTCGCCTTCGCGGCGCTGCACCCGCGCAAGTACCAGGAGATCCAGAAGTGGGTCGCGCAGCGCCGCGCCGACCGCGAGGACTTCGTCGACGACGCCGCCGAGTTCCTGCGCGCCGAGCTCGCCGGCGCCGGCATCCGCGCCGACATCAGCGGCCGCGCCAAGCACTTCTACAGCATCTACGCCAAGATGAGCCGCGGCGGCAAGGAGTTCAACGAGATCTTCGACCTCACGGGTCTGCGCGTGCTCGTCGACTCGGTCAAGGACTGCTACGGCGCCGTCGGCATCATCCACTCCATCTGGAAGCCGATCCCCGGGCGCTTCAAGGACTACATCGCGATGCCCAAGTTCAACCTGTACCAGTCGCTGCACACGACGGTGATCGGCCCCGGGGGCAAGCCGCTCGAGATCCAGATCCGCACGCTCGACATGCACCAGACGGCCGAGTTCGGCGTCGCCGCCCACTGGCTCTACAAGGAGAAGGGCGAGCGCGACCCCGACAAGCTCGCCTGGCTCGGGCAGATGATGGAGTGGCAGTCCGAGACCGGCGACTCGCGCGAGTTCATGGACACGCTCAAGATCGACCTCTTCGAGGACGAGGTGTTCGTGTTCACGCCCAAGGGCGACGTCAAGAGCCTCGCCGCGGGCTCCTCGCCGATCGACTTCGCCTACGCCGTGCACACCGACGTCGGCAACCACACCGTCGGGCGCCAAGGTCAACGGGCGCATCGTGCCCGCTGCACCACAAGCTGCGCTCCGGCGACATCGTCGAGATCATCACCTCGAAGTCGAGCCGCGGCCCGTCCCGGGACTGGCTCGACATCGTCGTCACTCCGCGCGCCAAGCAGAAGGTCCGCCAGTTCTTCCGCCGCGAGCAGCGCGAGGACTCGGTGCATTCGGGCCACGACCTGCTGCAGGACACGCTGCGCCGCGAGGGCCTGCCGGCGGCCAAGATCCTCTCGTCGAAGGTGTTCGCCCAGATCGTCAAGGAGGTCGGGTTCTCCAAGCCCGACGACCTCTTCGCCGCCATCGGCTCCGGGCGCGTGCCCGTCAAGACGGTGGCCACCAAGGTGATGCAGCGCGCCGGCACGATGAAGGAGGCGACGCCGCCACCCGAGATGCTGCCCCATCGCGAAGACCGGCTGCCCGAGGAGCCGCAGGCGATGTCGGGCGAGTTCGGCATCGCCGTCGAAGGCATGAGCGACATCATGGTGCGCATGGCCAAGTGCTGCAAGCCGATCCCGGGCGACGACATCGTCGGCTACATCTCGCTCGGCAAGGGCATCACCATCCACCGCAGCGACTGCAAGAACGCGCGCGCCCTCATGAAGAACCCCGAGCGCTTCACCAAGGTCGGCTGGCAGGGCCTCGGCGGCCTCGCCTTCAGGGTCGAGATCCAGGTCGAGGCGCTCGACCGCAACCACCTCCTCGAGGACGTGGCGCGCACGCTCGGGCGACTCGGGGGTCAACATCCTCTCCGGGCAGGTGCAGACGCTGCCCGACGGCGCCGTGCGCGACCGCTTCACGATCGAGGTCGGCGACGTGCGCCAGCTCGACAACATCCTCGCCAACATCCGCGCCATCGACACGGTCTACGACGCCTACCGCATCGTCGGCTGAGGCCGGCGCACGGTCGACGCTCGGCGCGGCCGTCTGGTAGCGTAAGCGGCCGAACCGCGTCCCCGAGGAGCCATGTCCGAACCGTTCGACGTCTTTCCGCTGCCGCTCGGCGCCGCTGCAGGCGAACTGCTTCCTCGTGCTGGGCGCAGAAGGCCGCCCTGGTCGTCGACCCGGGGGACGAGGCGCACGTCGTCGTCGAGGCGCTTCACCGAGGTGGGCTTGACGCCGGCGGCGGTGCTCGTCACCCATGGCCACTTCGACCACATCGGCGGCGTCGCGCCGCTCGCGAGGCACTTCTCGATCCCCGTCTACGTCGGCGCCGAAGACGCCGGGGAGATGGCCGGCGGCGGGACTCGGCGCCATGGCCGGCTTCGACATCGAGCCCGTCAGGGACCCGGTGCTTCTCGAGGGCGAGCAGACCCTCGACCTGCCGTGGGCGGTGACCGCGATCCCGACGCCGGGCCACTCGCGCGGCTCGTACACCTTCGCCCTCGACGGGCACCTGTTCGCCGGCGACCTGCTCTTCTACGGCAGCGTCGGGCGCACCGACTTGCCGGGCGGCGACATGGACGCTCTGCTCGATTCGGTCGCCACCCTCGTGCGGCGCTTTCCCGCCGACACCGCGGTGCACTGCGGGCACGGGCCCGACACGTCCCTGGGGCGCGAGCTGGCGCTCAACCCGTTCCTCTCGCCCCTGCGCCACGACCCCGGACATCGCTGGTGAGCGGTCCGCGCGCCCCCAAGGGCACGTACGACCTGCTGCCCGACGAGGCGGCGCTGCGCGACCACGTGGTCGCGACGGCGGCGCGCGTCTTCGGCGCTCACGGCTACCGCCGCGTCGTCACTCCCGAGTTCGAGGAGACCGGTCTCTTCGAGCGCGGCGTCGGCGAGGCCACCGACATCGTGCGCAAGGAGATGTACACGTTCGAGGACAAGGGCGGGCGCTCGATGACGCTGCGCCCCGAGGGCACGGCGCCCATCTGTCGCCTGTACGTCGAGCACGGCCTGCACAAGTGGCCGCAGCCGGTGAAGCTCTGGTACTACTGCCCGATGTTCCGCTACGAGCGGCCGCAGGCGGGGCGCTACCGCGAGCACTACCAGCTGGGCGCCGAGGCGATAGGGTCGGCGGCGCCGGAGGTGGACGCCGAGGTCATCGCCATGCTCGCCCAGCTGTTCGCCGAGCTCGGCGTCGAGGGCTTGCGTCTGGCGGTCAACAGCATGGGGGACGCGGCCTGCAGGCCCGCCTACGTCGGCCTGCTGCGCGCGTACTTGCGGGACCGCGAGGGCGAGCTCTGCGGCGACTGCCGCGAGCGCCTCGAGCTCAACCCACTGCGCACCTTCGACTGCAAGGTCGAGACCTGTCGCGCCGTCGCTCGACGAGGCGCCGCACCTCGACGAGCACCTCTGCCCGGACTGCCGCACGCACTTCGACACGGTGCTCGCGCTGCTGCGCCGCGTCGGGCTCGAGCCGCAGCTCGACTTCCGCCTCGTGCGCGGTCTGGACTACTACACGCGCACGACCTTCGAGTTCGCCTCCGACCGGCTCGGCGCCCAGAGCGGCGTCGGCGGCGGCGGCCGCTACGACGGGCTCGTCGAGCAGATCGGCGGGCCGCCGACGCCGGGCGTCGGGTTCGGCTCCGGCCTCGAGCGCATCGCCCTGGCGATGGGCGAGGCCGAGGTGCCGCCGCGCACCCGGCGGCGTTCGTCGTCGCCTTCGCGGACGAGCGCCGCGGGGACGCCTTCGTCCTCGCGCAGGAGCTGCGCCAGAGGGGCCTCGCCGTGGAGCTGGACCTCGCCGCGCGCAGCGTCAAGGGCCAGCTCAAGCAGGCGGGCCGCAGCGGGGCGCTGTTCGCGGTGTTGCTCGGCCTGGAGGAACTGCCGGCCGACGCTGTGCGCGTCAGGGCGCTCGCCGGCGGCGGGGAAGAGGACGTGCCGGCCGCCGGCCTCGCCGCGTGGCTCGGCGCGCGGATCGCCGACGCTCCCGGCGCGGCCGTACGCAGGGACGACGCGTGAGTCTGCGCGACACCTACCCGGGCGAGCTGCGCCGCGAGGACGTCGGTCGCGAGGTGCGTCTCGCCGGCTGGGTCGCGCACCGCCGCGACCACGGCAACCTGATCTTCGTCGACCTGCGCGACCGCTCCGGCGTCGCGCAGCTCGTCTTCGACCCGTCCGAGGCGCCGCAGGCCCACGCGCGGCCGAGGCGATCCGCTCCGAGTACGTGATCGCGGTGCGCGGCGCGGTGGTGGCGCGCAGCGCCGAGACCGTGAACCCGCACCTGCCGACCGGCGAGGTCGAGGTGCGGGTCGCCGAGCTGGAGGTCCTGAACGAGGCGAAGACGCCGCCGTTCGAGATCGAGAGCGCCGAGGGCGGCGAGGTCGACGAGACCCTGCGCCTCAAGTACCGCTACCTCGACCTGCGGCGCGCGCCGATGCTCGCCAACATGGTGCTGCGCCACACCGTCGTGCAGGCGGCGCGCGCGTATCTGCACGAGCAGCGCTTCCTCGAGGTCGAGACGCCGGTGCTGACCAAGTCGACGCCCGAGGGCGCGCGCGACTTCCTCGTCCCGGTGCGCCTGCAGCCGCACCGCTTCTACGCCCTGCCGCAGTCGCCGCAGCTCTTCAAGCAGATCCTCATGGTCGCCGGCGCCGACCGGTACTACCAGATCGCGCGCTGCTTCCGCGACGAGGACCTGCGCGCCGACCGCCAGCCGGAGCACACGCAGATCGACCTCGAGGTCTCGTTCATGGGCACGGACGAGATCCGCGCCCTCGTCGAGGGCATGGTCACGGCGATGTTCGCCGTCGCCGGCGAGCCGCTCGAGGCGCCGTTCCCGGTGCTCACGTACGACGAGGCGATGCTGCGCTACGGCTCCGACAAGCCCGACCTGCGCTTCGACCTCGGGATCGTCGACCTCACGGACGTCTTCGCCGAGAGCGGCTTCCAGGTGTTCCGCGGCGCCGTCGACGCGGGCGGGTGCGTGCGGGCGATCTGCGCGCGCGGCGCGGCGACGCTCTCGCGGGCGCAGGTCGACGCCCTCACCGAGGTCGCCAAGGCGAACGGCGCCAGGGGCATGGCCTACGTCTACGTCGAGGAGGGCCGCGCGCTGCGCGGCCCGATCGTCAAGTTCCTGAGCGAGGCCGAGCAGGCTGCGCTCGTCGAGCGCACGGCGGCCGAGCCCGGCGACCTGATCGTCTTCGCCGCCGACGAGGCCGGTGTGGCCGCGCCGGTGCTCGGCGCCTTGCGCGCCGAGCTCATCGCGCGGCTCGCCCCGGCCCCGTCGCGGCGCTGGGCCCCCCTCTGGGTCGTCGAGTTCCCGCTCTTCGAGATCGACGGGGAGACCGGCAGGCTCACCTACGGCCACAACCCGTTCAGCCTGCCCACGCCCGAGACGCTGCCGCTCCTCGAGACGGAGCCGCTCAAGGTCTACGGCGCGCAGTACGACCTCGTGCTCAACGGCACCGAGCTGGGCTCGGGCTCGCTGCGCAACCACCGCCCCGAGGTCCAGCGCGCCGTCCTGCGCGCCCTCGGCTTCGACGAGGCGCGCATCCAGAGCGCCTTCGGCTTCATGATGGAGGCGCTCGAGTACGGCGCGCCCCCGCACGGCGGCATCGGCCTCGGCCTCGACCGCCTCGTCATGCTGCTCGCCGGCGAGGACTCGATCCGCGACGTGATCGCCTTCCCCAAGACGGCCTCGGGCAGCGATCCCATGACCGCCGCGCCCGGCGAGGTCACGGCCGAGCAGCTCAAGGAGCTGCGCATCCGCCTCGGCTGAGCCGCCTCGCAGCGGGCTGAGCCCTCCCGTCCGGATCGAGCCTCCGCCTCGCGCTGACGACACGCGGCGCTCAAGCTCTGCGCAGGGTTGCCGAAAGATTTGTTGAAAGAAACGGCGTTTGCTAGGATGGCGCGGCTCGACCTTGTTCGTGACCTCGTGACATTCTCGAGCCAACACGAACACATCGGGAGCTCCACGTCGGCTCGTCCGTGGATGCGTCGAGAGAGCACCCACCTGCGAGAGCAGGTTCGAGAATCAAGCGAGCACGGCAGGGTGGAGCCAAACTCCTTGGAGGGCGAGGATGGGAATCGTAACGCGTAACAGGTCGTTCCTGATCGCAGTCGTGCTCGTCCTTCTCTGCGGGCTGGCGATCCTCGGCGGGTTCACCGCCATCCGTGTCCTCGCTCAGGGGGACGCGACCATCACGACCGGCCACCGGGCTCCACCGACTACAACAAGACGGGCAGCTACGGCATGGCGGGGTACGCGCCGCTCAAGCTCGAGCCCACCGACAAGACGCCGGACTTCATCAGCAAGCCCCTCCAGGACCAGCGCGGCATCATCCTGCTGGTCTACGTGCAGGGCGCCGGCGCCGACGACGAGATGCTCTCGTACTTCAACAAGGTGAAGACGATGTACCAGTCGTCGGCCTCGTTCTTCAACTTCGAGGCGCGCAAGGTCGCGGAGCTCGGCGACGTGCTCGCCCAGCTCAAGGTCAACGCGCCGCCCATGTTCGTCGTGATCAAGGGCGACGGCACGGTGTCGCAGCTCTACACCGGCTGGATCGGCCAGAAGGTCATGGAGCAGGTCGTCGCCGACGCCCTGCGCGCGCAGTAGCCGCACCGGCGCGCACCTCAGCACTCGCTCGTCGCGAGGGTCGAGGCCGCCGCGTACGTCTCGACGGCCCGACTTCCTCGCACGCTCGCCCTCGCGCGCGTCGCGTAGCATAATCCCGACCTGAGCGGTTGGGATTGACGCGGCGTCGTCACGGCCCGCCGTCATCAGCGGGACGAGGAGCGTCGCGTCGCATGAAGATCACCTCGCGCACCGAGTACGGCCTGCGGGCCATGGTGTACCTGGCCGGGCGCACGCAGGAGGGCCCGGCTCCGCTCTCGCGAGATCGCCGCCAGCGAGGGCATCCCCGGCCCGTTCCTGGAGCGGATCCTCGGACGGCTGCGTGACGCCGGGCTCGTGCGGGCGACGCGCGGGGCGAGCGGGGGCTATGCCCTCGCCCGCTCGCCGGAGCGCGTCGCCGTCGCCGACGTCGTCATCGCCCTCGAAGGGCCGCTCACGCTCGTCGACTGCATGCAGTCCGACCGCAGCTGCGCCCGCGCCGAGGGCTGCGCCTCGCGCGTCGTCTGGCGTCGCCTCGACGAGGCGATCACGCGAGGCGCTGAAGGGCCTCAGCCTGCGAGGACCTCGTGGCGGAAGGGGCGCCGCGATGAAGCCCATCTACTTCGACCACGCCGCGACCACACCGGTCGACCCGCGCGTGCTCGAGGCGATGCTGCCGTTCTTCGGTGAGCGCTACGGCAACCCGTCGGAGCTGCACGCGCTGGGCCGCGAGGGGCGGCGCGCCGTCGAAGCGGCGCGCGCCGCCGTCGCCGCGGCCCTCGACGCCGGCGAGCGCGAGATCGTCTTCACCTCCGGCGGCACCGAGGCCGACAACCTCGCCCTGAGTCGGGTACCTGGAGCGCTTCGAGCCCGGCCACCTCATCGTCAGCGCCATCGAGCACGCCGCCGTCATGGAGACGGCCAAGGCACTCAAGCCGTCGCGGCTGGGCCCTGGACATCGTGCCCGTCGATCGCGACGGGCTCATCGACCTCGACGCGTACGAGGCTGCCTTCCGTCCCGACACGAGGCTCGCCTCGGTGATGTTCGCCAACAACGTCGTCGGCACGGTGCAGCCGGTCGCCGAGCTCGCGCGCATCGCGCACGAGCACGGCGCCGCCTTCCACACCGACGCCGTCCAGGCGGTCGGTGCGCTGCCCGTCGACGTCGAGGCGCTCGGCGTCGACCTGCTCAGCCTCTCGGGCGCACAAGCTCTACGGGCCGAAGGGCAGTCGGCGCCCTGTACGTGCGCCGCGGCACGCGCCTGGCGCCGATCGTCCACGGCGGCGGTCACGAGCGCCGCCTGCGCTCGGGCACGGAGAACGTGCCCGGCATCGTCGGGCTCGGCGCGGCCCTCTCGCTCGCGGTCGCAGGAGATGCCTGAGCGGCAAGCCGCGCCTCGTCGCCCTGCGCGAGCGCCTCGCCGAGGGCGTCCTCGCCGCGGTCCCCGAGGTCACGTACCTGGGGCACCGCACGGAGCGCCTGCCCGGCAACGTCGCCTTCGCCGTGCGCTACATCGAGGGCGAGTCGATGCTGCTGCAGCTCGACCAGGCCGGGCATCATGGTCTCGAGCGGCTCGGCGTGCGCGAGCGGTTCGCTCGAGCCGTCGCACGTGATCCTGGCCCTCGGGTACGCCCCGGAGGACGCGCACGGCAGCGTGCGCGTGAGCCTCGGCCGGCAGAACACCGAGGCGGAGGTCGACCGCTTCCTCGAGGTCTTCCCGCCCATCGTCGAGAAGCTGCGCGCCATGAGTCCCCTCTACCACGGCGGAGCGTGACGCGTGTACACCGACCTGGTCATGGACCACTTCAGCAATCCGCGCAACGTCGGCGAGGTGGCCGACGCCGACGGCGTCGGCCAGGTCGGCAACCCGGTCTGCGGCGACATCATGCGCATCACCATCAAGGTCGTGGACGACGCGATCGAGGACGCCAAGTTCAAGACCTTCGGCTGCGGGGCCGCGGTGGCCACTTCGAGCATGGTCACGGAGATGGTGATGGGCAAGACGCTCACCGAGGCCGCCGAGATCTCGAACCGCGCGGTCGCGGAAGCGCTCGGTGGCCTCCCGCCGATCAAGATGCACTGCTCGAACCTGGCCGCCGACGCCCTGCACCTGGCGATCGCCGACTACCTCACGCGCAGCGGGCGCGAGGACGAGGTCGCCGACGATCGTCGGGCCGCTGCCCGAGGGCGACGCTCACGAGCACGACGTCGAAGAGGACGATTGAGGCCTGACGACGGCGTGCTGGTCGCCCTGAGCGGCGGCGTCGACAGCGCGGTCGCGCTGCTGCGCCTCGCCGCCGCCGGACGCAGGGTCGAGGCGGCGATCGTCAAGCTGTGGCCAGGCGACGACCCCCGGAGCTGCTGCGGCCCGACGGCGATCGCGCGCGCGCAGGCGGCCGCCGACGCCTTCGGCGTGCGCCTGCACGTGCTCGACGAGCAGGCGCGCTTCGCGCGCACCGTCGTCGAGCCCTTCGTCGCCGCCTACCTCGGCCGGCGAGACTCCCAACCCCTGCGTGCGCTGCAATCCGGAGCGCCTGGCGGCGCTCGTCGGCCTTGCCGACGAGCGGGGCCTGGCGCGCGTCGCGACGGGGCACTACGCGCGTCTGGTGACGCGCGAGGGCGAGCCCTGGGACGGCGGCGGTGAGGAGCCCTACCTGGCGCGCGCCGTCGACCGCGCCAAGGACCAGTCGTACATGCTCGCCGCCGTGCCGCCGACTCTGCTCGCGCGCCTCGAGTTCCCGCTCGGGGACATGACCAAGGCCGAGACCCGTTCGGCGGCGCGCGAAGCCGGGCTCGCGGCGGCGGAGCAGCCCGAGAGCCAGGAGGTCTGCTTCGCTCTCGAGGGCTATCGCGCGTTCCTCGAGGAGCAGGGCGTCGAGCCGTTGCCGGGGCCGATCGTCGACCGCCGGGGCCGCGTGCTCGGCGAGCACGACGGCCACTGGCGCTTCACGATCGGCCAGCGCCGCGGCCTCGGCGTCTCGAGCGACGCGCCGCTGTACGTGGTCGAGCGGCGCGCCGCCGCCAACGAGGTCGTCGTGGGCGGCGCCGACGAGCTGCCGGTGAGCGAGGTCGTCGTGCGCGACGTCGCCGACCGCGGCATCTCGGCCGATGTCGGGCCCGTCGCCGACGACCTGTCGGTGCAGCTCCGCTATCGCTCCGCCGCCGTGCCGGTCGCCGCGATCGAGCCTCTTGTCCGGGATGACGCGTCCCCGGCGGGCGCGACGAACACGGCCGGCGTTCTGCTCGTGCGCCTCGCGGCGCCCTTCGCCGCGCCGGCCCCCGGCCAGACCGCGGTCTTCTATCGCGGCGACACCGCGGTCGGCACCGGCGTGATCGCCGGCACGCCGTCGGCGTCCATCCGTCCGCCCCTGGAGCCTGTCGGTGAGCGTCACCCAGCTGCGAAGGGGGAGTATGATAGTGTCTCGTAGCTCCGCATTCCGAGGTCCCGGGCCGGGAGGAGAGACGCATGGACTCCATGCTTGACGTCGTCGCTTTGAGCACGTCCTCACTCGTGCTGCGCTACGCAGCCGCGTTCTTCTTCATCGTGGTGGCGATCGCCGCCGCGTACGCGCTCTTCCGCGCCGGGAAGGCCCTGGCGCGCCTCGACAAGGTGATGGCCGACCTGGACGAGGGGGCCATGCCTCTGATGAACAAGGCGGGCACGACCCTGGACGAGGTCAACGCGAACCTCGCCAACGTGGGACAGATCACCAAGGACGTCTCGCAGATGACCGACAAGGTCGACCGCATGGCGACGGCGCGTCGAGGGCGCCGTGACCGTCGCCGGCGCGCAAGGCGGCCGCCTTCAGCGCCGGCGTCAGCAAGGGCGTGAACACGTTCTTCAAGCGCGACGACGTGGAGGACGCGCCGCAATGAAGCTGTTCGGTTCGTTCGTCGGCGCCGCCATCGTCGCGGGCGCCGGACTCGCCTACTACGTGCACCAGCGGCACCAGCGCATGGGCGTCGGGTACCTCGACGTGATCAAGCAGCTCCCGGGCGAGGTGCAGCGGGCGGGCGACGAAGCTCTCCGGCGCGCCGCCGAAGCCGTTGAGCAGGGCAAGGCCGCGGCGCGGCGCAAGGAGGCCGACCTCGCCCGCCAGCTGGAGGCGGCGAGCGCGTCGCCGTCCGGGCCAGCGGGGGGCGTCGACATGCCGTCCGCCGTCGCCCCCGCGCCGAGCCCGGAGGCGCCGCCGGCCGTCGAGCCCGAGCCGACCACCGCCTGAGGCCCGTCGTGTCAGAGACCATCCGCGTCGAAGTCGCGGCGGAGCTGTCCGCCTTCACCCCGATCCGCCTTGTGCTGGGCGGGCTCGGCACGCGCCTCGAGTTCTCCGTCGAGCAGCTCGAGGACATGTACCTCGCCACCGAGCACCTCTTCCGCGCCGTGGTGCACGCCGAGGAGCTCGCGCGTTTCGGCGTCGAGATGCGGCTCGACGACGGGGCCCTGTGGTTCTCCGCCGGTCCGTTCACGTCGCGCGCCTTGCGCGAGGAGATCGAGCCGGCGGCGCCGGACGGCGCCTGCCTGGACCTCTGCCGCCTTCTGCGCACGACGTGCGACGAGGTGCGGGTGGCCGAGAGCGACGGCGCTTACCGCGTCGTGCTCGTCAAGGGCCGGAGGCCGCCGGCTTGATGCCACACGACGATCACAGGCCGAACGACCCGCTCGACCTCGAGGCGCTGCCCGGGCAACGCCGCCCGCTTGACGAGGACGAAGAGGGCGGCGTCGGCGAGCCGCGCAAGCCCGACACGAAGGGTCGCGGCCGCGACGAGTCGGACAAGCTCGACCAGTACCTGCTGCGGCGGTACCACCTGTACGGTGACCGCAAGGCGCGGGAGCAGCTCATCACCATGTACCTCCCGCTCGTGCGGTCCCTCGCGCGGCGCTACGCCTCGCGCGGCGAGCACTTCGACGACCTCGTGCAGGTCGGCGCCATCGGCCTGATCAAGGCGATCGATCGTTTCGACCTCGAGCGCGGCGTCGAACTGACGACGTACGCGACGCCCAACATCGTCGGCGAGATCAAGCGCTACTTCCGCGACAAGGGCTGGTCTGTGCGCGTGCCCCGCGGCCTGCAGGAGCTCAACATCCGCCTCAACAAGGTGATCGACGAGCTCGTGCCCAAACTGCAGCGCTCGCCCACGATCCAGGAGCTCGCCGAGGCCGCCAGCGCGACCCCCGAAGAGGTGCTCGAGGCGCTCGAGACGAGCCAGGCGTACAACTCCGTCTCGCTGCAGGCCTCGCCCAACGGCGAGGGCGGGGAGGAGGACGCCGGTCTCATCGACTACCTGGGAAGCGACGAAGAGGCGTACGACACCATGGAGGACCGCACCACGCTCGCGCCGGGCTTCGCGAAGCTCGACAAGCGCGAGCGCTACATCCTCCACCTGCGCTTCTTCGAGGGCCTCACGCAGAGTCAGATCGCCGAGCGCGTCGGCATCTCGCAGATGCACGTCTCGCGCCTCATCCGCCGTTCGCTCGAGAAGCTGCGCGAGGAGATCGGCGACGTCGACAACCCCGACCCCTCGCTGCTCGCCCGTCGCGGGGAGTAGCGGCGCCGGACGACGCAAGGTGCTCCGGCGCACCCCCATCACCGTGAAGACCGACCGAGAAGGATAGATCCGCCGTGAAGGCTGCCGACATCCGCGACCGTTTTCGAGAGTTCTTCGTCGCCCGCGGGCACGTGGCGGGCGAGCCCGCCAGTCTCGTGCCCGCGGGCGACCCCTCCGTCCTGTTCACGAGCGCCGGCATGCAGCAGTACAAGCCGTACTACCTCGGCGTCGAGACGCCGCCGGCGACGCGCATGACGACGGCGCAGCGCTGCTTTCGCACCAACGACATCGAGAACGTCGGCAAGACGGCTCGCCACCTGACGTTCTTCGAGATGCTCGGCAACTTCTCGTTCGGCGACTACTTCAAGAAGGAAGCCATCGAGTGGGCGCTCGAGTTCTCGGACGAGCTCGGCATCGACCGCTCGCGGGTCTGGGCGGCGGTCTTCGGCGGCGACGAGACGGTCCCCGCCGACGACGAGGCCGCGGCGCTGTGGGTGAGCCACGGCATCCCCGAGGAGCGCATCGTGCGCCTCGGACGTGGCGACAACTTCTGGGGGCCCGTGGGGCCCGCAGGGCCGTGCGGGCCCTGCTCGGAGCTCTACTACGACATGGGGCCCGAGGTCGGTTGCGGCCGCCCGGAGTGCGCGCCGGGCTGCGATTGCGACCGCTTCCTGGAGTACTGGAACCTCGTCTTTCCCGCAGTACGACATGGACGAGGGCGGGCGCGCTGACGCCGCTGCCGCGGCCGAGCATCGACACCGGCATGGGCCTCGAGCGCATCGCCGCCCTGACCCAGGGCGTCGTCACCGTGTTCGAGACCGACCTGTTCGCGCCGCTTGATCGCCCGAGGCGCGGAGCTCGCCGGCGCCGGCCCGGACGGGTCGGCGGCGGTCGTCCGCGCCCTGCGAGACGATGGCCGAGCACGCCCGCGGCGCCGCCTTCCTCGTGATGGACGGCGTCCTGCCGGGCAACGAGGGCCGCGACTACGTGCTGCGGCGCATCATCCGTCGCGCCGTGCAGCAGGGCGTGAGCATCGGCGTCGACGAGCCCTTCCTCGCGATCCTCGCCGACAAGGTCGTCGACCTCATGGGCGAGGCGTACCCGCAGCTCGTCGCCCAGCGCGAAGAGATCGGGCGCGTCGTGAACGACGAGGAGGTGCGCTTCCGCCGCACGCTCGAGCAGGGCATGGGCATCCTCGACGAGGCCCTGCGCCGGGCGCGCGACACCGGGGCCGAGCTGCCCGCCGACGGTCGCCTTCGAGCTCCACGACACCTACGGCTTCCCGTTCGACCTCACGCGCGAGATCGCCGCCGAGTGGGAGATGACCGTCGACGAGGAGCAGTTCGAGCGCCTCATGGAGGAGCAGCGCGGGCGCGCCCGCGCGGCGCAGAAGGCGGGAGCCTTCGGCGCCGGACCGGGCGCGCTCGAGGACTTCCAGGCGACGCACGCCGACAAGCCCGTGGACTTCGTCGGCTACGAGCGGCTGGAGGTGTTCACCGTCGTGAGCGCCCTCCGCAGGCTCGACGACGGCCGGCTGGCCGTCAAGCTCGCCGAATCGCCCTACTACGCCGAGGGCGGCGGCCAGGTCGCCGACACGGGCTGGATCCACACCGGGTCGGGCAAGCTCGAGGTGGAGGACGTCGTCCGCTTCGTCGGCGATCAGGTCATCGTCGCGCGCCTGACCGAGGGTGAGGTCGAGGAGGGCGAGCGCGCCAAGGCCATGGTCAACAGCGTCCGCCGCCACCAGACGGCCTGCAACCACACCGCGACCCACCTGCTGCACAACGCCCTGCGCATCGTCCTCGGCGACGCCGTGCGCCAGGCGGGGTCGATGGTCACGCCCGACAAGCTGCGCTTCGACTACTCGACGCGGCAGGCGCCGACGGCCGAACAGCTCCGCCAGATCGAGGAGCTCGCGAACCGGCGCATCGTCGAGAACCATCAGGTGCGCCCGTTCGTGACCACGCGCGAGTACGCCGCCGAGCTCGGCGCCCTCGCCTTCTTCGAGGAGAAGTACGGCGAGTTCGTGCGCGTCCTCGAGATCGACGACTTCAGCCGCGAGCTCTGCGGCGGCACGCACGTCTCGTGGACCTCCGAGATCGGCCTGCTCAAGATCACCGCCAGCCAGTCGGTCGGCGCCAACACACGCCGTATCGAGGCGATCACCTCGGCACGGGCGATCGAGCACTACCGCGAGCTCGAGCAGACGTACGCTGGGGTCGCCGACGAGCTGGGCGTCCATGCCGATCGCGTCGCGGCGACCGTGACCAAGCTTGCGGCCGAGCGCAAGGAGCTCGAGAAGAAGCTCAAGGCGGCCGAGAGCGGCGAGGTGCGCGGCAGGCTCGACGACGTCCTCGCGACGCTGCAGAACGTCGGCAAGGTGCCGGTCGTGGCGGCGAGCCCGGAGGTCGAGAGCGCGAACGACCTCCTCACGCTGGCCGACCAGGTCCGCGAGCGTCAGCCGGACGCGATCGTCGTGCTCGCCAGTCCCGTCGACGGTCGCGCCGCGATCGTCGTCGGCCTGGGCGACTCCGCCGTGGGTCGCGGCGTTCACGCCGGGGACGTCCTGCAGAGCATGCTGCCCGCGGTGGACGGCAAGGGCGGCGGCAAGCCGAACCTCGCGCGCGGGGCGGGCGCCAACGTGCGGGGCATCGAGGCCGCCATCGCCGCCGCTGTCGCGAAGGTGCGTGAGCTGCTCGGCGCCTGAGGCGCGGCCATGCGCGTGATGGCCCTCGATCACGGCGCCGCGCGCACGGGCGTCGCCGTCTCGGACGCGACCGGCACGCTCGCGACCCCGCTGACCGTCGTCGACCGCGTCGACGGCGACGCCGGCTTCGCGCGACTCCTCGAGCTCATCGCCGAGCACGCCCCGGAGGCGATCGTCGTCGGCCTTCCCGTGTCGCTGGACGGCCGCGAGCACGGGCAGGCGGCGAGGGCGCGCGCCTTCGCGCGCCGGCTCGCCGCCGCGACCGGCGTGCCCGTGGCCACCTACGACGAGCGCTTCAGCACCAAGGTCGCGGCGCAGCGCGGCGGACGCGCGCCCGAGGACGCGCGCGGGGCGGCAGTGATCCTCGAGGACTACCTGCGCGCGCAGGCTCCGCGCGCGAACGCGAGCCGGCCGCCGCCGAACCCGGAGCAGACGATGCCTGACGACCGAGTCGACCCGCCGCCGGACGCCTGGGCGCCGATCGAACGCGGCGGCGGGCAGGGCGCGGCGCGCCTCCCCGACCGCCGCCGCCGCGCCCGTCGGCGCCTCGTCGCACTCATCGTGCTCGTCGCGATCGCGTTCGCCGTCGGCGCCGGCGTCGGTGCCGTGCGCGCCTACCTCTCGCCCGGCGAGATCGGCGCCGAGGTCAAGGTCACGATCCCCGAGGGCTCGTCCCTCAAGCAGATCGCGAAGATCCTCGCCGCCAAGGACGTCGTCGCACACGCCAACCTGTTCGTCTACCGGGTCAAGGACGACGGTCATGAGAACGACCTCAAGCCTGGGACCTACGTGCTTCGCGTGAACGAGCCGTACGACGACCTCGTGGCGAAGCTGCTCGAGGGCGTCGCCGCGCCGACTGTCGGCGTGACCCTGCCCGAGGGCCTGACCATCGCGGAGCAGGCGGCGCGCGTCGCCAAGGCGGTGCCGGGTATCGACGCCGCCGACTACGTGCGCATCGCGACGCAGTCCCCTCCACGGGTCCAGGTCGAGGGCTACAAGACCGGCACCATGCTCGAGGGCCTGCTCTTCCCGGCCACGTACGAGGTGCGCGAGAAGGTCAGGGCGCGCGCGTTCATCGACCTGCAGCTCGCTGCCCTGCGGGAGAACCTCGACAAGGTCGACATGACGCGTGCCCACAAGGCCAACCTCACCGAGTACGACGTCCTGATCATCGCCTCGCTGATCGAGGGAGAGGCGCGGGTGGCGGAGGAGCGTGACCTCGTGGCGGCGGTCATCTGGAACAGGCTGCGCGAGGGGATGATGCTCCAGATCGACGCCGCCATCCAGTACGCGCTCGGCGAGCGCAAGCCCGCGCTGACCTACGACGACTACAAGGTCGAGTCGCCGTACAACGTCTACAAGTACGCCGGGCTGACGCCGACGCCGATCAACAGCCCGGGCCTCGCGGCGATGCAGGCGGCGGCCGACCCGGCGCGGGTCGACTACCTCTACTACGTCGCCCGCGCCGACGGCACCGGCCGTCACTACTGGTCGAACAGCTACGACCAGTTCCTGCGTGACAAGGAGCGCGCGGCACAGAACGCGCAGAACGGCGAGTAGGCGCCGCGGCGCGCGCGAGCGCGGCAGGAGGCTGCCCCGCGCGGGCCGAACTACCACTGAGCGACCTGACGGCGGCCGGACCGCCGCAGGGAGGGGGTCCCATACCGGTCCGCGGCACGCAACGCCCAAGCGCGACGACACGTCTCGTCGGAGTCATCGGCTGGCCGGTCGAGCATTCGCTCTCGCCGGCGCTGCATGGCGCCGCCTTCGCCGCCCTCGACCTCGACTACGCCTACGTTCCGCTGCCCGTCGCGCCGGATCGCGTCGGCGACGCTGTGCGCGGGCTTCGCGCCCTGGGGTTTCGCGGCGCCAACGTGACGATCCCGCACAAGGCGGCCGTGATCCCTCACCTCGACTGGCTGGAGCGCGACGCCGCGCTCGCCGAGGCGGTCAACACCATCGTCGTCGAGGATGACGGGACCCTGCGGGGCTACAACACGGACATCGCCGGGTTCCTTCGTGCGCTGGACGAGGTGGTCGGCGCACGGGGGGAGGAGCAGCCCGAAGCCGCGTCCGCGCTGGCGCCCGGCGCGCCGGCGCTCATCCTGGGCGCGGGCGGCGCGGCGCGGGCGGCGGCGCTCGCTCTGGCGCGCCGCGGCGCCGCGCTCACGGTCGTGAACCGCACGCGCCTCCACGCTGAGCGGCTCGCCGATCTCGTCGCCTCCGCCGTGCCCGGCTCGGCCGTCGCGGTCGCCTCGCCGGACGATCTCGCCGCCGCTCTCATCGCCTCGCAGCGGCTGCTCGTCAACGCCACGTCGTTGGGTATGGCGGGCGCAGGTAAAGTACCCCGGGGTTTGGCCGATAACGTAACCGCGGGGCAGGTCGTAGCCGATTTCGTCTACACCAGCGGACTGACCGACCTGCTCGCACAGGCGCAGGCACAGGGAGCCGCCATCGTCGACGGTCTGGCGGTGCTCGTGTGGCAGGCCGCGGCGGCGTTCGAGCTCTGGACGGGCGTCAAGGCGCCGGTGGACGCCATGTGCCGCGCCGTCGGCAGATAGGGGGCCATGCGTGGCCAGGAAGCGGCGAACGACAGGACGCCGGTGAACGGAAGAGGGACCGCGTGAGCGACGCCGTGTCGACGGAAGAGGACGAGGACGTGCAGCCGATCGTGGAGGCGGACACAGTCGTGGAAGCGGAGCTCGACGCGGGCGCCGAAGGCGGCGTCGCGGTGCTCGCGGACGCGGTCGACGCCATGTTCGGCGGCAACGGTCACGGAGGAAACGGCAAGCGCGCCGCGGCCCAGGTCGCGCCGCTCGACTCCGCCGAGTCCGACGCGAGCGAGGCGCTCGACGCCGCGTTCGCCGGCTTCGCCGCGGCGGCGTCCGGCCGGAGGCCCGCCGCCACCGCCGCCGACGAGGACGACGAGGCCACCGGCTCCGCTCCAGCTTGGCTGGAGCCCGTCGAGCCGCCCGAAGGCATCGAGATCCTGACCGTCGCGTCCGGCGACGCCTCCCCCGCGCCCGACGCCGCGAACGCCGAGGCGCAGGGCGCCTCGGCCGACGGCGCCCCCGACTACACGACGTACGAGGAAGAGGACGACGACGACGGAGTACGCTTCGGCGCTCACTCAAGCAGGACCGGCGCAGCGTGAGGAGTTCACGCTCGAGCAGTTCAAGTCGCGCAAGGCGTCCAAGCTGCGCCTGGGCGAGATCTTCGTCGAGATGGGCCTCGCGACCAAGGAGCAGGTCGACGAGGCCATGGCGCTGCAGACGGAGACGCGCAAGCGCGTCGGCCAGTTGCTGCTCGAGCAGGGCGTCCTTTCGCTGCTGGACCTCACCAAGGCCCTGGCCACCAAGTTCGGTGTGCCCTTCCTCGACCTGACGTCGGTCAGCATCGACCCGTCGGCGGCGCACCTCATCGAAGACAAGCTGGCGCGCCGCTACTCGGCGATCCCCGTGCGCTTCGTCGAGGACAGGCTGCTGGTCGCCATGGCCGACCCGCAGAACCTCCTCGCGCCTGCAGGACCTCGAGATCCTCACCGGCTACAACATCCTCGCCGCGATCTCGAGCGAGGAGGACGTCTTCAAGGCGATCAGTCAGGCCTACCGCGAGCGCGACGTAGGCGAGAACGCCGAGGAGAAGGCGCTCTCGGCCGAGCTCGACGAGCCCGTCTCCGACATCCGCGACGCCACCGAAGAGGCGCCGGTCGTCAAGCTCGTCAACAACGTGATCGCGCAGTCGGTCGACGACGGCGCGAGCGACATCCACTTCGAGCCCCAGGCCAAGGAGCTCGTGATCCGCTTTCGTATCGACGGCGTGCTGCACGAGGTCATGGCCGTGCCGCGGCGTTTGCAGTCGGGCGTGATCAGCCGCCTCAAGATCATGGCCGACCTGGACATCGCCGAGCGCCGCGTGCCGCAGGACGGGCGCATCGGCCTGATGGTCGGCGGCAAGCCGATCGACATGCGCGTCGCGACCCTGCCGACGGTGCACGGCGAGAAGGTCGTCATGCGCCTGCTCGACAAGTCGAACGTGATGCTGGACCTCAAGGACCTGGGCTTCGCGCCCAAGGCCCTGAAGCGCTTCTCGCGCTCGTTCACCAGGCCCTACGGCGCGATCCTCGTCACCGGCCCGACCGGCTCCGGCAAGTCGACCACCCTGTACGCGGCGCTCAACATCCTCAACTCGACCGAGAAGAACGTCATCACGGTCGAGGACCCGGTCGAGTACCGCCTCACCGGCATCAACCAGGTGCAGGTGAACACGCGTGCCGGCATGACCTTCGCCGCGGCGCTGCGCTCGATCCTGCGCTGCGACCCCGACATCGTGATGATCGGCGAGATCCGTGACCGCGAGACGGCGCAGATCGCCGTCGAGTCGGCGCTCACCGGGCACCTCGTGCTCTCGACGCTGCACACCAACGACGCCCCCGGCGCCCTCTCGCGCCTCACCGAGATGGGGATCGAGCCGTTCCTGACGGCGTCGGCCGTGGACTGCGTCCTCGCCCAGCGCCTCGCTCGCCGGCTCTGCAGGTCCTGCAGGGAGCCCTACACGGCGACGCGCGAGATGCTGCGCAAGAACGACTTCCCGCCCGAGGTGCTCGACAGGGACGACGTGACCCTGTACCGTCCAAAGGGCTGCTCGCGCTGCAACGGGACCGGCTACAAGGGCCGCCTGGGCCTGTACGAGGTCATGATCGTCAGCGAAGCGGTGCGCCGGCTGACGGTCGAGCGCAAGAGCGCCGACGAGATCTCGCGCGTGGCCGAGGCCGAGGGCATGAAGAGCCTGAGGGAAGACGGCATCGACAAAGTCCTCCAGGGCATGACCTCGGTAGAGGAAATCGCCCGCGTCATCGTGTAAGTAACCAGTGGCAATCACTCCCACAGCGAGGTAGGCAATGGATCTGGTCGACATCCTCTTGGAAGTCCTCGAACGGGACGCGAGCGACCTTCACCTCAGCGTGGGGTCGCCGCCGATCATCCGCATCAACGGACAGCTCGAGCGTCTCGACTACCCGCGCCTGAGCGCCAACGACACGCGCGAGCTGATCTACTCGATCCTGAGCCAGGAGCAGCGGCAGCGCCTCGAGAACGAGTGGGAGATCGACTTCAGCTACTCGGTGCCGGGCCGGGCGCGTTTTCGCGTGAACGCCTACTTCCAGCGCAACTCGCTCGGCGCCGCCTTCCGCCTGATCCCGATCCTCATCAAGAAGCTCGAGGACCTGGGCCTGCCGAAGGCGCTCCACGACCTCACCAGAAAGCCCAGGGGCTTCTGCATCGTCACCGGCCCGACGGGCTCGGGCAAGTCGACCACGCTGGCGGCGATGATCGACGAGATCAACGAGACCCGCGACGAGCACATCATGACGGTCGAGGACCCGATCGAGTTCCTTCACCGCCACAAGAAGTGCATGGTCAACCAGCGCGAGGTGGGCGCGGACACGAAGAGCTTCAACCGCGCCCTCAAGAGCGTCTTGCGTCAGGACCCCGACATCATCCTCGTCGGCGAGATGCGCGACACGGAGACGATGGCGACCGCGCTGACCGCGGCCGAGACGGGCCACCTGGTGTTCGCGACCCTGCACACCCAGGATGCGCCGCAGACCATCGACCGCATCATCGACGTGTTCCCGCCCTATCAGCAGGACCAGATCCGCGTGCAGCTCTCGACCACCCTGATGGGCGTCTGCACCCAGCAGCTCCTGCCGACCGCCGACGGCCGCGGCCGTGTGGTCGCCTGCGAGCTGCTCGTGCCGACGCCGGCCGTGCGCAACCTGATCCGCGAGGGCAAGACCCACCAGATCTACTCGGTCATGCAGACCGGCACGCAGCACGGGATGCAGACCATGGACGCCGCGCTCGCCGACCTCGTGCGGCGCGGCCTGATCACCCGCGAGCTCGCCATGCGGCGCTCGAGCACGCCCGAGGACCTCAAGCGGCTCCTCGTGCAGCGGCGGCGATGGCGGGTGCGGCGGCCGGACGGGGACGTTGAGAGCCTGGGAGGGCTGAATGATGGCCAACTTCACCTACAAGGCGCTCGACCAGCGCGGCACCGCGGCGAGCGGTGAGATCGAGGGCGAAAGCAAAGCCGCAGCCGCGGCCGCCTTGCGGAACCGCGGCCTGACGGTCCTGGACATGAACGAGGCCAAGAAGGGGCTCCACATGGAGCTCGACTTCATGACCCGCATCAAGGCCAAGGACCTGACCGTCTTCTCGCGGCAGTTCGCCACCATGGTGAGCAGCGGTCTGTCGATGCTGCGCTGCCTCTACGTGCTCGAAGAGCAGACGCCGAACAAGAAGTTCGCCAAGGTCATCGGCGCCGTCAAGAGCGACGTCGAGGCGGGCATCAGCCTCTCCGACGCGCTCGAGAAGCACCCCGCGGTCTTCAGCAAGCTCTACGTGAGCATGGTGCGCGCCGGCGAGATCGGCGGCATCCTCGACGAGGTGCTGAACCGGGTGGCGACGCAGCTCGAGAAGGAAGACAGCATCCGTCGCGCCGTCAAGAGCGCGATGGTCTACCCGATCATGATCGGCAGCTTCGCCATCCTGGTGATGATCGGCATGGTCATGTTCCTGATCCCGCTGTTCGCGAACATGTACAAGGAGCTCGACAACGCCAAGCTGCCGATGCTGACGCGCATCATGGTCGGCGTCTCGGACGCGATCCGCGGCTACTGGTTCATCATCTTCCCGATCATCATCGCTCTGATCTGGCTGTTGCGCCGCTTCAAGCGCAGCGACCGTGGGCGCGAGCTGTGGGACCGCTTCAAGCTGCACATCCCCATGGGCATCGGTGAGATCGTGCGCAAGCTCGCCGTGGCGCGCTTCTCGCGCACGCTCGGCACGCTGGTCACCTCGGGCGTGCCGATCCTGCAGGCCATCGACATCACGGGCCAGGCGGCCGGCAACGTCGTGATCGAGAAGGCGATGAAGGACGTGCAGCAGAGCGTCAAGGAGGGCCAGTCGATCACCGGACCGCTGGAGAAGGTCACGGTGTTCCCGGCCATGGTCACGCAGATGATCGCGGTCGGTGAGGAGACCGGCTCCCTCGACGCCATGCTGAACAAGATCGCCGACTTCTACGAGGACGAGGTGAACGCCAGCGTCAAGTCGCTGACCTCGATCCTCGAGCCGATCCTCATGCTCGGCGTCGGCGCCCTCGTCGGCCTGGTCGTGATCTCGATGTACCTGCCGATCTTCAACATGATGAACCTCGTGAAGGAATAGCGCCGGCAGGCGGTCTCCCGTGGACAACGAACAGCTGCTCAAGGTCTACGCGGAGACCAGCACCCACGCGACCCTCGACGAGATCGTCCGCCGCAACCAGAACCTGCTGCATCACATCCTGAAGCGGTTCTCGTACGCCAACGAGCCGTACGAGGACCTGCTTCAGGTCGCCAACCTCGGCCTGATCAAGGCGGCGCAGCGCTTCGACCCGGCGCGCGGCGTGCGCTTCTCGACCTACGCCACGGCGATCGTCGACGGCGAGCTGCGCCATCACCTGCGTGACTCACTGCTGGTGCGCCAGCCACGGTGGGTCAAGAAGCTCTACCACGAGATCCAGGAGAAGTCGGGCGAGCTCATGCACGAGCTCGGGACGGCCGCCGACCCTGCCCGAGCTCTCCGAGGCCCTCAACGTGAACGAGGAGGGCATCCTGGAGGTGATGAGCGCTGTACGCGCGCCTCGACCTGCACAGCCGCAACGAGCCCTTCGACGGCGACGAATGGCGGCGCGGGCCGACGCCGGCCGGGTGCACTCCCTGCGCCTGGACACGATGGCGCTGCCCATCGAAGACCGCATCGCTCTCTACGCGGCGCTCGACAAGCTCTCCGCCTTCCAGCGCCGCCTCATCTACCTGCTCTTCTTCAAGGACCTCACCCAGCACGAGGTCGCCGAGGAGATGGGCCTCAACCAGAAGAAGGTCTCGCGCGAGTCGATCAAGGCGCTCGACAAGCTCAAGGCCGTGCTGGGGAAGAAGGTCTTCTAGGCCTCAGTCGCGCTCTCGCCGTCGTAGAAGTTCGTCTCCAGCTGCACGTTCGACAACCATGCGAGGAACTCGCCGTCGTAGGTCGCCGTCTTCCTGAACAAGAAGAAGATGGACACGGCAAGGGACGGCAGAGCCGACGCGAGCGGACGCGCGACCGACCGTGGGAACGGGTAGAACTGGGACCCGTAGAACTCCTCCAGCCCGGTGAACCGCCCGGCGATCTGTTCGTAGAAGAAGACAGTGTCTCTCTTGGAGAACACCCTCACATGACCCGATATGAGCTTCGCGCATGTCGGGTGGACGCCGACGAGGCCCAGGACCCGATTGTGCAGGGACAGGACGTTCGGGACACCCAGATAGAGGTGGCCCCCGACCTGCAGCGTCCTGAACACCTCGTGGTTGATGAAGAACAGCTGTTTGGTGTGCTCGAGGACCTGGTTCGCGATGATGAGATCCACCGTCTCGTCCTCGAACGGCAGAGCCTCTGACTCGATGTCGAGCGAGACTGACTCGATGCCCCTACGGGACAGTCGCTCTCGGTTCCAATCGCCGAAGTCGACTCCGATGCAGCGCGCCTGGGGGTGCCGCTTCTTCACGATCATGAGGTCGTCGCCGCTTCCGCAACCCAGGTCCAAACACAAGGCGATGTCCATACCGCGGCACGTCGCATCCAGTATGTGTCGGCCGTACGTTTCGCTGTGGTTCACCATGGTCAGTCTGCTGTCGGTTCCTGGCGCAGTCTCCCTTGGCATCCTCCGCATCCGGCTCAAGCTTGATCGCCCCCGCCGGTCAACACCCGTTGATAGACCTCGAGGGTGGCCTCCTGCATTCGGCTCACCGCGAAGCGCTCCTCCACCATCTGCCGCCCGTTCGCCCATCCGACGCCTGGCCGCGAAGTCGGACAGCAGGCTGAGAAGCGCACCGGCCAGGGCGTGCGGGTCGCCGGGCGCTACCAACTTGCCCGTGACGTCGTCGACGACGGCCTCGCGCGTCCCCTACATCTGTGGCAACGACGGGGACGCCGAGCGCCATGGCCTCGAGGATCGTCGTGTTGAACCCCTCGGAGAGGGAAGCCAGGCAGTAGACGTCGAGCGTGCTCAGGAATGCTGGGAGGTGTTCCACGAAGCCGAGACACGCGACTCGGGGTCGCAGCACGTCGTCCTTCTCGATGCGGGCCTGAAGGGCAGCAAGCTCCGGTCCGACCCCTGCGATGGAGAGGCGCGCCGAGGGACACGAGATCGCGACTTCGAGGACGGCGCTCAGCAGGACATCGAGCCCCTTGACGGGTTCGAGGCGGCCGACCGTGCCTATCCGCAGGGTAGAAGCATCATCGTGCATCGCGTCTGCACGGGCGGCTTCTCCCCGGGCACGCAGGAGGTCGGCTCCACGGCGTTGTGGACGATCTCGACGCGGTCGGGGTGGAGGCCCGCGCGATGTATGCAGCGCGGAGAGTCGCCGAGTCCGCGATCGAGACGTCACTGCGAGTGCGCGTGATGGCGTCTGCCGCGTCGCGTGCGACCTGGGACGCGCGTGCTCGCAGTCCTGTGCGGAAGGCCAACGTCGAATTCGGCTCGGTGTGCAGGGCGTCCACAACGCGAGCGCCGGCGTGAGGACCGGCAATACGGGCCAACACGTTGGTCAACGGCGAGGTACCGTGCACGATGTCGGCCGACACAGCCCGGAGGTGGCCAACTAGGCGCCACGCCGCGGTGAGGGGCCTGCGGGTCTTCAGATCATCAACGATGACGTGCGCTCCGGCGTCGTAGGCCCAGCCGGCGACAGCGGATTCGGGCGGCGCGACCACGGTGACCCGCATGCCGGCGGCCAGAGCCCCTCACGAGGTGAAGCATGTGAACCTCACCACCACCCGCATGTCGTCCAGCGAAGGTGTTCGTGTAGACAATCGAGACACCGCGGAGACTGCTGTCGAGTGGGCGTCGTCTGTGAGCCGGCTCAGAATCCGCGGCCTTGGTTATGGTGCCTTGGTAGTGGCTCCGGAGACACGGCAGCCTGCGTTCCGCGGCGCGGGCGAGCCCCTGGTTCATGCGAACCAGAGGTCGAGCAAGAGGCAGGAACAGGGTCGATGGCTGGAGCTCCGATATCGCAGTTGCGGAAGAGACGGCTGATCTCCCTGAGGCCCAGCCGTCCTCCTCGGGCTTGGCCAGCCGTCGTGCCGCGTGCGCGAACAGGAAATCGTCCCTAATGTCGTACCACAGGACGACGCCCTTCGGTCGCAGCACACGAAGGCACTCCTCTGCAATCGCGTCCCAAAGCCCAGGATCGAGGACCGAGGAGAAGAGCGTTGAGGCGACCACCACGTCGAACGAGCCAGTCGGCCATGGGAGGCTGCCGCCGAGCCGACGCGCAGGTCGGACCCCGGGGCACGATGAGTGTGCCGAGGCGATCCTGGTCTCGGAGAGGTCTATTCCGGCCATGCTCGCCGCAGGTACGCCAAGCTCGTCGCGCAGCCACGGAAGGAGGCCGCCACCGCCCACGAGCTGGTTTCAGCACCCGCCATAGTCTTGGTTTGCCGAGGCGAGCGACCACGCGCGGTGACGTCGATCCAACCCCGCTGTCGGCTCTCCAGCACGAACTTGGCCGTGGGGTCGTCGCTGGACACCGCACTCGCCAATCTCGTTCGTCATCGCGGCGCTTGTAGAGCGCCAGGGCGCGGCGTTCCTCGCTTGTACGAGGATCGCGGGTGGCGCTCATCGTTCCTTGCCGGTCAGATTGTCGAGGAGGCCCGGCGAGTCGAGCGGCCTGTGTACGGCGGTCGAAGCGGCGAACCACCTTCTCCTCGGGTGGGGAAGCGAGCCGTGCACGACGTCACCATGAATTCGGGAGAGCGTGTCCGCGATTGCCGCTGTGTCGTCGGGAGGAGCCACGTAACCGGCACCGCTTCGCGTATGAGGTCAGCAGCGGCACCTCGGGGCACGCAGTGCAAGGATTGGCCGTCGCAAGGCCAGATACTCGAATAGCTTGCCGGTCATGATGGGGCGCCCCTGCTGGCCACTGGGCAGAATCAGGAGGAGCTGCATCGGCAGAGGACGCCGTCTGCAGGGCGAGACGGTGCGGTAGAAACCCGTCTTCGCGGACGACGCCAGGGATTCCCGCGGCAGCTGATCGACCTGCCGGCTTGGCCGCCTGTGCCAATGTGCCTGAGAACGAGACCGTCGCCGGGGATTCTCCGGACCGGATGGCGAGGCAGGCGCCTTTGAGGAAAGCGGCAGGCGTGATGAGCCCTGGAACGTGCCCACGGACCAATCGTGACCGGGCCGTCCGCACGGCGACCAGGGGTCGTCGCGGGCATGTCCTCCGGGTCGGCGAGTGGGAATCCCTCACGAATCGGCCGAGCGGCAGGTCGCAGTGCCGGGTGCAGGTCAGCGGCATTGGGTCGCTGACCGCAATGAGCGTCGGCGTGGGTGACGACTCGGCGCTCCCACCTCTTCTGCAGATGGGCGTGGAGCGGTGTCGGGTGCGTGAAGAAGTAGTGTCAACCCACGGGTCTCGGAAGTCAGCGATCCAGGGAAGCCCCATGCGAGCAGAGACGTCGCCGGCGATGAGGTGTGCCGTGTTCGGAGGGCCGGAGGATAGGACGGCACTGCACTCGCCATCATCGACGATCTCGGGCCTTCCTTCTGGCCGAACCCCTCCAAAGGCGCTTCTCGTCGGGTAGGAAGAGCGCCTGGACGAACGTATAGCCAGGGAGGAAGCGTCGGGTCGCCGACGAGGATGCCGGCCGTCGCTTCGCCGACACGGGCCGCCGGCGCCTCAACGCCTGCACCAGCCGCATGGGCTCCAGGGACCAGACGCGATGAATCGTCACACCCTTGTCGAGCTCAGCAAGGAGTGTCTCATCCCGGAGGCTTCCAGGGGGGTCCGCCACCGTGAGGACGGAGACGACCAGCCGGCCGCCGGGAGGTGTTTGGCCAGTTTGAGGACGCGCTGTACGCCGACCCCGCCCAAGGGCAACTCATACGTGACGAGAAGCAGCCGGGGCATGGTTCTTACCGGGCCAGGGCGTCGTATGCCATCTGGATCTCGCCATCTCGGCGCCGAAGTCGACGGCCTGCACGGCAGGGCTGGTGGACGCTGCCATCGCCAGACGTCTCGTGTCTGCCGGGTCCGACGCGAGGCGGACCAGGATGTCCGTGAGCGACATGGTAAGAGCAGCGTCCTCGGAGCCCACGACGATAACCCCGTTCGCACCGTCGGTGACCCACTCGTGGTTCGCCGGCAGATCGCTCACGATGGGCACGCTTCCCGCCGCCATAGCCTCCAAGAGAGCGACCGAGGTCGCATCGCTCGTCGGAACCGAGACGAACACGTCAGCCATGGCGAAGAAGGGGCACGACCCCGCAGGTTGGCGCGGCAGGACGAGGATGCGCCCGTGGGAAGTCGCCGCGATGGCCTCAACCGAGGCCTGGCACTCTCCTTGACCGACTATCACGCCCCTCACTCGAGGTTGTGCGGCGCACGCGTTGGCCATGGCCCTCACCACGCACTGCGGTCGGTAGAGCGGTGTCAAGCTCCGCATGGACAGAGCGACGAGCTCGTCCTCAGCGATGCCGAGCTGCGCGCGCAGGGCGCCACCATCGGCGCCCCGAAGAACATCCAGGTCAGGACCGAATACGACCCTCATCACCGACGAAGGCCGTGCGCCCAACTCGACGACTGCAGCCTCGACGTCAGCCGAATCGGCTGTCACTAGGTCTGCGGCGCGAAACGTACGCTCGGTCCAGCGTCGATGGACCCCCCGTTCGTCGAGTCTGAGTACGTCCGAGCCCCAGGCCGAGAGCGCGGTCGACCTGGCTCCGCAGCCCACGGCCAATAGCCGTAGTGCTGGATGTAGTGCCCGTGCGCCACATGCGGCTGCAGGCGTCGGACCCAGGTCCGGGCAGCCTGAGCCGCCACGCGAAGCGAAGCTGCCTGGGCACGCGGTGACCGCTGAGCCGAAGAAGCCCGACTCCAGCTATTGGCTCCTCCGGCTCGGCGTCCGTTGCCAGCCAGACGCGATGTCCGGCAGCCGCGAACCAGCGCGTCCACCTGGCAACGTGGGCCGACGACGCGTCGCCGAAGAAGAGGAGCCTCAGGGAACGACTCACTCGCGGTACCCCCCGGCTTTGTCAGCAGGAGCAGCAGGTTGCTGCGGAGGGGAGGCAGGAGGTCCGCGATGGATGCAAGAGCCGTGCCTATCCGGCCGCCCACGTCGACCACTGCCCGGCTGACGCACGCGGCCTTCCCGACTGCGGAGTAGTAAGGGAAGAGGGTTGCCACGTCCGAAGCGCTGAGCACGACGAGATCCGAGTAGTTGCTCGCGTCTCGTGTGAGCGCCGATCGACCGCATGCGACCCGCAGAGCGCCTCTCCGGAGTGACGTGATGGCTCGGACCATGCGGGTCGGAGAGCGCACATCGAACCACATGAGGAGTCCGCCCGGTGCGAGGACGCGGTCCATCTCCCTCGCGATCGCCTGCCGCAGGTGCCGGTCATGGACGGAGGAGAACAGTGTCATCTGGCATACGAGGTCACGGGACGCGTCCGGCAGGCCGGTCTTGTCGGCTGACCCTGCGGCAAGGGCAACACCGGGGAGTGTCCGTCGGGCCGCCTCGATCCGCGCCGGCGAAACGTCGATGCCGTACATCAGCTCCGCGGTCGCACCGAGACTGCTGAGCCAGGCGAGGAAGCCTCCGTTGCCGCATCCGAAGTCGGCGACGCGAAGCGACCGGAGGTCGGTCACGCCGGCATGGCTGAGCAGGTCGAGCATAGCTCGCTCCCGCTGGTGCCTCACGGTCATAGCCGCGGGGTTGAAGACCGACCACTCCTGCGCGAGGTTCGGATCCTCATCGCGACGGCCGTAGGAGGCGCGCGCCCGGATCAGCTCCATCTCACGCGGATCGACTGACGGCACGCTCGAACACCTCCCCGAAACTCGCGATCTGGCACCGCATGTCGAAGGACGCGATGTAGCTCGGATCCACCGTTGTCTTCGGTCGACCGGCGCTCTTGTCGTGCCACAGCCGCTCGATTGCACCAGACAGTCACCTGGGTCGTTTGGATCCGCGCGGTAGTCGAGTCCGGCCGCGCTAAGGATACCCCGAGCCTCGCCGGTTTCAGGCCCGATGAAGAGCACGGGCTTGCTGAGGCTCAGCGCGTCGAAGATCTTCGCGGGGACGACGTCCAGGTCGCCAGAACCGGCAAGGAGGGCCAGGCTGCAGTCGCTGGCGGCTGTCTCCGCGAGTGTGGCGCGAATGCCCCGTCGGCTCGCAAGCGAGATGATGTCCCCGAGACCGAGCGATACCGCCACGCGATGACTCGCCGCGTCGAGGCCGCCGATGAACCGCATTGAGACGTCCACCTCGCGGTGGCGGGTCCGAAACGCTTGAAGCCCGGCGAAGAACGCGGCGGTCCTGTATTGCCTGTACAGCGAGCCGGCGTACACGATACGCAGCCCTTGCTCTTCAGGGCTGGAGCGCCGACCTCGAGCGGTATGGAGGAGTCGAAACCGTTGTATATGGCCGTCGTGCGGCGGTCCATATCAGGAAAGCGCTGTGTCAGTGAACGCCCGAATCCCTGAGTCGCGCAGATCACGTGCGCCGCCTTCGACACAGCCCATGCCTCCAATGCATGGTGCTTTCGCCGTCTGAATCTCGGTGGCTCGTAGTGGTTGGACACCCAGAGGTCGCGGAAGTCCAAGACGACGGGCACGTGCGCATCAGAGCCGGCCTGGATGGCAGCTAGGCCGGCCGAGTAGGGCGGCATCGACGCGTAGACGAGATCGAAGGAGCGTGAGCGCAGAAGGCCTTCGGCTGCCTGTGCGGCCAGACGCGCCCAAGGCACGAACGTGTCGGGCACAAGACACATGGGATAGACGAACCCGGTCAGGATCATGCGAGCGGACTTCGCGGGGACCGAGTGCCCCAAGCGCTGCGGGAGAGCGGCCGCGTCAGGTGCGGACACCCGATGCACGAGTATGCCGTCTGGGACAAGGCCCAGCGCGTCATCATCGCTGTACGGGTAGGACGAACCCGCCACTGTGACGACCTCGGCATCCCAGTCGATTGAGGAGAGGTGGCGCACGAGGCGCAGCGTCCGAAGCATCCCTACACCGCCCAGCGGCGGGAAGAAGTAGGCAAGAATGAGGACTCGTCGGCTCATCGTCCAGCTGAGGTGGGGCCTGGGATGTATGCCTGCCGTGACAGGAGCATCAACATCCAGTAGCTCTTCTCAAGGCTCAGCGCTGTCGCGACTCGCCGCGCGAGATGCGGGGCACGGTCAAAGAGGTTGGGCCTCAGCGTAGGAGGCCGCGTATTGCCGCACGCGGGGCACACGGTCTCCTCATACCACAGCCCGCTTCGTCCGGCGCGGAGGCAGCGCGAGCTGAACCAGGAAAGGCTTCTTGGCGTAGCGAGCCCGGTGTGCCTCACCTCGCGCACGCTCCACCCGGGAAACGCAGTTGCGAGACTGCGGGGACGGAACGACCGCACGTGATTGTAGACATGAAACCGAGTATCGCAGACGGGGCAGTGCCCCCGGAGGCCGCGAGGTCCTCCGCGTTTGGCACCGCCACCAGGAGCCATCCGCGCGAGACTCGAATCATCTCGCTCGTCGCAGCGCGAAAGGCCGCATGAGGGAGGTGTTCGAGCAACTCCGACGCAAGGACGAGGTCGAAGCTGAGGTCCTCGAAGGGCAAGCTCTCGGCGCTCGCCCTGACGGCTCGGGTGGTGACGTGGCGTAGCGCCGTGGTCGAACGATCGACGCCCGTCGTGTCGTAGCGCTCCGCGAGCACATTGGTGATGGCTCCGTCACCACACCCCACATCGAGAACGCTCCTGACGCCGTCTGGGATCATCTCCAGTATGACTCTCGTCTTCTCCACGACGTCAGGGTGATCGTAGAAACTGCCCCAGGCGGAACGCTCATAGTAGGAGGGGTTGTCGCCGTTCCAGAGCCTGCCTGCGGGATGTCTAGCCATCGAGCTCCGCATGTCCGGTGCGGAAGGCCTTTCCCGAGCACCAGCGACGCAGCAGGTCCACATCGTCTCGGGTAAGCGCCTTGGAAACGAGCGCCAGAACGATGAAGGCCGCAACGTAGACGAGCGCCGCGATGGACAGCCGCAGTACGTTCGCAGTGTCCAAGAGCAGGGTCGGTGCACAGACAGCGGCGGCGAGTGCGGCAACCAGGGTCGCACGCAGGACGGGCTGCCAGGGAATCAGCGACGACACGGGCGCGACGAGCTCACTGCGGACGTGGAATAGCAGGTATCCGGCCAGGAGGACCGTTGCGATCACCGTCGCCAGGGCCGGGCCGAAAAGCCCAAGAGGCCATATCAGGGCGAGGTTGAGGACGATGTTGACTAGGAGGTAGTACACGGAGCCCCGAAGCACGGGCCGGTTGCGTCCGATGGCCTGCAGGACCATGCCGTATGAGGCCACGCGGAGAGGGAGCATCAGGAGGTACACCCGGAAGATCTCCACACTCCCCGTGTATCCGTCGCCGTAGAAGAGGAGAATAAATGGTCCGGCGACGACCATGAGGAAGGCGAAGATGGGCATGACAAGCAGGGACGTCTTCCTGATGGACTCGCGCCACGTCTCCACAATCTGCGCTACCTCTCCAGCCGCGAAATGGCTTGAGAACCGTGGGATCAGCACCGAGCTCACGGCCGAGCCGATGACCGTCACCACCGGTATCTCGACGGCGCCGACAGTGTAGACGGCGAAGTCGGCGGGGGAATAGAGGGCGCTGACGACAAGGCGGTCAGTCTCGTAGGCCAACAGGCCGACGATTCCGGAGACTCCCAGGGGCACGGCGTAGGCGAACTGCTCGCGCAGCGAGGAGAGGGAGATTCGTAGGTCGGCTCCTCCCGTCATCGACCATGCGGCCGCCAGGACGACGAGCAACTGCAGCGCTGCCGCCGCGACGACGCAGCCGAAGACCGTTCGGAGACCCGCGCCTAGATACACGGGGACGACTGCTGCGGCGAATGAGACGAGTGAAAGGCGGTCGCGGCGACATCGCGGTAAGAGCTCGGCCGTAGGCCACGAACAGCGCGTCCGCGGCGCTTGCGGGCAGGGCGACGGTGGGGTAGAGCGCGAAGACCATGAGCAGCGACTCAAGCTCGGAGTTCTCGAAAAGACGAGCGACGAGAGGTGCCACGATGACCATCAGCGCGGAGAGGACTAGTCCCAGCGCAAACAGGGCGAGCACCGTCTGCGTGGCTCGCCGTCTGCGCTGGCCAGGGTCTTCACGCGGCAGGAAGTACAGCAGGCTTGCGGGTAGCGCGACGAGGAAGAGGGGCGCGAGGAGCGCGTAGACCAGGTAGACCTGCTTGTAGGTGCCGTAGTCCGACTGCGTCAGCAGGTGGGCAAGGAGCATGCCGGCCGCCACGCCGAGTAGGGCGTTAAACCCTCGACCGACCATCAGGAATCCCGCCTGATGCGATAGCCTCGGCTCCGTCACGCCGGCGTCTCCGCCACCGTGAGCATCAGGCCAGGGCGTCGGCAAGTGCCTGGCAGACCCGTTCCACGTCACCTGGTCCATGCCGGGCCACAGTGGCAGCGTGAGCAGTCGCGGAGCAATCGCGTCGAGTTCTCGAAGGTGCAAGCCGGGGCGCACGCGAAGGCGGGATTCGAGAACTCGTGCAGTGGACGGTAGTGCACTGAAGTCTGCACGCCGGCGGCGGGGAGGTCCTCTGCCACCTGATCACGCGCCGCGCCCTCCGGCAGAAGAACGGCATCAGGTGGTACGCCGACACGCCCTTCTGGGCGAGTGTTCCGGTCTCAAACCTGTTGAACGGCAGGCCCAGCCCCGCGACGTTGGCCAGTGCCTCACGGTACGCCATGACCCACCGCTGCGGGCGTCGTTGTTCTCCTCAGACGCGCGAGCTGAACAAGACCGAGCGCGGCCTCCATCTCGGTGAGCCGGTAGTTGAATCCCGTCTCGACCACGTCGTATCCCCAGACGTGTCCGCGATGCCGATCGAGTGTGGGCGTCGTCATACCGTGCGATCGCATGAGGCGGGCGCGCGCGGCGACGTCCTCGCGTCCTGTGACGACGATCATCCGCCCTCGCCGACAGCCACGTTCTTGTTCGAGAAGAAGGAGAAGCAGCCGACATCGCCGATGGTCCCAAGAGCGCGTCCGCGATACGTCGCCCCCGGCGCATGGGCGCAGTCCTCGATGACCGCCAGCTCGTGTATCGCGAGCGACGGCGGCGATCTCGTCCATGCGGCATGGGTAGCCGCCGTAGTGCATGACCACGATCGCCCTGGTGCGCTGCGTACCTTCGCGTCGACGTCGGCGGGGTCGATAGTGAGGTCGTCCGGGCCGCAGATGTCGGCGAAGACCGGCGTGGGCGCCCTCGTAGAGACGGCGTGGGCGGCTGCGACGAAGGTGAGGTCCGGGACGATCACTTCGTCGCCCGGTCCGATGCCGAGCGCGCGCACGGCAAGGTGCAGGGCGGCTGTGCAGCTCGACACGGCGACGCAGTAGGGGCGACCCGGTGCAGCTCGGCGAAGGCGCCTCGAAGGCGAGCGTACGGTCGCCCATGGTGAGCCACTTCGAGCGCAGCACCTCGAGTACGGCCGCCTCCTCGCGTTCGTCGTAGTCAAGGTCGAAGAGGGGTATCTGGACGCGGTCCGTCACGCGTGGTCTCCGAGGAACTCCGCGCGTCGCTCCTCGAACTCGGTCTGGGCCTGCGCGAAGTCATCGTGCCGGCCGATGTCGAGCCAGTAGCCCGAGAACGGCGCGGAGCGCACGAAGGCACCACGAGCGAGAAGGCGCCCACGAGATCTGGGAAGTCGAGACGTTCTCCCGGCGAAATGTCGGCGAGTACTGCGGGCGAGAACGCGTAGACCCCCATGCTAACGAGGTACTCGCTGGCCGGTTTCTCTTCATAGCCTGTGACGTGGTCGTCGGCGTCGGCGATCACGACCCCGAAGTCGACGCGGTTGCCGCGCACGAACGTCGCGATCGTGGCCGCGGCGCCGGACGCCTCGTGGGCGTCAAGGAAATCCCTGTAGCACAGCGTGCAGAGTACGTCGCCGTTCATGACGAGGAACGGCTCATCGAGGCCCTCCACAAGTGCGAGCGGTCCGGCCGTGCCGAGGGGCTCGTCCTCGCGCGAGTAGTCGAGTGTCACACCGAAGCGACCGCCGTCGCCGAAGTAGGCCTCGATCAACTCGGCCATGTGTCCGACGGCGAGCGTGACCCGCGTGATACCGTCGCGCGCCAGCTGCCGCAGGACGACCTCAAGGATAGGCGTCTCGCCGAGCGGCATCAGCGGCTTGGGGAGAATCGCCGTGAATGGCGCGAGCCGCGTTCCCTTGCCTCCGGCGAGCACGACGGCGCGCCTGACGGACGACGCTTCGGGCATCAGGTTGCGAACCCCGGCCTGTAGCTGGGCAGGCCTGCGGCTTCCCGGAACCAGTCGACAGTACGGGTCAGACCGTCGCTCAGGGAGACCGTGGGGTGCCAGCCGGTCAGGTCTCTCACCAAGCGATTGTCCGAGACGAGGCGCTGCACCTCGCTCGAGGCAGGTCGCTCTCGCCGCTCGTCGAAGGCGATGGGAACGGAGTGACCGACCACGTGCATCAGGAGCTTGGCGAGATCAGCGATCGATGTTTCCTCGCCGGTCCCGAGGTTCACGTCGCGTCCCACCGCGGCGTCACAGGTCGCCAGCGCGATGAAGCCGCCACACGTGTCGGTGACGTAGGTCAGATCACGCGTGGTCGTGACCGTGCCAAGGCTAAGGCCGTGGGCTCCGGACAGCAGTTGGATGATGATCGTCGGGATCACGGCGCGGGCCGACTGCCGCGGCCCGTAGGTGTTGAAAGGCCGGACTGTCGTCACAGGCAAATCGAAGCTCCTGGCGAATGACTCGGCCATGGCGTCCGCGCCGATCTTCGAGGCTGAATACGGTGACTGACCTTGCCGCGGGTGTGACTCGTCGATTGGGATGTAGCGCGCGGTGCCGTAGACCTCGCTGGTACTGGTGATGACCACGCGGGCAAGGTCGAGGTCGCGGGCCGCCTGCAGCACATTGAGCGTGCCCTTGACGTTCGTGTCGACGTAGCTGTCGGGAGAGTGTATGAGAAAGGGATGCCGATCAGGGCGGCAAGGTGAAACACGGCGTCGGCGCCTCTGAGAGCCTCTGTTGACGCCGTGGGGGTCGCGCACATCGCCGGCGACTACCTCCACCTGCTTGAGCAGGGTGTCGTCCAACGTGTCGAGCCAACCCCACGACGCGAACGAGTTGTAGTACACGAATGCGCGCACGTCGCAACCATGGCAACGAGTGTCTCCACCAAGTGGCTGCCGATGAAGCCGTCGGCTCCCGTGACGACGACCTTCCTGCCTGTGAGTTCCATTTGTACTCCGTGACGGTGACGTGCCCGGCGGAACGCTCTCGGGCGACCGTCAACAGTGTACTGCGGCGGGGAGCCTTCTCCTGTGCGCCTGCCGCCAGGACGGGCCGTTCGTGCGCGTGACCCAGGTCAACAAGTACTACTCGCCGCCGCACCTCGGCGGCATCGAGGTCGTCGTGCGCCGCCTGTCCGAGGGTCTCGTCGCGATGCGGGGGCGACGGGTGCGAGGCGCTCGTGTGCAACGAGGGCGCGAGCGGGTCGAGGAGACCATCGGCGGGGTGCGAGGTCGTGCGTCTGCCGAGGCACCTCAGGGTCTCCTCGGCGCCGGTGGCCGCGGGCATGCCCGGCGCCCTGCGCCGAGGCTGCGTGGCCCGGCCGCGTGCGACATCCTCCACCTCCACTCGCCGTATCCTTGGGGCGAGCTCTCGTTCCTCATGGCTCGCCCCGACGTGCCGAGCGTCGTGCTCTACCACAGCGACATCGTCCGGCAGCGCGGCTGCTCGCCGCGTACCGGCCGTTCCTCGAGCGCTTCCTCGACGCAGTCGACCTCATCATGGTCTCGTCGCCCGACATGGTGCGTGCACTCGCCGTTCCTGGCGCCGCGTGCCGCGCAAGTGCCGAGTCGTGCCCTTTCGGGCTGCCCAAGGAGTGCTTCGCAGCGTCGACGAGACGCGCAGGGAGCGCGCGCGGGAGCTGCGCGAGGCAGCACGACGGGGCGCCGCATCGTGCTCTTCGTCGGCCGGCTGGTCTACTACAAGGGCGTCGACGTACTCGTGCGCGCGATGGCTGACGTGGACGCCGATCTGGTGCTGATCGGGGACGGGCCGCTCGAAGGCGCGCACTGCTTGCTGGCGCGCAAACGGTGTCGCCGAGTCGTCGACGCTTCTTCCGCCGGCGGGTGATGCCGAGCTCGCCGCCTGGTATCACGCGGCCGACGTCTTCTGCCTGCCAAGCGTCGCGTCGCAGCGAGGCGTTCGGCCTCGTCCAGATCGAGGCCCACGCGGCGGGGACGCCGGTCGTGTCGACGGACCTTCCGACCGGCGTGCCGTACGCCAACCTCGACGGGGTCACCGGCCTCATCGTCCCGCCGGGCGATGCCGGCGCGCTGGCGGGAGCGTTGCGCCGCCTCCTCGACGACGACGAGCTTCGCGCGCGCCTCGGCGCGCAGGCCCGCGCCCGCGCGCTCTCGCGAGTTCACCATCCCTCGCATGGTCGAGCAGACGCTTCAGGTCTACGCCGAGGCCGTCGATGTTCATGCCCGCAGGCAGGGTACTGCCTGACGCTCGCTGAACTCTGGGCAAACGAGGGAGGCCTGATTGTCGCGCGCACGCTTCGTCGTGCTGTCCATCGTCGTCGACGCCGTTGTGGTCAACGTCGGCTTCGTCGTCGCCTTTCTCGTCCGCTTTCAGGGCTCGCTGCCGGCGTTCAACTTCGACGCCTACCTGCTCCTGTCGCCCTTCCTGACGCTGTTCTTCATCGGCGGCGCGTGGACCTACGGTCTCTACGACCCGGAACGCGCCGACACCTCCTGGGCCGTCGCCCGTGGCGTGATCGCGGCGGTGACGGTCGGGACGATCCTCACCGCCGCTATCGCCTTCTTCGGCAGCACGCGGACGGCGTCGTTCGCGCGCTCGACCATCCTCCTTGCCTGGGCCTTCGACCTGGTGCTGCTGACCGGCTGGCGTCTGGCCTTCCTCCGCTTCGGGCGGCTGCGTTGGCCGGAGCAGCGCGTCCTGATCGTCGGCACGGACGATGCTTCGATCGAGCTGGCCGAGGAGATGTCGCGGCGCGAACGCTGGGGCTGGAAGGTGGTCGGGCTCATCGATACGAGCCGCGAGCCGGGCCGCGAGCCGTCGGGCACGGCTGGACGGCTTCCCCATCCTCGGCGGTGTGCACGACGTGGCTCGCGTCGCCGTCGACTGCGGGGCCACGCGCGTCATCGTCGTGAGTCCGATCCGCCTGCGCGAACTGGTCGAGTCGCTTGTCCTGGCGAACGAAGCCCGGAGTGCGGGTCGACGTGGTGCCCGAGCTGTACGAGATCTTCATCGGCACAGTCGACGCCGTCGTCGGGGACGTGCCGCTGATGCAGATCACGCATTCGACCGTTCCGCCGTACTACGCGGCGCTCAAACGCAGCATGGACGTCGCGGGGGCCATCGTGGGCCTGGTCCTGACAAGTCCGATCGTGTTGCTCGCGGCCTGCGCGATCGTCGTCAGCGACGGCTTCCCGGTCGTCTTCTCGCAGGAACGCGCCGGGCGGCACATGAGGCCGTTTCGCATGCACAAGCTGCGCACGATGGTGAGGGACGCCGAGGCCGAATCGGGACCGGTGCTGGCTGAGGAGGACGACGGGCGCATCACGCGCGTGGGCGGCTTCCTGCGTCGCTTCCGCATCGACGAGCTGCCGCAGCTCGTCAACATCCTCAAGGGCGAGATGAGCTTCGTTGGGACCTCGTCCCGAGCGCCCGTACTTCGTCGAGCAGTTGATGGCGACGCAGGGCTACGCGGAGCGCTTCACGATCAGGCCGGGGGTGACCGGCCTGGCCCAGGTGAGCGGCAGCTACGCGACCACCCCCGAGCGCAAGCTCAAGTACGACCTGATCTACATGTACCACCAGAACCTCGCCATGGACGCCCAGATCGTCCTCGAGACGTTGCGCGTCGTGTTGACGGGACGGGGAGCGAGGTAGGAGGGCGATGGCCAAGCGGCGCAGACACGCGAGGGGTCCAGCGACGAAGGCGTCGGCGCTCGACGAGGCGGCCAGCGCCCCGTCTGAGCGCCCCGCCGGCACCCTCGAGGAGGGAACGATGAGTCCGGCCCGACGATTGGCCTGGTGGGCGCTCGTCGCCACGGTGTTCGTCGTTCCTGTCGCGACGAGTCACTGGGCTTCCCTGGCGCTGGACCTGTCCTACACCTTCGACCCCTTCGACCTCATCAAGGTCAGCTTCCTCCGCGGGCTGACTCTGGTCGCGCTGGCGGCGTGGGGCTGGGATCTGCTGCGACGCGGCGGAAAGGTCCGGCACACACCCGTCGACTGGCTGGTCCTTGCGTTTCTCGCGTGGGCGACCCTGGCCACCCTCACGTCGATCCACCCTCCGACATCGGTGTTCGGCAAGATGCAGCGGTACGAGGGCTTGCTGACGCTGCTCGACTACGGTGTCATCTACTTCCTGGTGCTGCAGTTCGCCGACCGTGCCGACCGAGTGCGGACGCTCGCGCGATCGCTGTTCTGGTCGAGCGTCGTCGTCGCCGGGTACGGGGTCCTGCAGGCTGCCGGCCTCGACCCGGTCGAACATGGCTCACTGCCGTTCGAGGCCAATCAGGCTTTCTCCACGTACGGCAACCCCAATGCCTTGGGCGCCTTCTTGATCTTCGCCGTCCCCGTCTCGCTCGGCCTGGCCATGGTCGAGACGAAGATGGGCTGGCGCCTGGTCTATTGGGCCGGGTTCGGGCTGAACGCGTCTTGCCCTCGTTGCAACGTTCACTCGCGGCGCCTGGATCGGGCGCCGCGCTGAGCCTGGCCGCGCTGTTGGTCATCGCCTGGCGTCATCGCCTCCGGCCGCGTCGCATCGACATCGCCCCCGCGGCCGTCATCGCTGCTCTGGGATCATTCGTCGTCGTGCGCAGTCTCTCGAGCGCCAGCGACGTCATGAACTTCGGCAAGCGCCTGGGCTCGGTCTTCGAGTTCGGCAGCGGCAGCGGGCAGACCAGGGTGGAGATATGGCAGGCGGCGCTCGCCGCGATCAAGGAGCGACCAGTCGTCGGGTCCGGTCCGGACACCTTTCAGCTGGTGTTCCCCAGGCTCAAGCCTGCGGCCTACGTCGGGGACGCCGGCTACGCATCGGTGGCCGACAACGCTCACGACTATCCATTTCAGCTGGCGGCCACCACCGGCGTGCCGGGCGCGGCGATGTTCTGCGGGATCGTCGCGTGGGCTGCAGTCAGGTCGGGCCGCATGGTGTTCGACAGATCTCCAGATACCAGTCCGTCTGCTTCAAGGCGCCTTCTGGGCTGCTGCTGCCGGCTACTGCGCACAGCTGCTTGTCGGGTTGTCGACCGTCGGCAACTCGTTCCTACTGTGGCTGGCGATCGGCGTGCTCCTTGCCCCCTCCGCGAGGCTGATCCAACTCAGGCCCGCTTCTCACGGCCGGGCTTGGGCATGGTCTCTGGTCGCACTCGCTGCCCTTGGCATCGCCCTTCAGGCGCTGCCGATCGCCGCCGACCACTTCTACCTCGAGTCGCGAATGGGAGGGACGGCAGCGGATCGCACGGACGCCGCTCTCACGGCGGCGAGGCTGAACCCCTTCCAGGCGGACTACAAGATCGAGGTGGCCCAGGCCCATTCCCGCGAGTTCCGCGAGGCGCTCGAGGGTTACCTCGCCGCCAGCCAGCGCGGCGACGATCCCAGCGCATACCTTGCGACCTACAGCGCCAAGTTCGACCTCGCCAGAGCGGCGTACCTGGCGGCCATCGATGCCGTCCCGGACGCGTACAACTACTACCTGGGGCTGATCGATCTCTACAACCTTGCCGGTCAGGCGTCGGACGCCGAGTACTACGTGGAGGCAGAAGCCGTCGCCCGCAAGGCGCTCGAAGCTGAGCCGCACGGCCCCGAGATCCGTCTGCGTCTTGCGCGTGCGCTGCTCGGACAGAAGGAGACGGCCGAGGCCGTTCGGGAGCTCGAGTCCGCCGTCAGGCTCGACCCCGCCTACGGAGCGGCGGCGGTCTTGCTCGCGCAGGAGTATGAGCGCGCCGGCCGCCGCGACGACGCGCTCGCCGTCCTCGAGGCGGTCGAGGCGGCCGATCCGGGACAGCCTGACGTGGTCGAGGCGATCCGCGAGTTGAGGTCCGCGTCAGAGGAGTGAGGGGGAGTCGCGTCTAGACATTTGTTCCAGTCCCGCCGCGGAGCGTCTGGGCAGAGTAGGTCCGAGTCTCAAGTGTCCCGCCGCCTGTGCCGACAACACTGTCGCACGCGGAAGTGTCTAGCAGAAAGGGAGGTCGGCATCATAGGGACGAAGGCGTGAAGGGCAAACCACTTGCGAGAGTGGGGCGCAAAGCCACAGGGCTCGTAGGAGCCGGCTGGGTTGCCGCCTAACCGAGAGGGATGTCGCCTGTGGATTGCCAGAAGGGCCCGCAGGTTTCTGCGTTAGGGGCACGAACGTAAGCGCGAACGTAGTCAACAAAGGCAACAGGGCTCCCTGGGGGCCGAAGTACAAGAGAGGAGATGGATACGGAATGAAGCGTTTCACCAAGCAGGGGGGCTTCACCCTCATCGAGCTCCTGATCGTGATCATCATCATCGGCATCCTCGCCGCGATCGCGATCCCGATGTTCCTCAACCAGAGGGACAAGGCGAAGGTCTCGAACACCAAGGAAGGCGTGCACAGCATCCAGATCGGCGTGCAGAGCTTCGCGACGGACCAGGAGGACGACACGTATCCCGTCGCGGGTTCGGTGAACGCAGCTGACCTCGTCGACAACAGTGGCGAGTCCTACGTCGACAACTGGCCGAAGAACGCCTATGGCAACGGCGACACCGACAACTACATGATCGATGACGCCGGCGGAGACGCGGACTCGGCGGGCAACTTCGACTACGTCGACGACGGCAACACCCCGCCGCAGTCCTACTGGATGGGCGGCTGGAACAAGGACGGCGACGACTACGTGATCGGCGTCGGCGATCCGGACGTCGACGCCGTGAGCTCGGCTCATAGTGCTGACCGCGAAGGGGCGGGCCAGCCGGCCCGCCCCTTCGCTTCTCAACCGAAGGCGGTGATGGGGCATGACGATCAGGAGGCACGAAGGACGGCGTTCGAGGCTTCACGCTCATCGAGCTGCTGATCGTGATCATCATCATCGGCATCCTCGCTGCCATCGCCATCCCGATGTTCCTCAATCAGCGCACGAAGGCGAAGGACTCGGCCGTCAAGGCCGGCACGCACATCATCGAAGTGGGGACCATGGCGTACGGCGCAGACCCGGAGCACCTGGACACGTACCCCGTCGAGGTGAACCCGTTGACGCTGGTGGACAGTGACGGCGAGTCCCTCATCGACAACTGGCCGACGAACCCCTTCACGGGCGGCCCGATGGCAGCAGGATCCGGACGCGGGCACCCGGATCGAGGGCGGCTACGCCTACGAGCGCATCGGGACGCAGAGCTTCATCTGACGGGCCACCTCTCCGACGGCCGGGAGTTCGTGGTCAGGTAGTCCGCGCGCGCCCGTGAGCCAGCAGGAAGCTCCCCGTCGCTCGTTGAAATCACTGCCGTTCGCGTTGATCGACTCTTCCACGCCCGCGTTTCGGAGCGACATGCCTGATGTGAGTCGACACGACGAGAAGCCCGGTCGCGCTTCGTCTGAGCCGATCTGCGCAAGACCGTCAAGGTCGGGTTCCGCGCTCGCCGCGTCGAGATCCTGCAAGGGCGTCGACCTCCACGTCGAGCGCGGCGACGTCTTCGGGCTGCTCGGGCCGAACGGCGCCGGCAAGACGACCACCGTCAAGGTCGCTCTCGGGCTGATGCGGCCGACCGAGGGCTCGGTCGAGCTTGGCGTCGACGAGCCTGGCCGACGTCGGCTACCTGCCGGAGAACCCGTACTTCTACGACTATCTGACGGGCGCGAGTTCCTGCGCTTCTGCGGGCGTCTCTTCGGCCTCGACAAGGCTGCGCTGCAGGCGCGCGTCGAGGGCCTGCTTCAGGAGGTGGGCCTGGGCGACGCCGGCGGCGTGCAGCTGCGCAAGTACTCCAAGGGCATGCTGCAGCGCATCGGCATCGCCCAGGCGCTCGTCAACGACCCGTCGCTGGTCCTGCTCGACGAGCCCATGACCGGCCTGGACCCGGTGGGGCGCGTCGAGGTGAAGCGCATCATCCAGGAGCTGCACGCGCAGGGGAAGACCGTGCTCTTCAACTCGCACATCCTCGCCGACGTCGACGAGCTCTGCACGCGCATCGCGATCATGCGGGACGGTGTCGTGTGTGGACCGGGCGCGTGAGCGAGGCGCTCGAGCGTGGAGCCCGAGGGCCTGGAGGCGTTCTTCATGACGACGGTGCAGGCGTGAGGCGGGCGTTCGCCGTCGCGCGGCAACACCTTCCGCGAGACGATCCGCGACCGGGTGCTGTTCGTCATCGCGCTGTTCGCGGCGCTGATGATCCTCGCCAGCCTGTGGCTCGCCAGCATCAGCCTCGGCCAGGAGCAGCGCCTCATGGTCGACTTCGGCCTGCTCGCCGTGACGCTCTTCGGCCTCGTCGTGGCCGTGTTCGTCGGCGGCGACACTGGTGCGCAAGGAGGTCGACAAGCGCACCGTCTTCGTGCTGTTCACCAAGCCCGTCGGGCGCGGGCGAGTTCATCTGCGGGCAAGTTCGCCGGGCTGGCGCTGACGACCCTGCTCGTGGTCGCCGGCATGGGCGGGCTTCCTGTTCCTGCTCGTCTGGGCGGTGACGGGCGACGCGCTCGGACTGCTGCTCGTCGCGACCCTGCTCGTCGTCGTCCAGCTGCTGGCCGTGATGGGGGCCACGATCTTCTTCTCGACCATCACGCTCGCCGATCATCTCGACCGTCCTCGGCGTGACGCGTGTTCATCGCCGGTCAGCTGAGCCACAACGTCCTGTCGCTGACCGAGTGGAGCAAGAGCCCCGCGTCGACGGTGCTCGCGCGGACGGTCTTCGTCGTCGTGCCCAACCTGAGCGCGGTCGACCTGCGCGCGCCGATCGTCGGCGAGGTCTCCGCCGACTGGGCGGCCATCGGTGGGTGGGTGGTCTACCTGCTCGCCTATGTCACGCTGACGCTGATCGCCGCGACGCTGGTGTTCCGGCGCAAGGAGTTCTAGGTGGGACGGCGCGCCGCTACCCTCGTCCTGGTCCTCCTCTGCGCCACGGTCGTCGTCGGCTACCAGGCGACCAGGCCGGCGCGGGCAGCGTCCGACCCGAAGGTGTTCGTGCCCGCGCCCGGCGCCTTCGACGTGCTGCCCGATGGGTTCCGCTTGTCGCTCGCCCACGCGTACTGGCTCTACACCGTGCAGTACTACGGCGAGCACCTCGAGACCGACTACCGGTTCGACTCGCTCCCGGACATCGTCGACCTCGTCGTGACCCTGAGTCCGCAGCTTCCGCCAGGCGTACATCTCCGGCGCCTTCGCGCTGATCGACGCCGGGCGCCCCGATCTGGGCTACAAGCTTCTGCAGCGGGGCTTCGAGCAGTTCCCCGAGGACTGGCACTTCCCGCACTACGTCGGGTTCTTTCTCTACGCGTTCACCGAGGACAAGACGGAGGGGGCACGGCTGGCTGGAGAGTGGTATGCGAAGGCCGCGGAGCTGCCGGGAGCGCCTGCCTGGACCGGCCGGATCGCGGCCGACCTGCTCTCCAAGGGCGGCGACGTCGAGAGCTCGCTGCTGCTGTGGACGCAGGTGTACGCCGAGGGCGACAAGTACTCGCGCCAGCGCGCGCTCGCCGAGATGGACGCCCTGCTCTCGAAGGAGCCGGACGAGCGCGCGGCGCAGCTTGCCGCGCTCGAGGGCGAAGCACCGAAGGACGTCTACGAGGCGCTCGTCGAGGCGCTGACGCGATAGGGAGGAGAGGAATGAGCGCACCGAAGGGGCCGCCGGCAGCAGCGGCTTCAGCCTCATCGAAGTGCTGATCGTGATCATCATCATCGGCATCCTCGCGGCGATCGCGATCCCGATGTACCTCAATCATCGAGAACGGGCCAGGAACGCCGGCTGTCGAGAGAGGGCGGCCACACGATCGCCATGGCTGCTCATGACCTACGTGACTCAGCTCCCCAACAACGAGCCGTGGCCGGCGACGTGCGACAGGGATCTGCTCGTCACGCAGAGCCAGATCCTCGAAGGAGAACGAGTGGCCGCAGAACCCGTGGACCGGTGACGACATGCGAACGGTCGACCACGAGGACCTCGGGCAACTACGCCTACGAGCGCTACACGACGGCGGACGACAAGGTCCGGTATCACCTCACGGTCTACCTCAGAGGCACGGCACCATTCGAGGTGCTGTGAGCCGTGATGCCGTCCGTGCCTGTCGGGCAGCTCGCCGCACATGACCGCGCTCCTGGTGGTCATCGCCGTCGTCTACGGCCTCATCATCGGCAGCTTCCTCAACGCCTGGGCGTGGCGGCTGGCGCACGAGGAGAGCATCTGGCGCGGACGGTCGCACTGCACGCAGTGCGGGGCGCAGATCCGCGCCCGCGACAACGTCCCGGTCGTCAGCTGGCTGCTGCTGCGCGGCAAGTGCCGCGACTGCGACGCGCCGATCCACTGGCGGTACCCCGCCGGTGAGGCGCTGACGGGCGTCCTGTTCGGCTGCGTCGCCGCCTACGACGGCGCCTCGTGGTGGCTCGTCCCGCACCTGCTCTTCGTCAGCACGATGATCCTCGTCAGCCAGGTCGACCTCGAGATCCAGATCATCCCCGACGTGATCATCCTGCCGGTGGCCGCCATCGGCCTGCCGCTCATGATCTGGCTCGACCACGACCCGTGGTGGGAGTGGCCGGTGGCCGGCATCGGGGCGGCGCTCTTCCTCTGGGGCATCGCCTGGCTCTACGAGCGCGTGCGGCACATGGAGGGGATGGGCTTCGGCGACGTCAAGATGGCGCTCTGCATGGGCGTGTACCTGGGCGCCGCCGTGGTGCCGGCGCTGTTCATCGGGTTCGTCGGCGGCGCCGTGATCGGCGTCGGGCTCATGGTGGGGAAGGGCAAGGACGCCAAGTCCGCGGTGCCCTTCGGGCCGTTCCTCGCCGCCGGAGCCGTGATCTGCCTGTTCGCCGGTCAGTGGCTCATCGACGCCTATCTGGGGCTGGCGCTGCCCGACCGTTGAACGTGAGCCGTCCGGCGTGGCGAACGTCACCCCGGATGGCGGATCGTCATCCTTCTCCTTCGCGCGCGACGGCCCTATCCTCGTGAGGCTCTCGCCGGGCGCACGCCCCGTGAGCGACCCCCCGTCCACCTGGCCTCCGAAGGAGACGCCGTGCCGCGCCGGTCCCCGCATCGGTCACGCAGACCGACGTGGCTTCACCGCCGTCGAGCTGGTCGTCGTCTGCGCAGTCATGGGCGTGCTGTGTTCGATCGCGGTGCCCTCGGCCGTCGGCACGCGGCGCGCGCTCGGCGCGGACGCGGGGGCGCGCCACCTGGCGCTCGTGCTGCGCGAGGCGCAGGCGCGAGCGCAGGCAAGTGGCGCGCGCACGGCCGTGCAGGTCGCGCCCGACGGCTCCTACGAGGTCGCCGAGGCAGGCGAAGACGGCTGGCGGGTCACCGAGCGCGGCGAGCTGCTCGCCGCGGTGAGCACGAACTACCCCGGCGGCCGTGTCGAGTTCGGCCGCGCCGGCTGGCCGCTGCTTCCCGGCGCGTCGACGCCGCGCGCCGGCAGCTTCGTGGTGGGCGCCGCGCCGCGCGCGCGAACGATGGTCGTGCAGCTCACCGGGTGCGTGCGATGCCGGTGAACCCGCCGCGGTGTCGGCGCGCGGGCGACGCCGGTCTCACGCTTCTCGAGGTCATGGCCGCGACGGCGATCATGCTCGTCACCTGTGCCGCGGTGACGACGGTCACGGTGACTGCTGCGCAGGCGGGCGGCAGGGCGCGGCTCAGCGCCGCCGCCGATTCTGCGCTGCTTGCCGAAGCGGCCCGGCTGCGCTCGTTGCCCTTCTTCGCGCCGCTGCCGCCGGACTGGCCGGCGCGCCGGCAGGCTCCGGTGCCGAGCGCCGTCGGCGAGCTGTATCCGCACGCCGATGTCGCGCTGAACGCGGGGGACACGCGGATCCTCATCGACGGCCCTAGCGCCGGCGCGTTCGAGACGTCGGTGATGGTGCAGGGTCGCACGGTCAGGCGTATTGCCTGCATGGCGCGCTGTGAGGCCGCAGGATGGCGTCCTGTGCCCTTCGCGGCCGTCGAGGGGTGGCATGCCTGGGAGACGGGCGCAGTGCCCGCAGAGGCGCTCCTTGTACGTCTGGAGGTGGTCCGGGGCCAGGACGAGCCTGGCGGCGGGACCGAGACCGTCGCGAGGCCTGACGTTCGTGCTGACGGCCGAGGGACGTCCGCGGTCCGTGGATCCCGCGGCGCTGGTCGACGGGGGCGAGTCGTGGGCGCCGTGACGTCACCAGAACGGTACGTGACGGAGTCGTGGGCTCGCCCGCGCCGGGAGCTTGGTTTCAGCCTCGTCGAGTTGCTCATCGCCGCCTCGCTTGCCGGTGTCATGCTCGCCGCTTCCTGGGGATGGCTCTGGACGACCGCGTCCGCGGCGAGGGGCGCCGACGCGCGCGCCCAGGACGCGACGGCGCAGGCGTTCGGCGCGCGCATGCTGCGCGCGGACCTCGCCCGCTCCGTCGCCCTGGGCACGCCGGATCAGGGTGTCTGCGGAGCCACGAGGCTCACGCTTCTCGTGCGCGGCCCCTCGACCGGCATCGACGAGGTCGTCATCGTGGCGTGGGACCCACGCCGCGGCGTCCTCTGGCGCAAGGCGGCAGGGTCGTATCTCGCCGAGGGCGTGACGTCGATGGCCGTGCGGTACTTCGCCCGTGACGGCGAGCGAGATCGTGCCCGTGAACGGCGTGCTCGGGCTGGACGCGCGCCGCAGCGTGCGCCGGGTGACGGTCGAGTGGACGAGCGCGACCGGCCACGTGCTGGTCGCGGGGGACCTGCCGTGAGGCGGCCGCGAGAGAGGCTTCGCCATGCTGGCGGCCCTGCTGATCGCCGTCGTCGCGGTCCTGTTCGCCGGCGTCGCGGTCGCGGCCGCGCTGGGCACCATCGAGGTGACGTCCAGCGACGCCGCGCGTGCGCGCGCCAGGGCTGCGGCGCAGGACGGGGTCGAGTTTGGTCTGCACCGCGTGTGCTGGGTCCTCGCGCGTCCTGACGTCACGCTTGCGTGTGACACGTCGAGCGTCACCATCGAGTCCGTCGAGGCCATCGAGTTGGGCTGGCCGCTGGCGGCGAGGCTGTTCCGCCTCACCAGCGAGGCATCCTTCGGTCGCGCTCGCGTGCGCGCCGTGTCGCTCGTGCTGATGCAGCCGACGGCGCTGCCACGCGGGGTCAGCGTCGCCGAGGACGCCGAGTTGCGGGCCGCGCTCACGGTGAGCGGGTGCGGTCTGTACGTCGGCGGTTCGGTACGCGGCCGGGAACTCGCAACCCTCGTCGATGCGGACGGGGAAGAGGCGCCGGATGTGCCGGCTCCGCCGGCCGGATCGGCGCCCCTGGGTGCGGACGAAGGTGCTGACGGGCAAGACCGAAATCCCTCTCGACTACCGGCTGCTCAATAAAGGTGTGGAGTGGCGAGTCTATGATGTGGTGGTGGACGGCGTGAGTTTGGTGAGTAATTACCGTGGACAGTTCACAAAGATTCTCCGCTCCTCAGGCTACGCTGATCTCGTGGATCAGCTGCGCAAAAAATCCGATAAGATTAAAGCCCCGTAGATCCCCAGGAACTCCATGCCAAGCCTGCGCGGCCGTATCGCCGTTGCCCTCGTGTTTCTTGTGGCGAGTGCCATCTTGCTGCCGGAGCATGTAGGCGCCGACGTCCAATACTTTCCCGTCCCTGCCGTGGGGAGCAGCAAGAATGATGGGAACGATGTCGGGCTAATCGTCCCGATTCTGGTCACTGACCCTGATGGAGAGCTCAAATACATCGTCGCCCCGATGGTCATTCATAATTCCATTGTTGGGACGCGTGGGGCGATCAATCTGTTTCGGTATGAGCCGGGGGGGCGGGAAATTCGGTTCATCGCATCGTACGCGGAACGGATCGAACGCAAAGTGGTATTCAGTTATGCCGATCCGGCATTCAGTCAGGGGCGCTACTCGTTGAATTTTGGCGCTTCGTATTTCAAGAATGCCACGTCACGGTTTTTTGGCTTAGGGGAAACGACGCTGCAGTCGGACGAAACGAACTACACGGCGGTCGAGGGACGGGCGAATTGGCGATTCGGGGTCTACGCGAACGAAGTCACCCAGATTGCTGTTGGCCAGCGGTTCCGCGCCGTGAGTCTGCAGAAGGGAGCGACCGCTCTCCCCTATACTGTCGATGTCTTCCCTGCGGTGCCTGGGGTGGAAGGGGAGACGTTCATTCTTGGGAATCGGGCGACGTTTTATTACGATACGCGCAATAATCTCGTTTCGCCGACCGATGGGATGGCCGTGACGGCCTATGCAGAGGTAAATCAGAATTTCAGCAACGGCGATCATCCCATCTACTCCCGCTATGAACTGGAGGTCAAGAAGCTGTTTCCGAGTGAATCGAAGCGCGCGATTCTCGTCGTGCGGGCAGACCTTCAGGCGACGATTGGGAAACAAGTGCCGTTCTTCGAGCAAAGTTCATTGGGCGGGCAAAATAATCTGCGCGGATTTGGCGTCGATCGCTTTATCGATCTGAATCTTGTGTCGATCAGCATCGAGGAACGAATTCATCTGGCACGTACCAAGGTAGCGGGCGTCATCGCGGACTTCGAGATCGCGCCATTCTTGGATACCGGACAGGTGTTCAATGACTTCAAGAACGTCAGCTTTAAGGATTACCGCATGACTCCGGGTGTTGGATTCCGAGGAATTGTTCGGCCCAACGTCGTCGGACGAGTCGACTACGGTTATAGCCGCGAAGGGGGTGCGATTTTTGCGGGGTTGGATTTCCCCTACTGACTCTCGCACTAGTCGTGGCCTGCGTGTTTCCTCGGTCCTGAGGGGTGCGGAGTGTTTGTGGCGGGGGCTTGGCGCCTGGCCGTGCAGTAGCTATGCCGATGGGTTTAGGCCCTTTCCGGTTCGGAACTTTAACCTATCCAGATACTGGTTCTTGGAATGCCTGGCGATCGTGCGACCCTAGTAAGTCAAGGCACGGTCGATGTGCGAGTAGAGTTGGCAGATACTGCATCGATTTTCAGCAAATTGAATCCTCAATCGAGTGCGGTCATGAAGTTCGAAACGCTCTGGTCAGGATTATCTGTCCGGTACGGCGTGGCTGATCGACTTGAGGTGGCGTTGGATGTGCCGGTCTTGTATCGTTAGGCATATTAAATGGAACGGGCACCGCAACGGAGCGGGCCACGATGGGTTTGTCAGGGGCGAGGAGAGACCTGAGGAATTTGGGCTATGCCTATACGGTGTCCCCTGGCGGGAGAACTGTGTTTCATGGGGGGAAGATCAATTGGGATTGGGAGATATTTCATTGGTGAGTAAGTATTAGATTGTTCGACAGAACGAAGCCTTGCCGGCTGTCTTTTTGCGGGTGGCGGTCAAAGTGCCGTCCAGAGATGCGAGTCGGGCTTTTGGAAGTGGCCATCCGGACGCGGAAGTCGGATTGCGTTGGAGAAGAATCTCCTGTCTCGCCTGGTTACATACGTCCACAGTAACGGTGTCTTCCCCGGAGCCCCTATTGGCAGCTTTCATCCCCAACCGATCATGTTGGCCATGACGGCTGTCGAGTATCTCTGGTCGGAGGAAGCGTCCTTTGCTCTGCAGTTCTCCTAAGTACTCTTCAGCGTTTCATGGAACAGGGCTTAGCTTGCTCAATCGAGGAGCGACAGAGGTGGTCCTTGGATTCTCCTATCGACTGCAACCGCACCTGCGCTGGCAGATCGACGGGGCCGAGAATGTGGAATTCATAGCTGGTGGGTCGGCAGACCGTACTCTCTCGACAGTCCTCACGTATCGATTCGAATCATAATTCAGCGTCCATTGCCTCCGTAACCGCTTGACAACATGGGCTTTCCATGTGAAAATCTCGGACGTTAACGTGTAAGCTGCTACGTGTGCTTCGCCAGTGCGTATTCGAACCCAGCTCGTTGATACAGACCCATGCCTTCACGCAAAGGAGCATCTGCTATGTCGATCTTGAAGACCATTCACAGCCCTGCTGATCTGAAGCGGCTATCACCGGCGCAGTTTCCTATCTTGTGCCAGGAGCTGCGGGAACAGATTATCGGCGTGGTCTCTAATGTCGGAGGACACCTGGCCTCGAACCTCGGAGTGATTGAACTGACGGTAGCATTGCACTATCTGCTCGATACGCCACAGGATAAGATCGTCTGGGACACCAGCAATCAAGCCTACGCGCATAAACTACTCACCGGGCGCCGGGAGCAATTTCACACGCTCGACAGTACGGGGGAATGAGCGGCTTCACCAAACGTGAGGAGAGTGTTACGATACATTCAACGCGGGCCATGCAGGCACCGGCGTTTCCGCAGCCTTTGGGTTGGTCGTGCCCATGAGCAATTGCATCAGAAGCATAAAGTGGTCTGTGTGGTCGGGGATGGGGCCATGACGGCCGGGATGACGCTGGAAGGCCTGCACCATGCCGGGGGCTGGCGAAAGACTTCCTGGTTATTCTGAACGACAATCAAATGTCCATCTCGAAAAATGTTGGTGCCATTTCCTCCTATTTGAACCGGACCTTCACCGGAGAGTTTTATGCCAAGGTACGGGAAGAGACGGGGCAATTGCTAGGGAAAATCCCCCATATCGGGCAGGACATGCAGAAGTGGGCTCGACGGGCCGAAGAATTGGCCAAGGGAGCGATCCTTCCCGGGCTGCTCTTTGAAGAGCTTG
>CAVPRQ010000005.1:0-11485 GCA_963707855.1 uncultured Thermoleophilia bacterium
TACGGACCGAGAGCACCGACGACGAGATGCTCGCCACTGCACCATCGACCACCGGATCAGGAGCGCCGACATCGCCTCGACTCCGGAGAGGTTCGGGATCGGCTCTGCCACGAGTTCGTGAGCGAAGTCAGACACGGCGCGGGCATCGACCGCGCCGGGAAGGAGAGACCAGCATGGACGAGCGGTCACCCAACGGGCTCACCGGCCGACTGACGGTCCTCACGGAAGAGAAGTGCCGTGCCATCTACGACGCGGCACTCACGGTGATCGCCGAGGTCGGCATGACCGTGCCGCACGAGACCGCACGCCGGCTGCTTCTCGACGCGGGCGCGACCGTCGAGGGCGAGGATCTGGTGCGCATCCCCCGCGAGCTCGTGGCCCGGGCGCGCGACACGGTCCCGCCGATGATCCCCGTCTACGACCGCGACGACGAGCTCGCGATGCAGCTCGGCGGCTTCAACGCGTACTTCGGCACCGGCTCCGACCTGATGAACACCTACGACCTCGAGACCGGCGAGCGCCGCCCCAGCGTGCTCGCCGACGTCCGTCGCATGGCGCGCCTCTGCGACGCCCTGCCGAACATCGACTTCGTCATGTCGAGCGCCTACCCGCGCGACGTCGCCGCCCATGCGTCGTACCTCGAGAGCTTCCGGGCGATGGCCGGCAACACCACCAAGCCGCTCGTCGTGACGGCGGCCGAAGCCGAAGACCTCGAAGTGATGTGGAGGATCGCCTGCGAGCTGCGCGGCGGCGCTGAGGGCCTGCGCGCGAGGCCGTACTTCATCCACTACGGCGAGCCGGTCAGCCCGCTGAAGCACCCCGTCGAGGTCCTCGACAAGCTGCTCCTGTGCGCCGACCACGGCATCCCGCTCGTCTACGCCCCGGCGCCGACGGCGGGCGCCGCCGCGCCGATCACGCCCGCCGGCCAGATCATGCAGGGCGTGGCCGAGTCGCTGTTCGGCCTCGTGATCCATCAGCTGCGTCGTCCCGGCGCCCCCTTCATCACCGGCTCGGCCTCCGCCAAGCTCGACATGAGCACGCTGCGTCAGCTGTACAACTCGGCCGAGCGGTACTCGACCGACCTCGGCATCGTCGAGATGGCGAAGTGGATGGACATCCCCAACTGGAGCTTCGCGGGCACCAGCGACTCGCAGTGCGTCGACGCCCAGGCGGGCATCGACGCGACCCAGGTCACGTTGCTCTCGATGCAGGCGGGCGCCAACCTGAACCATGATCTCGGCTACCTCGACGCCGGTCTCACCTGCGCGCCCGAGCTCGTGGTCATCGCAGACGAGATCGTCTCGATGGACCGGCGCGTGCTCGAAGGCATCGAGGTCAGCGAAGAGACGCTCGCCGTGGACGTGGTCGCTGCAGCCGGCCCCGGCGGCGACTTCCTGGGGGCGAGGCACACGAGGGACCACGCGCGCGATCTGCAGTGGAGGCCGACCATGTTCAACCGCGTTTCACAGGCGCGCTGGGAGGCCGAGGGATCGCTCGACCTGCGCGAGAAGGCGCGACGCAAGGCGCGCGAGATCCTCGCGAGCCACGAGTCGGCGCCGCTGCCGGCGAACGTCAGGAAGGTCATGGACGAGCTCGTCGAGGCCTTCGTGGCCGCGGCCAGGTGAAGGGCGCGACCACTCCCCTGACCGCGGTCAGGTGAGCCGCGCGCTCAGTCCCGCGGCGGCGGCCACTGGTCGGAGCCCTTGGCGACCTGTCTCACCAGGGTGCTCTTGACGATCGCGGCGCCGTCGATGCTCTTGACCAGCGAGCTCACCCAGGTCCGGAACTCGTACTCGTCCCGGGCCGCGATCTGGAGTGTGACGGTGCCGCGCTCGAGGTCGGCTCCCAGGTAGCAGACGAGCTCATCGTCGGTCAGGGCCGCCAGAACCTCGCGCACGCTCGCCGGCGGCACCTCGAGGATGACGTCGCCGAGCACCGGGTAGCCGATCTGCTTGCTGCTCACGACCGCGATGATCGAATCGCCCCCGAGCGCAGCAGGCGATTGATGCGGTAGCGCACGGCGCGGTCACCGATGTCGCCCATCCGGCGGCTGATCTCGCGCGCCGACATACGCCCGTCCTCCTGCAGGAGCAGGATGATGCGGCGATCGACGTCGTCGAGCCTGACTGCCATGCCGTGCACGACCTCCCTGGCCGCCGGAAGTCGCTCCACCGCGGGTGCTCGGGACGGCGTTCATTGCCGACCGGAGTCCACCGGACACCGGCCGCACCGCGTTCCACAATGGAATCCTACCCGTTGACGTGCGCGGCGCAGACTGAAGCATCTTCGTGACCGACCGAGGCGGGAGGACACGGTGCCGACCATCCAGGGTTCGCAGGCCAGCGATCCACTACGAGCAGGTCGGCGAGGGGCCCGACATCGTCTGGGTGTCGGGCGCCGGGGGGACGGCCCATTCCTGGGACGCCTACCAGCTCCCCTACTTCAAGGACGGCGTTCCGCAACACGACGTCAGACTGCCGCGGCGTCGGCACGACGCTCTGCGACGCTCCTCGGCCGTGGCCGATCGAGGGCTTCGCCCAGGACATCGCCGACCTCATCGAGCGGTCTGCGACCCTCCGTCGCCCTGTCGGCCTCTCCTTCGGCGCCGGCATCGTGCAGCAGGTCGCGATCGACCACCCCGACCTCATGCGCGTCGCCATCCCGATGGGGACCGGCGCGAGGAGCGTCGGCTGGACCTGGGACTACCAGATGGCCGAGATCGAGTGGCGCCGCGCGGACACGGCTTCGCTGGAGACCGTCGTCGGCGGTGATGGCAGCGATGCACTACGCGGCGATGTACTACCCGGCGAAGGTGCTGGGTGACCGCGAGCTGTGGCCGCAGCTGCGCGACGACTTGATCGCGTACTACGAGGGCGGCGGCGAGGAGGACTCCCTCGTCGCCCAGTGGCTGCCGTGCGTGACCTTCGACCAGAGCGAGCACTGCCCGGCTGCCGGGTGCCGATGCACGTCATCGCCTTCGAGCAGGACGTGCAGGCGGTGCCGCAGGACAACATGGAGGTCGCGGAGCTGCCGGCGACGGCCACTACCACGAGTTCGCCGGCATGGGCCACTGCTCGATCTACGGCCACACGCACGACGTCCTCAACCCGTTCATCCGGGCGATCGTCGAGCGGTACTCCCAGAGCGGGCGGACAGGAAGGGCGGCGGACGTGGCTCGAGACGACGGGCGCGGTATGAACCCCGATAGCCCCCGCCTGCGCCGCCTGCCGATCGAGCCCTGGCGCCCGGCCTCTCTGCCGAAGCGCCACGACGACGCCTACCTCGACCGGTTCGTCGACGCCGCGATGCAGGTCCTGCAGCGCACCGGCGTCGAGTGCTCTCGGAGCGCGCGCCGCGGTCTTTCGCGAGCACGGCGCCGGGTGGGACGCCGAGCGGCAGGTCGCGCGCCTGCCGGAGGTGCTGGTGCGCGGCGCGCTCGCGAGCGCGCCGCGCACCTTCGTCCTGGGCTCCCGCGACGGCTCCTGCGACCTCGATCTGGCGTCCGGCGCCACCTACATGACCGCCGGACGGCTGCGGCACCGAGGTGATCGACTGGCGCACCGGTCGAGCGCCGCGCCTCGACCAAGGCCGACCTCGCCGACGCCACGCGGCTGCTCGACTACGTCTCGTCGATCGCCTACTGGTGGCCCACCGTCGGCGCCGGCGACTGCGGCGCGACCGCCCAGCTGCACGAGCTCGACGCCGGCTGGAACAACACCGTGAAGCACCTCCAGGGCATCGTCCAGGGCGCGCGCGAGGCGCGCTACGCCGTGGAGATGGCGACCGTGATCGCCGGCGGCGCCGAAGAGCTTCGCCGCCGCCCGCCGCTCAGCGACCTCACCTTCGTGGTCTCGCCGCTGACCATCGACCGCGACGGCGCGGACGCCGCCCTAGTCTTCGCCGAGGCCGGCGTGCCGCTCGTGCTCGGCGGCGCGCCGAGCGGCGGCACGACCGGCCCCGCGACGCACGCCGGCTTCATGGCGCAGGCGATCGCCGAGGTGCTCGCCCTGGTCGTCGCTCGTCCAGCTCGCGCATCCGGGCGCACCGGTGGTCGGCTACGCCATCCCCGGCCCCAGCGACCCGCGTACCGGCGACGGCGGGCACTCGATAGACGGCGCGCGACCCGTCGCTCTGCGTCGACCTCGTCCACCGTCTCGGTCTGCCCTCGCAGCATGGCTGCGGCGGCGGCACCGACTCCGAGCTGCCGGGCACCTGGGCGGAGGCCGCGCAGGGCGCGGCCTCCTTGACCATGGCGGCGAGGAGCGGCTCCGAGCTGGTCGTCGGGCTCGGGCTCACCAACGACGGCAGGCTCTGGACGGCCGAGGACATCATCCTCGACGATCACCTCTACCACCAGGCCCGCTACAGCCTCATGGACGTGGCGGTCGGCGATGAGGAGTTCGCCCTCGACGTGATCGATGCGGTCGGACCCGGCGGGCACTTCCTCGCCCAGGTGCACACGCGCCGCCACATGCGCGAGACCTTCGTGCGCGGGCTGACCTGTGAGCCGGACCCCGAAGGCGGCTACCGCCCGCCGATCGAGGTCGCGCGCGAGCGCGCCCTCCACATCCTCGAACACTACCAGCCAGAGCCTCTCGACGAGGCCAAGGCTGTCGAGCTGCGACGCATCCTCGTCGCGGCGGACGCGGAGCTCGAAGTCATAGCGCATCGCGCGACCCGCCGTCGCGCGACGCCCATCGACAGGGGGAGATCGATGAGAACAGCAAGTCCGACAGCAGCGCAGCGTCTCTGGCTCTCCGGCCTCATGGTCCTCATGGCCGTGACCGTGAGCGTGGCCGTCGCCGGCGCCGCGCTCGCCGACAGTCCGTCGCCGAGCCCGGCGTCCGACAAGGTCGCCTATCGCTACGGCACGCTGGAGTACGTCGACAACCTGAACCCGTTCATCGGCTACAGCGGCGTCGACTACATGATCTACCAGGAGAACTACGACTTTCTCGTCGGGTTCGAGCCCGAGAAGCTGGGGCCGCGGCCCGAGTTCGCCGAGAGCTGGAGTCACTCGGAGGACGGGCTCGTGTGGACCTTCAAGATCCGACCCGGCCAGAAGTGGCAGGACGGCGAGCCGGCGACCGCCCGGGACGTGGCCTTCACGTTCACTTACATCATCGAGAACGAGCTCGCCAACTTCCTCTCCTACACCACCTACATCGACAAGGTGACCGCTCTCGACGACCTCACCGTGCAGTTCGAGTGCAGCATGCCCAAGGGCGACATCCTCTCGATGAAGGTGCCGATCCTGCCGGAGCACATCTGGTCGAAGGTCTCGCCGGCCGACGCCGAAGGGTCGTTCACCAACGGCCCGCCGTGCATCGGCTCCGGTCCCTGGCAGGTGGTCGAGCACAAGGCGAACGACTACACACGCCTGGTGGCCAACCCCGACTACGTGGGTGGCAAGCCGAACATGGACGAGATCCTGGTCATCACCTACCAGAACGCCGACACGATGGTGCAGGACCTCAAGTCGGGGGCGCTGGACGGCTGCATCGGCGTGCCGCCGGCCCAGTTCCCGGGTCTCGCCTCGGATGCCATCACGACCGGCGGGGTCGTCTCGTGGTCGTTCGAGCAGCTCACCTTCAACTGCTACGACAGCCCAGACTCGAAGGGCAACCCGGTGCTGCTCGATCCCGCCTTCCGCCAGGCCCTGCAGTACGCCCTCGACCGTGAGAGCAACGCGACGAACGCCTACAGCGGCTACATGGACCCCGCAGGCGTCCTGTTGCCGCCGTACTCCGCGTACTACTGGGAGCCCGCGGGCGAGGTGGCCTACACTTACGATCCGGCCAAAGCCCAGGAGATGCTCGACGCCGCCGGCTACAAGGACGTGGACGGCGACGGCTTCCGCGAGACCAAGGACGGCAAACCGCTCAAACTGCGCCTCTACACCGACTCCGGGACGCCGGAGAACGTCTCGACGAGCAAGCTCGCCGTGGGCTGGTTCAGGGACGTCGGGGTGAAAGTGACCCTCCAGGTGCTTGACGCCGGAGCGATCATCGACGCTACGTCCAACCAGGAGGGCGACACGTTCGCGCCCGACTTCGACATGGTCCTCTGGTGGTGGCAGGGCGATGCCGACCCGCAGTTCATACTGAGCCTGCTCACGGAAGCGCAGATCCAGGGATGGAGCGACACCAACTGGGTCGACCCCGAGTACGACGCGCTGTACCTGGAGCAGAGCACCGCGGTCGACCCTGCGGCGCGTACCGCCGCGATCCAGCGGATGCAGGAGATCGCGTACGAGTCATCGCCGTACCTGATCTTCGGCTACTTCCAGTTCCTGGAGGCCTACGACAGCGCCACATGGGAGGGGTACGTGCAGGCGCCTGGCGGCTACCCCGACTACCCCGGCGGCGTGTTCAACCGCGACTCGTGGATGGGACTGCAGCCGGCGACCGCGGCGACCGTGGAGGATGAGACGGCCTCAACGAGCTGGATCTCCGTCGTGGTCGTGGCCGTCCTGGTGGTGGTCGCGATCGCGGTCGTCGTGCTGCTCCGCCGCAGCCGCCGGCAGGTCGAGGAGTGACGACCTGAGTCCGAGTCGCCTCCCGCAGTCAGGGCGACGTCGACGAGCGGCCCGACAGGAGCTCCCGCCACCGGCCGTGGCGTCAGCCGTGTCGTAGGAAACCGCCGCAGCGGGCAGACTCACGGCACGGTCCCCGTTCGAGTGCGGGGGCGAGTCACGATGGAGGGAGGCGTCATGGCCGCCATCAACGCTGCGATCACGGTCGACGTCCCGCTCGAGTTCGCCGACCTCGAGTGGAGTGAGTTCATGCTGCGGTCGCTGTTGAGCGGCTACACGCGCGGTCTGACCGACGTGGAGCCGCTGATCGACCAGGACGACATGCAGGCCGGCAAGGTCGACCTCACGACGCAGGGCGACCGCCTGGTGAGGGTCGCGGTAGAGCTCGACTACACCCCGCGGTCGACGGGCGCGGCGGACGAGGAGGTCGCGCGCGCCCAAGCGACGCTCGAGCGCGACCTCGAGAAGTACAAGCGCTTCGTGCTGGACCGCTGCGAGAAGATGCAGTGCCGCGCTGACTGACGCTGCGGCGCAGGTGAGCGGAGGGCGCCGGCCTGAAGGCGGGCGCCCCCCTGTGTTTGCCGGCCGTCACCGTCCCGGCGGTCCCGCCGACGGTGGCCGCGGAGTGTCGGCGGTCCTCGCCGACCGCGCGTCGGACAGAACGGCTTTCCTCGTCCTATTCACGGGAACATACTCATGTGGGGAGCCCGCGACAGGGCTCGAGAGCGAGAAGGAGGGGGCCATGCTGCGCGTCTCCTGCAAGGACATCGGTGTCGAGGATTGCGACTTCGCCTGCGAGGGCGAGAAGGTCGGCAAGGTCGAAGGGATGATGATCGAGCATCTGCGGGACGCACACCCCCACATGATCGCCGGGCTCACCTTCGAACAGCACAAGGTGCTCGAGCACCGCATCAAGTCGAGCATGCACGGTCTCGAGCCGGGCGCGGAGCCGCACGAGCTCGACAAGCATCTCATGCTGCGCGTGGCCTGCAGCGATCTCGGTCTGGCGAGCTGCTCGTTCGTCGCCGAGGACATGAAGGTACGGCGCGTCGAGGAGAAGATGTTCGACCACATCCGGTCCGAACACCCCGAGCTCATCGCCGGCCTCAACTGGGAGCAGCACGCCGAGCTCGAGCACCGCGTCAAGGCCGCGATCGTCCACGAGTGAGCGCGCCGCGGGACCGGCGCGGCGACGTCAGCGCGCTTCGCCTTGGGGCGGGGAGCCGGCGGACGTTGCTCGCGCCCGGGCGGTGATCGCCTCGACGACCTCACTCTTGGCTCGCGCGTAGTGGTCGACGGTCGGGCAGTCTTGTGTGGCCAGCCTCCGCCAGGTGGCCACGTACAGCTCCCGCTCTGACCGTTCGCTGCGCAGCCGGTCGCGCGACAGCAGGTACCTCTCGATCTCAAGGCACCCCGCCGGCAGGACGTGCAGGTGCACGTCCCTCGTCGGGGTGCGCAGCATGCGGTGCTCGAACGAGTCGGGCTCGCGGATGCGCAGCTCGTAGCCGACGGCCTGGAGGGCCGGCACGTACGACGCCTCGTCCGCCGGGTCCTCGACGACGAGCAGGATGTCGACGATCGGCTTGGCGGCAAGGCCGGGCACAGCCGTGGCCCCGATGTGCTCGAGGAGGACGACGCGGTCGCCGAGCGCTTCATGGATCCTCGCGTCCTCGCGAGCATAGTGGTCGGGCCAGGCCGGGTCGTGCTCGACGATCTCGACGCCCCGTTGCTCGAGCTCGCCGATCGTCACGTGCGACAGGTAGGCCGCGAGCTCGTCGTTCGGGTGCGGTCCGCCTGTGTCGTCGCCGGTCAACCGTCGCCGCGCAGGTCGAGGACGCGCTTCGCCTTGCCACCCGCGGCGCGTTCGATCGCGCCCGGCTCTACGAGCGTGACCCGGGCGCGCAGCCCGAGGGCCGATTGCAGCTTGTCGGCGACCGAGGCTTGCAGCCGCACCATGTCGCCCATGACGTCCGAGAAGAGGCTCTCCTCGACCTCGAGGCGGATCTCGAGGTCGTCGAGGCTCTTCTTGCGGTCGACGACGATGAGGTAGTGCGGGCGCACGCCCTCGATCCGGAAGAGGACGTCCTCGATCTGGCTGGGATAGACGTTCACGCCGCGGACGATCAGCATGTCGTCGGTGCGCTGTCTCACCTTCGCCATTCGCACGAGCGTGCGCCCGCACTCGCAGCGTGACGGGTCGAGCGACGTCAGGTCGTGGCTGCGGTAGCGCAGCAGCGGGAAGGCCTCTTTGGTCAGTGTCGTGATGACCAGCTCGCCCTCCTCGCCGAAAGACCGCGGTTCCCCGCTCGCCGGGTCGACGATCTCGAGCAGCAGGTGATCCTCGTTCACGTGCAGGCCGCAGGCGCAGTCGCACTCGCCGGCGACGCCGGGACCCATGACCTCGGACAGGCCGTAGTTGTCGGTCGCGCGGATCCCGAGCTTGGCCTCGATCTCGGACGTCATGCTGTCGGAGCAAGGCTCGCCGCCGAAGAGTCCGAGGCGCAGCTTGAGCGACGCGAGGTCGACGCCGAGCTCCTCGGCCCTCTCGGCCAGATAGAGGGCGTAGGAGGGGGTCGACACGAACACGGTGGTGCCGAAGTCGCGCATCATGACGAGCTGGCGCTCCGTCTGCCCGCCGCCCGCAGGGATGATCGTCGCGCCGATGCGCTCGATGCCGTAGTGCAGGCCCCAACCGCCGGTCGACATGCCGTAGGGGAAGGCCATCTGGACGAGGTCGCCGGCGTGCACGCCGGCGGCCGCGGCGACCCGCGCCGTCAGCTCCGTCCACGTGTTGACGTCGCCGCGCGAGTAGCCGACGACGACCGGCTTGCCGGTCGTCCCCGACGAGGAGTGGACGCGCACCACCTCGTCCAGGGGCAGGGCGAACATGCCGAACGGGAAGGAGTCGCGCAGCGCGCTCTCGTCGGTGAAGGGCAGGCGCTGGAGGTCGTCGAGGGTGCGGACGTCGCGTGGGCGCACGCCCTTCTCCTCCATGCCTGCGCGGTAGTAGGGGACGCGCTCGTAGGCCCACGACGCCGTCATCTGCAGGCGGCGCAGCTGCACCTGGTGCAGCGCCGCGCGGTCCATGCACTCGTACTCGGGGTTCCAGATCATGATCCCTCTCCTTCACCACTCCAGGCGCCGAGGTAGATGGCCCGCACGGATTCGTCGGCGAGCAAGTCGCCCGACGAGCCTTCGAGGACCACGCGGCCCGTCCGCATGACGTAGCCGCGGTCCGCATGCTTGAGCGCGAGGCGGGCGTCCTGCTCGACGAGCAGCAGCGTGACGCCCTGGGCGCGCAGCTCGTCGAGCGCCGCGAAGATCTCGGCGATGACGCGGGGCGCGAGCCCCAGGGACGGCTCGTCGAGGAGCAGCAGACGCGGGCGCGACATGAGCGCCCGCGCGACGGCCAGCATCTGCTGCTCGCCGCCGGACAGCGTCTCGGCCGGCTGGCCGGCGCGCTCGGCGAGGACGGGGAACAGCGCGTGCACGCGCTCCAGCGTCTCGCCGATCGCCGGCCTGCCCTTGCGCCCCCCGCCGTAGGCGCCGAGGACGAGGTTCTCGCGCACGGTCATCGGGCCGAAGAGCAGCCTGCCCTCGGGGACGAGGGCGAGCCCGTCGCGCACGAGCCGCTCGGGGCGCGGCGCGGCGACGCGGGCGCCGCCGTAGGCGATCGCGCCCGCGCGCACGTCGACGAGCCCGACGACGGCTCTGAGCAGGGTCGACTTGCCGGCGCCGTTGGCACCGATAACAGCCACCACCTCGCCCTCTCCGACGACGAGGTCGACGCCGTGCAGGACCTCGACGTGCCCGTACCCGGCGCACACCCCGCTCAGCTCGAGCAGAGGAGCGGCCGTGCGCACGCCGGCCGTCGCGGGCATGGCCGCCGCCTCAGGCATCCTCGTCGGCCTCCCCGCCCAGGTAGGCGGCGATCACCGCGGGGTCCTTCTGGATCATCCGCGGCGGCCCTTCGGCGATCTTGCTGCCCCGGTCGAGGACGACGATCTCGTCGGAGACGTCCATGACGAGCCCCATGTGGTGCTCGACGATGATCACGGTGATGCCGGCGTCGCGCACGCGGAACAGTGTCTGGACCAGCTCGCGCGCCTCGTTGGCGTTGAGCCCCGCCGCGGGCTCGTCGAGCAACAGCAGACGTGGCTTGGTGGCCAGCGCGCGGGCGATCTCGACCAGGCGGCGGATGCCCGCCGGCAGGTCGCCGGCCGGCGTGTCGACCCACTCCTCGATACCGATGAGGCGCAGCAGCCGGCCCGCCTCCTCGCGCGCCTCGCGGTCCTCCGCCAGCGACGCCGGGAGGCGCAGCATGGCGCCCGAGAAGCCGCGGCGCTGGTGCGCCTGCCTGCCGACCATGACGTTCTCGCCGGCGGTCATCTCGTCGAAGAGCTGGGTGTTCTGGAAGGTGCGGGCCAGACCCGCGCGGACGGTGTCGCGCGGGCGCCGCCCGACGAGCTCGAGGCCGTCGAACACCACCGAGCCCTCGTCGGGCTTGTCGAACCCGGTGAGGGCGTTGAACAGGGTCGACTTGCCGGCGCCGTTGGGGCCTATGAGCGCCTTGATCGTGCCTTCGAAGACGTCGAAGGAGACGTCGTCGACGGCCGTGAGGCCACCGAACCGCTTGGTGACGTTGCGCACCTGGAGCAGGCTCACGCCGCCTCGCCCCCCTTGCGTCGTCGCCAGAGCCCGGCCAGCCCGCTGGGCGCGAAGATGACGACGAGGACGATGGTGATGCCGTAGATGTCCTCCTGGTAGGTCTGGATCGTCTGCGCGGTCTCCCGGGGGATCCCCGGGATCAGCGCGTCGAGGTACTGCAGCAGGGTGAGCAGCACGGCCGCGGCGATCGGTCCGGCGAGTGAGCGGGTGCCGCCGAGCACCGCCATCGCGAGGAAGGTCACCGACGCGGCGAGCGTGAAGACACTCGGCGAGACGAAGCCG
>CAVPRQ010000006.1:0-78115 GCA_963707855.1 uncultured Thermoleophilia bacterium
CACGATCCTGCGCGCCAGGGTGCGCAGGCGGCCTTGGTCGCCTGCGATCGGATCGGCGAGCCGCCGGCGATCGGGGCGCAGGGCCGCACAGGAGCGCACGAGCGCGGAGCGCGAGAGCGCATCGAGGGCGCTGCGCAGCTCGGCGGGCGCCGTCGACGACCATGCCCTGCAAAGCGTTGGATAGGGGGGCGCGTTGCGCGCCTTTGCGGCGCCTGAGCGCGCCGTGCGCAGGGCGCGAATCGACTCGCCGACGGGTCGACAGATTCGACCGGCGTTCACAGAGGAGTAAGCATGACCGTGACGATCAGCGTCGACTGTAGGATGGTGCGTGCGAACGCGGCTGCCGTCGTGGCCATGTGCGCGGCGCGCGGAGTAGAGGTCACCGGAGTCACCAAGTGCTGCTGTGGGGAGCCCGCCCTCGCTCGCGCCATGCTCTCGGGCGGCATCACCATGTTGGGTGACTCCCGAGTGGACAGTGTCCGGCGGCTGCGCGAGGCGGGCGTCGACTGCGAGGTCTGGCTTCTCCGTTCGCCCGCCTTTGGCGAGGTCGACGACGTCGTCCGCCTAGACCAGGTGAGACCTCAACTCCGAAGTGACCGTCGTCGAAGCCCTGTCCGCGGCGGCGCAGCAGCACGGCACGCGCCACGGAGTACTCCTCATGGTCGACACCGGCGACCATAGAGAGGGCGTCCTGCCCGAGGAGGCTGTGCCCGTTGCCGAAGCGATCGAGGCCCTGCCCGGCGTTGACCTGGTCGGAGTCGGCACGATCGTGGGCGAGCTTTGCGGTGTGCTGCCGACTGCGCGAGAATCATCAGCTCATCGTTGACGTCGCCGGGGGAGTCGAGAAGGCCCTTGGCCGTCGCCTGCGATGGATCTCGGGCGGGATCTCCTCCAGCCTCCCTTTCGTCGACGCCGGCACGCTGCCCGACCGTATCAATCCACCTGCGCGTGGGGGAGGCCATCCTCATCGGCCCTGAACCCCCGGGAGAGACCACGGCGTATCCGCTCCCGATTCCGCACCGGGAAGTGTTCTTCGTAGCCGCCGAAGTCATTGAAGTCATCCGCAAGCCGTGGTTACCCACAGGCCCCATCGGCCCAGACGCCAACATGTGCATCAGGCACTGGGAAGACAGGGGTCATCGCCGGCGCGCTATCGTCGCTCTCGGGGAGCAGGACATGCGTGCGCAGCACTTGGCACCCCGTCGCCCTGGCGTGGAGATCATCGGTCGAGAGCTGACCATCTGGTTCTCGACGTTGAGGACGCACAACCCCCGGTGCACGTGGGCGAGTCTCTCGACTTCGTGGCAAGGTATTGCGCCGTCGCCTCGGCGTGGCCCAACCGCCTCGTCAGACGCATTCTGGCGGCGGGCGATGCAGGCCCCGGCTCGTCATAAGCACGGAGACGCGTCGACGCGAACCTGTGCCTTTCCCAACCTCGCTTGACCCGGGCCCTACGATGTCATCTTCTCCTTGAGGACCTCATAGGGCGTGAGGCCTCCGAGTCCGCCGTGGGGCCTGTGCACGTTGTAGGACTCCTCCCAGGCGGCGAGCTTTCGGCCAGGTGTCGACGTCGTCCGTGTACGCGAGCAGCTGGTGGAACTCGTGCCTAGTGATGCGCCGGGCGACGACGACCGCCAGGCACTCGCGCGTGTACTGATCGACGACGCAGAGCAGCTTCGGGGACGCCGTCGTGGGTCTTCTCGGCCACGAAATCGTGGGCCCAGACATGGCGGAAAGCGGTCACGGCCCGGTTCTCTGATGTGCAGGTCGTGCCACACCACCGAGACTGCTCGGCGTTCAGCGTGGCTGCGAGAGGTCGTCGACCGCCTCCACGAAGCGCTCCAGCTCGCCCTGCGTCGTGTACGGGGCGAGGCCAACGCGGATCAGGCCGCCTCGTTCGGCCAGCCCAAGCACCTCGACGAGGCGCGCGGCGTAGAAGTCACCGTCCAGACGAAGAAGCCGCGCTCGCCGAGCACGCGGGCGGCCTCACCCGCCGGCAGCCGGTCGAGCGTGAACGAGACGGTGGAAGTCCGCGGGTATCCTGGGGCGGGCCGTACAGCGTCACGCCGGGGATGTCGGCGAGCCCGTCACGCAGCCACCGTGCCAACGGCTGTTCGCAAGCGTGTGCCGCCAGCATGCCGGCCACGACCGCCCGCCGCCGACCCTTCAGCTCGCCGAGAAGATCCCCTTCCACCACGCTCATGTGTCTCTCGCCGAGGTCGGCGATGAATCGACGGCCGCGATCGTGCCTGCCATCCCTTCGCTGTTCAGCGTCCCCGTCTCCCAGATGAACGGGGGCTCGGGAGTTTGCGTGCAAGCCGCAGCGGCTCGACCTGCGCCGTCGCCTCGCGACGCGCGAACAGCAGCCCTACGTGCGGGCCGAAGAACTTGTACGCGGAGCAGAGCAGAAAGTCGCAGCCGATCGCGCGCACGTCGAGGGGAGTATGAGGCGCGGAGTGGACGGCGTCGACCACGCTCCATGCCCCGGCGGCTCGGGCCCACCTCGCCGCAGCTGCGACGTCGTTGATGGTGCCGACCGCGTTCGAGGCATGGCCAAGCGCCACGACCTTGGTGCGCCCCGGCCGCACGAGGGCCTCGAACGCGGGCCAGTCGAGGACGCAGGTCGCGGGGTCCACCGGCACTTCGCGCACGATGACGCCCCGCTCCGCGAGCTGCGCCCAAGGGCTGCGATTGGCCTCGTGGTCGAGCGCCGTGATCACGACTTCGTCGCCAGGCTTCATGCGGCGCCCAAGCGCTTCGGCGAGGAGATACGTGAGCGTCGTCATGTTGGCGCCGAAGCTGACCTCGGCGGGTTCGCAGCCGAGGAGGTCGGCGCCTGCCTGGCGAGCCTCGGCTACGATCGCGTCGGTCTCGCGACTCGTGGCGAAGTGGCCGTCGCAGTTGGCGTTGTGGTCCGCGAGATACCCTCGCACGGCGTCGAGAACGCGCCGTGGTGTCTGCGTCCCTCCGGGCCCGTCGAGGTAGACCGCCGCGTGCCCGTCGATCACCCGTGCGAGCGCCGGGAACTGGTCGCGCACGTAGGCGATGTCGTAGTGGCTCACGAACTCCCCCTCTCCGAGGCGTAGGCCGACGACGCGGCTTTGGGTGACCGGCCGATGCGCCACCATGTCGTGGATGATGCAAGCAAGCCAGGGCTCCTGTTCGTTTGGCGGGGTCTCTTCTGACCGCAACAGCCTACATAGTAGTCTGCATCATATGCCATCCCCTCAACTCAGGCCGCGACTAGCTGCAAGTATGTGGTCGGAGGCGTGTACAGGACGCAGCGGTCAAGGGGCCGCGGAAGAGGTCGAGCCGCTGGTCGCGCCGATTGAGCCGCCAGAGGGTTCGTCGAGGTAGGGCTGCAGGTGAGCGGCGCTGACGCCGTGGAACGACGTCGAGCTGCCAACGCTTGAAGTTGGAGATCACGATGTGCGTCCAGGGCAGCAGCTCGGCGGCGGCCTGCGGCGTGGCTTGTACGAGCGGCTCGTGCAGGTAGCCGGCGTTGGGCAGCGCCCGGTAGGCTCTCCAGCCGTCGGTCTTGACGATGCTGCCGAGCTCGATCGTCGCGCCGGCGGCCTTGGTCAGGGTCTTGGCGCTGACGTCGTCGATCACACGCAGGTGGGTGCGACCGAGGCGGCCCTGCGGCGTCTGCTCAGCCAACACCGCGACCAGCGTCTTGCGCTTCGAGGTGCGGCCGCGCTTGCCGCTGCCTCGCTCGCGGCCGCCGGCAGCGACTCATCGAGTTCGACCACGCCGCGCAGCAGCAACTCATGCTCGCCGCGGCGCATGGCGTGCGTGATCTTGCGGCGCAGCAGCCAGGCCCTGTAGCCCCTCGGGCGGCGACGCCCGGCGAAGCCGGGTCAGGCCGCCCCTCCGCCCGGCAGGGCGCGCATCAGGTTCGCCATCTCGAGCGCCGTGGCCGCCGCCGACCAGCCCTTGTTGCCGGCCTTCGTGCCGGCCCGCTCCACGGCCTGTTCGACGGTGTCGGTGGTGAGCACGCCGAAGGCGACCGGGACGCCGGTGTCGAGCGTGACCTTGGCGATCCCCTTGGCCGCCTCCGCGGCGACGTACTCGAAGTGCGGCGTGCCGCCGCGGATCACGGCGCCGAGGCAGATCACGGCGTCGTAGCGACCGCTCGGCGGCGAGACGCGCGGCGACCAGCGGCATCTCGAAGGCGCCCGGGACCCAGGCGGTGTCGACGTCCGCCTCGCGCGACGTCGTGCCGCCGCAGGCAGTCGAGGGCGCCCTCGTAGAGGCGCGTCGAGATCATCTCGTTGAAGCGCCCCACCACGAGGGCGAACTTCATCCCCTTGCCGCTCAGCTTGCCTTCGAACGTCGTCATCGCCGGCTCCTTTCGCCGTGGTCGTCGGATGGGAGGGCCGCGCGGACGCCCCGCCGGGGCGCCGGACGCGGCCTACCCTTCAAGGCCCTCGTCCTGCCCGAACAGGTCCTCGTGCTCGAGCAGGTGCCCGAGCTTCTCGCGCTTCGTGCGCAGGTAGGTCACGTTGTCGTCCTGCGGCTGCACCTCGAGGTGCTCGCGCCCCGTGACGCGCAGCCCGTAGCCCTCGAGCGCGACGATCTTCTTGGGGTTGTTGGTCATGATGCGGATCGTCGAGAGGCCGAGGTCGGCGAGGATCTGCGCGCCGATGCCGTAGTCGCGCAGGTCCGGGGCGAAGCCCAGCTCGAGATTGGCCTCGACCGTGTCGCGCCCCTGCTCCTGCAGGGCGTACGCCTTGAGCTTGTTGATGAGCCCGATGCCGCGACCCTCCTGGCGCATGTAGAGGAGCACGCCCGCCCCCTCGGCCTCGATGCGACGCAGCGCCTCGGCGAACTGCTCGCCGCAGTCGCAGCGCAGCGAGCCGAAGACGTCGCCGGTGAGGCACTCGGAGTGGACGCGGACGAGCACGTCGCTCTTCCCCGCCACCTCTCCCTTGACCAGGGCCACGTGGTGGGCGCCGTCGATCACCGACTCGTAGCCCACGGCCTTGAAGTCGCCGTACTTCGTCGGCATCGAGACGGTGGCGGCGCGGCGGATGAGCTTCTCGTTGCGCCGCCGGTACTTGATGAGGTCGGCCACGGTGACGATCTTGAGACCGTGGCGCCGCGCGTACGGCACGAGGTCGGGCACGCGCGCCATGGTGCCGTCGTCGTTCATGATCTCGCAGATCACCGCCGCGGGAGCGAGGCCGGCGAGACGGGCGAGGTCGACGCCGGCCTCGGTCTGGCCGGTGCGCTCGAGCACGCCGCCGGGCCGGGCCATGAGCGGGAAGACGTGGCCCGGCTGCACGAGCTCGTCGGGTGACGTCTCCGGGTCTATGGCCACCTGGATCGTGCGCGCCCGGTCGGGCGCCGAGATCCCCGTCGTCACCCCGTCGCGGGCCTCGATCGACACCGTGAACGCCGTCTGCAGCTTGGCGCGGTTCTCGCTCACCATCGGCGGAAGGTTGAGCTCGGCGCAGCGCTGGGGCGTCAGCGCCAGACAGATGAGGCCGCGCCCCTCCTTGGCCATGAAGTTGATCTTCTCGGCCGTCGTGAACTGCGCCACGAGTGTCAGGTCGCCCTCGTTCTCGCGGTCCTCGTCGTCGCAGACGATCACGAACCGCCCTTCGCGCAGGTCGGCGAGCGCCTCCTCGATGGTCGCGAACGGACTGCTCCGCATCAGAACCCCGCTTCCGCAAGCTTCTCCCAGGTGAGCCCCTCGGGCGGCTTGCGCCGCGCGACGAACGCCTGCGACGTACTTCCCGATCAGGTCCGCCTCGAGATTCACCCTGGCTCCGGGCCTGAGGCGCGAGAGCGTCGTGACCGCCGCCGTGTGCGGGATCAGCGAGACGCGCAGGCTGCCGGGGTCGACGGCGACGATGGTGAGGCTGACGCCGTCGAGCGGCGACCGAGCCTTGCGGCACGCTCACGTCGGTCACCGCGGCCGGCGCCTCCAGCTCGACGACGAGCGCGTTGTCCTCCGGCGCGACGCGCGTGACCACGCCGACCCCGTCGACGTGTCCGCTCACCAGGTGACCGCCGAGGCGCGACTGCAGCGTGAGGGCGCGCTCGAGGTTGAGACGGTCGCCCGCACGCCGCTCGGCGAGCGTCGTGCGTCGGACCGTCTCGGGCATCACGTCGGCCGAGAACCCGTCGGCGCGCACGGCGGTCACCGTCAGGCAGACGCCGTCGGTGAGCACCGAGGCGCCCACGTCGAGGCCCGCCGCGACCGTTCGGGCGGCGATGTCGAGCACCGCACTCTGCGCGCCGACGCGCAGTGATCTCAGGGTGCCGACCTCCTCGACCAGTCCGGTGAACATCAGGCCCCCGCCTCCCCTCCGCTCGCCGCGCCGACGACTTCGGCTTCAACGAAGCCGGGAGCGGCGCGTCCCACGTCGGCGCGCACCAGGAGGTCGTCGCCGATCGTCTCCCAGCGGACGTCGACGAGACGCAGAGCGCGCGAGACCGCGTCGACCGCGGGTGTGGCGACGAGATCCGGCGCGCCACGACCGATGAGGAGCGGTGCGACGAACAGAACGAGGCGGTCGACGAGACCGTCGGCGAGCAGGGCGCCGGCGAGGCCGGGGCCGCCTTCGCAGAGGACGTCGAGCAGACCGCGCTCGGCGAGCATGCCCAGGCCGAGGCGCAGGCCGCCCTCGCCCATCTCGAGGACCTCGACGCCGCGCTCCTCGAGGCCGCGCCGAACGGCGTCGCTGACCCGCGACGCAAGGACGACGGTCGGCGTCTGGCCGGCCGTCGCCAGCAGAGCGCACTCCGCCGGCAGGAGCGCCGGCGCTCGAGACGACGACCCTGACAGGGTCGCGGCCTTCGGCCAGCCTCACGGTGAGCGAAGGGTCGTCGCGACGCACCGTGCCGGCGCCGATCATGACGGCGTCGGCGGCGGCGCGCATCGCGTGGGCCGCGCGCCGGCTCTCGAGGCTCGAGATCCAGCGCGCGTCCCCGCCCGCCGCCGCGACCTTGCCGTCGAGACTCACGGCGGCCTTGTAGGTGACCAGCGGCAATCCCGTCGTCGTCGCCTTGACGAAGGCCGCGTTCTGGGTCCGCGCGCGCTGCTCCCAGCGGCCGCGGCCGAGATCGACGGCGACGCCGGCCGCGCGCAGGTGGGCCAGGCCTCGCCCGTCGACCAGCGGATTGGGGTCCTGCACTGCGGCGACGACCCGTGCCACGTCCGCCTGCACGAGCGCCTCGGCGCACGGCGGCGTGCGCCCGTGATGGCTGCAGGGTTCCAGCGTGCAGTACAGCGTCGCGCCGGCCGCGGCCGAGCCTGCCTCGCGCAGGGCGACGATCTCGGCGTGGGGCTGGCCCGGGCCGGCGTGGAACCCGCGTCCCACGACGGCGCCGTCCTTCACGAGCACGGCGCCGACGAGCGGGTTCGGGTGGGTCCGGCCCCGGCCGCGCTCGGCGAGCGCGAAGGCCTCGTCCATGAAGCGGTCGTCCTGGCGACGGTCCACGTCCACCTTCCGGCGTCCTCCTTAACGCACAACGCCCCGGGCACGCAGCTCCGGGGCGGACGACGCCGAGACGTCGCGGTGGTCTTCTCTCATCCGGACTTTGACCGTCGGCCCAGGAGTTCCACCTGGTCAACCTCTTGCGAGGGTCGCGGGCTCTCACCGCCGGTGGGGACTTTCACCCCGCCCTGAAGCCACTCTGTTCTTCGCAGGACGCAGTATACGGGCATGGCTGGGCGCGCCTCAAGCCGACGGGCTGGCCGAGGCGCCGAGAAAGGCGCAGGACGGACCGAGCGGCGGCCCGGCTCAGAGCTCGCCGGCAGCCTCGGCAAGCTCGCGGAAGCGGGTCGCCGCCCCGAGGCCGTCGAACACGCTGGACCCGGCGACGAGCAGGTTCGCCCCGGCGGCGACGAGAACGGGCGCGTTGACCGCGTTGACGCCGCCGTCGACCTCGAGGGCGACGTTCTCGGGCAGGAAGGCCCTGGCCCGCCGCAGCTTGTCGAGCGACGTGTCGATGAAGCTCTGGCCGCCGAAGCCCGGGTCCACCGACATGACCAGCACGAGGTCGCAGTGCTGACGCACCTCGGCGAGGCTGTCAAGTGGCGTCGACGGGTTCAGGGCGACCCCCGCGGCGGCGCCGGTGTCCCTGATCTGCGCCAGGGTGCGGTGCAGGTGCGGGCAGGTCTCCTGATGGACGGTGATGACGTCCGCCCCGGCGGCGGCGAACGCCTCGATGGAGCGTTCCGGGCTCTCGATCATGAGGTGGACGTCGACGAGCGCCCCGGCGCCGTGCACGAGCGGCGCCACGGCGCCGACGACGAGCGGTCCGATGGTGAGGTTGGGCACGAAGCGGCCGTCCATGACGTCGACGTGGATGACCCTGGCGCCCGCGGTGAGGACGGTCTCGATGTCGTCGCCGAGGCGCGCGAAGTCGGCGGAGAGGATCGACGGAGCGACGTGCACCTCGTTCAGCGTCTGCAGCATGCCTCACCTCCACGGATGGCCGAGCGGCTGCGGCGCCGCGTGCCCATTCTACCCCGTCGGCTGCGTCGCGCAGAGGAGGCGAAGGGCACAGACCATGCCTGTCGCGACGTCAGCGACCCTCGCGCCGCAGGCGGGCGATGAAGAAGCCGGTACTCCCCCAGCGAGGCGGAAGCGCGAGCAGGAAGGCGCCGTCGGCCGGGTGCGCCGCACCCGGGAACTCGGCGCCGAGGTCGTCCGCCGTCCAGCCGCCGTTCGCGAGCAGGTCCCTGACCACGTCGACGGTCTCGGCTCGAGTCACCGTGCACACCGCGTAGGTGAGCACGCCGCCGGGGCGTACGCAGCGGGCGCCGGCGGCGAGGAGGCGGCGCTGCGCGGCGGCGAAGCGGGCGACGTCCGCCTGGCGGCGACGCCAGCGGACGTCGGCGCGCGAGGCGAGCGTGCCGAGTCCGCTGCACGGCGCGTCGACCAGGGCGACGTCGAAGGCCTGCGCGAAGGCGTCAGGGAGACGCGTCGCGTCGGCCTCGACAACGTCGACCGCCGTCGCGCCGAGGCGCTGGAGGTTCGCCCGCAGGGCGGCGGCACGCGCAGGGTCGACCTCGACGGCGGTGACCGGCGTGTCGGGGTGCGCCGCGACGAGCTGTGAGGTCTTGGTCCCCGGCGCGGCGCACAGGTCGATCAGCGTGCGCGGCAGCCGGCACGCCCCCGGCGGCGACGAGCGCGGCGAGCTGGGAGCCCCGCGATTGCGGGGTGACGAGCCCCCGGGCGAACGCCGCCGTCGATTCGATGGGCGCTCCCTCGTAGACGAGGGCATCGGGCAGGCCGGTGACGCCTTCGGCCACGATCTCAGCCTCACGGAGCGCCGTCACGGCGGCGCCCATGTCCCCGCGCAGCCTGTTGACGCGCAGGCAGCGCTCGGGCGCCTCGTTGGCGGCCTCGAGCAGCGCGTCGGCGGCCTCGCGACCCAGGTCGGCGGTCAGCAGCCGGACCACCCACTCCGGGCACGACCACCGCAGGGAGCGCGAACGCAGGTCGTCGCCGCCGGAGGCCTCGTCAAGGCGCCGGCGGCCGTCCGTGGCCACCGCACGCAGCACGGCGTTCACGTACCCCTGCGTGCGGCGCCCGCTTCGGGCCACCAGGGCGACGCCGTCGTCCACCGCGGCGTGCGCGGGGACGCGGTCGAGGTACAAGAGCTGGAAGGAGCTGAGGCGCAGGGCCTCCAGGACTCCCGGTTCGAGGCGATCGAGCGGCGGGGTCGAGACCAACGCGAGCACGGCGTCGAGGCTGAGACGGCGCTTGACCGTCCCCGTGACGAGCTCTGTCGCGAGCCGGCGATCCCGCTCATCGAGGCCGTCGAGCTCGGGCAGCGACGCCCGGGCGTCGTCGAGCGTCGCGCGGCTCTCGTGAAGGCGCATGAGCGCCCGCCACGCGGCGAGGCGCGCCGGCGCCGGGCCGCTCACGGCCCGGCCAGGGCGCGCCCGGCGCCGCGCAGGAACTCCGCTGCGCTCATGCGCCGGCGGCCCTCCTGCTGGAGCTCGAGGACCTCGAGCCAGCCCTCACCGGCGCACAGGGCGAGGCGATCGGGGCCCGAGCTCGGGCAGCGGGCCGTCGCCCGGCCGGGCCCGCCACACTACGGTCCGCCGGCCGAGGAGCTCGGTCACGGCGCCGATATGGGGCGAGAGCGCCCTCACCTGGTCGGCGATCGCGGCCGCGGACCGGGTCCAGTCGATCTGCCGGTCGGCGGCGTCGATCTTCTCGGCGTACGACGACTCGCCCTGTTGCGCGCGCCAGCGCACCGTCCCCGACGCCATGGCGTCGAGGGTCGCGAGCAGGCTCTCGACGGCGGCCGGCGCGAGAAGGCGGTACGCCTCGCCGGCGTCGGCGTCGCGCGGGACGGACACGGCGCGCTCGTCGGCCACCGGGCCCTCGTCGACCCCGGCAGCCATCTGCAGGGTCGCCACGCCCAGCTCGGTCTCCCCCGCCATCAGCGCCCGTTCGACCGGGGCCGCGCCGCGCCAGCGCGGCACCGGCGACGGATGGACGACCAGGCACGGAAGGGCGGCGAGGACGGAGGCGCCGACGATCTGACCGTAGGCGCAGGCGACGAAGACGTCGGGACCGTGCGCGAGCAGGGCATCGACCGAGGCCGGATCGCCGACCCGCTCGGGCTGCAGCACGGGCAGGCCCGCGGCGAGCGCCGCCGTCTTCACGGCGGGCGCCTGCGGGGTGCCGTGCCGCCCGCGCGGACGGTCCGGGTTGGTCACGACGACCACGGGAGCGTGGCGGGAGCCCACGAGTCCGGCGAGAACGAGCTCCGGCGAACGGCGCCGTGCCGGCGAACGCCACTCGCACGGCGCTCAGAGCCCGCCGGCCACCACGTCGGTGGCCGTGCCCTCGCGCAGGGCGCGGAGCGCGGCCGCCCGGGCTTCCCGCGTCGTCCGGTCGACGATCAGGACCCCGTCCAGGTGGTCGACCTCGTGCTGGATCACACGCGCCTCGAGCTCCTCGGCGACGAAGTCCACACGAGCGCCCGTCTCGTCCTGGCCCTGGACGCGCACCCGGACGGCGCGCTCCACAGGCATGGCCACGCCGGGCACGCTGAGGCACCCCTCGTCGCTCTCCACGCGGTCGTCGGAGAACTCGCTGAGTCGCGGGTTCACCAGCACGCGGGGATCGTCGTCGACGTCGTAGACGAGCAGCCGGTCGATGACGCCGACCTGCGGCGCCGCGAGGCCGATGCCCGGGGCGTCGTGCATGACGCGGATCATCCGCTTGGCGAGCTTGCGCAGAGAGCGGTCGAAGGTCGTGACCTCGCGCGCCCGTTCGCGCAGGACGGGGTCGCCGATGACGCGGATCTCGCGCCGCGCCTCGCGCTGGGCCCGGCTCTCGCGGCTCTTGGTGTCGGTCGTCTCGCTCATGGCCTCATGGTAGCGGTTGCCTTGCCTCACAGCCACTGGGGGTCGACGTCGGCCACCAGCCGCGCGCCCCGGTCGGCGAACCGCGGCCGGTAGCGTTCGAGCCAAGGCCGCAGTATGTCGAGTGTTTCCCCTATCTCGGCAGTTTTTATCAGGACGCGAGCGCCGTGGCGCCCCCGTTCGCGATAGAGGGGGCCGGGCCCGAGGACCTCCGCCCGGCCCTCGAGGAGCGCCGCCACGCGCTCGGCGACGAACGCGGCGCCCTTCGCTGCCTTCTCGCTCGCCGTCGAGGACAGCTCGAGACCGACGAGCGAGGTCGCCGGCGGATAGCCGAACGCCGCCCGCTGCGTCACCTCCTCGCTGTAGAAGCGCTCGTGCTCCCCCGCGGCGGCGCGCGCGATCGGCCGCGCGCCCGGGCTCAGGGTCTGAACGATGGCGCGCCCGGGGCGCGGCCCGCGCCCGCTGCGTCCTCCCACCTGCACCAGCATGGCGAAGGTCCGCTCCTCGGCTCTGAAGTCGGGGAAGTGCAGGGTCACGTCGGCGTCGACGACGCCGACCAGGGTCACCTCGGGGAAGTGATGGCCCTTGGCGATCATCTGCGTGCCCACCAGCACCTTGGGCCCCGGGGCGGCGAAGGCGTCGAGAACGGCCTGCAGGCGCCGGTACGACGCGGCGACGTCGGAGTCCAGCCGCAGCAGCCCGACGCCCGGCAGCAGCGAGCGGACCTCGCGCTCGACGCGCTCGGTCCCGAAGCCATGCCGCGAGACCTCGCCACTGCCGCACTCGGGGCACACCGCCGGAGCAGGCTCGGCGTGCCCGCAGGTGCGGCAACGCAATCCGCCCTCTCCCCCGCCGAACAGCGTCAGCGTCACGTCGCAGCGCGGGCAGCTCCACGCTCGACCGCAGTGACCGCAGGCGAGGTAGCCGGCGTAGCCTCGCCGGTTGTGGAAGAGGATAGCCTTCTCGCCGGCGTCGACCGTCTCGGCGAGGGCTGCGGCGAGCTGCGGCGAGAACACGTCGTGCACGTCGCGCATGTCGACGATCTCGAGCGGCGGAGGAGCCGAGCCGTCGACCCGCGTCGTGAGGTCGGCGTGCAGCGGCGCCCTCGCATAGGTCTCGACGCACGGCGTCGCCGAACCGCTGACGACGACGGCCCCGCATGCCTGCGCCCGCCAGCGGGCCACCGTCCGGGCGTCGTAGTGCGGCTCGTTGTCCTGCTTGTACGAGGTGTCGTGCTCCTCGTCGATGACGATCAGGCCGAGGTCCTGGAGCGGTGCGAAGACCGCCGACCGCGCGCCGACGGCGAGGCGCACGCGGCCGGAGGCGAGCTGCCGGTAGGCGTCGAGCCGCTCGCCGGTCGAAAGGCCGGAGTGGAGGACGGCGACCGGCTCGCCGGCGAAGCGCTCGCGCACCCTGGTCACGGTCTGCCCGGTGAGGCCGATCTCCGGGACCAGGAAGAGCACCGAACGCCCCGAGGCGCGGACGGCCGCGGCGGCGCGCAGGTAGACCTCGGTCTTGCCGCTGCCGGTGACCCCGTGCAGCAGCACCTCGTCGCCCGGGCGGGAGGCGCAGAGGATCGTGTCGAGGGCCGCCGCCTGGTCGGGGAGCAGATCGATCTCATCGCCGAGGCGCGCGCAGGCGGCGAGCCTCGCGGCCTGGCCGGCGGCGGGCCCGAGGCCAGCCGCCGGCTCCGGCGGCGGCTCGCTCGCCGCCGGCCCCGCTTCCTCTTCGGTCACGACGCGCACCGCGCCCGCGGTCACGAGGCTCTCGAGGCCGGCGCGCGAGAGGCCGGTCGCGGCGCGCAAAGCGCGCGCGTCGATCCGGCCCACCTTGGCCAGCGCCTCGAGCGCGGCACGCTGACGGGCGCCCGCTCGCTTGATCTGACCCTCACCCAAGACGAGCGTCCGGGACTCGGCCTGAGCGCCCACGAGGTGGACCTGGTGCGCGACGCGCACCCAGCCCTTGCGGCGGTAGCGCTCCGCCACGCGCCGCAAGGCCCCTCCCGGCGGTGTCAGCCCGTCGACCGCCTCGAGGTCGCCTTCGCCAGCCTCGAGCGCCGCCCTGCCGGCGTCGGTCAGGGCGTACTGACGAGTGACGCGCAGGGCGCCCGTGGGCGGCGCGACGAGCGCCAGCGCTCCGCTCAGCGAGGCGAGGTAGTAGCGGCGCACCCGCTCGGCAAGGGCCAGCAGGTCGGGGCCGAGGCCGGGGACGTCGAGGACGTCCGCAACGGGCCGCAAGGCGCCCTCGTGCGTGCTCCGCGCGCGCAGTTCGAGCACCACCCCGATGACCGTCTGCGCGCCGAGCGGAACGGCGACGAGCGCACCGGCGGTGACCTCGTCGCCGGACGAAGCCGGAAGGGCGTAGTCGAACGGCTCGGCGAACGCCCGCGTGCGGACGAGCGGGAAGACGGCGGCGACGCTCACGCCTGTCCCGTCGCGACGCTCACGCGTGCTCCGCGGCGCCGCCCCGCCGCCGCGTCAGGCCTTCGGCAGGCCGGCGGCGGCGCGCAGCGCCTCCGCCTTGTCGGTGCGCTCCCACGTGAAGTCGTGGTCGTGGCGGCCGAAGTGCCCGTACGCCGCGGTCTTGCGGAAGATCGGCCGGCGCAGGTCGAGGTCGCGGATGATCGCCGCGGGACGCAGGTCGAAGTGCTCGCGGATGAGCTTCTCGATAGTCGCCACGTCGACCTTCTCGGTGCCCTGGCAGTCGACCATCAGCGACACGGGATGCGCCACACCGATGGCGTAGGCGACCTGCAGCTCGCAGCGGTCGGCGAGCCCGGCGGCGACGACGTTCTTCGCCACGTAGCGCGCGGCGTAGGCGCCGGACCGGTCGACCTTGCTCGGGTCCTTGCCCGAGAAGGCGCCGCCGCCGTGGCGAGCGGCGCCGCCGTACGTGTCGACGATGATCTTGCGTCCCGTGAGGCCGGCGTCACCCATCGGCCCGCCGATGACGAACTTGCCGGTCGCGTTGATGACGACCAGGTCCTCGAGTCGGGCCGCGTCGTACAGATGCTTGGGCAGGATAGGCTCGACGACGTGCTCGATGAGGTCGGGCCGGATGATGCTCTGCAGGTCGGCCTTCTCCGAGTGCTGCGCCGCGAGCACCACCTTGGTGATCTCGACGGGCTGCCCGTTCTCGTAGCGCACGGACACCTGCGACTTGCCGTCGGGGCGCAGGTACGGGAGGATCTCGGCCTTGCGCACGTCGGCGAGCCGCTTGGCGAGCTGGTGGGCGAGCGAGATGGGCAACGGCATGAGCTCGCGCGTCTCGTTGCAGGCGAAGCCGAACATCATGCCCTGGTCGCCGGCCCCCTGCAGGTCGAGACTGTCGTCGTCGTTGACGTCGGTGCGCACCTCGAGCGACTGCGACACACCCTGGCTGATGTCCGGGGACTGCTCGTCGATCGCGACCATGACGCCGCAGGTCTCCCAGTCGAACCCGAAGCGCGCCTCGGTGTAGCCGACCTCCTTGACCGTCTCGCGGACGATCGTCGGGATGTCGGCGTAGGCCTCGGTCGTGATCTCGCCGGCGACGAGGGCGAAGCCTGTGTTGACGAGCGTCTCGCAGGCGACGCGAGAGTACGGGTCCTCGGCGATGATCGCGTCGAGGATGGCGTCCGAGATCTGGTCGGCGAGCTTGTCGGGATGTCCCTCGGTGACTGATTCCGAGGTGAACAGATAGCTGTTGGCGTCCACCGTACCTCCTCGCAGGGAGCGCCCGGCGGAGAGAGGCCGGCGCGTCCGGGATGGCGTTGCTGAAGGGCGCGGCGCGGAGAGGCGGTTCGTCTGGCCGCCGCGCGGCCCGCGGGAGTCTACCAGACCGCCGCGCCCCGGTTCAACGACGCCGGGGGCGGACCGTCGTGGCCGCGCGCGGGCCGCGCCGGACGGTCGCGCTACTCGCGCTTCGGCACCCGGCCCATGAGGTCGGCCACGCACGCCGACGGGGTGCGCCGGCCCTCGAGGACCTCGTACACGTTCTCGGTGACCGGGATCTCCACCGCGTAGCGCGCCGCCAGGTCGTGGAGCGCGTACGCCGTCGGGAAGCCCTCCACCACCTGTCCCACCTCGGCGGCGGCCTCCGCCGGCGTCGCGCCGCCGGCCAGCAGCTCGCCCGCGCGCCGGTTGCGGCTGTGCCGCGAGGTGCAGGTGGCGATGAGGTCGCCGACGCCGGCGAGCCCGCTGAAGGTCTCGAAACGCGCGCCTTGCGCCAGCCCGAGGCGCGCCACCTCGGCGAGACCGCGCGTCATGAGAGCGGCACGTGAGTTGTCGCCGAAGCCGAGCCCGTCCGACATGCCGACCGCGACCGCGATGGGGTTCTTCATCGCGCCGCAGGACTCGACCCCGAGGACGTCGTCGTTCGTGTACACGCGCAGCGTCTCGCCGGCGATGGCCTTCTGCAGGCGCTCGGCGACCGTCATGTCGAAGCTGGCGATGACGGTCGCCGACGGCATGTCGCGGCCGATCTCCTCGGCGTGATTGGGACCCGACAGCGCCGCCGCGGGCGACCCGGTGACCTCGCGGATCACCTGGGTCGGCCGCTGCAGGCTGCCCAGCTCGTAGCCCTTGGCCAGCGACAGCTGCAAGCTGTCGGGCGCGCGCCGCGGGGCCACCCAGGCCGCGACCTCGCGGACCGCCTGCGTGGGGACGGCGTACACGATCAGGTCCGCGCCTGCGATCTCGGCGTCCTTCAGGGCCGCGAAGACCAGCTCGTCCGGAAGCCGGACGCCGGGGAGAAAGGACGGGTTCTCGCGCGTCTCCGCGAGCTCGGCCGCCTCGGCCGCGGTCAGGGTCAGGACCTGTACGCGATGACCGCCGCGCGAGAGATGCCGGGCGAAGGCGCTGCCCCAGCTTCCGGAGCCGATGACGGTGACGTCCATGGTCACACCCCTCCCGTCCCCCGTCCGGCGTCACCGACGGCCGGCGGCTTGGCGTTCCAGGGGAAGGTGACCCGCGGCTCGCGGTGCCCAAGGATGCGCCCGATGTTGCCGCGGTGCGCGATCGTCACGAGGACGAGGACGAGGAGCGCCGCGATCACGTAGGGGAGCGGCTGACCGGTGAGCAGCACGAGAACGGCAAGCATCACCGCCGCCGAGAGCGACGCGAGGCTGACCATGCGGCCCAGGAGCAGCACGGCTATCCAGGTCCCGAGGGCGACCACGTAGATCGCGGGGACCAGGGCCAGGGCCACGGCGCTGCCGGTGGCGATGCCCTTGCCCCCGGACCCGCGCAGGAAGACCGAGTACATGTGCCCGGCGACGGGGGCCGAGGCGATGAAGATCGTCGCCCACGGGCCCGAACAGGAGGCTGGCGATGAGGGCCGGGACGTAGCCCTTGAGCATGTCGCAGGCGAGCACGGCGATGCCGGCCTTCTTGCCCAGCACGCGGAAGGCGTTCGTCGTACCCACGTTGCCCGAGCCGCGCTCGCGGATGTCGACGCCGAAGAAGAGCTTGCCGATGACGAGGCCGAAGGGGATCGCGCCGAGCAGGTAGGCCGCCACCAGCATGGGGATGAAGAGGATCACATCGAGCAGGTTCATCGTCCCTTGAAGTCGATGATGAGCGGCACGCCCTCCAGAGAGAAGCGCCCGCGAAGGCGGTTCTCGACGAAGTACCCGTAGTCGCGCGTCACCAGCGCGCGGTCGTTGATCTCGATCGCGATGCGCGGCGGCGAAGTGCCGAACTGGGCCGCGTAGTACATCTTGAGCCGACGGCCGCGCTTGGCCGGGAGCGGCCGCTCGGCGGCGAGCGCGGCCAGCGCCCGGTTAAGCTCGGCCGTCGCGATGTGCGCAGTATAGCGAGTGTCCAGCAGGGCGACCATCTCGAGCAGGGAGGCGATCCCGGCGTGCGTGCGGGCGGAGACCGCCACGAGCGGCCGGGCGCTGGCGCAGCTTGCGCCCGGCGATCCCCCGCACCTCCGCCAGGTCGAGCTCGGCGATGTCGGTCTTGTTCACGGCGAGCACGGTGGCGCAGTGCCGGCGGGTCGCCTCGACGGCGACCTGCACGTCGAGCTCGCCGAAGCCGAGCGTGGCGTCGAGCACGACCACGGCGACGTGCGCGCGGTCGAGACTCTGCAGGCTGCGCAGGTGCGAGTAGTACTCGACCCCGCTCATCTTGGCCGCCTTGCGCATGCCGGCGGTGTCGATGAAGCGGAAGGCGCCGTGCCGCGTCTCGACCACGGTGTCGATCGCGTCGCGCGTGGTGCCGGCCACCTCGCTGACGATCACCCGCGGCTCGCCGGCGATGGCGTTGAACAGCGACGACTTGCCGGCGTTCGGCCGGCCGACGATGGCGACGGGGACGGGCGGGCGCGGCCCGCCCTCCTCCCCGCCCTCGTCGGCTTCCGCGTCCACGGCGCCCGCGTCGCCCGCGTCGGGTGCCTTCGCCGACGGCCTCCAGCACCGTGTCCAGGAGGTCGCCGATGCCAAGGCCGTGCACGGCCGAGATCGGGACCGGCTCGCCGAGCCCGAGCTGGTAGAGGTCGACTGCCGGGCGCGCGGCGGGATCGTCGAGCTTGTTCGCCAGCAGGATGGCGGGGACGCGCGCATGCCGCAGGACCTGGGCGATCTCGTGGTCGTCGGCGACCGCCCCGGCGCGGCCGTCGACGACGAAGAGGACGAGGTCGGCGCTCGCCAGGGCGGCGCCGATCTGCTCGCGGATCGGGGCCGCGAAGGGCGAGTCCTCCGCGGTGTCGTAGCCCCCCGTGTCGACGAGCCGGACGTGACGGCCGCGCCACTCGACGTCGAGGTCCTTGCGGTCGCGCGTCACGCCGGGGGTCTCGTGCACCACGGCGGCGCGCGAGCCGCTGAGGCGGTTCACGAGGGTGGACTTGCCGGCGTTCGGCGATCCGACGACGACGACGGTGGGCGAGGGCTCGGTCACTGCCCCAGTCTAGCAAAGGCCTCGGAAAGGCCGTCGGCGAGGACGAGCCGGCCACCGCAGGCGCCGGCGAGCTCGTCCTCGCCGACGTCGTCCAGCGTGCGCCCGAGCTCCTCCGGCAGGAAGCCGCGCGGCGCGAGCAGCCACTCGTCCGGCCCCAGGGGGTCCGCGCCGAGGGCGGCCAGCACCTCGGCGCCACCGAGCAGGCCGCCGACGGTCACGTGCGGCCCGAAGAGCCGGTTCGCGACGAGGAACGGGCGGCAGTCCAGGCCGGCGCCCCGGAGCCGCGCGCAGGCCTCCTCGAGCACGGGGCGCGCGAGCAGCACCGCCGAGAAGGCGGACCCGCGGCCTCGCCTGCCTCCCGAGAGCGCCGCCGCCGGCCAGCTCGCGCGCCTCGTCCAGGAGGTGCGCCGCCATGCCGATCCCGTTCTCGTACTGCAGCGTCGCGTCGCTCGCCGGCGGCAGACGCCCGCAGAGCAGGTGGAACTCGTCGGCCGCGTGCACGAAGGCCCTGCCGAGCCTCGCCCGGCACGCGGCCTGCCACGTCTCGACCGCCGCGACCGTCGCCCGCGGCATCCGTCGGCGTGACGCGCCGCAGATCGCCCTCGGCGGCGAGCGAGACGGGCACGATGCCCACGTCCTCCACCGCGGCCATCCGCGACAGCCGCGTCCACCGTCTCCGCCAGGACCGGCACCGTCGTTCCAGCCGGGGCAGAGCACGATCTGCACGTGGACCTCGAGGCCGGCCGCGTCGAGCCGTCGCAGGACGCGGACCGACGGAGCGCGCGGCGGCGCCCATGAGCGCGACGCGAGCCTCGTCGTCCCAGGCGTGCAGCGACACGTACAGCGGCGCGAGGCGCAGCCCCACGATGCGGTCGACGTCGCGCGGCGAGAGGTTGGTGAGGGTGATGAACGTGCCGTGCAGGAAGGACAGCCGGTAGTCGTCGTCCTTGACGTAGAGGCTGGCGCGCAGGCCCGGCGGGCAGCTGGTCGACGAAGCAGAAGCGACAGGCGTTGCGGCAGGCGCGCGGCGCGCACGCCGAGACCGTGCGCGAGGGAGATGCCGTGGCCTGCCCGAGCCGTCGGCCGCACGGCCAGATCCAGAGGGCGGCCGTCGCGCAGCACGCGAAGCCAGAGGACGCCGTCTGCGGCCGCCATCTCGAGGTCGAGGACGTCCTCCGGCGCGCTTCCGTTGAGGGCGACGATGCAGTCGCCGGCGCGCAGGCCGCCGCGCCGCGCCGCGCCGCGCGACCGACTCGACCGTCGAGACCGCCGCTCGCGTGTCCTAGCGTTCGTCACGCGCTCGGCAGAGGCTGCTGCAGGCGGGCGACCGTGGCCTCGATCTCGTCGTCGGGCGTCGAGGCCCCGGCGGTGACGCCGACGCGCCGCGCCGCCGCGACCCACTCCGCGCGCAGCTCCGTCGCCGACTCGATGTGGTGCGTGCGCGCCTCGATGCCGCGGCAGAGCTGCGCGAGGCGCATCGTGTTGGCGCTGTTGCGCCCTCCGACGACGATGACCACGTCGACCTGCGCCGCGAGCTCGCAGGCCGCGCTCTGGCGCTTCTCCGTCGCGTCGCAGACGGTGTTGTACACGAGCAGCTCGCGGACGTTCGGCGCCAGCGAGGCGGCGAGCCGCGCCAGCGCGTCGTGAGCCTGCGTCGTCTGGACGACCACGCCCGACCTTGCGTCCGCGCAGGCGCCCGAGCGGCACGTCGCCGGGGTCCTCGACGACGATCGCCTCCCCGCCGGCGAACCCCTGCAGGCCCACCACCTCGGGATGGTCGTGCTCCCCGAGGATCACGACGGTGTAGCCGGCCTCGTGGAGGGCGCGCGCCTTGCGCTGTGCGACGGCCACGAACGGGCACGTCGCGTCGATCACGTTCGAGTCGCCGGCTCCCGCGCCTCCTCGACGACCTCGGGGGCGACGCCGTGCGTGCGTACGACGAGCGTGCCCCCGACGGCGTCGCTCCACGCGCGTCGACCACGTCGGCGCCGCGCTCGGCGAGCGCCTCGACGACGCTCGGGTTGTGGATGATCGGGCCGAGGGTGGCCACGGGCCGATCGGCGCTGGCGAGGGCGTCCTCGGTGAGCCTCAGGGCACGCTCGACGCCGTAGCAGTACCCGGCGTAGCGCGCGATGACGATCTCGCAGCCGTCGGCGTCGACCACGCGCGGCGCGGCGCGGCGCTCGTCGGCCTCCGCCGCGGCCCGGTCGCGCGAAGGGTCGGAGCCGACGCCTCTCGAGTCTCGTCAGAGCCGCGCATAGAGCTCCGCCACCGCCACCTGCATGCACCGTGCCGCCTCGGCGTAGACCTTGCTCCCGCGACCCGTGAGGTCAGACAGGTCGATCGGCTCGCCCACCAGCACGCGCAGCGCCGGAAAGCCCGGGCGGCCATCGCGCCACATCGCCGGCGTCCCCTTCGAGACGACCGGGACCACCGGCGCCCCGCTGCGCAGGGCGAGCATGCCGACACCCGGCAGGAAGTCGTGGATCTCGTCGTCCGGATACCGGTGCCCTTCGGGGAACATCATCAGCACGCCTCCGGCGGCGAGGACGTCGAGGGACGTCCGCAGGGCCGCCCTGTCGCCGGCGCCACGGTCGATCGGGAACGCACCGAGCGACCCCACGAGCCGACCCAGAGGGCCGAACTTGAAGAGCTCCTTCTTGGCCATGAAGCGCAACGGCCTGTCGAACACCATGCCGACGATGACCGGATCGATGTTCGCCTGATGATTGACGACGAGGATCGCCGGACCGCGCGCCGGCAGACGGTGGGCGCCTTGGGCCCGACAGCGGTAGATACCGCCGAAGACGAGGACGACGACGCAACGCGCGAGCGTGTAGATCACGCTGTCCCCGTGGCCCCGCAGCGGCAGACCCCAGAGCCTGATCACGATCTCCTCCGCACGACGTCGTCCTCGGCCCTCACTGTACGCCCGGAGGTCGCGCGCTCACAGCCCCAGCCGGCGCCGGACGATGCTCTCGACGGCGGCGACGACCTCGTCCAGACTCAGAGCCGTCGTGTCGACCTCGATGGCGTCCTGCGCCCGGCGCAACGGCGCGACGGCGCGCTGCTCGTCGCGCCGGTCGCGCTCGAGGACGTTGGCGAGGACCTCCTCGTACGTGACGTCGCCGCCGGCGGCGCGCAACTCCAGCAGGCGCCGTCCGGCGCGCACATCGGGCGCGGCCGTGAGGAAGACCTTCACCGCCGCGTCCGGGAAGACGTTGGTGCCGATGTCGCGACCCTCCATGACGACCCCGCGCTCCCTGGCCAGGGCGCGCTGCTGCTCGACCAGCAGGCGACGCACCCCGGGCAGCGCCGACACGCGCGAGGCGAGCTCGCCTGCTTCGAGCGTCCGGATCGCCTCGCTGAGGTCGCGCTCGCCAGCCTGCAGCCGCCCGTCGGCGTCGAAGCGCAGGCGCGTCTTCTGGGCCACCGCCACGACCGCCGCCTCGTCGTCGGGCGAGACGCCCGCCTCGGCGGCCAGCACACCGACGCCGCGGTACATCGCGCCCGTGTCCAGGTACAGGTAGCCCAGGCGCGCGGCGACCCGACGGGCGACGGTGCTCTTGCCCGAGCCGCTCGGCCCGTCGATGGCGACCACGAGGACGACCTCGCGGGCGCTGCCGGCGGCCTCGGTCACTCGACCGCCGGCCCGGTCATGGTCTCGTAGCCGAGGCCGGCGAGGAGGTGACCGGCGCGGCGGCAGGCGTCATCCCCGAGCACGTAGACGGTCAGCGTGCCGCCGAGCTCCGCGCTCATGTGGTGCATGGCGAGGTCCTCGACGTTGATGTTCGCGTCGCCCAGGGCGACCATGATCTCCTTGAGCACGCCGGGCCGGTCCGGGATCCGCACCACGATGCGCTGCAGCTCGCTGGGCTCGAGACTGCTCTCGACGAGCATGCGCTCGCGGTGCGACGCGGCGCGCGCGATGGTGTCGCCGAGGCGTTCGGGTCCGCCGCGGCGAGCGCCTCGAGCACCTCCTGCAGGCCCTCCTGGAAGCTCGCGAGGGCGGCGAGCAGAGCGGCGCGGTTGTCGAGGAAGATGTCGCTCCACACCCGGCGGTTGCTGCCGGCGATGCGCGTCAGGTCGCGGAAGCTCGGCCCGGCGGAAAGCAGGGCGTCGCGCGAGCCGGCGTGCTGGCCCGCCTGCGTCATGAGCACGTTGGCGAGCACGTGCGGCAGGTGGCTCATGAGCGCCATGAGCCGGTCGTGCTCCTCCGGGTCGATGGCGACCGGACGCGCCCCGAGGTCGCCGACGAACCCGTAGAGGCGGCCGTACGCCTCGGCGTCGACATGCGCCCCCGGCGTGAGGAAGTAGGTGGCGCCTTCGTACAGGGTGGCGCGCGCGTTGGCGACGCCCGCCGTCTCGGAGCCGCAGAGCGGGTGCCCGCCGACGCAGCGCCGCTGCTCGGCGGGCGTCAGGGCGCGCATCAGCGGCCCCTTGGTGCTGCCGACGTCGGTCACGAGGGTGTCGGGGCCGGCGGCGCGCAGCGCCGCCTTGACGTGCTCGACGACGAGGCGCACCGGCGTGGCGACGACCACGAGGTCGGCAGCCGCAGCGGCCTCCTCGACGCTCGCGCAGGCGGCGGTGATGGCGCCGCGCTCGAGCGCGAGGTCGAGCGTGTCGCGGCTGCGGCTCACGCCGAGGACCTCGCGCACCCCGGCGCGGCGCGCCGCCAGGCCGAGCGAGCCCGCCCATGAGGCCGACGCCGACGACGGCGAGCGTCCCGCCCTGCAGCGAGCCGGCGGCCATCGGCGCCTACGCGACGCTCTTGCCCGCCCAGCGGGCGAGCTCGAGCACGCGCCCGGCGTACTCGCCGAAGGCGGCGGTGGGGATGGACTGCGGTCCGTCGCTCAGCGCGTGCTCGGGGTTGGGGTGGGTCTCGACGATCAGCCCGTCCGCCCCCACCGCCACGCCCGCAAGCGAGAGGGGCAGGACCAGGTCGGGCCGACCGGTGGCGTGGCTCGGGTCGACGACCACCGGCAGGTGGCTCGCGAGCTTGGCGACGGCGACCGCGCCGAGGTCGAGCGTGTTGCGCGTCGCGGTCTCGAAGGTGCGGATCCCGCGCTCGCAGAGGATCACGTCGCGGTTTCCTCCCTTGACCACGTACTCCGCCGCCATGAGCCACTCCTCGATGGTCGCCGAGAGGCCGCGCTTGAGGAGCACCGGCTTGTCGAGCCCGCCCACCTCGGCGAGCAGCAGGAAGTTCTGCATGTTGCGCGCCCCGATCTGGACGACGTCGGCGTAGCGGTACACGACGTCGAGGTCGCGCGGGTCCATGATCTCGGTGACGATCGGCAGCCCGGTCTCGTCGCGGGCGGCGGCGAGCATCTTGAGGCCCTCCTCGCCGAGGCCCTGGAAGGCGTACGGCGAGGTCCGCGGCTTGAAGGCGCCGCCGCGCAGCATGCAGACCCCCCGCCGCCCTGACGGCGCGCGCCGACTCCATCACCTGCGCCGGCGTCTCGACCGAGCAGGGTCCCGCGATGATCGCGAAGTGACCCCCGCCGATCTTGACGCCGCGGACGTCGACGACCGTGTCGGCGGCCTGGAACTCGCGGCTCACGAGCTTGTACGGCTTGAGGATCGCCACCACGCGTTCCACGCCGGGCATGGCCTCGAGCGGCAGCGCCGTGAGCTCCTCGCGGTCGCCGATGACACCGATCACCGTGACACGCTCGCCGGTCGAGACGTGCGCGGACGCGCCGACCTCCTCGACGCGCGCCACGACGTGCGCGACCTGCTCGGCGGTCGCCGACTCGTGCATGATGACCATCATGCTCAGCTCGTCCTCCCTTCGCCCTTCGCGCCGTCGTCCGGCAGAAGGGTCGCGAGCTTGTCGAGGTAGAAGTCCGTCTCGGCCCGGGTCCCGACGCTCACCCGCGCCCAGCCCGGACACCCGAGCGCGTTGCCGTCGCGGACGATGGCGCCTTGCGCGAGGAGCGTCTCGAACACCTTGTCCTGGGGGACGCGCAGGCCGCGCGCGTCGACCAGCATGAAGTTGGCCTCGCTCGGCACCGTGGCGCGACCCATCGCGGCCAGACGCTCCACCATGGAGGCACGCAGCGACGCGTTGAGCGCGGCGCGCTCCGCGACCTGGTCCTGGTGCTTCAGGGCCTCGCACGCAGCGGCCTGGGCGAGCCGGTTCACGTTGAAGGGCTGCCGCACCTTGTCGAGGGCGCGCTTGATCTCGGCGGAGCAGAGGCCGTAGCCGACGCGCATCCCGCACAGGCCGTAGATCTTCGAGAACGTGCGCAGGACGACCACGTTCTCGTGAGCGGCCTGCATGGGCAACGCGTCCTGCGCGTCGGCGGCGCTCACGAACTCGTTGTAGGCCTCGTCGACGACGACCAGGACATCGTTCGGCACCGCCTCGACGAGCGCGGCGATGTCGGCGACCGGGACGTACGTCCCGGTAGGGTTGTTCGGGTTGCAGACGAAGACGATCCGCGTGCGCTTCGTCACCGCGGCCGCCATCGCCTCGAGATCGTGGGCGAACTCGACCGTCGGCACGGTCACGGCCCTGGCCCCGTGGCGCAGGCAGATGTCGCTGTAGACGGTGAACGACGGGTCGGCGAACACGACCTCGTCGCCACGTTCGAGCAGGATGTCGCCGAGCAGCATGAGGAGCTCGCACGAGCCGTTGCCGACGGCGATCTCGTCGCTCGTGCGGCCGTAGCGCGCGGCGAGCGCCGCCCGCAGGTCGGTGCTGTGGCCGTCGGGATAGCGGTTGAGCTCGTCGATGGCGGCGAGGATCGCCTGCGCTGACCTCGTCGAAGGGCGGCAGCGGGAACTCGTTCGAGGCCAGCTTCACGACCTCGGTCAGGCCGAACCGGCGCATGACGAGCTCGAGGGGCTGGCCCGGTTCGTAGGGCACCATCCGCTCGAGCTCGGGGATGAACCTCATCGTCTCACTCCGGAAGGTCGAGGCGGAGCTGCCGCGCTCCGTGCAGGTAGACGTGATGGGCGGCGCGCTCGGGGGGCAGGTAGCAGTGCACGAGGACGCGGACGCAGCGCTCGATCGCCCCGACGACCGGTATCTCCTGGCTGCACAGCAGCGGCGTGCCCGCGAGACCGACACTGCGCGCGGCGACGGCCGGGAAGTCGGCGCTCAGGTCGGCCGTGGCAGTGAAGATGACGCTGACGACGTCGCCGACCGCCAGAGCGTTGCGTTCGAGCAGGGTCGTGACCAGCTCGGCCGTGCGCTCACGGATGGCCTCGCTGGTGTCTGCGTCGACGGTCGTCGCCCCGCGGAGCGCCCGCAACCGTGGCGAGGTGTCGTGCGGCGTCATCATCCCTGCCTCGTCGTGGAGCCTGAGAGTATACACCGGGGAGAGAGGCCGACCCTGCCCGGAGGGCGCGACCGAGCGACGCTCAGCCGGCGTCGCGGTCAGGCTCCGCCGGCGGCTCCTGCGGTGCACGCGCCTCGGGCGCGGCCTGCGGCGCCGCATCGTCGGCCGCGACGGCATCGCGCGCCGCGAGGACTCGCCGCGTCGGGCGCCGCGAGGGGCACGGGGTCGCCCTGCGTCTCGCCGGCGACCGCCGTGCTCACGTCTTCGCCGGCGCGACGCAGGCTCTCGACCTCGTCGCCGCCCAGCTCGCGGAACCCGCCCGGCGAGAGTCCCTTGTCCGAGAGGGGTCCGTAGCGCCGCCGGTGCAGGTCCTCGACCGGCAGGTCGAGGGCCTGGAACATGCGGCGCACCTGGCGCTTGCGGCCCTCGTGGATCGACAGCTCGACGAGCGCGGTCTTGGCGCTCTGCTTGCGCAGCGTGACCTCCGCCGGGGCGGTGACGCCGTCCTCGAGCACGACCCCCTGGCGCAGGCTCGCGAGGGCCCGCTTGGTCACCTTGCCGCGGACTCTCACCGTGTACGTCTTCTGGACCCCGTAGCGCGGGTGCATGAGGCGGTTGGCGAGCACCCCGTCGTTGGTGAGGATGATGAGTCCGGTCGTTTCGACGTCGAGACGCCCGACGGGGAACAGCGTCCGGCCCTCGGGCACGAGGTCGACGATCACCCGGTCGGCGTGCGGGTCGCTGCGCGTGCTCGCCACGCCGCGCGGCTTGTTGACGAGAACGTAGCGCAAGGTGCGCGGCGTCACCGTCTCGCCGCCGATGGCGACGACGTCGGCCTCCTCCACCTTGTGGCGCGGGAAGGTGACCACCTCGCCGTTGACGGTCACGGCGCCGCTCTGCACGAGCTCGTCGCACGCGCGGCGCGAGCCGACGCCGGCGCGAGCCAGATACGCGACCAGGTTCATGGGCGTGCTCATGGCCGCCTCCGGGCGGCGTTCGAGAGCAGGCGGGCGCGGATCTCCTCGACCTCGCCCGCCTCCAGAGCGAACTCCTCCAGAGGCGGCAGCTCGGCGCGCGAGCGCAGGCCGAAGAGCTTGAGGAAGCGTCCGGTCGTCGCGTACAGGATCGGCGCTCCCGGCGTCGCCGCGCGCCCCTGCTCCTCGACGAGCCCGCGCTCGACCAGTCCCGACAGCGCCCATTCAGACGAGACGCCGCGCACCTCGGCGATGTCGGCCCGCGTGACGGGCTCGAGATAGGCGACCACGCTCAACGTCTCGAGCAGCGCCGAGCTCAGGTCCTCGGGCTGCTCCAGACCGCTGTGCCGGCGCACGGCCTCGGCGCAGTCGTCGGCCACCGCCAGCGAGAAGCCGCCGCCGATCTCACGCAGCACGAGTCCGTGGCGGCCCTCGGCGTACTCAAGGGCGAGCTCGGCGAGGCCGAGCGACACGTCGTCCTCGCTGCACTCGCAGGACGCGGCGAGGGCCGCCGCCGGGACGGGGCGAGGGGCGATGAACAGAAGCGCCTCGAGGCGCCGTGAGAGATGATCCATGATCAGGTCCGCGGGAGTGACTGCCAGCATGCTACTCCACCGCGGCGAGCGGCGTCATCCGCGCGGGCGCCCGCGCTCACGTGGCAAGCGCCGGGCGCGCGCAGCGAGCGACGTGGATCTCGCCGAAGTGACGCGTCTGACGCAGGCGCGCCTCGCCGCTCGCATGGAGCTCGAGCAGGGCGAAGAAGGTGACCGCCCGCTCGACGCGTCCGGCGGGAGCCACGGCGCCGAAGGTGAAACCACCGCTGTCGTCCAGGAGACGCCGTAGCCGGCGGAGTTCGCGCACCAGCGAGACGGCGAGGTCCGCGAGGTGACTCGTGTCGGGCACGGGCGGCTCACGGAGCAGCGGGGCGAGCGCGTCGGCAAGCAGGCTCCGGGGCAGCCTGGTCGCCGGCTCCGGCCGGCGCAGCAGCGCCGCGGGGAGCGGCACGTTCCGGTAGAGGGTGCCCGCGTGCGTCGCCCAGCGCCCGCGCAACGCGCTGGCGGCGTTGCGGAACTGGCCGAAGCGCACGAGACGGTCGATCAGCAGACGAGCGGCTTCGTCGGGGTCGAGGTCCTCGAGCACGTCCTCGACCTCGCCCTCGAGCAGAAGCCGCGACTTCATCTCGAGCAGGGCCGCGACCAGCACGACGAACTGCGAGGTCGCGTCGAGGTCGAACTCGCCGCTGTCGGCGAGGCGCAGGACGTACTCGGCGATGATGCGTGAGACCCGCACCTCCCAGATGTCGACCTCGTCCCGAAGGATGAGTGTGACGAGGAGGTCGAAGGGCCCGTCGAAGACGTCGAGATCGAGTTCGAGCTCGACCGCGGGAGCCGCGACGGCGGTAGCGTCAGCGCGCATCGCCGTCGCCCTCCTCACGTCGCATGATCTGTCTTACTCCTCGGGCTGGTGGACGAACGACGGGATCTCGAAGTCGCCGCCCGGCGGCTCGCCGAACGGCCGTGTCTCTTCAAGGCGCTCGCGCTCTTTGCCGCGCGGCGCCGGCGCCGCTCCACGAGCGGAGCGCGCGGTCTCGTCGCCGAACCCCGTCGCCACGACCGTGACGGTGATCTTGCCCTCGAGCCGCTCGTCGACGACGGCGCCGAAGATGATGTTGGCGTCGTCGTGCGCCGCGGCGGCGATCGCGCCCGCGGTCTCGTTGACCTCGAACAAGGTGAGGTCGGCGCCGCCGGTGATGTTGAGCAGGATGCCGCGCGCGCCCTCGATCGAAGTCTCGAGCAGCGGCGAGTGGATCGCCATCTCGGCCGCCAGCTGAGAGCGGTTCTCACCGCTGCCGATCCCGATGCCGAGCAGCGCCGTGCCGGCGTCCTTGACGATCGTGCGCACGTCGGCGAAGTCGAGGTTGATGAGCCCCGGCACCGTGATGAGGTCGGAGATGCCCTGCACGCCTTGACGAAGGATATCGTCGGCGTGACGGAACGACTCGACGACGCTCGTCGTACGCTCCACGACCTCGAGAAGCCGGTCGTTCGGGATCGAGATCACCGTGTCGGCGACGCCGCGCAGGCGCCCGATGCCCTCCTCAGCCTGGCGCATGCGCCGGCTGCCCTCGAAACGGAACGGCTTCGTCACGATCGCGAGCGTGACGGCTCCGAGCTCGCGCGCCACGGCAGCGATCACCGGCGCCCCGCCGGTCCCGGTGCCGCCGCCTTCACCGGCGGTCACGAACACCAGGTCGGCGCCCCTCAGCGCGGTCTTGAGCTGGTCGCGTGAGGCCTCCATCGCCTCACGACCCACCTCCGGGTCGGCGCCACCGCCCAGGCCGTGGGTGATCTCCTGGCCGATGTGGATCTTGACGTCGGCGTCGCAGACCTCGAGCTGCTGCACGTCGGTGTTGACGGCGATGAACTCGACGCCCTTCACACCGGAGTCGACCATGCGGTTGACGGCGTTCGTGCCGGCGCCGCCGACTCCGACGACCTTGATGGTCGTCACGTAGGGGCGCCCTTTGACCGGCGGCTCCAGGCCGCTGTGCTCCGGCCCGAGCGGACCGCCGCTGTCGGTGCGCCGGAAGAGCTCGCTCAACCCATCCTTCATGCTAGGACGATCGACCATTCAGCACCTCCCGCGCGAGGGCACGGTACGCCTCTGCGCCCCTCCCCTTGGGATCGTACTTGAGTACCGAGCTCCCCGTCACCGGCGCCTCGGCGAAGCGTATGGTCTTGCGCACCACCGTGTCGAACACGAGCTTGCCGAAGTTCTCGCGCAGGACCTCGATCGACTCCTGGCCATGCCGCGTCCGCGCGTCGTAGAGCGTCGGCAGGATACCCTTGATCTTCACCTTCGGGTTGAGGTTCTCGCGGATCATCTCGAGGGTCCGCTCGAGCTGAAGCAGCCCGCGCAGCGAGAGGTACTCGCACTGCACGGGCACGATGACCCCCTCCGCCGCCGTGAGCGCGTTGATCGTGAGCAGCCCCAGCGACGGCGGCGTGTCGATGAGGATGTAGTCGTACTTCTTGCGCACGCTGTCCAGGGCGCGCTGCAGGGCCCGCTCCCGTCCGATCATCGACGAGAGCGCCATCTCGGCGCCAGCGAGGTCGATGGTCGAGACGGCGACATCGAGCTCGCGCTCGTGGATGACCTCCTCGATCGGCATGCGGTGCACGAGGACGTCATACATGCTTCGCTCGAGGTCTTCGGTGTCGATGCCCTGGCTCATCGTCAGGTTGCCCTGAGGGTCCATGTCGACGGCGAGCACGCTCAGGCCGCGCTCGCGGAAGGCGGCGCCGAGGTTCACCGTAGAGGTCGTCTTCGCCACTCCGCCCTTCTGGTTGGCGAAGGCTAGGACATGCGCCATGGGGACTCGCTCCTCGTTCGACACCACGTCAGAACGCTGTTCGGGCCGCAGGCAGGAATCCCTGCACGCCGCGGGCCCTGCAGAGACTGCAGGGCCCGCGGCGTGCAGACCGACTCACGTTGAACGGAAGACGCTCAGGCCGGCTTCTCCTCGTCGGCCGGGCCCGCCTCATCGGCGAGGGCCTCATCGGCCTCCGGTTCGTCGGGTGCGGGCTCCTCCGCGACGTCGTCGTCGCCGGGCTCCTCGTCGACCGCGTCTTCGTCCTCGACGCCCGCCTCGATCTCGTCCGCGTACTCCTCATACTCCTCGTCCTCGTCCTCCTCCTCGCTGACGATCGAGGAGATGGCGCGCTTGAGGAAGCGGACGCGCGTGCCCTTGGTGATCTCGAGCTCGACCCAGTCGTCGCCGATGCGACGGATGACGCCGAACATGCCGCCGACGGTGACGATCTCGTCACCCTTCTTGAGCATGGTCACCATCTCCTGGTGAGCCTGTCGCTGGCGCCTCTGCGGGCGCACGGCCAGGAAGTAGAAGATGGCGAAGAACACGACGATCCAGATGATGATGGCAGCGCCACCCATACGGGCTAACCTCCTGTGGAGAACCGGTCCGCGATGTCGTTGGCAAAACCCGCGAAACGCCCGGTCATGACGGCCGCCCGGGCGTCCGCGGCCAATCCTACCAGAAGCCGCAGGTTATGGAGACTCAACAGCTGGGCGCCGAGGATCTCCTTCTGCATGACGAGGTGACGGAGGTAGGCCCGCGTGAACGTGCGACAGGCGACGCAGTCGCACGCCTCGTCGAGTGGGCGCCGGTCGTCGGCGAAACGCGCGTTGCGCAGGTTGAGCCTGCCGCTGCGCGTCAGTGCCGTGCCGGTCCGCGCCATCCGCGTCGGCAGCACGCAGTCGAACACGTCCACCCCGCGGGCGATCACGTCGACGATGCCCATGGGGTCGCCGACGCCCATGAAGTACCGCAGGCGGCCGCCGGGAAGCAGCTCGTCCATCAATTCGACGGTGGACAGCATCTCCGCACCCCGCTCCCCGACCGAGAGGCCGCCGATGGCGTAGGCGTCGAAACCGACCGCGAGCAGCTCGGCGGCGGAGCGGCGGCGGAGCGCCTCGTCGACCCCGCCCTGGACGATGCCGATCAGGAGCTGGTCCCGCCGCGTGTGGGCGGCCTTGCACGCCGCCGCCCAGCGCGTCGTGCGCGCGACGGCGGCGGCCACCTCGTCGCGCGACGCCGTGCCCGGCGCGCACTCGTCGAAGCACATGACGATGTCGGCGCCGAGCGCCTCCTGCGCGGCCATCGCGAGCTCGGGGGTGAACACGTGCCGGGAGCCGTCGTAGACCGAGGTGAACTCGACACCGTCCTCGCGCACGACGCGCGTGTCGGCGAGACTGAAGACCTGGAACCCCCCCGAGTCGGTGAGGATGGGACCGTCCCACCCCATGAAGCCGTGGAGTCCGCCGTGCGCGGCGACTGTCTCGACCCCGGGGCGGAAGTACAGGTGGTAGGTGTTGGCGAGTACGATGCGCGCGCCCAGCTCGGCCAGGTCGCGGGGCAGCACGGCCTTGACGGTCGCCTTGGTGCCCACAGGCATGAAGCAGGGTGTCTGGACGACCCCGTGCGGCGTCGTCAGACGGCCCGCCCGGGCGCGACCGTCGCGCGCGTCGACCGTGAACGCGAAGCCCTGGGCACGCATCTCAGAGCGCCAGCATGGCGTCGCCGAAGCTGTAGAAGCGGTACCGCTCCTCGACCGCGTGACGGTAGGCGGCGCGCGTGAGCCCGACGCCGCAGAAGGCCATGACCAGGGCCAGCAGGCTCGAGCGCGGCAGATGGAAGTTGGTCAGCATCGTGTCGACGACGCGGAAGGCGAAGCCCGGCTTGATGAAGAGGTCGGTCTCGCCGCGCAGCACTCCATCCGCATCCACGTCTACTGTGCCGAGAGCGAGATGCTCCAGCGTGCGCACTGTCGTCGTCCCGACCGCGACGACGCGACGGCCCTCGGCATGGGCGGCCGCGATGCGCCGCCACGCGACGCCCTCGACGGCGAAGCGTTCCGCGTGCAGGCGCTCGTCGTCGAGCCTCTCTTTGCGCAACGGGCTGAACGTCCCGAGCCCGACGTGCAACGTGATCGTCTCGATCGTCACGCCGGCGGCGGCCAAGGCGGCGTCGACCGCCGGGGTGAAGTGGAGCCCGGCGGTCGGCGCCGCCGCGGAGCCGACGGGGTGCGCGTACAAGGTCTGATACCGCTCGCCGTCGGCGAGCGGCGCGTGGATATACGGCGGCAGCGGCGTCCTGCCGGCGTCGCCCAGGAGCTCGAGCACCGCGCGGGGTGCCTCGCTGGCGAGCGCCCAGCGCCCGCCGCCGAGCGGCTCGTCGCAGCGCACGGCCCACGACTGGCCGAGTTCTTCACTCGCCAGGCGCTCGCCGGCCCGAGGCCGTCCGCGCAGGAGCGCCTCCCAGCGCTCCTCGCCGCAGGCGGAGGCCAGCGGCCGCAGGAAGAGCGCCTCGATGCGTCCGCCCGTCGCCCTCCTGAAGAACGCGCGCGCCGGGAAGACGCGCGTGTCGTTGCGCACGAGGACGTCGCCGGCGGACAGCAGCTCCGGCAACGAGCGGAAGTCGGCGTCCTCGAGGAGCCCCCCCGCCCGCCGGACGACCAGCAGCCGTGAGGCGTCGCGCGGCTCGACCGGATGCTGCGCGATGAGGGCCGGCGGCAAATCGTAGTCGAGGTCGGCGAGCGACATCCCGGAGGCGCCGCCGACGGCAGTGTCGGCCGCGGCGTCTGGACTCACCCGGCGACCTTCCGCGCGCGGCGCTCGCTCCAGGCCTCCCATTTGCTCGCCGCGCAGCCGCAGTACTTCTGCCGGTAGAGGCCGAGCCGCCGGCTCTCGGCGTAGCTCTCGCGGAACCGGGCGCGAAGATCCAGATAGACGAACTGGACGCCGTGCTCGTCGGCGGCGGCGGCGCCCGCGGCGCGGATCAGGTCGTGGCGCTGGTAGGGGCTCACGCTGAGCGTGGTGGAGAAGCGCGTAGCGGCGGCCGCGACGGCCGCGGCGGCGGCGTCGGCCATCCGGAGGCGCAGGCAGGTCGCGCAGCGCGCCTCCGGCGGCGTCGCCTGCAGCGACGCCGCCCAGGCGCGCCACTCCGACCCGGGCGTCGTTCGGCTCTCCCCGATCGACCGCCACCTCTTCTGCGGCCGCGAACCGTTCGAGCCCCGCACGCCGCCGTTCGTGCTCGACCTCCGGCTGCACGTTCGGGTTCCAGAACCAGAGGCGCGGCTCGACGCCCTCCGACCGCCAGGCCGGGACCGACACGGTGGCGCAGGGGCCGCAGCAGGCGTGCAGGAAGAGGTCGTCCACGGCGCGAGTATAGTCGTTTCGCACGAGCTGGTCGCGGGTGCCACCGGGCGGTCTCGAAGTCGCTGGGACCGGTGTGCGTCGCGGGCGCCGACGGTGTCCGGCGGCCGTCGCCGCTGGGGCCGACAGCGCCTCGCCGGCGCTACCCCTCGAAGAGCGTGCCGGCCTGGGCGGGCGGCGTCAGGCCGCAGTGCGCGAAGCCCGTCCGCGTGAGCACGCGCCCCCGCGGCGTCCGCTTCAGGAACCCCTGCATGATGAGGTAGGGCTCGTAGACGTCCTGGAGCGTGTCGGCCTCCTCGCCGAGAGCGACGGCGAGCGTGTCGAGACCCACGGGGCCGCCGTCGAACTTCTGCGCGATCGCGCAGAGGATGTCGCGGTCGAGCTTGTCGAGCCCCTCGCCGTCGACCTGGAAGAGCTCGAGCGCGGCGAGGCAGATGTCGCGCTCGACGCGGCCCTCGTGGCGCACCTCGGCGAAGTCGCGCACGCGGCGCAGCAGGCGGTTGGCGACGCGCGGGGTGCCGCGCGCGCGTCCGGCGATCTCGAGGCACGAGTCGCGATCGACCTCGACCTTGAGGATGCCGGCGGAGCGCCTGACGATGGCCGTGAGCTCCTCGACCTCGTAGTACTCGAGCCGCTGCCACACGCCGAAGCGGTCGCGCAGCGGCGTCGTCAGCAGGCCGGTGCGCGTGGTCGCCCCGATGAGGGTGAAGGGCTGCACCTGCATGCGGATGCTGCGCGCCGCCGGACCCTCGCCGATCATGATGTCGATCTCGTAGTCTTCCATCGCCGGGTAGAGCACCTCTTCGACCGCCGCGTTGAGACGGTGGATCTCGTCGACGAAGAGGACGTCGCCGCGCTGCAGGTTGGTGAGCAGGCCGGCCACGTCCACCTTGCGTTCGAGGGCCGGCCCGGACGTGGTGTGCACGCTGACACCGAGCTCGATGGCGATGATGCCGGCGAGCGTCGTCTTGCCCAGGCCGGGCGGCCCGGCGAGCAGCACGTGGTCGAGCGTGTCGCCGCGGTTCTTCGCCGCCTGGACGAAGATCTCGAGCTGCTCCTTGGCGGCGCGCTGGCCGACGAAGTCGTCGAAGCGCTTGGGGCGCAGCGAGAGCTCGACGTCGAGCTCGTCCGGGCGTCTCCTGGGGGTCGCCCAGCCTGTTAGCGCGACTCGCTCATCCGGCGTTCTTCTGAGCGAGGGCGTGCTTGATCAGCTCCTGGAGGCCGGCGTCGGCCGGCGCGCCCTTGAGCGCCTCCTCGGCCTCGCGCAGGGTGAGCCCGAGGTTCTGCAGGGCGGAGCGCGCCTGCAGGGCGACGTCGGCCGCAGGCGCCCCGCCCGCGCCCTCGTCGGACGCGGCGAGCGGCGGCGCCCCGACCTTGTCCTTGAGCTCGATGACGAGACGCTGGGCGAGCCGCTTGCCGATCCCCGGGATGGACTCGAACTTCTTCACGTCGTCGAGCGCGACGGCGGTCTCGAGCTCGGCCACGGGGTAGCCGGACAGGACGGCCAGGGCGACCTTGGGCCCCACGCCGCTCACAGCGATCAGGGCGAGGAAGAAGGCGCGCTCGCGCAGAGAGCGGAAGCCGAAGAGCTGCAGCGCGTCCTCGCGCACGTGCAGGTAGGTGTGGAGCTGGACCTCCTCGCCGACCTGCCGCGAGAGCGCCGAGAGCGTCGGCCCCGCGGCCATGACCTCGAGGCCAAGGCCGCCGACCGCGACGACGGCGCGGTCGCCGTCGGCGGCGAGGACCGGGCCCCTGATCGAGGCGATCACCGGCGCTTGCCTCCGCGCGCCTCGGGCGGCAGACCGCTGCCGTGGTTGTGCGCGTGGCAGATGGCGACGGCGAGCGCGTCGGCCGCGTGGTCGGGCTGCGGGATGCGGTCGAGTCCGAGCAGGACCTTGGTCATCTCCTGGACCTGCAGCTTGCTCGCCCGCCCGTACCCGGTGACGGACATCTTGATCTGCAGCGGCGAGTACTCGAACGGGGCGATGTCGAGGTCCGACGTGCGCGAGGATGAGCACGCCGCGCGCCTGCCCGACGGCGAGCGCGGTCTTCACGTTCACGTTGACGAAGAGCTCCTCGATCGCGACCACATCGGGCTTGAAGCGCCGCAGCAACAGGCGCGCCTCGTCGTGGATGCGGCGCAGCCGCACGTGGCTCGGATCCTTGGCCGAAGTGACGATGCAGCCATGGCCGCGCGAGCGCAGGCGGTTGCCCTGCAGCTCGACCACGCCCCAGCCGGTGCTCGCGGTGCCGGGGTCGATGCCCAGCACGATCATGCCTCTCGCCCCCTCCCCCGGCCCCGATCTCGCGCCGGCCTCAGCCGGCGAGCGCCTCGAGGATCTCGTCGGGGATGTCGAAGTTGGCGTAGACCTCCTGGACGTCGTCGGAGTCCTCGAGGGCGTCCATGATCTTCATCGTCTTGCGCGCGTCGCCCTCGTCGAGCTCGACGGTGTTCTTGGGGACCATCGTCAGCTCGGCCTGACTCGAAGGCGATGCCGGCGGCCTCGAGCGCGTCGCGCACCGCGGCCAGGTCGGCGGGCTGGGTGAGGACCTCGAACTGGTCGCCGTCCTGGACGACGTCGTCGGCGCCGGCCTCGATGGCGGCCGCCATGACGTCGTCCTCGTCGTACTTGGCCGGCGTCGACGACGATGGAACCGCGGCGCTCGAACATCCAGGCGACGGCGCCTGGCTGCGCGAGCGAGCCGCCGTGCTTGGTGAAGATGTTGCGCACCTCGGCCGCCGAGCGGTTGCGGTTGTCGGTGAGCACCTCGACGATGATCGCCACGCCGGCCGGACCGTAGCCCTCGTAGACGATCGCCTCGTACTGCGTCGCCGCTCGGCCGCCGCCGGCGCCGCGCTGGATGGCGCGCTCGATGTTGTCCTTGGGCATGGAGTGGCTCTTGGCCTTCTCGACGGCGTTGGCCAGGGCGATGTTCATGGCGGGGTCGGCGCCGCCCTCGCGCGCGGCGACCGTGATCGCCCGCGAGAGCTTCGAGAAGAGCTTGCCGCGCTTGGCGTCGTCCTTGCCCTTCTTGTGCTTGATGGTGGCCCACTTGGAGTGTCCGGACACGAGGACCCCCTTCTCTAGCGGTTGCGGATGGCCGCCGGCTGCGCGCGGCGGGCGGCGTGGCGGTCCGGTTCGGCGCCGCCGCGTGCCGGCCGCGCCATGCCGGCGGCGGATCATGGCGACGAACAGCTCGTGCAGACGCGCGTCGTCGGTGAGCTCGGGGTGGAAGGCCGTGACCAGGACGCGCCCCTGACGCGCAGCGACGGCGTGGCCCGCGTGCTCGGCGAGCACCTCCACCGCGGGCCCGGCGCTCTCGATCCACGGCGCGCGGATGAAGACGGCACGCACCGGCGCGCCGGCGACGCCCTTGACGGCCAGGTCGGCCTCGAAGCTCGCGACCTGCCGGCCGAAGGCGTTGCGCCGGGCGACGATGTCCATGAGCCCGAGCGTCGGCGGGTAGCCCTCGACGGTGTCGCGCGCCACGGTGATGAGCCCGGCGCAGGTGCCGTAGATCGGCGCCGCCTCCGGCGTGGAAGGCGCGGAACGGGTCGGCGAGCTGCCTCGGACTCCATCAGCTTGTGGATCGTCGTGCTCTCGCCGCCGGGCAGCACGAGACCGTCGAGACCCACGAGGTCGCGCGCGTGACGCACCTCGCGGGTGGCGCAGCCGAGCCGCTCGAGGGTGACGCGGTGCTCGCGGAAGTCGCCCTGCAGGGCCAGCACGCCGACCGCGAGACCGACTCCGGTGCCCCGGGGGTAGGGGTGCGGCTCGGGCGAGAGGATCCAGTCGAGCCGCCGCGTTGCGCCGGGAGAGCTCACCTCGGCGCCGCGCTCACCAGCCGCGATGCTGGATCTTCGCCTCTTCGGGCATACGGGCCGCGTCGATGCCGGCCATCGCGTCGCCGAGGCCCACGGACACCTCGGCGAGAACGGACGGGTCCGCGTAGTTCGTCGTCGCCTTGACGATGGCGCGGGCGCGCGGCGCCGGGTCTTCGCTCTTGAAGATGCCCGAGCCGACGAAGACGCCCTCGGCGCCGAGCTGCATCATCAGGGCGGCGTCGGCCGGCGTCGCGATGCCGCCGGCGGAGAAGTTGACCACCGGGAGCTTGCCGTTCTCGGCGACCCACCTGACGAGCTCGTAGGGCGCCGGCAGGTCCTTGGCGGCCAGGTAGAGCTCGTCCGGGTCGAGGGTCTGCAGGCGGCGGACCTCGCCCATGATGGTGCGCATGTGGCGCACCGCCTCGACCACGTCGCCGGTGCCGGCCTCGCCCTTGGTGCGGATCATCGCCGCGCCCTCGCCGATGCGGCGCAGCGCCTCGCCGAGGTTGATCGCGCCGCAGACGAAGGGCACGGTGAACTTCCACTTGTTGATGTGGTTGGCCTCGTCGGCCGGGGTGAGGACCTCGCTCTCGTCGATGTAGTCGACCTCGAGGGCCTCGAGGATCTGCGCCTCGACGAAGTGCCCGATGCGCGCCTTGGCCATGACCGGGATCGAGACCGCCTCCTGGATCTCGCGGATCTTGGTGGGGTCGGCCATGCGGGCGACGCCGCCGTCGCGGCGGATGTCGGCCGGCACGCGCTCGAGGGCCATGACGGCGCAGGCGCCGGCGTCCTCGGCGATCTTCGCCTGCTCGGCGGTGGTGACGTCCATGATCACGCCGCCCTTGAGCATGTCGGCGAGGCCGCTCTTCACGCGCATGGTACCGATGTCAGTCACGGGAACCTCCACTCGTTGACACGCCTCGATTGTACCGCCGCGGCGCGTCTCGCCGCCACCGTCCGGGCCACGACAGAATGGCCCGCGATGCGGGAAAAACGTGCCGCCACGTCGCCCGGCGCGTCAGCTCTTCTGGGCCTCTTCGCGCTCCTTCTTGGCCTGCTCGACGATCTTCTGCGTGAGGTGCGCGGGGACTTCTTCGTAGCGCAGGAACTCCATCGTGTAGTCGCCCCGCCCTCCGGTCATCGAGGTGAGGTCGGGCGCGTACGAGAGCATCTCGGCCAGCGGCACTTCGGCCCCGACCACGTTGCTGTGGCCACGCGGCGTCGTGCCCAGCACGCGGCCACGCCGCGAGTTGAGGTCGCCGATGATGTCGCCCACGTTCTCCTCGGGCACGGTGATCTCGACGTTCATGATGGGCTCGAGCAGGACCGGCTGGGCCTTCTCGACCGCCGCCTTGAAGCCGATGGAGCCGGCGATCTGGAAGGCCATGTCGCTCGAATCGACCGGGTGGTACTTGCCGTCGTACAGCCTGACCTGCACGTCGACCACCGGGTAGCCGGCGAGGAAGCCTTCGGACATCGCGGCGCGGATGCCCTTCTCGACCGCGGGGATGAAGTTGCGCGGGATCGCGCCGCCGACGATCTTGTCGACGAACTCGAAGCCTTCGCCGCGCGGCTTGGGCGAGACCTCCATCCAGGTGTCGGCGAACTGGCCGCGACCACCGGTCTGCTTCTTGTGCTTGCCCTCGGCCTTGGCCGTGCCCTTGACCGTCTCGCGATACGGCACGCGCGGCGGCTTGAGCTCGACCTCGGTGCCGAAACGCCGCTTCATACGGTCGACCGTGACCTCGACGTGGACCTGGCTCATGCCGCCGACGATCATCTCGCCGGTCTGGGGGTCGCGGTGGATGTCGAGCATCGGGTCCTCTTCGGCGAGGCGCTTGAGCGCCGTCAGGACCTTGTCTTCTTCGCCCTTGCTCTTGGCCGTGATGGCGAAGCTCATGAGCGGGGCCGGGAAGCTGATCGCGGGGAAGCTCACGACGTGGCCCTCGGCGCAGAGCGTGTCGCCGGTGACGACGTCCTTGAGCTTGGCGATGGCGCCGATGTCGCCGGCCGCCACCTTGTCGACCGGCTTCATCTCCTTGCCCATAGGCTTGAGCAGCTGGCCGAGGCGCTCCTTGTGGCCGCCGCGCGCCACCGCGAGCTGCGTGTCGCTGGCCACGGTGCCCTGCACGACGCGGAACACGTTGACATGCCCGCTGAAGGGGTCGGCGAGGGTCTTGAACACGAACGCGACGGCGGGCTTGCCCGGGTCGCACTCGAGCTCGACCTCGGTCGCCGTCGCCGGACTGCGCCGCCGGGACGGCGGCGACCGCCGGCGACGGCGTCAGGGAGAGCAGGTCGAACAGCCTGTCGACGCCCACCAGGTGGGTGGCCGAGCCGCAGGCGACCGGAAAGAGCTGACCCTCGGCGACCGCGGCGGCGAAGGCGCGACCGAGCTCGTCGGCGGTGATCTCCTCCTCCATGAGGTACTTCTCGGCGAGGTCGTCGTCGGTGCTGGCCACCGCGTCCACGAGCTTGTCGCGCGCGGCCGCCGCCTCGTCGGCAAGCTCGTCCGGGATGTCGCCGGCCTTCGCCTTGCCGCCCTCGTAGAGGTAGGCCTTCATGCTGAGCAGGTCGACCACGCCCTTGAGTTCGTGCTCCTTGCCGACCGGCAGCTGCGTCGCGACGACCTGTGGCCCGAAGGACGCCTGCAGGGCGGCGAGGGCGGACGCGAAGTCGGCGCGCTCGCGGTCGAGCATGTTGCAGAACAGCACCCGCGCCAGACCGCGGTCGGCGGCGCGGCTCCAGAGGCGCTCGGTCTGTACCTCGACCCCGAGCACGGAGTTGACCACCATGAGCGCCGTCTCGACGACCTGGAGCGAGGCGATGGTGTCGGCGAGGAAGCTCGAGTCGCCGGGGGTGTCGATGAGGTTGAAGGTGAGGCCGGACCGGTCGACGTGCGCGAGACCGGCCGAGAGGCTGAGCTGACGCTTCTTCTCGTCGTCGTCCCAGTCGGAAACGGTCGTGCCGTCGGCGACGCTGCCCAGACGCGTCACCACGCCGGCGTCGTACAGCAGCGCCTCGAACAGCGACGTCTTGCCCGTGCCGCGATGGCCGACGAGGGTGACGTTCCTGACCTTGCCTGGGTCGTTCATCCGGGCTCTCCTCGATTCGTCTCGGCGACCGGGCGCGCCAAGGCAGGCGCGGGCGGTCGCTCGCGTCCGTTCGGAAGGGTGAAGTCTAGCACAGAGGGTCGGGCTTCATCGCCGTGCGCCGTGCCTGTCCGACGGGTGCTTTCCGGTGCGCGGCGTGCCCTGCCCGACGAGTCCTCACCGGTGCACAGCGGCGGGCGCGCGGCGAGGCCGAGAGCCGCGAAGCCGTACTTCTCGCGCACCTTGTCGACGGCCGCGCCCAGGGCGATGTCGCGCCAGCCCTCGTCGAGGGTGAGCTGGAAGGCGTCGTGCGTGAGGTTACCCAGGCTCACGCCGACCAGCCGGACCCAGCGTACCCCCACGTCGAGCTCGTCGAGCAGACCGGAGAGGGCGTGGTACACGACCGGCGTCGCCGCCGTGGGCCGCGCCAGCGTGCGGTGCCGACCGACGGTGTGGAACGTGCTGAAGCGGACCTTGAGGGCTGACGGTACGCGCCGCGAGGCCGTGCCGACGCAGGTCTGACACGGCCCGATCGGCGAGGCCGAGCAGCGTCGCGCGCAGCAGCGCGAGGTCGTTGGTGTCGTCGGCGAAGGTGAGCTCGCGGCCGACCGACTTGGGCAGCGGGCGACGGCTCGCGACCGGCGAGAGGCTGCGCCCGAGGGCGAGCTGGCGCAGGCCGTAGGCGCCGCGCCCGAACGCCGCCGCGAGGACGCTGAAGGGCACGTCCTGGAGCATGCCGACGGTGGTGAGCCCGAGGCCGGCGAGGCGTTCGGCCGTGACCGGGCCGACGCCGTGCAGCTCGCCGACCGGCAGGTCGCGCAGCCGGCCGCCGACGTCGGCCTCGCCGAGCTCGCCGACGCCGGCCGGCTTGTTGAGGCCCGCGGCCAGCTTGGCCAGCAGCTTGGTGGGCCCGATGCCGATCGAGCAGGTGATGCCGTGCTCGGCGTACACCTGCTCCTGGATGCGGCGGGCGATGGCGCGCGGCGGGCCGACAGAGCCGCCGGCTGCCGGTGACGTCGAGGTAGGCCTCGTCGATCGACGCCACCTCGACCTGGTCGGTGAAGTCGCGGAAGAGCTCGACGAGGCGCTCGTGCACGGCGGTGTAGGCCTTGAAGTCCGGCGGCAGGAAGACCCCCTCCGGACACAGGCGCTCGGCCTGCCCGACCGGCATCGCCGTGCGCACGCCGCAGGCGCGCGCCTCGTACGAGCACGTCGAGACGACGCCGCGCCCCCCGCGCGGCCCGCCGACGATCACGGGCAGGCCGCGAAGCTCCGGACGCCGCGCCTGCTCGACCGAGGCGAAGAAGGCGTCCATGTCGACGTGCAGGATGGCTCGGTCGATACGAACATATGTTCGTATTCTACCGGACCCCGCGGACGCGGTCAACGAACGAGGCGGACCTCGCGTTCAGGCGCCGGCGTCGAGCGGGACGCGCGGAACGTCGCCCCAGAGGTTCTCCAGGCGATAGAACTCGCGCGCCGCCGGCGTGAAGACGTGCACGACGACGTCGAGGTAGTCGAGAAGGATCCAGTCGGCCTCGCGCTCGCCCTCGACGCGCGCCGGGCGGCGACGCGTCCGCAGGCCCTTCTGGACCTCGTCGGAGATAGCCCGGGTCTGGCGCGGGTTGGCGCCGCCGACGATGACGAAGAAATCGGTGTAGGTGACGGCGTCGCCCATCTCGAGGACGACCACGTCCCGGGCCTTCTTGCTCGGCCGCGATGCCCGGCGATCTCGAGCGCCAGCTCACGCGCCGCCTGCACATCCACGTCGAGGGCTACTGCAGGTCCTTTGCCGTCAGGTCCTTGCCGACGATGACCACGACGGTCGTCGGCTCCAGATCTTTGCCGTCGAGGACGACACCGCGGCCGAGTATAGCACGCACGTCTTCGGCCACCGGGAGCGCCTCCGAGCCCGCCAGGATCTGCGTCGCGCGCGTAGTCGAACGAGTCCGCGTTGCCCGGCTCGGGCAGGTTCACGTCGAGCACCGCGAGCCGGTCGGCGACAGCCTCCCCGATGCCGAGCGCTCCGCTGCCGTTGCGCACGAGCACGGTCACATCGGCGGCGAAGCCCGGCGCCCGGCGGGTGATCTCGGCCATGATGCGGGCGGCGTCCGGAAGGTAGGCGAACTCCCCGAGAGCCGTCCTGCCGGCCGAAGGCAGGCGCTCGACCTCCGCGCCCCCGTCTGTCGCCGTGCTGAGCACCTCGCGCAGGTAGGAGCGCTTGCCGCCTTCGGCTCCGGCGACGACGCGCGTCGATCAGGCGCTCGCGCTCGGCCTCCGGCTGCAGCGCGGCGGAGTCGAGCACGGCGCGGACCAGCGCGTCCTGCATGGCGGACTCGTCGGCGCCGGTGTCCCCCTTCGCCTCGAGGAGGGCGCCGATCTGCGTCGGTGGGTATCGCGACCCGCCCCTTGTAGGTGCGCTCGGTGCCCGCCACTTCGAGCGTGACCGGCTTGTCGAGCGTCACCCAGACCTCGTCGCGCGCGGCGAGCTTCTCGAGGTCGCCGGCGTCCAGGCGGTAGGTGAAGTCGATCTGCGCCCCGAGCAGGCGCTCCAGATCGCCCTCGAGCTGCCCCGAGGCGAGCATGTCGCCGGCGAGCACGTACTCCCCGCCGGGCCCCTCGAGCAGCAGGTCGCGCGGCACCGTGTACAGGGTGAGACTCCCGTCGCTCGCGTCGCGAAGCGCGAGGACGGCGCTCGGCCTGCCATCCTCCTCGCCCTCACCGAAGGTGATCAGGGCGAGGTAGCCGTCCTTGCGCTGCTCCTCCTCCCCGCCGAGGATGAAGTCAGCGAGGCGAAAGGCGCCGACGACGGCGGCGAAGGCCACGACGGCCGCGAGCGCGACGAGAAAGGCGACCTGCCAGCGCTGCACCTTGCGCTCGCGCCGGCGCCGCAGGCGACCGGCCCTGTAGCCCTCAGCGCGCGGCATAGTGCTCGTTGTAGAGGGCGAGCGCGCCGGGGTGCACGCCACGTTCGCGCGCGATCACGTCGAGCAGCGTCACGCGCGCCGCCGCGGCGACCGCCGCGTCCAGCGAGCGCTCGGCGAGCCGTCGGACCTCATCGAGGCCGTCGAAGTCGCGCTCGGGCTCGCAGAAGTCGGCGAGGTACAGGCACTTGGCCAGCGCGTCCATCCCGGGGCCACCGACGGTGTGCAGCTCGACGGCGCGCGCCACGCGCTCGTCGAGCCCGGCGGCGCGCAGCTCGGCGGCGGCGACCGGCGCGTGAAGCAGGCCGACCGGATGGCCGCGTTCGAGCGCGCCCACGGGCACGCCGAGACTCGTCGGCCATCCTCAGGATCTCGTCGGCTCGTGACGTCGCGGCAGAGGTCGTGCAGCCAGCCGGCCACGCAGCGCCTCGTCCCGCGAGGCGCCGTACAGGCCGGCGTAGTGGGCCGCCAGCTCCGCGACGCGTCGCGAGTGCTCCAGTCGCCGGCGTCCCCAGCCGGCCGGCCGCGCGCGCCTGCGCCTCGGCCGGCCCGATGCAGTGTGTCGTTCCGTTCACGTCACTTGTAAAGACGACGCGCGACGACGAACTCCTCCACCGCCGGCGGCACCAGGTAGCGGATGGGGTCCCCTCTGCGCACGCGGTTGCGGATGTCGTGCGACGAGATGTCGATCATGGCGGTCTTGAAGACGATCGCGAATCCCCGGCCCAGCCCCCGTGCGACCTCGTCGACCTCGCGGGGGTCGTCGCCGGGCCGCAGAGCGACGGCCAGGCGGCAGAGGGAGAGGATGGCGCTCGGCTGATGCCACGTGTCGAACTGCAGGAGCGAGTCCGAGCCCATGATGAAGTAGAGGCGGTGGCCGTCGTACTGCTGACGGATCGCGGCCACGGTGTCGAGCGCGTAGACGAGGTCGCCGTCGATCTCGACCGACGAGACCGCGAACCGCGGGTCGCCGGCAGTCGCGAGGCGCGTCATCTCGAGGCGCGCCTCGGCCGGCGTACCGTCGTCGATCGTCTTGTGCGGCGGGCGCGCGGCGGGCACGAACAGGACCTTGTCGAGGCCGAGGAAGTTGCAGACGTCGGAGGCGATGAGGAGGTGCCCGAGGTGCGGCGGGTTGAAGCTGCCGCCGAGGATGCCGAGGCGCGGGCGCTCGTCGCACACGGCTCAGGCCCGGATCTGACCGTCGCCCCAGAGCTCGTACTTCACGCAGGTCAGCTCCTGCGAGCGCGATCGGGCCGCGGGCGTGGAGCTTCTGGGTCGAGATGCCCATCTCGGCGCCGAGTCCGAACTGCCCGCCGTCGGTGAACCGCGTCGAGGCGTTGACGTAGACACAGGCCGCGTCGACGCCACGGATGAACCGCCGCGCCGCCGTGGCGTCTTCGGTGACGATCGCCTCCGAGTGGCGCGTGCCGTATGTGGCGATGTGCTCCAGCGCCTCGTCGAGCGACTCGACGACCCGGATCGCGATGCGCAGGTCGAGGAACTCGGTCTCGTAGTGGGCGCGGCTGGCGCGCCTTGGAGGGGACGTCGCCCAGGCATGTGCGAAGCGGCCTTGTCGGCGTACAGCTCGACACCCTTGCGGTGCAGCTCCCCGCCGACCATCGGCAGGAAGCCTCGGCGACGGCGCGATGCACGAGCAGGGTCTCGGCGGCGTTGCAGACGCCCGGGCCGCTGCACCTTGGCGTTGACGGCGATGCGCAGCGCCTTGTCGAGGTCGGCGGCGGCGTCGACGTAGACGTGGCAGTTGCCTCCGGCGGCGTAGATGACCGGGACCTTGCTGTGCTCCTGCAGGTAGAGCTTGAGCTCCTCCCCGCCGCGAGGGATGACGAGGTCGACGGTGTCGCGCTGCTCGATCAGCTCGTCGAGCTCGCGGCGGTCGGTCGCGAGAAAGGCGACCGCCTCCTTCGGCAGGCCCGCCTCGATGACGGCGCCCTGGACGACCTCCGCCAGGATGCGGTTGGAGTGCTTCGCCGCGCTGCCGCCGCGCAGGATCACCGCGTTGCCGGTCTTGAGGCACAAGGCCGGCGGCGTCGACGGTCACATTCGGGCCGCGCCTCGTAGACGACGGCCACGACGCCGAGCGGCACGCGGACCTTGCGCAGGTCGATCCCGTTGGCGAGCCGCCAGCCGTCGACGACCTGCCCGACCGGGTCGGGCAGCGCGGCGATGGCCTGGCACGCTGGCGACCATGTCGCGCACGCGGTCCTCGTCGAGCAGGAGCCGGTCGATCAGCGCGTCGGCGAGCCTGTTCGGCGCGCGCCAGGCGCACGTCTTCGTCGTTCTCGCGGAGGATCTCGGCCGACCGTCGCTCGAGCGCTTCGGCGATGGCCTCGAGCGCGGCGTCCTTGCGCCCGCGCGGAAGAGCGGCGAGTTCGCGCGCCGCGCGCTGCGCCGCCCGGCAGACCTCCTGGACGCTCACGCTTCCTCCTCACCGACCAGGACAAGACAGTCACGGTGCACGACCTCGTCCTCGAGCTGTGGAAGCAGCTCGCGGACCTCGGCCGAGCGCATGCCGCGCACGCGACGCACGTCGCGCGCGCTCATCGTCACGAGCCCCCGCGCCACTCGGCGCCATCCGGTCCCACGACGGCCACGTTGTCGCCGGCGGCGAAGGCGCCGTGGACGGCGACCACGCCGACCGGCAACAGGCTGCCGCCGGCGACGGTGATGGCGCGCGCCGCGCCGGCGTCGACCTCAAGGGTACCACGCACCGGCTTGGCGTAGCGGAGCCACAGCTTGAAGGCCGGGGCGGAGCCGCGCTGGGGCACGACGAGGGTGCCGACGGCGCGCCCGGCGAGGGCGTCGGCGACGACGCCGGGCCGGGCGCCGTTGGCGATGATCGTGCGCACGCCGGCGGCGGCGGCCATGAGCGCGGCGGCGGCCTTGCCATGCATGCCGCCGGCGCCGCGCCGGCCGTGCACCCCGGCGTCGACGCCGGCGAGGTCGGCCGGCCGCGCGATGCGCGGCACCAGCCGCGCCCCGGGGTCGCGGGCGGGATCGCTCGAATACAGCCCGTCGCGGTCGGTCAGCAGCAGCAGAAGGTCGGCGCGCAGCATGATCGCCACCTGGGCGGCCAGGACGTCGTTGTCGCCGAAGCGGATCTCGTCGGTGGCCGTCGTGTCGTTCTCGTTGACGACCGGCACGACCCCCCACGAGAGCAGCCGGCGCAGCGTGTTGCGCGCGTTCACGTAGCTGCCGCGGCGGGCGAAGTCCTCGCTCGTGAGGAGGACCTGGGCGGCCGTCAGCTCCTGATCGGCGAAGAGGCGCTCGTAGAGCGAGAACAGCCGGCCCTGTCCCACGGCTGAGGCGGCCTGCAACGCCGGGATCTCGCGGGGCCGCTCCGCGGCGCCGAGGACGCGCTGCCCGCAGGCGATGGCCCCGCTCGAGACGAGCACGACGCGGACGCCGCCGTGCACCTGCGCGGCGAGCTCGGCGACCAGCCCCGCGAGGAGCCGGCGGCGGAGGTCGAGCGCGTCGTCGGCGACGGTGCTGGAGCCGACCTTGACGATGAGGGTCTTCACGGCGGCGGGCATTCTAGCAGAGGCGCTTCATGGGTCCGACCGCGTCACGCGAACTCGAGCGTGACCTGGCCGACGAGGACCGTGTCGCCGGGCGACCGCGCCGGCCCGCCGCAGGGCCTGGTCGACGCCGGCGCGGGCGATGACTTCCTGCAGGTACGCGACCGCCTCCTCGTTCTCGAGGTCGGCCTTCGCCACGAGACGCTCCAGGGCAGGTCCCGCGATGCGGAACGCGTCGCCCTCGCGCGTGACGGTGAACGCCTCCAGGCGATCCTGGCCCGGGCGGAGGACGGGCGCCGCCGGCGGCTGCTCCGGCCACGCGCGGCCGCCTCGGCGGCGCGCACGTCGCGCACGAGCCGCGCGATCGCCTCCACGAGAGCGTCGAGGCCAGCGCCGCTCACCGCCGACACCGGCAGGGCCGCGTCGGCCCAGCCGAGCGCGAGCGCCTCCCGGCTGGCGCGCCGCAGCTCGTCCTCCTCCGCGAGGTCCGCCTTGTTGACGGCGACGACGGCGGGACGCTCGGCGAGCGCGGCGCGGAACGCGGCGAGCTCGCGACGCACGGTGCGCGAGGGCCGCGATCGCGGCGTCGGCGCCGAGCGAACCGTCGACCACGTAGACGAGGGCGGCCGTGCGCTCGATGTGGGCGAGGAAGCGGTCGCCGAGGCCGGCGCCTTCGCTCGCGCCCTCGATCAGGCCCGGGGATGTCGGCAAGGACCACGGCCCCGTCGTCGAGGGCCATGACGCCGAGGTTCGGCTCGAGTGTCGTGAAGGGGTAGGCGGCGATCTTGGGCCGCGCCCGGGTCAGCGCCGCGAGGAGCGACGACTTGCCGGCGTTGGGGAGCCCGACGAGGCCGATGTCGGCGAGAAGCTTGAGCGAGAGCGTGAGCCAGAGCTCGTCGCCCTCCAGCCCGCGCTCGGCGAACTTGGGCGCCTGGCGCGTCGAGCTCTTGAAGCACACGTTGCCGCGCCCGCCCTCGCCGCCGCGGGCCACGAGAAGGCGCTGGCCCTCGCGCACGAGGTCGCCGAGCAGCGTGCCGTCGGCGTCGCTGATCTCCGTGCCGACGGGCACCTTCACGAGCAGCTCGAGCCCGTCGGCGCCGCGCTTGTTGGCGCCGCGCCCGTGGCCGCCGTCGGCGGCGCGAAAGTGGTGCTTGTGGCGGAAGTGCGAGAGGTCCTGCAGCTGACGGGTGGCGACGAGCACGACGTCGCCGCCGGGCGCGCCGTCGCCGCCGTCGGGCCCGCCTTTGGGCACGTACTTCTCGCGGCGGAAGCTCATGGAGCCGTTGCCGCCGCGACCTCCGCGCACGCAGATGCTGGCCCTGTCGAGCATGAGTCGTCGTGTGCGGCCGGCGGGCGCCGGCCCTGCTCAGGCCTCGGGGACGACCGAGATGAAGCGGCCGGCGCCCTTCTCGGTGAACACGAGCTTGCCCGTCACCTTGGCGAAGATGGTGTGGTCGACGCCGATGCCGGCGTTCTCGCCGGGACGGAAGCGCGTGCCGCGCTGGCGGACGATGATCGATCCAGCCGGTACGACCTGGCCGGCGAACGCCTTGACGCCGAGGCGCTGGGCCTCGGAGTCGCGCCCGTTGCGGCTGGTGCCGGCGCCCTTCTTATGCGCCACCCTTGGTCTCCTTCTCGCTCTTGAGGGTGATCGACTCGATGGTCAGCTGCGAGAGACGGCTGCGGTAGCCGCGCGTCTTCTTGAACGTCGACTTCGGCTTGTAGGTGCCGACGCGGATCTTCTCGCCCAGCACATGGCCGGCGACCTTGGCCTTGACGGTGGCCTTGCCCGCGGCGTCGGCGTCGAACTCGCCGCTGCCCGTGCGCACGGCCAGCGCGTCGAGGGTGATGGTCTTGCCCTCGTCGGCGGCCACGCGGTCGACGACGATCGTCTCGCCCTTGCTCACCTTGAACTGCTGACCGCCCACGCGCACGACGGCGTAGGCGACGTCGGTGTCCTTCATCCCTGCTCCCGTGAAGACAACGGCCGTTGATAGTAGCCAACCGCCGAAGGGGTGTCAATTCGCGCCCAGGCGCCCGGGCTGCGCCCGGTGCATCTCTGCTCAGCCGCGCTCGCTGCCTCCTCGTCCACCTGTCAGGACCGCGGAGGCGCCCGTCCGCGACGTTCCCGTCACGCGGACCTTCCGCCGCTCGCCGAGGAAGGCACGTCCTCCTTCGACGATGACCATGTACCCATCGACGTAGCCGACGGCGTCGCGGGGGCTGTAGGTGAGCGCGAACTCGAGCTCGACGTCTGACCTCCTGACCCTCGCGCACCGGGATGCGTTGCCCCTGGACCTGCTCGGCCGAGCCTTCGGCGAGGATGCGGAACCCGTCGACGGCGACGGTCGTCGAGCCCTCGAGGAAGATCCGCCGCCCGGTCTCCTTCTCGAGCGCCTTGAGACGGCCGGAGGCGGTCAGCCGCTCGGCCACGCTGACGTTCACCTCGACCAGGTACGCCCTGGCGCCCGACTTGCGCGCGTGGACGCGCAGGCGGCGCTCGACGGTCAGCGCCACGGTCTCTTCCGAGAGCGTGCGCGCCTTGCCCTGACAGGATTGAGCAGGTCCGCGTGAGGATCCCGCGCGCGCCGTCGGTGGTGTTCTGGCGGGTCATCTCGACCAGGCCGAGCGGGGACAGCTCGACGACATAGGTCTTGGTGCGGTCGGTGTCGAGCTCCGCCTCCAGCGTGGCGAGCACCGTCTCGCGGTTCTTCACGTGCGACATGTCGATGAAGTCGATGATGATGATGCCGCCGATGTCGCGCAGGCGAAGCTGGCGCACCACTTCGCGTGCCGCCTCGAGGTTCGTCCGCAGGATCGTGTCCTCGAGGCCGCTTGCCGCTCGTGTACCGGCCGCTGTTGACGTCGATCACGGTCAGCGCCTCGGCGTGGTCGATGACGATGTTGCCGCCGCTCGGCAGAGGGACGCGCCGCTCGAGGGCGCGGGAGATCTGCTGTTCGATGCCGTAGGCCTCGAACAGCGGCTCCGCGCCCGTGTGCAGGCGCACCCGCGACACCAGCTCGGGGGCCACCTTGTCGAGGAAGCCGACGATCGCCTTGTGCCGCTTCTCGTCGTCGACGATCAGGCTCTCGACCGACTCGTTGAAGAGGTCCCGGGTCACCTCGAGCGAGATGTCGACTTCCTTGTGGATGAGACCCGGGATCGGCGCCGTCTCGGCCTTCTTCTTGAGACGCGACCACAGTCGCGAGAGGACGCGCACGTCGCGGCGGACCTCCTCGAGACCCTCGCCCTCCGCCGCCGTGCGCACGATGAGGCCGGCGTTCTTGACGCGGAGCTCCTTGCACAGGTCGCGCAGGCGGTCGCGCTCGTCCTGCGAGAGCCGCCGCGAGACACCGACGCCGCTGCCGCCGGGCACGTACACGACGTAGCGGCCGGCGAGGGAGATGTGCATCGTGAGCCGCGCGCCCTTGCTGCCCATCGGGTCCTTCATGACCTGGACGAGCACGTCCTGGCCCGGCTTGAGCACGTCGCCGATGCGCCGTCCGCGCCGGTCGCCCTCGCCGGTGCGCACCTCGTCGACGTAGAGGAACCCGTTCTTGTCGAGGCCGAAGTCGACGAACGCGGCGTCGATGCCGGCGAGCACGTTCTCGACCTTGCCCCGGTAGATGTCGCCGAGGTACGAGCGCTTCTCGGGGCGCTCGAAGTAGATCTCCGCCAGGCGGCCGTCCTCGACGAGGGCGACGCGCAGCTCGCTCGGATCCTCGGTGACGAGGATCAGCTTGCGCTTCGGCAGGTCGACCTTGACCTCGGGGCGCCGGCCGGTCGTCAGCGCCGGGCCGGCGACCGCGTCGGCGTCGGCGCCGGTCAGCGCCTCCGGGCCGAACGATCGCCTTGGGCCGGCGACGGTCGCGACGGCCCTTTCGTGACGGTCGCTCCTCCTTGGCGGGCGCCGGTGCGGCCGCGGGCGTCTCGCCGATCGCCGGCGTCTCGGCGCGTGACAGGCCCGCATCGGGGCCTGCGCCGTCGGCGGGCGCGGCGCCGGCCCCTGCGATCCCGCTCTCCGCCGATCCTTCGGCCGTGAGACGCTTGCCTCGCCTGCCGCCGCGCCGGGTCCGCTTCTTGCCGGCGCCGGGCTCTCCCCCGTCCGACTTGACGGGCTCTGCGGGCGGAGCCCCTTGGGGGCCTTCGCGCTCCGCTTCTGCGGTCACATCCGAGCTCGGTGCGGCAGCCGGTGCGGCCTCTGTCTCCGCCGCGACCTTGCGCCGCCCGCCGCGGCGTCCCCGGCGGCGCCCACCGGGCGTCGCTCCGTCGCCTCGCTCTCTCCGGCCGCCTCGCCGGGTGTCGCTCCCGTCTCGGCGCGCGCCTCGCCCGGCGCGCCGGCTGGCGGGACCTCCGGCGCCGCCTCAGGGACCTTCGCGATGCCGGCTGGCGCACTCGGGCCGGCGACGGTCTCGTCTTCGGGCGCCGACATGGGCGGCCGCGCGCCGCGCCTCGCGGGCGCGGACGCGGCGTCCACCGCGCGCACCCCGACGCCGCCGCTTCGGCGCCGAGTCCTCGCCGTCTTCGGCCTTCGCGGCGTCCTCGGACGCCGCCGCGTCGGGCGCCCTCGGCTCCGCCGGGACACCCGGCGCCATCTCCGCGGCAGATGCGGTCTCAGGCTCCGCCTTTCGCCGCCGCCGCGAGCGCCGCGCCGGCCTGGCGGCAGACTCGCTCTTCGCGAGGCTGTCGGCGCCGCGCGTCGTCGGGCGCCGCGGCCTCGGTCGGCGGCGGCTCTCGGGCGCCGCCTTGCGGCGGCGCCGCGAGCGGCGCGCCGGCTGGTCCGCCGCCGCAGCGGCGCCGGCGCTCTCCGACTCGGGCGAGCGGCGCCAAGGCGGACGCGGGCGCCTCGGGCGCGCTCTGCTCGGCGCTCGCCGCGGCGCCGCGCGCGCCCCGGCGGCGCTGTCCGCCGCGTGTCCCCCGCCGGCTGCGCGAGCGGGCCGGCGTCGTGTCGGCGGCGGGTTCGGCCCCGGCGGTGCCGGGACCGCCGTCGCCGCCGGCCGCGCCGGAGGGCTCGCGCCCCTTCGCTTCTTCTCTCTCATCCACAGCAGTTCACTCCTCTCCCCCGGACTCGGTGTCACGGGGCAAACCTTCGTAGCTCACGGCGATGCGCGTGAGCCGGTGCATGACCGGCGCGCAGCCGGCCCGTCGCGCAAGGAGATCGACGACCTCCTGGGGACGGGCGGCGCCGTCACGTCCGTGGCGCACCGCGAACTCGAGGCGGGCGCCGGCGGGGACGGCCACGGCGGCCAGGTCCTTGACGTACTTCGCAAGGTCGAGCGTGCGGCGTCCCTTGGGGGACACGCGCTCGACCATGACTTCTGTCTGCGCCGCGAACCACTGGGCGGCTCTTCCAAGCGCCTCGGCATCGCCCGACACCTCGCACGCGTAGCGGGCGAGCACCGGGCGCGGATGCGGACGCGACGTGCACGCCGCGAGACGCAGCAGCGGCAGGCTTTCGGGCGCCGCCGCACGCAGCGCACGCAGCGCGCTCGCCGGCGGCGGCGCCTGCTCGGTGACCTCGGCGACGGCGAGTTCCTCGAGGGCGGCGGCGCCCACCGGGAGCGGGAGCGGCAACGAGAACCTCACCTTGGGGCGGAACCCCTGCGAGAGCGCGAGGTCGACGCCGGCGCGTGCGAACGTGCGCTGCAGGGCGCGCGCGGTGTCGAGATGCGAGAGGTAGCTCGCGGGGCCACAGCGCCCAAACCACAGCAGCCAGTGGGTCACGCGACGACCTCCATCTCGATGCCGTCGCCACAGACTCCGCAGCTGCCGCAGCGGCCGCTCCGGCAATCCTCGGTGAGGAGCCCGTCGAAAGCCCGTCCCCGCTCGGCGACGAGGAAGGCCTCGTCGACGCCAGGGTCGACCGCATCGCGCCACGGCGTCGCCGCGATGTCGGCCATGCAGGGCTCACCGAGCGTCACGTCGCAGGCCTCGGCCGCGGTGCGCCACGCCTGCGGGCGGAAGTGCTCGCTCCAGCCGTCGAAGCGCGCCCCGGCGCGCCAGGCGCGTTCGACGAGCTCGTCCGAGCCTCGCCCGCCGCGGGCGAGGCTCGCCTCGACGACAGAGGCGCCGACGTCGTGAAAGGACGCCTTGACGCCGCGCGGCAGGGCGTCGCGCAGCAGCTGCTGGCGGCGACGCAGCGTGGCCTCGCCGGCGAACGGCTCACGCTCGAAGGGCGTGTGCGGCTTGGGAACGTACGACGAGACGGCGATCGAGAGGCGGGCGCGGCCGCGGGCGACGCGCTTCGCGAGCTCCGCGGCCGCGCCCGCCATGCCGGCGATCGCCGTCGCGTCGCCGTCGGTCTCCCCCGGGAGTCCGATCATGAAGTACAGCTTGAGGCCGGTGAACCCGCCCCTGAAGACAGCCTCGATGGCCTCCACGACCTGCGCCTGGTCGACGCCCTTGTTGATGCGGTCGCGGAGCTCCTGTGTCGCGGCCTCCGGAGCCAGCGTCACCGAGCCTCGCTGGGCCTCACCGAAGCGCGCGAGCTGCACGGCGGCCGAGTCGATGCGCAGTGAAGGCAGCGACACGCGCAGCCCAGGGCGCAACGCGCGGACCCTGCTCACCGCCTCGTCGATCGCGGAGTAATCGCACGAGCTCAGCGAGACCAGCGCGACCTCGTCGCAGCCCGTCGCAGCCAGGACGCGCTCGGCGGCGTCCACGACCATGTCGACGGGGCGCTCGCGCACCGGGCGGTACCACATCCCGGCCTGGCAGAAGCGGCAGCCGGCCGTGCAGCCGCGCATCAGCTCGACGACGGCGCGGTCGTGCACCGCCTCGAGCAGCGGGACGACCGGCCTCGTCACCGGCATCGTGCGGGCGAAGTCGGCGAAGACCTGCCGCCGCGCCGGCGGGCCGGCTGCGCCCGCGACGCCTCGCGGCGGGATCCAGACGCCGGGCACGCGGCCGAGGGCCTCGAGGCGCTCGGCGCGCGTGGGCGCGCCGAGCGCCTCGACCAGCTCGGCCACCCGGCCCTCGACCTCGCCCGCGAAGAAGGCGTCGAAGAAAGGGGCCAGCGGCCATGGATTCGCCACCGCCGGGCCGCCGCCGAGCACGATCGGCTCGTCCGCGCCGCGCTCCGCCGCCCGCAAGCCTACGCCGGCGAGGTCGAGCATCTCGAGGACGTTGGTGTAGGTCAGCTCGTGCGGCAGCGTGAAGCCCCACAGGTCGCAGGACGCGACGGGCTCGAGCGACTCGAGCGACCAGAGGCGGACACCCCGCTCGCGCATAAGGTCCGCCATGTCGGGCCACGGGCAGTAGGCGCGTTCGGCGCCCGCCGTGGTGTCGTCGTTCACCGCCGCGTAGAGGATCTGCAGGGCCTGGTTCGCCATGCCGATCTCGTACACGTCGGGGTACGAGAGCACCACGCGCGGCCTGACCCCCGGCTTGCGTCGGAGGTTGAACTCCCCGCCGACGTAGCGGCCGGGGCGGGTGACGCGGGCGAGAAGGTCTTCTAGCTCATCCCGCGGCCACTCCTCGGAAGGGCAAGGCCTTCCTGAAGCGGTCGACTGTTCCTGCAAGCTTGGTGAACCTCGCTGGAGTGAGGGGCGCGCCTGCCTCGAAGTACTCGATGGCGGCGCTGCCGAGCGCGACGGTGCCGGAGAACCCGACCGCTCCCTTCACCGCCCAGCCGAAGCCGGGGACGAAGTCGAGCGCCTGTCGCGCGAGGGTTCGGAACACCAGACCGGTGCCTACGACCGAGAGGATCTCGAAAGCCCTGTCGAGCCCGAGCTCCTCGCCGTAGGCAGCGGCGATGCGAAGGACCATGCGGATCTGGTTGACGGTCATCGCCGGCATGTCGGCGCCGGGGATGATGACGACGACGCCGATCACGCCGTTCTGGCGCGCGGCGGCGAGGACGAGATGGTCGGCCACGGGACGCCGCAGCGCCGGCAGGCGCTGGGCGAGCGCGATACCGTCGTCGCCGAGCGCCGCGGCCAGGCGGCCTTGCAGCGTCGGCTTGGGCTCGCCGGGGCGTCCCAGTGACGCCGCGCTGTCGCCACGCGAGACTCCGGCTGCCGCGAGCCACGCGGCGCCGCCCGGAGCGTCGCGATCGGGCACCAGGGCCGCGACGGCGACACGTGCGGCGCGCGCCGCCGCCACGAGTCGCGCCGCCTGGGCGGCGTCGCAGACCGGGGGCGACGAGGACGAGGAGCCGCCAGCGACCCAGCAGCCTGGCGTCCAGGGGGACGTCGCCCGGGGAGAGCACGTCGAAGCCGGCGCTGACGCCGTCCACGGCGTCCGTCGCGCCGGCCGACAGCGTCAGCGCGACGTCGCGCACCGCGGGTCCGTCGCCGACCACGCAGAGCCTGGCCGGACCGCCTGAAGCCGAGCGGACCTCGGAGATCACCTTGAGGATCTTCTTGACGCTAAGGCCGGCCACCGCTTACCCCCGGAGTCGTCGCGATCATGGCCCGCACGTGGATGCTCTCCAGCAGGCCGACGAGAAGCAGGAACGTGATCATCGCCGCCCCGCCGTAGCTCACGAACGGGAGCGGGATGCCCGTCACCGGCATGATACCAATAGTCATGCCGATGTTGACGAACATCTGGAAGAGAAGCATCGCGGCGACGCCTCCGGCCATGATGCTGCCGTACATGTCGCGGGAGAGCGTCGCGATGCGCAGCGCCCGCCAGAGGAGCAGCACGTAGAGCGCCAGGAGCACGACCGCGCCGACGAAGCCGAAGCGCTCGCCGATCACCGAGAAGATGAAGTCCGTGTGGTGCTCGGGCAGAAAGTCGAGCGTCGTCTGCGTCGCCTGCTCCCCTCGGCCGGTGAGCGCCCCGGAGCCGACGGCGATCATCGACTGCGCGACGTTGTAGCCGGTCCCGCCCGGGTCGCGGCCGGGGTCGAGGAACACGAGCAGGCGGTCCATCTGATAGGACTTGATGAGCTCGAGCCCCACGATCGGCAGCATCCAGACCACCGCCGCGAAGGCCGCCAGACCCAGCCCCGCCAGAGCAGCGAAGTGCGTCCACGGCGTGCCGAAGAAGAACAGCAGCGCGAGGACGAGGGCCACGTACACGGTGCTGGTGCCGAAGTCCGGCTGAAAGAAGACGAGAGCGGCGGGGATGGCCGCGTAGACCAGCGCGGCGACGGTGATCTTGCGCGTCCCGAGAAGCTCGACGCGGTCGACGAGGAAGGCGCCCAGCGCCACGGTGACGAGGAAGAGTCCGAGCTGCGACGGCTGCAGGTTGAAGAAGGGCAGCTCGATCCAGCGCCGGGACCCGCGGGTCACGGTGCCCACGACGTAGACCGCGGCGATCGAGAGGACGGCGAAGCCGTACAGGGCCCACTGCCAGCGGCGGTAGACCTCGTAGTCGATGACCGAGATGACGACGAGCAGGACCAGGCCCACCGCCGCGTTGATGACCTGGGCGCGGGCGTAGGCCAGGGGGTCGCCCTCGATGTCGTCGCGGGTGGCGAAGTAGACCATGGCCACCCCGTAGACGATGAGGGCGACGGACGCGAACAGGAGCGTGAAGTCGAGGTGACGCAGGTACGAGCGGACGTCCATGGTCAGTCGGTGCTCGTCGCGCCGGCCACCCGACCGCCGCTCAGGTGGAAGAGCGCGTCGTAGATCATGCGAGCCGCCGGCGCCGCCGCCGTCCCGCCGTGCCCGCCCTGCTCGATGAGCACGACCACGACGTAGCGCGGATCGTCGGCCGGCGCGTAGCTCGCGTACCAGGCGTAGTCGCCCTTGCCGTAGACCTCCGCGGTGCCGGTCTTGCCGGCCACGGCGACGGGGTACGAGTCGAAGACGGCGGCGGAGGTGCCGACCGTGGCCGCCGACCGCAGACCCTTGCGCACGGCGTCGAGCGTACCGGCCGAGATGGCGAGCTTCTTCACCTTGCCGGTCCCGAGCTTGCGCACCACCTTGCCTTCGGGCGAGAGGATCTTCTGGCCGAGGTGCGGCTGGACCACGGTGCCGCCGTTGGCGATGGCGGCGTAGGCGACGGCCATCTGCAGCGGGGTCACCTCGAGGTCGCCCTGTCCGATCGACAGCAGGATCGAGTTGCCCGGCTTCCAGATCTTGTCGATCTCGCCTTCGAAGTACTGCTGCCGCCACTCGGGGGTCGGGACCCGGCCCGCGACCTCGCCGGGGACGTCGATGCCCGGTCTCCTTGCCCAGGCCGAGCCGCATCGCCCAGTCGGCGAGCTCGGTCCCGGCCCGGTTATAGAAGGCGTACCCCACGTTGTAGAAGTACACGTCGCAGGATTGGGACAGCGCCGTGACCAGGTCGGGACTGCCGTGGCCGTACGGTGTCCAGCAACGCCACGTCGACCCGCCGATGTCGCCGCTGGGCGGGTAGTGGCCGTTGCAGTAGTAGCGGGTCGACGGGACGATCACGCCCTCCTCGAGCGCGGCCACCGCGTCGATCGCCTTGAACGTCGAGCCCGCGGCGTAGACGCCCTGGAAGGCCTTGTTCAGGAGCGGCTGGTTGGCCTGGGGGTCGCCGAGCTTCTTCCACTCCTTCGCCGTCAGGCCGTCGGCCCACACGGCGGGGTCGAAGGTCGGGTAGCTGGCCAGGGCGAGGAGCTCGCCGTTCTTGACGTCCATGACCACCGCAGCCGCACCGTTGGCGCGCCAGTTCTGGCTGCCGTGGGCGAGGTCGATGCCGTAGCGAAGCGCCTCCTCGGCCTTCGCCTGGACCTTGGAGTCCAGCGTCAGCACCAGCGTGTCGCCGGGCTCGGGCAGTCGTCCCCCGGCGACGGGCTCGCGGGACTTGGGGCGGCCCATGGCGTCGACCTCGACGCGGGCCAGGCCGTCGCGACCCCGCAGCCAGCTGTCGTAGGTCGACTCGACGCCGCCCTGGCCGATCACGTCGCCCGACTTGTAGGCGCGGTAGCGCGCCTGTCTCGAGCTGCTCTCTGTCGATCTCCCCGAGGTGCCCCAGGACCTGCGCGGCGAGCTCTCCCATGGGGTAGCTCCGCAGGTAGTCCTTGCGGACCTCAACGCCAGGGTAGAGCGCGTTGCGCTCGAGGAGGCGCGACACGACCCGGCGGCCGACGTCCTCGTCGACGACGACGAGGTCGTAGCCGCCGACGGCTTCGCGCGAGTCGAGCTGCTGGAGGGTCAGACCGGTCGATTCGCGGAGCTTCTGCCGGATGCGCTTCTCCGGGACTCGAAGGACCGCCGCGAGCCGGGCGACGACCGTCTCGAGCTCGCCCTGGGGCACGTCCATCGGACGGATGCCGACCGCGAGCCCGGGGCGGTTCTCGACGATCAACCGGCCGCCGCGGTCGACGATGGGACCCCGCGGCGCGACGATCTTCACCGACCGCAGGCGGTTGTCGTTGGCCCGCTCCTCGAACTGCTTGCCGCTCAGCACCTGGAGGAACCACAGGCGGAACAGGATGACCGCGATCAGCGCCACGGCGAGGCCCACGAGCAGGGCGACTCGCAGGGCCACGGACGGAAGCTGGATGATCGGCTTGTCGGGGCGCCCGGTCCGGATGGGCCGCTCGCGCCGCACGGGCTCTCTAGGCGGTCTGGTCGGCACGCAGCACCCCCCTTCCGCCGAGCACCGTGCGGACCAGCAGGTAGAACACCGCCGACAGGAGCGTGTTGAGGACGAGCGACGGCACGAGCACGCTACCGACCCAGAACCCGAACGGGACCTGCCGCTCGAGCAGGTACTGCAGGGTCGCGAACAGGATGTTGGCGAGCAGCGTGGCGGCGAACACGCCGACCAGGGGCGCCACGGGCGCCGACAGGTCGGCGGTCTCCGCGTAGCGTCCCGAGAAGTACCCCACGACGACGTAGACCAGGGCGCTCATCCCCAGCGGTTCGAGCAGGGCGACCCCCACCAGGACCCCGGTGAGGAAGCCGAACACCGTCCCCGACCTGGGCCCCGCGAAGAAGGGCGACGCACACGACGATGATGAGCGCGAAGTCGGGGCTCGCGCCGAGGATGCGGATGTTCGGGGCCACGGTCGTCTGCAGGAGGAGGGCGGCGAAGAGCAGCGCGCCGAGGCGCGCCAGCTCGCCGCCCGAGGGCAGCGACCACGTCGCGTTCTCGGCGTCGGGCTGGCGCACGCTCATCGCCGCACCACCATGACGACGTCGAGCTTGCGAAAGTCGACCGACGGACGCACCGTCACGCTCTGATACAGCTCGACCTCCTGGGAACCGACGCTTTCGACCTGGCCGATGGGGATGCCGCGTACGAAGATCGAGCCCTGCCTGCCGGACGTCACGACGAACTGACCCGTCTTGATCTCCTCGCTCTTGGCGACGTACTGCAGCGAGACGGTGCCGGCCACACTGCCCGCGACCAGCCCCTCGGCAAGCCCGGGCACGACCATGGCGTCCACGTAGCTCTGCTGGTCGGTGAGCAGCTGGACCTGACTCGCCGTCGCCTTGACGCTCTCGATGCGTCCCACCAGCCCCTGACCGTTCACGACGGCGTCGAACTGCGCGACGCCGTCGTCGCTCCCGACGTCGATGGTGACCGTCGAGTACCAGACGGTCGTCGAACGCGCGATGACGCGCGCCGGGACGAAGTCGACGTCGTCCGGAAAGATGCCGCCCGCGCCGCATGTCGAGCAGGGCGCGCAGCTCGTCGTTCTCGGCCTGCGTCGTCAGCTCCTCGGCGACGGCCGCCCGCAGGGTCTCGACCTCCTCCTGCAAACGCTCGTTCTCGCTCTTGGCGCCGAAAAGGTCGGCGACCCAGTTCCAGCCGTCGCGCAGCGGCTGGATCGCCCGCGCGCTGCCCTCCTGGAGGGGGGCGACGACGCGCAGCGTTCCGTTCTGCACCCTGTGCACGAACCCGTTGTCCGCCTCGCGGAAGTACAGGGTCAGCAGGGCCAGAGACAGCAGCACGAGCACCGCGGCGACGAGGCGCCGCTGCAGGACACGCCGGCGATTCACTTAGGCGGCGAGCTCTGGCCTAGCGGCCTCGCGGCCGGGAGTTGCGCTTGCTCTTGATGAGGACATCGAACTCCTCCAGGTACTTGCCCGAGCCGACGGCCACGCAGGTGAGCGGCGATTCGGCCACGTGGACGGGCATCTGCGTCTCCTCGCGGAGACGCTCCGCAAGACCCTGGAGCAGCGACCCGCCGCCGGCGAGCATGATGCCGCGGTCCATGATGTCGCTCGCCAGCTCGGGCGGCGTCTTGTCGAGCGTCGCCTTGATCGCGTCGATGATCGCCAGCACGGGCTCCTCGAGCGCGCCGCGCACCTCTTCGGACGAGAGGACGATGGTCTTGGGGAGGCCGGTCACCAGGTCGCGGCCGCGGATCTCGGCCTGCTCCTCCTGCGGGAGCGTGTAGGCCGAGCCGATCTCGAGCTTGATCTCCTCGGCGGTCTGGCTGCCGATGAGGAGCTTGTACTCCTTCTTGACGTAGCTGATGACGGCCTCGTCGAGCTCGTCGCCGCCGACGCGGATGGACTGCGACACGACGATGCCGCCGAGCGAGATGACGGCGACCTCGCTGGTGCCGCCGCCGATGTCGACGATCATGCTGCCGGTCGGCTCGGCGACCGGCAGTCCGGCGCCGATGGCGGCGGCCATGGGCTCTTCGATGAGGGTCGCCCAGCGCGCGCCGGCCGAGTACGTCGCCTCTTCGACGGCGCGCTTCTCGACGCCCGGTCACGCCGGACGGCACGCAGATCACGATGCGCGGATGCGCCCACTTGTTCCCCATGGTCTTGCGGATGAAGTGGCGCAACATCTGCTCGGTGACGTCGAAGTCGGCGATGACGCCGTCCTTGAGCGGCCGCACGGCGCTGATCGTGGCCGGCGTGCGGCCCAGCATGCGCTTCGCCTCGGAACCGACGGCGTGCACCTCGCCGCTGCGGTGGTCGATCGCGACCACGGACGGCTCGGACAGCACGATGCCCTTGCCGCGCAGGTAGACGAGCGTGTTCGCGGTGCCCAGGTCGATGGCCATGTCGCGGGCGCCGAAGCCGGTCAGGAAGTCGAAGACGCCGATGGCGTGCTCCTTTCGACGGATGCCGAACGAGGATTGTACCTGCTCGTGGCGGGTGTGGCCACCACGGGCGAAGGTCAGCCCGGGGGCGCGAGCCAGCCGAGAGGCGGCGTGCCGAACGCCGACAGGCCCTCGACGAGCAGGGGCACGGGCAGGCCGACGACGTTGAAGTAGTCGCCCTCGACCGCGGCGACCAGCGCCGAGCCGAGACCCTGGATGGCGTACGCGCCGGCGCGATCGCGCCACTCCCCGCTCGCCACGTAGCGGTCGATGTCGGCGGGGGCGAGGGGACGAAAGGTCACGCCGGTGACGGCGTGACCCGTGAACGAGCCCCCGCCGTCGCAGAGGTGCAGGCCGCTGTAGACCTCGTGCCGGCGGCCGGCGAGCGCGGCGAGGTAGGACCTCGCCTCGTCCTCGCCGCCCGCCTTGCCGAGCACCTTGCCCTCGAGCACGACGACGGTGTCGACGCCGAGGACGAGCTCGCCCGCGCCGAGACGCACGCGGCCGAGGACCTCCTCGGCCTTCCCGCGCGCGTTCTCCTCGACCGTCTTCACCGGGTCGCCGTCGAGGTGGTCCTCGTCATGAGCGCTGACCACGACCCGGTACGGGATGCCGAGCAGGTCGAGCAGCGTACTGCGCTGCGGCGAGCGCGAGGCGAGGACGAGACGCAAGGCTTTCACGTCGAGCAGGGGCGTCGTCAGGGGCTCAGCCCGGACCGGCCGCGGCAGCCCTCAGACGAGCTCGTCGTCGGCGAAGAACAGCGCGATCTCGCGCGCCGCGCTCTCGGGACCGTCCGAGCCGTGCACGACGTTCTCCTCCTTGGAGAGCGAGAAGTCGCCGCGGATCGTCCCCGGCGCCGCATCGGCGGAGTCGGTCACGCCCATCATCGCACGCGCGACGCGGATCGCCTCGCGGCCCTCCCACACCATGGCCACGACCGGGCCGGACGTGATGAAGGCGACCAGCGACTCGAAGAACGGCTTGCCGACGTGCTCGGCGTAGTGCTTCTCGGCGAGAGCGCGGTCGATCTGCAGCGCCTTGAGTCCGCGCAGCGTGAACCCGCGGCGCTCGAAGCGGCCGATCACCTCACCGACGAGACCGCGCGCGACCCCGTTCGGCTTGACCATGATGAAGGTGCGTTCCACTGCCGATCCTCCTCGTGATACGCGGCGCGCGGCTCACGCCGCGCGCCGACAGAAGAGCTCTCTCTCCGCCTCAGCGGTACGTCTGCCCCGCGGTCAGCGGCGCGCCGTGGACCTCGGTCTCGCAGTACGGACACAGGCGCCACTGCGGCTCCACGGGCCGCCCGCACGAACGGCACACGGAGCGCAGCCGCCGTCCGCAGGTCGGACAGACGAGGTAGTCGTCGCGCACGGGCGTCTTGCAGAACGAACAGTGCTGTTCGTCGGCCAGACGCTGCTCCATCATGCGCACCTCGAGCTCGCGCTCCCTCACATCCTCGAGATACTCGGGAGGTCGCACGATGGCGTAGACGATCACTCCGATGGGGCCGAAGACGAGCCCCGTCACGGCCGCCACGGCGATGAGGAGCTTGTCGTCGATACGCCTCCGCGCGTCCTTGAACACCCAGTAGGCGCACGCCAGCCACACGGCGATGAGGAACACGACGCCCAAGCGGATGATGAAGGTCCAGGTCGACGACGAGAAGAAGTCGCTCACCGACTGGAACGGGTTGTCGCTCGCCGCGAACACGGTACCGTGTGGCAACGCTCTCCTCCTCAGGCGGGATCCTGCGCGCCGCCCCGGCGCCGCGCGGTCGGCGGCCGGACCCGCCGGCGCCTCAGCCGCGCGCTCGCGCGCGCTCCGCGGGCGCCGGCCTCCCCGGCCAGCGCGTGAATCATACCCGAGAAGATCCGGCCATGGACAGGATAGAGGCCGTACCAGTAGAGGAGTCCGGCGAGCCCTTTGGGGGCGAAGAAGGCGGTCTGGACGAGCAGCGTGCGGCCCCCGTCGCGGGGCTCGGTCTCGAACTGCAGCCAGGCGGCCCCCGGGACCTTCATCTCGGCCCGCAGGCGCAGCAGACGGCCGGGCTTCGATGGCCTCCACGCGCCAGAAGTCGAGCGCGTCGCCGACGCGCAGCTCGTCGGGGTCGCGGCGTCCGCGCCGCAGGCCGACGCCGCCGACCAGGCGGTCCAGTGCGCCGCGCACCTCCCAGGCCCAGTCGTACACCATAGTAGCCGCGCGGCTCCGCCGATGCCGCTCACCACGTCGAACACGGTGCCCGGGGACGCCGGCACGACCTCCTGGCGGCGCTCGAGCATCATGCCTGCCTGGGTGGTGAGCACCTTGGGCGGCGCGTCGTGCGCCGTGGTGACGAGGGCGTCGGACCACGCGGTCTCGACCGCACCCGACTCGAGGGTCGCCAGCGCCGCGCGCACCGCGGACGCGTAGTCGACGGGGTGGATGTCGGGGAACAGCTCGCGCGCCGTGTCGTCGCGGACGACGGTCTCGCTGCGCAGCCCCTCGATGAGGGGGCGCGCGATGGTCGACGGGATCGGCGTCACGAGGTGGACCCAGTACGACGAGAGCACCGGCGTCAGCACCGGCACGGGGATCAGCCAGCGGCGCAGGCCGCGGACCCTCGCGTAACCGGTCATCATGCCGCCGTACGTCTGCACGTCGGAGCCGCCGATCTCGACGACGCGGCCGACGCTCTCGGGAGCGTCGAGCGCCCCGGCGAGGTACCGCAGAAGGTCATCGACGGCGATGGGCTGCACGCGCGTGTAGACCCATTGCGGGCAGACCATGGCCGGCAGGCGCTCCGTGAGGTAGCGGATCATCTCGAACGAGATGCTGCCCGCGCCGACCACGACGGCCGCCCGGAACTCGGTGACGGGGACGCCCGCCTCGCGCAGCGCCGCCCCCGTCTCCTGTCGCGAACGCAGGTGGTCAGAGAGGTCGCTGTCGGGGTCGCCCAGCCCGCCGAGGTAGACGATGCGCGCCACGCCCGCATCGGCGGCGGCGCGGCCGAAGGCCTTCGCCGCCGCGACGTCGCGCTCGTGGAACCCCGCGCCGCGCGCCATGCTGTGCACGAGGTAGTAGGCGACAGCGACCCCGTCGAAGGCCGGCCCAAGCGTCTCGGGGCGCAGGACGTCGCCGGTGGCGACCTCCACCGCGTCCGCCCACTCGCGACCCTGAAGGCGACCGGGGTCGCGCACCAGGCAGCGCACACGGCGGCCGCCGGCGACGAGGTGTGGGACGAGCCGGCCGCCCACGTACCCCGTCGCGCCGGTGACGAGGATGGTCTGCCGGGACGCGCCGCCGTGCGGGACGGGCGCGTCCGAGACAGAGTCGGCGTGGGGGTCGGATCCTCCGGGGCTCATGGCCGCCTCCTGGCTGTCATCGTGCGACGGCCTCGAGCGGCCGGCGCCTACACGATACCCAGTGAAAGCGGAAGCGGCACGGCGAGCGTGACGCCGGCGAGGCGCGTCCCGATGAGGTAGCCGACGAAGAAGGCGACGAGGGCGACGGCGAGGACGATGAGCAGCGCGATCAGGAACCGCACCAGAGGATTCGCGCGCTGCTTGGCCATCCCACCCTCCACGAGTTTCGCGCCAGTATATCCGAGAGGACGCTTCCGCCCCTGCTCTCCGCGGCTGCGTCGCGAGGGCTGACGGACCGTGACGCCGCGGGCGTCAGGCGCCGTCCGCGGCTCCGAGCAGGTCCTGGAGGTCCTCGAGCAGGTACAGCGAGCCGGTGACCAGGACCGTGCCGCCTGCGCCGGCGATGGCGCGCGCCTTCGCGACGGCGTCGTGGGGGTCCGCGACCGCGTGGATCGCCCTGGGCCTTTGAGACCTCTCCCCGACCCCGTCACCGGCTCGCGCCACGCGCGCGAGCGCCGCCGCCTGGGCGGCCAGGTCGGCCGCGGCGCGACTGCGCGGCTCGCGCGCCTGCGTGCAGACGACCGCGTCGACCAAGGGGACGAGCGTGCGCAGCATCCCCTCCGCGTCCTTGTCGCGCATCACCGCGAGAACGGCGGCGACCGGGCGCGGCAGCGCCAGCCCGGCGAGCGTGCCGACGAGGGCGCGGACGCCGTCCGGGTTGTGGGCCCCGTCCGCGAGCAGGAGCGGGTCGCGCGAGACGACCTGAAGGCGCCCGGGGACCAGCGACGTCGCGGAGCGCGGCGCGCACCTTCGCGAGGTCGAGCGCTCCGAGGAGGAGCTCCGCCGCCGCCACGGCCAGACCGGCGTTCACGACCTGGTAGCGGGCGGGCGTCGGCAGCGCCAGGCCGTCGTACACTGCCGATCCCGTCCGCACGGTGAACCGCCCCGGGTCGCCGTCGACCGCGACGTCGCGGCCGAGCAGATGTGCGCGCGCCCCAGCGCGCGCGCACACCTGCCTCGGCCGCCCCTTCGAGGCCGTCGAGCGGCCCGAACACGGCGTCGCCGCCTTTGATCACCGCGGCCTTCTCGGCGAAGATCGCCGCGCGCGTAGCGCCGAGCACCTCGGTGTGCTCGAGGCCGACGTTGGTGAGGACCACGACCGGCGCCTCCACCACGTTCGTGGCGTCGAGGCGCCCCCCGAGCCCGGCCTCGAGCGCGACGGCCTCCACCCCGCGCTCCGCCAGCGCCAGCAGCGCCGCCACCGTGAGCACCTCGAACTGGGTGGTCTCGCCGAGATCGTCGGGCAGTCGCGCGATCTCGTCCCGCACGCGCCGCACGGCACGAGCGAACGCGACCTCCTCGACCGGCTCGCCGTCGACGAGGACACGCTCGCAGTACCCGGTGATGTGCGGCGAGAGGTAGGCCCCGGAGCGCAGACCGTGGGCGCGCAGGACCGCGGCTGCGTACCGCGTCGTCGAGGACTTGCCGTTGGTGCCGACGACGTGGACCACGCGGAAGCCGTCCTGCGGCCGGCCGAGCGCGTCGAGCAGGGCCGAGACGCGCTCCAGTCCCGGGCGCATGCCGAACGCGGCGAGGCCGTCGAGGTAGTCCTGCCAGTCGTCGCCGGGGACGTGCACGCGCGGGCTCCCGCGAGGGATGCGCGGGCCGGTTCAGCCCGAGCGCAGCGCCGCCACCCGCGCGGCGAGCTCGTCGCGATCGCCGAGGTACCTCGCGAGTTTCTCGCGCTCCTTGGCCACGATCGCGTCCGGCGCCCTGCCGACGAAGGTCTCGTTGCCGAGCTTGGCCTCGCAGCGCGCCACCTCGGCCTCGACCTTGACCAGCTGACCCTCGAGACGGGCGATCTCCTCGTCCCGGTCCACCGCCGAAGCGACTTCGAGACGGCCGCCCGGGACGAGCACGACGGTCGCCCCGGTCTCGGGCGCGCCGGCGAAGCGCACCTCGGTGCGCGCCAGGGCGCGGATCGCCGCCGCGAACGGCTCGTACCGAGCCGCGGCGGCGACCTTGTCGCCGACGAACACGGCGTCCAGGACCTGGCCGGGCGCGACCCCGCCCTCGGCACGGAACGCGCGCAGGGCGTTGACGAGCGCCTGCAGGTCGGCCACCGCCGCCTCGTCGGCTTCGGCCGTCGCGAAGTCCTCGGGGCGCGGGTGCGCCTGCGCGAGCAGGGGCGCCGCGCCGTACTGCGCCGCGACCTCATCGGTCACGTACGGGAGAAACGGGTGCAGGAGCCTGACGATGTGATCGAGCATCCAGCGCGCGTGGCCTGCCGGCCTCGCGACGCTCGGCCTCGTCGTCGCTGTAGAGCCGCACCTTGGCGAGCTCGAGGTACCAGTCGCAGAACTCGTCCCAGACGAAGTGGTACAGCGTGTCGGCGGCGGCGGCGAAGTCGAAGACGGCCAGCGCCGCCTCGACCGTCTGCGCGCAGCGTCCGAACCGGCTCGCGATCCAGCGGTCGACCTGATGCGCGTCGCCGCGCGCCGCTTCGCAGCCCTCGCTCGCCAGCAGCACGAGCCGGGACGCGTTCCAGAGCTTGTTGGCGAAGCTGCGCCCCATGGCGATCTTCTCTTCGCTGAAGCGCACGTCCTGGGTGCTCGACATCATGAGCAGGCCGAAGCGCGTGGCGTCGGCGCCGTACTTGTCGATCATGTCGAGCGGGTCGATCCCGGTGCCGAGCGACTTGCTCATCCGGCGTCCGTCGGCGGCCTGGATGACCGAGTGGATGTACACGTCGGTGAAGGGGATCTCGCCGACGAACTCGAGGCCCATCATCACCATGCGCGCGACCCAGAGGAAGATGATCTCGCGCGCCGTACTGAGCACGTTCGTGGGATAGAAGTAGGCGAGGTCCGGGGTCTCGTCCGGCCAACCCCAGGTGGCGAACGGCCAGAGGGCCGAGCTGAACCAGGTGTCGAGCACGTCGGTGTCGCGCCGCAGGGCGGTCCCGCCGCAGGCGGGACAGACCCGCGGCGCCTCCTCCTCGACGATCACCTCGCCGCAGCCGTCGGCCTCGCAGTACCAGACCGGGAGTTGATGCCCCCACCAGAGCTGGCGGCTGATGCACCAGGGGCGCAGGTTGTCCATCCAGTCGATGTAGACGCGGCCCCAGCGCTCGGGCGTGAACTTGACGCGACCGTCGCGGACGACGTCGGTGGCCGGCTTGCGCAGCTCGTCCATGTGCATGAACCACTGCTCGCTGATGAGCGGCTCGATGAACGTGCCGCAACGGTCGCAGCTGGCCACGCTGTGCGGGTAGTCTTCGACCTTCTCGAGGGCACGCAGCGACTTCAGGTCGCCGAGGACACGCTTGCGCGCCTCGCTCACGTCCTCCCCGGCGTAGGGGCCGCCGGCAGCGGTGACCCGACCGTCGGGCCCGATCGCCTGCACCGTCTCAAGGCCATGGTCGCGGCCGATCTCGAAGTCGGTGACGTCGTGCGCCGGCGTGATCTTGAGGGCGCCGCTGCCGAAGTCCTTCTCGACGCGGGCGTCGGCGATGACCGGGAGCCGGCGGCCGAGCAGCGGCAGGATGGCCGTGCGGCCGACGATGTCCGCGTAGCGGCCGTCGTCGGGGTTCACGGCCACCGCGGTGTCGCCGAGCATCGTCTCGGGACGGGTCGTGGCGATCGTCACGCTCCCCCCGCCCTCGAGCTCGTAGCGCACGTGATAGAGGTGGCCCTGGTCCTCGACGTGAGCGACCTCGAGGTCGCTGATCGCCGTCCCGCAGCGCGGGCACCAGTTCACGAGGTAGACGTCCTTGTGGATGTAGCCCTTCTTGTAGAGGGCGACGAAGACCTTGAGGACGGCGCGCACGTAGCCGTCGTCGAAGGTGAAGCGCTCGCGCTCGTAGTCGCAGGCGCAGCCAAGACGTTTGAGCTGGTTGATGATGTTGCCGCCGTACTCCTGGCGCCAGGCCCAAACGCGCTTCGCAAAGTCCTCGCGGCCGAGGTCCTCCTTCGTCAGCCCCTGGGCGCGGAGCTGTTTCTCGATCACGTTCTGGGTGGCGATGCCCGCGTGGTCGGTGCCCGGCAGCCAGCAGGCGTTCTCGCCGAGCATCCGGTGATAACGCGTGAGGACGTCCTGGATGGTGCCGTTGAGGGCGTGCCCCATGTGGAGGTTGCCGGTGACGTTCGGTGGCGGGATGACGATGGAGTAGGGCCTCTTCGCCGGATCAGGCTCGGCGTGGAAGATGCGGCTTGCGAGCCACTGATCTGTCCAGCGCGCCTCGACCGCGGCCGGCTCGAAGCGGGTCGTCTCCTTGAGGTATGTCTGCGAGTCGGTCTGCGGGTCGGTCATGACGCCTCGGGGCCTCGGATATGGACTACCGTCGCGGGCCCGGTACGCACCGGACGACGCTCGGCCGCGGGGCCGGCTGCGCCCGCCCGCGGCCTCCGGAAGTATACCGATAGCCCGGTCCGCTGCCGAGCCGCGGAGGCTCAGCCTGCGTCCGCCTCTGGCGGCAGCTCGCCGCCGCTCGCCTCGAGGGCGCAGACCTGGCAGAACTCGTGCGAGCCTTCGATGAGGGCGCCGCACTGCGAGCAGTGCCGCTCCAGCTGGCCACTTCCCGCGTCCACACCGGGCTCGAGACGCGACCCGGGAGTCTGATGATCGTGTTCGTCGCTCACGTGACGCTCCTTGCCGAGGATGTGCCGACGTCCGCAGGTGAGTCTACCCGGCGTGAGGCCAGACCGAGCGCGGGCCGGATCGCGCGCGAGGCGGATCGTATACGACGGATTCAGGTGCGCGACGCGGACGGACGCCGGCCACCGACGACCAGCGGCACCGCGTCGGCGAACTCGCGCACGTAGCGGATGTCGAGGCGGGCGACGATCTCGGGCGGGATCTCGGCGACGGAGGCGCGGTTGGCCTCGGGCAGGACCACGGTGCGGACGCCGCTGCGCGTCGCGGCCAGCAGCTTCTCCTTGAGGCCGCCGACGCGCAGGACGCGTCCGCTGAGCGTGATCTCCCCGGTCAGAGCGACGCGCGGGCGCAGCGGACGGCCGGTGAGGGCCGAGAGCATCGCCGCGGCGATGGGAAGGCCCGCCGACGGGCCGTCCTTGGGCACGGCGCCCTCGGGCACGTGCACGCGCACGTCGTGCTGCGTCACATCGAGTCCCTTGCGCCCGAACCACGGCGCGGCGCGCAGGAGCGGCCTGAGCCGCTCGTCGCGCTCCGCGCTCGCGAGCAGGTAGCCCCACGCCGCGCTCGCCGACTCCTGCATCACGTCGCCCAACTGCCCGGTGAGGACGAGATCGCCGCGGCCGCGGACGAGCGTCGCCTCGACGCTGAGCACCTCGCCGCCGTCGCCGGTGTAGGCGAGCGCCAGGCTCTCCCCCACCCTGCCCCTGCGACGCAGCTCGGTCTCGAGCCAGATCGCCTCGCCGAGGTAGCCGCGCAGGTCGTCCGGCGCCACCGTGACCGGCAGCGCCAGGCCGTCCTCGACGTGTCGGCGCGCCACCTTGCGAAAGACGCGCCGCAGGCAGCGTTCGAGCTCGCGCACGCCGGCCTCGCGTGTGTGGCCGCGGACGATGTCCTGCAGGGCGCCGCGACCGAACCTCACGTCATCGCGGCGCAGCCCGCTTTCACGCGCCACGCGCGGCACGAGGTGCCGGCGGGCGATGGCGAGCTTCTCGGCCAGCGTGTAGCCGCTCAGACGGATGACCTCGAGCCGGTCGTACAGGGTCTCCGGGATCGCGTCGGTGTCGTTGGCGGTGGCCACGAACAGGACCTTCGAGAGGTCGTAGTCCACCTCGAGGTAGTTGTCGCGGAAGGCGTGGTTCTGCGCGGGGTCGAGGACCTCCATGAGCGCCGCGGCAGGGTCGCCGCGCCAGTCGCTCGCCAGCTTGTCGAGCTCGTCGAGCAGCAGCACAGGGTTGTCGACGCCGGCCTTGGCGATCGCCTCGACGACGCGTCCCGGCATGGCGCCGACGTAGGTGCGGCGGTGGCCGCGGATCTCGGCCTCGTCGCGCATCCCGCCCAGGGCGATGCGCGCGAACGGCCGGCCGAGCGCCTCGGCCACCGCCCGCGCCACCGAGCTCTTGCCCGTGCCGGGCGGGCCCGCGAGGCACAGGATCGTCCCCGGCTGGTCGCCCTTGAGCAGACTGCAGACGGCGAGGTACTCGAGGATCCGGTCCTTGACGTCCTTGAGGCCGTAGTGGGTGCGTTCGAGGTGACGCGCCACGGCGGCGACGTCCACCGCCGCTTCGGCGGTGCGCCCCCACGGCAGGTCGAGGATCGTGTCGAGCAGGCCGCGGATGACGGCCACCTCGGGGCTCATCGCCGGCGCCTGACGGAGCTTCTCGATCTCGCGCTCGACGACGCGCGCGGCCGCCGCGGGCAGGCCGCGCTCGGCCGCCTTGGCAGCGTAGCCAGCCGCCTCGTCGCCGGCCTCGGCGTCGATCTCGTCGCGGATGACCTTGAGCTTCTCCTGCAGGAGCATCTGGCGCTGGCCCGTCTCGATGCGCTCCTGCACCTTGACGACGATCTCCTGCTCGAGACCGAGGACGGCGTTCTCCTGGGCGAGAGTCTCGAGGAGGACGGTGAGGCGCTGCTCGGTCGACTCGGTCTCGAGCAGCGCCTGCTTCTCCTGGGTCGAGACCATGAGGTGCGCGGCGACGATGTCGGCGGTCTCTTCCGCGTCCGCCGCCTGCGCGACCACGTACTGGACCTCGTCCGGCACGTGCGGGCTGAGCTCGACGTAGCTCGCGAACTCCGCCGCCACCCGCCGGGCCAAAGCCCGGCAGCGGGCGGCGTCCCGGTCCTCCGGGGCGATCGCCGTGTAGCTCACGACGAAGTGCGGCGCCGTGGCCTCGTACCGGTCGATCCGGACGCGCTCGACGCCCTCGACGATCGCCTTCACGCTCCCGTCCGGCAGCTTGAACAGCTGCAGCACGGTCGCCCGCGTCCCCACGGGCAGGATGTCGTCGGTGGTCGGGTCGTCGTCGCCCGGCTCGCGCTGCGACGAGAGGATCAGCGGCGTCTTCTCGCTGAAGGCGTGCTCGATCGCGCTGATCGACTTCTCGCGCCCCACGAAGAGGGGCGCGACCATCCGGGGGAAGACGACGAGCTCGCGCGTCGGCAGCAGCGGCAGCGCCGCCTCGCCTACCGAACCCCCGGCGTCGCGCTCAGGCAGATTCTGCGTCACGCTCAGGCGCCGCCCTCTCCGCCTCGGTGACGAGGGTGGGGTCGATGCCCTTCTCGATGGTCTCGCGCGTGATCACGCACTTGCGCACGTCGCGGCGCGACGGAAGGTCGAACATGACCCCCATGAGCGCCTCTTCGATGATCGTCCGCAGGCCGCGTGCGCCGGTGCCGCGGTCGAGCGCCTTGCTGGCGATCGCCCCCAGCGCCTCGTCGGCGAAGACGAGCTCGACGCCGTCCAGCGAGAAGAACTTCTGGTACTGGCGGCTGAGCGCGTTCTTGGGCTCGGTGAGGATGCGCACGAGGTCGTCCTCGTCGAGGTTGTGCACGGCGCTCACGACCGGCAGCCGGCCGATGAACTCGGGGATCAGGCCGAAGTTGAGCAGGTCCTCGGGCAGCGTGTGGGTGAAGATCGTCCCGGGGTCCTTGTCGGCCTTGCTCACGACGTCGGCCATGAAGCCCACGCCCTGGCGCCCCATCCGGCGCTCGATGATCTTCTCGAGGCCGGAGAAGGCGCCGCCGCAGACGAACAGGACGTTCGTCGTGTCGATGGTGAGGAACTCCTGGTGCGGGTGCTTGCGCCCGCCCTGCGGCGGCACGCTCGCCGTCGTGCCCTCGAGGATCTTGAGCAGGGCCTGCTGCACCCCCTCGCCCGACACGTCGCGGGTGATCGAGGGGTTGTCGGCCTTGCGCGCGATCTTGTCGATCTCGTCGATGTAGATGATGCCGGTCTCGGCGCGCTTGACGTCGAAGTCCGCCGCCTGGATGAGCTTGAGGAGGATGTTCTCGACGTCCTCGCCGACGTACCCCGCCTCGGTGAGGGCGGTCGCGTCGGCGATCGCGAACGGCACGTTGAGGATGCGGGCGAGGGTCTGCGCGAGCAGCGTCTTGCCGCAGCCCGTCGGCCCCAGCAGCAGGATGTTCGACTTCTGCAGCTCGACGTCGGCCTCGCCCGAGGCCACCGCCTGGACGCGCTTGTAGTGGTTGTAGACCGCCACCGACAGCGCCCGCTTGGCCTCCTCCTGGCCGACGACGTAGTCGTTGAGGATGCCGTAGATGTCGCGCGGCTTGGGCAGCTGCTCGAAGTCGAGCGTCGCCGGCGCCGTCAGCTCCTCGTCGATGATCTCGTTGCAGAGGTCGATGCACTCGTCGCAGATGTACACGCCGGGGCCGGCGATCAGCTTCTTGACCTGGCGCTGCGACTTGCCGCAGAAGCTGCAGAGAAGCTGATCGGTGCTGTCTGAAGGTCCTGCCAACTCGCCGCCTCCCGCTCTCGTGTGCCTCGCCTGCGCCCGCCTCAGCGGTGGGCGATCACGTCGTCGATGATGCCGTAGTCCTTGCCCTCGGCGGCCGTCATGAAGTAGTCGCGCTCGGTGTCCTGGCGGACCTTCTCGAACGGCTGCCCCGTGTGGTCGGCGAGGATCTCGTCCAGCCGCTTGCGGAGGCTGAGGACCTCCTTGGCGTGGATCTCGATGTCGGTCGCCTGGCCCTCGTACCCCCCCATGAGCTGATGGATGAGGATGCGGGCGTTGGGCAGCGCGAAGCGCTTGCCCTTGGCGCCGCCGGCGAGCAGCAGGGCGCCCATGCTCATCGCGCTGCCGACGCAGATGGTCGAGACGTCGGGCTTGATGAACTGCATCGTGTCGTACACGGCGAGACCCGCGTACACCGAGCCTCCCGGGCTGTTGATGTACAGGCTGATGTCCTTGTCCGGGTCGTCAGACTCGAGGTGGATCAGCTGCGCCACGATGAGGTTGGCGACCTCGTCGCTGATCGGCGTGCCGAGGAAGATCACGCGCTCGTTGAGGAGGCGCGAGAAGATGTCGAACGAGCGCTCCCCGCGGCTCGTCTGCTCGATGACGAACGGTACCAGTGGGCTCAACTCTCAGTCCTTTGCGTCTTCTGGTTTCGTCGGTCGCCGGCACGGCGACGGCGTTGTCGGCGACGAAGCTGACAGCCTCGGCCATAAGCATTTCGTCGCGGAGCATGTCTTGCCTGCCCGACTTGTAGACGTCGAGGACGAGCTGGTTCGGGTCGCGCCCGAGCAGCTCGGCGTCCTCCATGATGCGGGCGCGCAGCTGCTCGTCGGTGACCTCGAGGCCCTCGGCGGCGACGATCGCGTCGAGCACCAGGCGCCGCTTCACGAGCTGCTCGGCTTTCGGGGCGAGCTCCTTCTCGACGTCTTCGGGCGTCTTCTCGAGCACGCCCAGGTAGACCTCCATCGTGAGGCCGCGCTCGCCGACGCTCTCTTCGAGCTCGTGGTAGAGGTGGTGCGCCTCGCGCTCGACCATCGCCGGCGGGATCGTCACGGTGGCGTTGGCGACCGCGGCCTCGACGGCGGCGGCGCGGAAGTCGTGCTCGACCGACGCCTCGGCCGCGGTCGTCATCCGCGACGGATGTCGTCGCGCAGCTCGGTGATGGTCTCGAACTCGCTCGCGTCCGCGGCGAACTGGTCGTCGAGGGCGGGGACGACCTTCTCCTTGATCTCCTTGACCTTGACCTTGAAGGTGGCGGGCTGCCCCTGCAGCTCCTCGGCCTGGTAGTCGGCCGGGAAGGTCACGTCGAAGATCCTCTCCTCGCCGTGCATGACGCCCTCGAGCGCCTCTTCGAAGCCGGGGATGAGCTGGCCGCGGCCGACCTCGGCCATGTAGTCGTTCGCCTGCGCGCCCTCGATCGGCTCGCCGTTGGCCGAACCCTCGAGGTCCATGAGCACGAAGTCGCCCTTGGTGACGGGCCGGCCTTCGACGGGTTGCAGGGTGGCGAAGCGCTCCTGCAGCATCGCGAGCTGGGCGTCGACCTGGACGTCGGTGACCTCCGCCGTGCGGCGCGGCACCTCGAGGCCCTTGTACTGCCCGAGCTGCGGCGTCGGCTTCACCTGGACGGTGGCGCGGAACGTGAGCGGGCCGTCGGGATCGTAGTCGTCGAGGTCGAGTTCCGGCATGGAGACGGCATCGACCTCCGACTCGGTCAGCGCCTGCTCGTACCACTCAGGCAGGGCGTCGTTGAGCGCCTCGCCGCGGATGTACTCCTCGCCGAGGGTCTGGACGACCAGCTGACGCGGGACGTGGCCCTTGCGAAAGCCGGGCAGCTGGAGCTCGCCGCGCAGGCGCGCCAGGGTGCGTTCGTACATCCGCTTGACGTCTTCGGTGGGTACCTCGACGCTGAGGACGACCTCGTTCTCGGCGCCGGGCTTGACCTCTGTCTTCACTGTGGTGTTCTCCCTCGTTCGCTGGGGGTGTGCTCGAGCGTTCGTCGGCGCCGCCGCACACAGGGTCGGCGACGCCGCTCAGGGCTGCGCGCACGACGGGGATGCGGGTCGGTGCAGGTGGTGCGGGTGAGAGGACTTGAACCTCCACGGGCAGAGCCCACCAGAGCCTAAGTCTAGCGCGTCTACCAGTTCCGCCACACCCGCACAGCGTTGGCGCCGGTGTACGTCGCCGCAAGGGCGAGGCGCCGCAGGCCGCTTGTGCCGTCCACACCGTCCGGTCCAGCCGCTCGGGCAGGACGGGAGGGTCTGGGGTGAACGACGGGACTCGAACCCGCGGCCACCAGGGCCACAACCTGGAGCTCTACCAACTGAGCTACGTCCACCACCGGCGCCGGCCGCGACCGCCGGGCGCGACGGGGCTGCGCCCCGTCCAGCCCGGCCCCACGGCCGGCATCTGATGGTACCACCGGCGACCTGGGCGCGAAACTCGCTGGCAGGGTCGAGCACTCGCACCCGCCCCACATAGGCCGCTTCCGGCGAGGTCGAGAAGGTCGCGCTGCCGGGCCCGCAGCGTGCCAGCTACGCGCTCTCGAGGCTCAGACCCTCCATCCAGGCGGCGATCCTCTCGTGGACATCTGGGACGTCGGCGAGGCCCAGCGGAGACGTCGTGTAGGCCTCGCAGATCCCGAGTCGCTGCAACCCGAACTTGATGACGGCGGAGTTCGACCCAAACCGGCCCATCTGGGTGATGGTGGTCGCCTTCCTCTGCAGTTCTGCCGCAGCCGTCAGGTCGCCGTCGCGAACGCCTCGAAGACCCTCACGCAGAGCGCCGGTGCCAAGCTCGCCCCCGCGAAGATGCCCCCGTTGCGCGCCGTGCACGTAGGCGGCGAGCCCCAGGGCAGGGTTGCCGCACATGACCGAGAAGTCCTTGCCCGCGGTCGCGGCCAGGTAGTTCTGCAGCCCAGCGAAGTCGCCCGAACTGTCCTTGACGCCGATGACGTTGGGGTGATCGGCGAGCGATCCGAGCGTCTCCGGCGCGATCGAGATCTTGGTCATCTGGGGGAAGTTGTAGAGCACGACCGGTAGAGGTGACACGTCGGCGACGGCTTCGTAGAAACGGCGAACCGCCGGTTGGTCTAGCGGGTAGTAGAAGGGGAGCGCGACAAGCGCCGCCTGCACTCCGCTGCCGTCGAGTGCCCTGACCTGATGCACGGTCCTCTTGGTCCCGCTCTCACCGCACCCGGCCACGACGGGGACTCGACGGTCCACGACCTCGACGACAGTCTCGATCGCGGCCACTCTCATCGACTCGGTCATGGCGGGGAACTCACCCGTGCTCCCCAGCACCACGACGCCAGTCACGCCACCCTCCAGGCAGTACTCCGTGACCCTCGCAAGGCCTCCGCGGTCGATCTCTTCGTCCCCCGACAAGGGCGTCGCCAGCGCCGGCCATACCCCCCTTAGTTCCATGTCATCCCCTTCTCGTCCAGGCTGCGTGTTCGACGTAGCAGCGATCGAGTGCCAGCCGATCTCTTCCGCTGGCCACGACGAGCGTACCGTCGCCCACGTCCCATCCGCCGCAGACGATCCTATAAGTCGGCGCCGCGGCGCGGGCGGGGGTGATAGTCAGGGGCGCAGGTTCGGGTCCGGCGCGTCTGCTGCTGGCGACGGCGGCGGCTGGTCGTCCTCGAGCTCGGGAGGCGGGGCCTTGACCGACGCGCCGGGGAATCGAGCCTTCCTGGCCGGCGACCAACTCATCCTCAGCACGGCGAGTGCGGCAAGGACCAGCGCGAGGCCGAGCATGCCCACAAGCAGTTGCCCGACGCCGGGGGACAGGCTCGCCGAGCCGAGCATCGCCACCAGCCCGCCGACGGCCACGAGCATCCCGATGAGGTTCACCTTGCGCGCTTCTCGCTCTGGCCTGCTTCCCGGTTGACGTTCCGGCACGGTCCCCTCCGGCACACTCGACGTATGCAGAAGAGAGTAGCACGGGAGCGGTCACAGGCGGCTTGGGCCGGGAGGGGCGTCGGCAAGCCTTACAATGCCGCCGCACATCGGTGGGCGTTGACCGGCCACCGTTTCGGGGACTCACGCCCACTCGGACAGGTCGTGCGCTGGTATTCACTGCGGGCAACGGTGCGGCCCATGGGCGGTGGACCAAACGTTTGAGCCATCGCATGGCAGGCGTATAGCGGCAGCCACAGGGGACTCCTCAAAGACACAGCACTTCGTACGTGAGGCTCTGATCCGCCGGCAGTACCCCGTGGTTACCACAGTCCGGCGGGGAGCCACTGGTGAGACCGGCCCGCGGGCCGAAGGGGGTGCACGATGCCGGAGCAGGAGAAGGGGCGGCTCACCGAGGAACGCATCCGCGAGATCCTGGAGGAGTATCGCGCCGCCTACGAACGAAGAGATCGGGCGGCGCTGCTCGACTTCTTCGCCGACGACGCCGTCATGACTCTGGCGCCCGGCGCCTTCAGGGGCAGAGAAGGCGTCGCGGCGGTGTTCGATTGGGATCTCCGCGACACGTCCTCAGTGCGCATACGGCCGCTGGGCGTTGGCCTGCTCGTCAAGGGCAACGTCGCCGTGCGCGAGGTCGTCTTCGAGGCGACCTGGAAGGGTCTCCGCTACGAGTACCCCAACCTGGCGGTGTTCGAGTTCGACGATGACGGCAAGATCCACGCGTACCGGTCCTACTACGACAAGCTGGGGATCGACCAACGCATCGCCGGCCAGTACCCGGGTGTCCAGGGACGTCTGTTCCGGCTCATGGTCAATTACCTCGTCGCGCAGGGGGAGAAGGGGCTTCACAGGCCGGGCGAGGCTCGACGTCAAGCGCAGTCGAAATGGAGATGCGTCCCGGCTGGGATCGTCGGGGCCAGGGTCGCCGGGCTGGTCGTTGCTCTTGCCACACGGGTCGTTCCGAGGATGGCATCACGGGCGGCCTCGGGCATGATGCAGGGCATGGCCGAACGAATGTGCGAGAGCGGCTGTGACCCGCCCGAGTTCTGAAGGAAGATGATGACGGGCTTCGGCGAAGCCTGACGTCAGGTTGACTGTGTGCGCCGACGGCGGTGGACGCTCGGCGCAGCGCTCTCACGGAGGCCCGCCACCTGTGAGGGCAGCGGGCCTCTTCTGTGTCCTGGCCTCGGCCGTCGCCGTGCCGATGACGCTCACCGACGAGGAGATGGCGCACATCGCCAGCAAGGTGGACGAGATCGACTGTTCGACGGATTCACGGTCGCGAAGTTCAGTCCAGGTCGAGCTTCCCGAGGGGAAGGATGCGGCGTAGGCGGTGCAGGATGCCCTTCACCCTCCCCTCGACAACGGCTGTCGGGACACCAACGGTCGTACGCGGCCGGCAGCACTCCTCGCGTAGAATGACTCACAGTCCGCACCGCGACCGCCAGAGGAGATGGACGGTGTCACGTCTAGGGAAGGTGCTGTTCGCGAACCTGCTGATCGTCCTGCTCCTGGCTAATCGCGGGCTGCGGTGGTCAGAGCGGCGCCTAGGACCTGACCAGGCGACAGACCTCATCGACCAGGCGAAGACACTCACAAGGAAGACCGATGGGCTCGAGAAACAGATGGACTGGCGGAGCCATGATCGGCAAGATCGACCCCGCCAAGGACGCGAACGACGCTCTGGCCAAGCTGGACGACGCGGAGGCTGGCTACGCTCAGATGACCAAGAACCAGAAGTCCGTAGCGGCGCTCTACGCCAAGGTGGCCGAACTCGACGTCGGCGAGATGCTCAGGATCTGGGCCGGCCAGCAGAAGGCGATTGCAGAAGTCCTTGCAGGCGACTGCCGTCCTCGATGAGTTCGTGGCCAAGGACAGGGTCCTCTTCAGCCTGTGGAACCAGCTCGA
>CAVPRQ010000007.1:0-63180 GCA_963707855.1 uncultured Thermoleophilia bacterium
GAAACGGTTCAAATCAAAAGAGGCGTTCAAGGCTGCCCTCGATAAGGAAGGACTGACAGAAGACCAATTGCAGGCAAATATCGAAAAAGAAATGCTCATACAGTCTGTAACTGCCAAGACAGTGACTGAGCCGTCGCAGATGAAAGAAACGGAATTAAAAGAGTATTATGAAAAGAACCCTTCAAAATTCAAGCAGCCTGAGACAATGAGAATAAGGCTTATCTCTACGAAGGATGAAAAGAAATCCAACGATATTTTTGCCAAGCTAAAGGATGGTGAAGATTTTGGGGAACTGGCGTATAATTTGTCGGAGGATGATTATCGTGTCAAGAGCGGTGATATCGGTTATGTCCATAAAGGCAGGATGCTTCCTCAGATCGAAGATGCGGCGTCCAAGCTGAAAATTGGGGAAATGAGTCGGACCGGTCCGCGCAGACGATAAGTGGTATATCATCAAGTTGGAAGATAAGAAGCTGGAGAAGGTGATTTCTTTTGAAGGGACGAAAGTTAAACTGAAAAAAGAGCTTGAAACAGAACGGGCAAAGGAACTCAAAAAGAAATGGATAGAGGACCTGAAGGCCAAGGCCAAAATAGAAGTCTTATTAAAGACGGAAGAATAGAGCAATAAGCTCTGGTATAAGGTTGTGTTCTTTTGCAAGGCTGAAAAAGGTGTCCCGGCATGCCGGGAAGCTTTTGCTACACATAATGCCTGCCGTCAATTGCATTTTTCGGGTTAAGATGCTGGCAAAAGAGATCCCTGATATGTCCTGCGAAATGAGCTGGTTTAGCGGAAGATTTTTTTGTCCCGCTTGCCAGAAATGATTTATGCCATGAAACTGTTTATAAGCCTCATCAATTCCTGGGTCTGGATAGGCTTTGGGAGATAGGCATTGGCGCCGATCGCAAGCGCCTTCTTCCTGTCCTCTTCTGCCCCTTCAGTCGTGACCATGATGATAGGGATATCTTTATAATATGGCATTGCCGCGCACAAGGCTCACCAGTTTCAGCCCATCCATCACCGGCATATTAATATCCGCAGAGGATGATGTCGATCTTCTCAGACGGAAAATTTTTTCAATGCATCGACACCGTCCGTTGCTTCAATAACGTGGAATTGCGGTATCCTCTTCATGGCAAACCTGATCAGCTGCCGCATCGTCGGTGAATCTTCAACAACAAGAATATTCGGCATCTATACCTCCTCCATAGCTATCTCTTCGGCTTATCTTTCAGAAGGTCAAGAAAACTCTGAATAGTCGTGAGCTTCCTCTCTGACTGTGTATAAAGCCGTGAAGAGAAGATCGCAGTTGCAGCATGTCCTGCAAGGAGATTGAAGAGTTCATAATCGATATTATTGAAACCTGATTCTTCTGCGTAAGAGCGTATAGATGGAAATGACGCCGATAACATGTTCTTTTATCTTAAGCGGAATGCAGACGATCGGGCTCGAAAGATCAATTTTAACTCGTGCATCGCGCTCCAGATCTTTCAGCAAAATGAGCTTTCGCCTTCCTTTGCCACTTTGCCGATTGATGCCCTCACCGATCTTGATCCTTGGCAGTAAATCAGAAGACTGCATGCCTTCGGATGCAACGGCAACAAGATCGTTTGTCTTATCATCAATGAGAATAGTCGCAAACTTCTCTGCGCCGATAAGGTTGATCACGATCTCGATAACTATTCTCAAAACCTCTTTAAAGATCAAGAGTCGAATGCAGCTGATAGCTTGCAACATAGAGGTTTGCAAGATTGTTGTTTTCTGTCCTCAACATCAAGATACTTTGATGCAAAATCCTTATTTTCTTCTTCAGACCTTTATGTATCTTGTCCAAAAGAGAGTTCAGTTCATCCTCAAGTAGTCTTATCCTCTCTTCATAGAGTCTTGTTCTTGTCCTCATCGCCTGACTGCTCAGCTGACTCCTCAAGCTGCGCAACCCTGAACCTCAGCCTTTCATTTTCCTTAATAATATCTTTGGTGAATTCCTCACCTTTCTTGAACATCTGAAGGAATTCATCAGCCTTATTTAGATATGCTGGATTCTTTTTCCACCACTTCTCTCCACCTCTGATGTATGCATTGTTTACAATTACTCACTGATCATCTCGCGGGAATCTCGGAGATGGGGAAGATCGTCTCCGCTCCGCCGTTCTTGATCGCCTCTGCAGGCATGCCGAATACCACAGCGGTCTCTTCAGATTCTGCTATAGTATACCCACCCTGCGTTTTAATATCCAGCATGCCTGCTTTCCCGTCATTCCCCATGCCGGTAAGAACAACGCCCATGGCTGCAACGCCGAAAATTTCGGCAACAGATGACATCATGATATCAACAGAAGGAATATATTTATCTTGCCTGCGGTTCTTTAAGAGCGACTAATACTCTGTTTCCCCGCTTTTTTCAGGACATGTGGTGCTGCCGCCGGGACAGATAAGGACTTTCCCATGTCTCGAGTTCATCACCTTCGGCAGCTTCTTTGATATTGACCTTTGCGATATGCGTTCAGTCTCTCTGCAAAGGAGCGGTAAAGCCCTTCGGCATATGCTGGCTGATTGCAATACCTGCCGGGAAATCAGAGGGAAGCTTTGTCAGTATAATCTGAAGTGCTGCAGGGCCGCCGGTTGAAGAGCCGATGGCCACAACTTCTATCAGGTTCCCCGCGCTTTTCTGAGACAGGCTGCTGGTCGCATCTTCCTCGGAAGAAGTTCAAGATTTCTGCTTAATTTCTCTATACGTAAATCCTTAATGCCTTTAACCTTTCGCAGAAGGTCTTTTTCGAGATTCTCGAATTCTGCCGCAGCCATCTGGGTGGTTTTGCAATGAAATCTGCAGCGCCGAATTCGAGCGCCTTAAAGACGGTCTTTGAATCGGAGAATGGAACTGATAATGATTACTGGTGTCGGCCTGTTTTGCATCAGCCATCTCAGGAAACTGAAGCCGTCCATCTCCGGCATCTCGAGATCAAGGGTTATAAGGTCGGGCTTGAGCCTGAGTGTCTTTGCCATTGCATCTATGCCATCAGAGGCGATCCCGGCAACTTCAATACGGGAGTCTGACTCGAGCATTTTTTTGATCGTCTGTCTACTGTATGCGGAGTCATCAATAATGAGTACACGGACTACAGACATCGTCATATGCTTCCTTTTTTAACAGGTTTCTGATAAACCATGTCATATTTGAAATGTTTCAGGTCGAAAGCAGTGGATAAATTTATTAGTGATTCAGCATGACCGAGAAGAAGATAGCCTCCATCAACAAGCCTTTCATGAAACATATCAATCAATTTTCTCCTTGATGGACGATCGAAATAGATCAATACGTTCCTGCAGAATACGATATCCATCTTACCTACTAATTTTACCTTAAAAGGGTCGAGAAGATTAAGATGGCTGAAATTTACGTATTGTTTGACTCCATCAGAGATCTTATAAGCACCCTCCTCTGACTTGAAATATTTTCTCAGGAAATATGGTTCTGTTGTCCTGAAAGAGTTTTTTCTGTAAACGCCGCTTCTCGCTGTCTGGAGCACCCTCTGATTGATATCACTGCCAAATATCTCAATATTCCAACCATGAAAGAGGCCCTTTTCGAGTATCAGCATGGCAAGGGTATAAGGTTCCTCACCGGTGGAGCAACCCGCAGACCATATCCTCAGCCGTTTCTCATCTTTATTTTTCCCCCTGAGTTCAGGCAGTATCTCTTCACTGAATGCCTTGAGTTGGTTTTGCTCCCTGAAGAAATATGTTTCATTGACCGTAATAATGTCGATTATCGCAGTGAGTTCCTGATCACGATTGCTGTGATAGAGAAGATGTCTGTAATATTCCCTGAAGTTGCTGAAATGATGGATCAGTATCCTCCGGGAAAGTCTTTTTTCGAGGAGATATCTTGAATCATCATCAAAATATATTCCGCAATAATCCCTTACGAAATCTCTGATAAGCCTGAAAACATCTTCCTCAAGTGGAAAAATCTCTTCCTTTTCGAACATTGAACCTGTTACCCTCTGGTGCTTTCCTCTGGGCTAAAGTTCCTCCCCTGTGCCGAAACGGGCCTCCGCGGAGGGCTGCTTCGGGATGGGAAAGGTACACACCCCTTCACCCCTCTCAAGAGGGGATATGAAATTGGTTAATATTGTTTTTTCAGGCTTTCTTCAATCGCCTTTTTTACGATAGAGTCATCTTCGGTGTCGAGAAGTTTCTCAAGTTCAATCCGAATGGCCCCCCTCACGCTCCTTCCCAATACTTCAACTGCAGCCATTCTTGTCGCCCAATCATCATCGCGCAGAAACGGTACCAATATATCTTCAATATTTTCGAATAAGGAGAGGGACTTTATTGTGGTCCTTCTGATTTCTCTGTCCCCGGAAGAGAGCATGTTCAATAAAGAAGCGCGTGCTTCATCTCCTCCTATTTGACTAAGGGACTCTATGGTTGTCGTTACAACAAAACCATTCTTATCGGAGAGGAGTCCGATGAGTGGAACGACGGCTCTTTTATCCCTCAAAAGACCAAAGGCCTTTGAAACAGCACCCCTCACGGAATCATCAGAATCCATAAGAAGAAGAGAAAGTGACTCAAAGGCCTTTGCACCTTCTATGCTTCCTAAGCTGAGCGCCGAAGAAACCCTTATTTCGGGCTCTTCATCTGTCAATGCAAGGATAAGAAACTCTATGGAATCTTCGGTTTTTAAGAGTGAAAACGATTGAATACAGGCCTTTCTCACACTTACCTCTCCATCTTTAAGCGCAAAACCAAGGGCAGGTACTGCTTCCCTTGCCCCTATCTTTCCCAGAATAAGTGCAGCATTCTTCCTGAGCAAGGGATTTGAACTGCGGAGCAAAGTTATAAATTCATCAACCGGAAGCCAATGACTGAGCCGCGCAAGTGCTTCAACGGCAGCTTCCTGAACATCTTCATAGGGATCGCTGAGAAGCTTCTCGATGTATTTTATCGCTTTCGGATCACCGATATTTGCAAGGCCTATTGCCGCGATAGAACGGACATGTCCGTCCTCAGCGGCAAGCATGTTCTTAAAAGTGGAAAAGTAAACAGGAGAGGCTATGCCTGAAGCGACTTCACAGATGAAACGCTTCTGATACAGGCTCTCTGTTTCTATAAGCCCGAGGAGCGTCTCCGGTTTGTCTTTTCCGATAAAAGCAAATGCCCTCTTAACGTCTTTCGCAAAATTCTGTTCCTGGGATATCCCAAGCAATGGATTATATGCCCTTTCGTCTTTCATGAGACCAAGGAGAAGTATCGCAGAGCTTCTTACGTCTGGTTTGTCGGACCAGGCATGTGATATAAGGATATCAAAAACTCTGTCGCCGATAAGTCTCTTTATTTCTTCCGTGAGAAACTCCTCACTCACTCCTTTTTGATAGAACCGCTCTATACTCTGCAGGGCCTCTTCCTGTACAACTTTTGAGCGGTCTTCCAGAAAAGGGATTATATATTTCAGAGAATCGGGGTCCCCGATCAGGCTCAGAGACTTTATGGTAGGCACCCTGAGGGTCTTTCTGTCCAAAGCCCTTAGTAAAGAAGGGATGGCCTTTATATCTCCAATTCTTCCGAGCGCATCAGCAGCCGGGTAGGCCGTCCATATATCATCACTCTCGATTATAGTAATAAGGGCATCAACTACAGAGGATTCCCGCACCTTCCCGATATGCTCTATCGCTGTAGCGCGAACATTTTCATCATCATCTTTGAGCGCATTCAGCATAAGCGGTAGAGACCTGCTGTCTGTAAAGCCGCCCAACACATCGATAATAAATTTCCTTACATCCTTATTCGGCGTATCGAATGCCTCTATTAAGAAGGGCGTTGCCTTTGTGTTCAATCTGACAAGGGCTTCTATCGCAGAATTCCGTGCGCCCGCGTTCTCTTCACGATAAAGGAGATTGGTCAGTCCCTGTATAAAAGTATCAATCGGATGTTCTTCAATAAGGATATCGAGGGCTGCGTTTCTTATCCTCCAACTCGTGTCCTCCATAGCATTCAGAAGAAGATTAATAGAAACTTCACCGGGTATCCCTCTCAGTTGTTCAAGGGCTTCTCTCCGGACGTCGATATCGCTATTTCCCAGTAATTTTTCCAGTTCCTGCATTGTTTCCGATGTCCTCTTCTGAATCTTTCAGCATTATCTTCTCTTCAGAAGAAAGAAGATGATCGATATTGAGCAATATAATGACACGTTCATCTTTCTTCCCGAGGCCGGTGAGATATGTTTTCTTAACTCCTTTGAATATCTTCGGCGGGGCTGTAATCTCTCCAGGAGCAAGTGAGAGGATTTCCTTTATTTCATCGACGAGAAGACCTATCTTTTCGTCATCATAACGCACGATGATGATTAATTCTTCCGTTTGCGAGGATTGAATAGAAAATCGTTTTCTCAGATCAAGCAATGGCAATACTTCACCGCGGACTGTTATTACTCCCGAGATGAAATCGGGAAGTTCCGGCAAGGCATATACTTTCTGGGGCTGCAGAAATTCGACTACTCTGCTGATATCGACCGCGAAATCCTCTTCCCCAATCCTAAAGACCGCAAATTTCATTGCCGGAGTTTCCCCTGTTTGTAATTTTCCGGCACTCGCTATTTTCGGCATCTTCGCGTTCTTCAGCAGCAACTCGCTGCGCGGGCCTGATCCTGGCCGCGATCGTCTTCGGCGTTTCCAATGCTGGAGGGGATGTGGCCTGGAGCTTGTGGGTCACCAAGTTCGCCCGCCCGAGCGCGTGGCAGACTACATGAGCGTCCACACTTTCTTCACCGGGCTGCGCGGGGTCGTGGCGCCGGTCGTCGCCTTCCAACTCCGGCCCATCGGTCCATCATCGCGATCAGTTGGCTGAGCGTGGCGATGATCCTGGCCGCCACTGCGGTGCTGATTCCGGAGCTCAAATTTGGCCGCAAGGCGCGGCCCGCCGGAGCCCTGGTGGAAGAAGTGTCCGAGTGAGGCACTGCCTCCGGTGCGGGGCGGTGATCTCCGCTCCGCGTTGGGCGCCCGCCGCCCGCGTTCGGCCCTCATTTCCCGTAGGTAATCCCTTTCCGCGCCGCCTGCGCGCGCAGGGTCTGTGCCACCTTCTCGTCGAACGAATCCGCCTTGCTGCTGGCTGCGATCCGCTTGACGCTCCTCGGCGAGGTACTCTTCGCGCTCCTTGTTCAACTTTGTGATCTGTGCCTGCAACTCAGCGCGCTCTTTCTGCTTCCGCTCCAAGTGCCGCTTTTAGTTCGGCCTCGCTCAGTTTCTGCAATTCCGGCGGCAGTTGTTCCTTCTTCACCTCCGCCAGTTTGAGTTTGCCGCCGCCAGCGTGTCGAGTAATTCGCCTTCGCCCTGCACGGCGACGCCAGCCTTCAGGTTGAAGGCCAGCCGATCTGCCGTCACGGCGGCGGGGGCGGCCTCGGCAGCCAACTGCTTGCTCGCCACCCCCGGCGCGCAGTCTCGCCGCCGTAGGCCACGAGCGTCCCGCCGAGCTGCGATTCAAGGTCCGCCAGCTCCGCATCCATCGGCGTGGCGATGGCGGTCATGCCGCCGGACTGCGCGATGGCGGCGTAGCTGCCTTCGGCCAGGCTGGCGATCTCCTGCCACACCGGCGTGGTTTGCGACATCGCGCCGCACTGGACCGTGTTGATGATGAGGTCCCGCTTCACGGCCTGCTGGCAAACCTCGGGATACTTCGACGTCATTCGGCGTAGTCCATGTGCGGCGGGGCATCCCCGACCAGGAAGATGATCTTCAGGACCTGCCGGTCGGTGCTCCAGGACATCTGCGTCACGGCCTCGTGCAAGCGCCTCGTTCACGGATTCCGGCGTCGTCGCCGCCGCCCGCCGCCTGGAAGCCGCGAGATTCGCATAGATCGGCGTCAATGTCGTTCGTCAGGTCGAAGGTCTTGAGCACGTATTCGTCGCCGCGGTCGCGATAGGCGACGAGGCCAAAGCGGAGTTCCGGTGTCGGCTTGGCGCTGACCATCTCGTTGGCGATGGACCAGATCTTCTGCTTCGCGCCCTCGATCAGGCCGGACATCGAGCCGGTGGTGTCGAGCACGAAGCAGACTTCGATGCGGGGTTTGGCGTTGGAACCGGGCTTGGTGGCTTTCGGCGGGGTCACTGGCGGAGGCGGCGGAGAGTTGCGGCCGGAACAAGCCAGGCTGAGGGCAAGCAGAACGATTGGTTTCATAACTTCGTAATTCACGTCAGCGGCATTGCACGCCGCACACGAAGTCAGACGGTCTCTCCGCACGAATGCTCCTGCCAATCTTGGAGTCGTCAGCCCCGCCAATGACGTCAAGCACCGGCTTTGGGAAACGGAGATCGATTGCCCGGCGCGGGTCCCAACCAGCCCAGCGACAGCGCGTCTGCGAACGCTGCCGCGACCTCCGGCGGGCGAAACCGCTGCGACCGGGGATCGGTCGCGGTCCGGCCTTACCGCCTCGACTCAAACCGGCAGCACCAGGCTCACGACCGTGCCGCGGCCCCGACGGGATTTGAGCTCGACCTGTCCGCGGTGAGCTTCAACAACGCGCTGCACGATGGCCAGGCCCAAGCCCGTTCCCTTCCGCTTGGTGGTCTTCAGCACCGACGAGAACGCCTGCCGGCGCTGGGCCTCGTCATGCCTTCGCCGGTGTCGGCAAACTCGATCACGACCTGCTGGATTGTCGCGCCAGCGCGGGCTGCCGGCTCTGCGCCGGGAGTCTTGCTTTCTGCTTCCGACTCCCAGCCGACGGCGCTTCCTGGTCGCGTGGCGCGGGCGGGTGACGATGGTCAGCGTCCCGCCTTGCGGCATGGCTTCGACGGCGTTGAGGGTAAGATTCAGGAACGCCTGCTCCAGTTGCGTGGCGTCGCCGGGCACGGACGGCAGCGCCGGGTCGAGCTTCGCACGAGTTCCACGTTCTGCTGCTTCAGCTTGTGCCGGACCAGCAGGCTCAAATCGTCGAGCAGTTGATTCACGTTCACCGGCGCGAATTTCGGTTCGCCGTGCGCGCAAAATCGAGGATGCGCTCCACGATGTTGTTCAGATGCTCGATTTTCTCGCCCATGATCGCGGCGTCCTTCGCTCGCGGATCGCCGGCGGGGAAACGCAAGTCGAGCGAGTGGTAGAGCATCTTCATCACCGTGAGCGGATTGCGGATTTCGTGCGCCACTTCCGCCGCCAGCAGGCCGAGCGCGGACAGCTTCTCGTTCTGCCGCAATTGCTCCTCCACGTCCACCACGCGCTCGTAGAGCCGCGCCTTCTCGATGGCAATCGCCGACAATTCCGCGAACGCCGAAAGAATGCGCACCTCGTCGTTCGAGAAAACGTGCGGCTGGGCCGTGTAAACGCTCAACGCGCCGATGGCCTGCGCCGCCGTAAAGCAGCGGCACGCTCAACAGCGAGATCAGGCCTTCGCTGCCGCGCAACCTCGACGTTCTGGTAGCGGCCTGGAAGTCTGGACATTCTCCACCTGCACGGGTTTCTTCCGGCGCACCACCACGCCCAGCAGGCTGTCCTCGACGCTCAACCGTGGTTTTTTCAGGTAGGCCGCGCCCGCGCCGAAGCTGGCGCGCAGGTCGAGCCACTGCGCGGATTCGTCCAGCAGCATCACCGAGCACATCTTGGCCTGCATCAGCGCACAGGCCTCGCGCGTGATGACCGTGAGCGCGTCGTCGAGGTTGAGCGGTGGAATTGATGGTCTGGCTAACGCTGGCCAGCGACTCGAAGAGCCGCGCCTTGAGCCGCAATTGCTCGTAAAGCCAGGTGTTGTGGATCACGCGGGCCGCCTGCGACGGCCAGCGCCTGGAGCAATTCCTGGTCCGCCGCGCTGAAGGCGCGGCCGGTCGGAATCCACGTTCAACACGCCGCGCACCTCGCCACCGACTTCCAGCGGCACGGCCAGTTCGGACGGACGCCGGGCGCAGAGCGACGTAGCGCGGGTCTTGCGTCACGTCGCCACGCGCGCAGGTTTGCCGGTGCGTGCGACCCAGCCGGTGATGCCTTCGCCCACGCGCAAGGGAGTTCCGCGGCGCCCGCGCGGCAGGCCGAAGCCGATTTCGATTTCCAGGAAGCCCGTGGTGGGATTGATCAACGCGATGAACCGCTGGCGGCGCGGGTCACTCGAATGGCCGCCCGCACCACCGGCTCCAGAGCCTGCGGCGAGCCGAGTTCGGCGGCGGCGGCGATGCTGGTTTCATGCAGCAGGACCAGCCGCTCGTAGCGCGCCTTCAACTCCGCCAGTTCATCGCTCATTGCGTCGTCCTCAGAAACCATGCCTCCGGTGCGGCTATCGCACGCGCGCCGTCAGCCAGACACCGGCGAAGCCAAACGCGAGGTTGGGAACCACGCCGCAACCCAGGGCGGCAGGTAGCCGCCCGTGCCCAGCGCCAGGCCCAGTTGCAGCAGGATGAAGTAAGCGAAACAGATGAACACACTGCCCGCCACGCCGAAGAAGACATTGCGCCGGCCCGACGCCGCGCCGAATGGAATCGCGATCACCACCACCACCAGACAGGTCCACGGGGCGGCGAGGCGGCCGTGGAGCTTCGTGTGCAGCCAGGTGTAATCGGCGGGCGCGAGCTGCGGATGCAGCCGAGGTAGTCGAAGATCTGCACCGCCGGGATGTCCGCCTTGCGGGCGCTGCGCAGGCTCATGCGGCGGGTGATGTTGATTTCGCTGCGAATCTGCTCCGGTGTCTCGGTGAAACGCGGCACCGCCAGGACGTTGGTCTGGCAGCGACGGACGCAGGGAGTTCACGCGCGGGTCGTCGCTGTATTCGCTCACGTTGAAGAACACCCACATGTCGTTCGTGCGGATGGCGCGGGTGGCGAACGAGCCAGCGCCGCGAGCCGTCCCGCAGCCGGTAGTTCACCTGTGGCCCTGTCATCTCGGCGGTTCTGAGGTCGTAGGCATCAATGTGCCACGCGCGGTCCTCGCGGGCGTTGGTGAAGCCGAGGTTGCGCACCACGCTGCGCTCCACCGGCTGCCGCGCTCCGGCTTCGCGGCGATGCAAAATGCGCTCCGCCCGGTCCTCGCTGTCCGGCACCGCAGAACTCGTTGAGGTAAAACAGTCGCCGCGCTCGCCGAGCAGCCCGACGGCGAAGTAAGGCGCGGCCAGCCGCCACAGGCTGACGCCGCAGACCGGATCGCGGTCAGTTCGTGGTGCCGGGCGTGGTTGGTGAGCGCGTAGAGCAGGCCAGCAGCAGTCCAACCGGCAGGACGATCGCCAGGAAATTCCGGCGACTGACAATGTGGTACTCGACCACGTCGCACGCGCGCAGACCGTGCTCCTGGAAATCGTCCAGCCGGGTGAGCAGGTCGGAGGCGATCCAGAAAATCAGGAAGCCACCCAGACAAAGCCGAGCGGAATGAGCAGCTCGCGCAAGAGATAGCGATCGAGGAGGCGCACTGGGCGCAGGCTAAACGCCGCGTGTGGCCGTTCGCAAGCTTTCGCCGTGTGCTTCGCCGGACGCCGGGCGCGCTCCGGCATCGCTTAACAGGCGCGCGGGCCTCAGCGTTTGGAGGATCGGCGGATCCGCGGTCACCCGGATTTGCATGCCCGCGAACAGCGGCAACCCGCTTCACTCGACAACTGCCGCGGGTCTGATAGGTTGCCGGTGTGAAACTCGCACGGCGACATCCCACCGCCAGCGGCGCATCTGCAATCGCGCCAACGGGCTTGCTGGTACCAAAACACCAGCCCACTGGAGCATCCGCCATGATTCTCGAATACGTCCTCCTCGGCGTGATTCTGGCAGTGGCATTGTGCTTCTTCTGGACGCAGAAGCTGCGAATGGATGTGACGGCGTTGGGGGTGATGCTGGCGCTGATCGTGCCCTGGCCCCATCCACCGGACGGTCGGTGGCGCGGGATCTCGCCCCGAGGAAGGCTTCTCGGATTGGCAGCGTGGCGGTCATCATGGTGGCGGCCATGTTCGTGTTTGGCGCTGCGTTGGCCGGACAGGCGCGACGGAGGCGATGGGCTGGGCGCTATTCGGCCTGCGCCCCAGGCAGCTGGCCCTGCAATTGGCCGTGCTCAGGGACGACCACGCTGGTTTCGATGTTGTCAACGACACCACCGTCGTCGTCATTTCATGCCGTTGATCTGGCGGTGTGCCGGGAACGCGGGCTCTCGCCCTCGCGCTACCTGCTGCTGGCGGCCTACGGGTCGCTGTTGGGCGGCCAATGGACGCTCGTCGGGCGGCCGGAGCAACGTCATCGTCGGCGACATCCTGCGGCAGCGGACCGGCGAGGGCATTGGGTTCCTTGATTTCGCCGGTGGCGGCGGCGGTTTCGCGGTCTGTCTGGCGGGCTTCGTGTGGTACGGACGCCGTTTCCTGCCAAAGGCGGACGAGTCGCGGCGCTTGGGAAGCCTGGCGCGCAACTACCTGACCGAAGCGATGGTTACCCCGCAGTCTGGCGGCATTGGCAAGACGGTGGCGGAGCTGGCCGCGCGGCTGGTCGCGAACTGACGGTGTTCGGAGTCATCCGCGGCCAGGAACGGCTGCCCGCGCACGACTGGGAGCGGGTACAACCAGGGCGATGTCTTGATCCTGCAAGGCCCCGTGCCCACCATCGGTCAGGTGCTCAAATCGCGCGATTTCCAACTGCGCGAGGAACTCCAGATCAACAACCGCACGCTGCGCAGCGTGGACCTGGTCACGGTCGAGGCCATGCTGACGCCGCGCTCCGATTACGTGGGGCGGGCCTTGGAGGAGGTGCGGTTCAGCCGCGAGTATGGGTTCACCGTGTTGGGCATCGCCCGTTATGGCAAAACGATTGAGGAACGTCCCCACCGCCACCCCGCTCCAAGAGGGTGATTTGTTGCTACTGCTGGGGCACGTCTCGGGTCTGGGCCGGCTGGCGACCAACCCAAACCTCATTGTTCTGGCCCAGCAGGCGTTTGTGACTCCGCAGCCGAGCAAGGTGCTGATCACGCTGGGATTGCTGTTGGGCATCATCGTCAGTTCCGTCACCGGCTGGCTCAGTCCTGCGATTTCCATCCCCCTGGCCGCCCTGGCTGTAATCCTGTTCAACTGCATCAAGTTGCACGGGACCTCTACGAGGTGGTGGACTGGCAGGCGGTGGTGACTGGGCGGGCTTGATCCCCTTTGGGCTGGCAGTGGAGAAGACCGGCGCGGCGCAGGACCTGGCACGGACGGCTGTGCTGGCCTTGCAGGATTTCGGCCCGATGCCGTTGCTGGGCGGGCTGCTGCTGGTGGCGCTCCTGCTGACGCACTTCATTGACAACTCGGCGGTGGGCATCATCCTCGCCCCATCGCCTATCACGTGGCGCGGCATGGACGTGAACCCAAGCCCTTCATGGTCGGGATGGCCATCTGCATCTCGGCATCGTTCTGCACGCCCATCGCCCACGAAAGCACGATCCTGGTCATCGACGGGCCACTACCAGTTCCAGGCGCTCTGTCTGAAAGTCGGCGGGGCGCTGGCCTTCCTGACCTGGCTCGTGGCGACGTGGCTGACGCCGCGCGTGTCGCCATTCTTAAGACGCAGCCGTTCCCCGCACGCAAAATTTGCCGCCTCAGCCACGAACCGAGCAGGCAGCTCGACATTCCGGCCTCCGTTTGCTAGCTTCGCACGGTGAGTTTTGTTGCTGAATTCAATTCGTTGCCGCTGGCGTCGCTGGTGAAGCGTTCGCTGGACGCACGGCCTCGCCGCCGTGCGCGAGAGCCTGGCGAAGGACGCCTTGATCGCTGACGGACTTCGCGCATTTGATTTCGCCCGCCGGCGGCGGAGTTGCTGGAACACGATGGGCCGGCGCTCGCAGGCGCTCACCCGGCAGCGCTTCGGCAAGGTCATCCGCCTGTTCGCGCCGCTTTACCTCTCCAACGAGTGCATCAACAACTGCAAGTACTGCGGCTTCTCGCGCGACAACCCCATCCTGCGCGTGACGCTCTCCGTGGAGGAAGTGATGCGCGAGGCGCGGGCGCTGGCGGCGCAGGGCTTCCGCAACATCCTGCTCGTGGCGGGCGAACATCCGAAGTTCGTCTCCAACGGTTACCTGGCGCGATTGCGTCGCGGCGCTGCACGCCGAGGTGCCCAGCGTCTCGCTCGAAGTCGGGCCGATGGAGACGGAGGAATATCGTCCGCTCGTCGCGGCGGGCGCGGATGGGCTGGTGGTGTATCAGGAAACCTACGACCGCGCGGTCTACGACGACATGCACACCGCCGGGCCGAAGAAGAATTTCGACTGGCGGCTGGAAACGCCGGAGCGCGCCTACGCCGCGGGGTTTCGCCGGCTGGGCATCGGCGCGCTGTACGGGCTGGCGGACTGGCGGTTCGAGGCGCTGTGCGTGGCGGCGCACGCGGATTATCTGCTGCGCAATTGCTGGAAGGCGCAGCTCACGATCTCGCTGCCGCGGCTGCGTCCGTGCGCGGGCGAGTTCCAGCCGCTCACGCACATGACCGACCGCGAACTGGTGCAACTGGTCTGCGCGTTCCGGCTGATGTTCCCGGACGTGGGCCTGGTGCTCTCGACGCGCGAGCCGGCGAAGCTGCGCGACGGCCTGATTCCGCTGGGCATCACGCTGATGAGCGCGGGCAGCCACACCGAACCGGGCGGCTACACCGGCGCGGGCAAGGAGAAAATCCACCACACCGAGCGCGGGCGGATCGTGGAACTCGCGGCGCCAGCGAATGGGCGGCGCCGACTGGCAACGGCCGCGAACGCGCCACCGGCCAGTTCCAGATCGCCGACGAACGTCCGCCGCAGGAAGTGGCGGCACCGATCCGCAGCTCGGCTACGAACCGGTGTGGAAGGATTGGGACGCGGCGCTGACGGTGGAACAGGGAAACATGAACGTCAACATCCAACGCCCAGCATGAATGAAACATTTCTGCAGCTTGAGTGAGGCCTTAAGCAGAAAAGTCATCGCCAACGGCCAGCCGATCGAAGCCGGCTGCCCTGCACGATCGAGGAATTTCTCGTGGCGCAGGGGCTGTTGCCGCGCAGCGTGGTGGTGGAGCACAACGGCGAGGCGGTGGCGCCGTCGGAGTTTGCCCGGCGCCTGCTCAACGCCGGCGACCGGTTGGAGATCGTGAAGATCGTCGCGGGCGGGTGATGCAGCTGCTGGACGAACTCCAGCACGCCAAGACGCTCCGGAACGTGGAACGACTCGCCGCTGAGCGTGGGGTTTGGCGCGAGATAGGCGTTGTTCGCCCGATCGGAACGAAGAGATTCAGCCGCCACTGCGCGCCAGCCTTGGGCGGAGCGTCGCTGAGCGACTTCATCGGAATCCGCATTTCGCAGGTCCAGACCCTGGCCTTCTTGTCCACGCTTGACGGCGGACTCGAATCCGCTGCTCCAGGCAAAATCGCGCTCCGGCAGGTCGAGCAGCAGGTCGAGCCGCTCGTTGGTGGGCGCGACCTGGAACTCGGCGTAGCGACGAAGGTTCTTCGGGTCGGACTGGCGATGAAGGCCTCCACCACGTCGCGGTCCCAAAGGCTCACGCCCTTCTTGCTCCATGTCGAAGCGCTCCGGTCCGACTGCGGCGGATCAAACACCGTCAGTTCGGTGTAAGGGACACTCGAAGCCGAGGTAGAGATAATGCGCCTGACCACAGCGCGCGCACGGTGGTGGTCAATTCCGGCCGCGCGGAGCATCGCGCGAGGCTGTACTCCAGCAAGGCCGGCTGGGCCGTTTGCCAGACCGGCTTCGCCAGCTGCGCCGTCGGGCGCGAAATCCTGGCTGACGTGCCGGGCGCGCACCACCGGCAGTGGCAGCGACGCGCGCCAGCAGCTTGCGGGCGTTGTCGAAATAGATCTTCCGCAGCACCGCGGCGGGCAGGCCGATGGAGCTGATCGTCCAGTCGCCTTGGATGGGCGTCATGTGCGCCCAGTTCCGGTCGCGCGTTTCCAGCCAGCGCCATTCCTTGGCGAAGAAGACCTCGGCGTCGGCGTCGGTGGGCGGCGGTTCGTTGCCGCTGGACCCAGGATCAGCCGGTTGTAGACCATGAAATCCGTGCCGAACAGGATGCGGTCCTGGTGCTTGAGGAACAGCCGCCGCACCTTGTCGGGATCGTGCCGGCCGATCTCCGGGATGCGCGCCGCCAGGTCGGCCATCATGTTCGGATAGCGGCTCAGCGACGCATCCACCCAGTCCAGTTCCTCGGCGTTGTTGGCGAAGTGGACGCACACGAACGTGGTCTTCGGATGCCGCGCGATGACGCGGTTCGAGCGCCTCAAGCAGTTCCTTCCACGGCGGGAACTTGTTGCGTGTCGCCGAACCACCAGCTCTTGTGGTCCTTCAGCTCCTTCCAGCGTTCGTTCCGGTCGTCGTAGGGCAGCCAGAACGCCTTGGGATCGGCCACGTGGATCGAGACCGGCATGCTCAGTTCGCCGCAGCGTTGCCACACCGGGTCGAGCTTGGGATCGTCCACGCGGATGAGCTTGCCCTGCGCCGTCGCGCAGATACAGGCCCAGCCGCTTGAATTCCTTGAAGCCGGCCGCGCCGAGGCGATGGCCTTCCTCGATCTGCCTGGCGGCGCGCTCGGCGAAATCCGGCTCGTCCCAGCCGCGTAGTCCAGGCTCATGTAGTGGAGAAACCGCCCGGGAAACAGCGTGTCGGTCAGGCGCTTGTTGCGCTCGAATTCGGACGGCCCGCCGTCCGTTCCCGCGCGTCACCGTGCCGCCGCTGAGATTCACCGCCAGGCCAACACCGACGGCGTCCATGATCTTCACGGCCCGCGCGAGGTGCTGCGTGCGTGTAGTCGATGTGCTGGTGCAGGTCAATGATGCGGTGCTCCGCCCGCCAGGCATCGGCCTGTTGCCGGAACCCGGCCAGTCGGTTTTCCCGGCGCAAGGCAGCAGCACGTCGAGGCGAGGATCAAGATGAGCAGAGGATTCCGCATAAGCCGGTTCGGTTTACCGGGCGAGAATACGTCCCCACCCGAAGAAGGCAAAGGGGTATTTGGCCAGCCGGTGCCGCTGGCCGAATCCGGGTTGGGCGTCGTTCACCGGTTTGCTCACTGAGCCGTGCGTGCCCGGAAGAACCGGCTGATTTCGTCCAGCGGCAGCGTGTTGGTGACGACCGGCGATCCGACGGTTGGAACGGTGTTCGTTGCGAAGGCAGTCCAGCCTGCCAGCGCGGACGAACTCTCCAGCACGTATTGCTCGCCGGGTTTTCCGGTCAGATTCAGGGACGCGGTCTTGCTGCCGTCGCCGGCTCCGACCAGCGCCAGTTGCGGGACGCGGCTGGGCAGCGTGAGGTTGTCGAGCACGAGGTCGGAGTTGTCGAGCGCCGTCCATGTGAGCGTGAGGCCGCTGATTTGCATCAAGGCGTAGTGGTAGCGGGAGTACTCGACCGTGAAGAGCGGCCAATAGGCGACGCGTTCGGTGTCCAGCGCGCCGCCGCCGCCGCCCACGACGAGGTAGGTCGACGCCGTTGGTCTCCCACGGTTGTAGTTGTGCGCGTGGCCGTTGATGACGAGCGTCCACGTGGTATTGCCGAAGCAGCGGCACCCAGTCCGTTGCGCACCCAACCCTCGCCCGTGTAGCCGCCGCCGTTCCAGAGATTGGCATAGGGCAGCTTGTGGAAGCAGACGACGCGGAAGGCGGCCTGCTGCGTCTCGGGCCGGGCCAACTCGTTGACGAGCCAGGCGTATTGTTCCGGAACGGCGCTGGTCGAGGCCTCGCTGTCCAGAAAGATGAACCGCGAGTTGCCGTAGTCGAAGGCAAACCACGCCCCATTGCCGGGCAGCGCACTGTAGGCGTAACTGAAGGGGTATTCGCCGTCATGGTTGCCGCGGGCGAAAAAGGCGGGGCGGGTTTGGGCGATGTTTTGAAACTCCAGCGGCTTGAACCAGTAATTGTGCCAGTCGTAGAGCGAGTTGCCGTTGCTGGCCAGATCGCCGGCCACGCCCATCCAGTCCACGCCCCGCGCCGAGCATGCTGGGGATCAGTTGCTGCAGGACACTCGGGTTGACCTGGCTGTCCGCCCACCACGCCACCGCAAACGGTGTCTCGCGCAACGGCGCCGTGCGGAACGCGAATGTGGCCGACAGCGGCGTGCCGCTGCGCACGCGATACACGTAGCTCGTCTCGGCGCGAAAGCCCGGTCAGCGTCGCCCGGTGGACAAAATGCGTGCTGTCAATCTGCACGCGTTCGATCCGGGTGAGCGTGTTCTCGGTGACATTGACTGCGGCCCCAGTCCACAGCGTGCGAGGCTAGGTTGCCGTCGGTTTCCCAGAACAGGGTCATGGCATCCTGCCGGTAATCCTGCAGCATCGGGCAGCTTGGTGATCTGCGGGTTGACCAGCGGCCACGCCCGCTGCACGCGCACGATCACTTCATCGGCCATGCTGTCGTTGTTGGCGTCACGGCGGTGCTTGCCCGACGACTTCGACCCGCAACTGGCGCGTGCCCGGCGGCAACACTCCGTAGAGCGTGCGCTTCGACCCAGGCGCTATTGCCGGGGACCATGCTGCGCACGCTCGCCAATTCCTGTTCAGCGCGTCGAGGCAAGCAACGCGGAAATAGACCTGGTCGTCGAACGTGCCGCTGCCGTAAGCGTTCCGCAACCGCGCCTCCGCGTCCACCGCCGCGCCGGCGTCGAGGTCGCTGGCGGTGAAGCCCGCGCGCCAGCAGATCAATGTCCTGGCGCACGATCATGTCGCCGCCCGGACTGAGACCCCCGTAAAGGAAGCGGGAGCCGGCGTAGGGCGCGCCCTTGCCACCGCTGCTGGTGAGGGTGGTGGGATTGCCCGCGATGACCTGCCAGCGTCCAAGCGGATTCGAAGCCGCCGTTGAGCTGGAGCGGCTGGCCAAAGAGCGGGTTGGGCGGCACACCGGGAGCCGCTGACGATGCGGATCGTGTAGGGGAACTCGACCTCGTCGGGCAGCATCGGCACCAGAGCGCGCTCGGCGAGGGCGCCGTGGCCGATGTCACGCCGCTTGGGGCCGCGCATGAACCCCGTCTCGCCCACCGAGTACGGCGGGAAGTTGTAGTGGTGGATATAGCGCTTCTTCTCGGTGAGGCTGAGGTCGTCGATGCGCTGGAACTCGCCGGTGCCGCCGAGCGTCAGCAGCGACAGAGCCTGCGTCTGGCCGCGCGTGAACAGGGCGCTGCCGTGCGTGCGCGGATGACCCCGACCTCGGAGGAGATGTCGCGGATGTCCTCGGTGCCGCGGCCGTCAGGGCGCCGCTTCTCGACGGCGATGCGCCGCCGGATGATGTCCTTCTCGAGCTTGGCGGCCGCACGCCGCACCTGCACGAGGCGCTCGGGGTCGACCTCGTCGCCCCCGGCGAGCGCCTCGACGATCGCGGCGCGCAGGTCGGAGGTCGACGTCTGGCGCTCGTTCTTGTCGACGATCTGCGTGACGCGGTCCATCTCGGCGCCGTAGCGGCTCTGGACCTCGGCGAACACGCCGGGGTCGACCGCGTACTCGGCGACCTCCCACTTGGGCTTGCCCACGAGCTCACGGAGCTGCAACTGGACGTCGACGAGCTTCTTGATCTCCTCGTGGGCGATCCTGAGCGCCTCGACGACCTGGGCCTCGTCGGCCTCCTTGGCCCCCGCCTCCACCATGACGATGGCGTCTCGCGTGCCGGTGACCACCAGATCGAGGGTCGACTCGTCCTGGATCTGGGACATCGTCGGGTTGACGACGAACTGGCCGTCGACGAGTCCCATGCGCACGGAGCCGACCGGTCCGCCGAACGGGATCTCGGAGATCGTCAGCGCCGCGGAGGCGCCCAACGTGGCGAGCACGTCGTGCGCGTTCTCGAGGTCGACCGAGAACGTCGTCGCGACGACGTGCACCTCGTTCATGAAGCCCTTCGGGAACAACGGCCGGATGGGGCGATCGATCTGGCGCGCCGCCAGGATCGCCTTCTCGCTCGGTCGCGACTCGCGCTTGATGAACCCGCCGGGGATCTTGCCGGCGGCGTAGTGGCGTTCTTCGACATCGACCGTGAGGGGGAAGAAGTCCTGCCCCTCGCGGGTCTCGTCGCGGACCGTCGCCGCGACCAGCACCACGGTGTCCCCACAGCGGACGAGCACGGACCCGCTCGCCTGCCTGGCGAGCCTGCCGGTCTCGAGGGAGATCGTCTTCCCACCGATCTCTACGTCAAGTGTCTTCATCTCTTCCTTCGTCTTCCTTCCGTCCCCCGTACCGGGTTGCACGGGGCGTCCGTCCGCGTGGGATCTGGACGTGGGTGGGTTGTCGGGCCCGAGCCTCCGCCTACTTGCGGAGCTCGAGCTCCTTGACGAGCGCGCGGTAGCGCTCGACGTCGCGGGACTGCAGGTAGTTGAGCAGACGCCGGCGATGGCCGACCATCTTCAACAGACCGCGCCGCGAATGGTGGTCTTTCTTGTGCTGCTTGAGATGCTCGGTGAGGGTCTCGATGCGCGCCGTGAGGAGCGCTATCTGGACCTCGGGAGAGCCGGTGTCGCCGTCGTGCTTGGCGTGCTTGGCGATGATCTCGAGCTTGTCTTCCTTGAGGAATGCCAGGGGACTCACCTCCCTCCCGGTGCGTCCGCACCGGGGTACTCCTGAAACCCAGTCGCGGGGCGGCAGCCCGTGACCGAGAGACGGTCGAGCGGCTAGGGTAGCACAGGGGGGCGGTCGCGGCAAACCGCGGCCACCGCGCGCGAGGAGCGCCGGCGGGCCGGACGCGCTTCAGCGGGTTTCGAGGCCCACCTCGTCGAACGCGGCGTCCTCGAGAGCGGCCGTCGACGCGATGTCGTCCTGCATCTGGGCGACGAGCGCGTCGACGCTTTCGAAGCGGCGCTCGTCGCGCAGTTTGTGCAGGAAGTCGAGGCGGATGTCGCGGTCGTAGATGTCGCCGGCGAAGCCGAGCAGGTGGGCCTCGACCGTGACGTGGGCAGTCGCCTCGTGGCGGCCGCGGAAGGTCGGGTTGTGGCCGATGTTCACCGCGGCCCGATACCAGGTGCCGGCGACGCAGGCCCGCGCCGCGTAGACGCCACGCCCCGGGAAGACCATGCCGGCCTCGACGTCGACGTTCGCCGTCGGCACGCCGAGCGCGCGTCCCCGGCGAAAGCCGGGGACGACCCGGCCGGCGGCGGACGGCGGCCGTCCGAGGACCTCACGAACCTCCTCGAGGCGCCCGTCGTGCAGCAGGCGCCGGATGCGCGTCGAGCTGATGGGGCGCCCGGACTCGGTCACCAGGCGCACGGTCGTCGTCTCGAAACCGTGCGCCTCCCCGCAACGGGTCAGCGCCCCGGCGTCGCCACGACCTCCGGCGCCGAAGGTGAAGTTCTCGCCGACGACGACGACGCGGGCATCGAGGGCACGCACGAGCACGTCGCGGCAGAACTCCTCGGGAGTGAGCGCCGCGAGGGGCTCGTCGAACCTGAGCACGACCAGCTCGTCGGGGCCGAGCTCCTCGATGAGCCTCATCTTCTCGCGGCGCGTCGTGAGCAGGCGCGGCTGGTGGCTCGAGTCGAGGACGGCGAGGGGGTGCCGGTCGAAGGTGAGGACCACGCTCGCGAGGCCGCGCTCGCGTCCTTCGGCGACGGCGGCGCCGATCACGGCGCGGTGACCGGCGTGGACCCCGTCGAAGGTGCCGATAGCCACGGCGCGCGGTCGTCGCGCGAGGCTGTCGAGATCGGTCGCGACCAGCATCAGAGCCGCACGAGCAGCTTCAGGGCGCGACCCTCCTCGGCCGGCCCGTAGACGGCGATGAGCTCACCGCGGTGCATGACCCGCACCGGCTCCTGCGGGCCTCCGGGCAGCCGGGCGCCGTTGCGCACCGGCAGGACCTGGGTCGCGGCGAGTTCGATCGCGGGAAGGAAGCTGAGGGCGCTGGCCGGGGCGACGAGCCCCGGGATGCGCTCGTCGCCCTCCTCGCGCGCCGCCAGAGCCTCCTCGAACGCCCCGAGGGACCGGCCGTCCGCGAGGTGAAGCTCGCCGATCGCGGTGCGCGTCAACTCGCTCAGGTGGGCCCCGGCACCGACGGCCTCGCCGACGTCGATCGCCAGCTGACGCACGTATGTCCCCTTGGAACAGGCGATGCGGCAGCGCAGGCGCTGCGCCTCGTCGTCGAAGCCGAGGACGTCGATGGCGCCGATCTCGACCTCCTTGACGGGAGTCTCGACGACCTCGCCGCGGTGCGCCTTCTTGTAGAGGCGCTCGCCGTCGACCTTGACGGCGGAGGTCATGGGGACGCGCTGAAGGACAGCGCCGATGAACTGCGGCAGGACGGCCTCGACCGCGTCCCTCGTCACCCTCGCCCCCGTCTCCTGAAGGACTCCCGTTCCGTCCCCCGTGTCCGAGCGCACGCCGAACTGCATCGTGCACTCGTACTCCTTGGGCAGGTCGACGAAGAACCGCGCCAGCTTGGTCGCGCGTCCGACGAGCACCACGAGCAGTCCGGTGGCGAACGGGTCGAGGGTGCCGGCGTGGCCGACCTTCTTCACCCCGGGACGCAGGAGGCGGCGCACGCGGGCGACGACGTCGTGCGAGGTCAGGCCCTCGGGCTTGTCGATGAGGAGGATCCCGTCGAGAGCAGCCTTGCGAGTTCTGAACTGAGCCACGCCGTCACCTCCTCAGGAGCATCGTCGCTCGAGAACCCGGAGGCCTGCACGTGGCCGCCGCCGCCGCGCAGCGCGGCCACGGCGCTCACGTCCGCTCCGCTCGAGCGCAGGCTCACCCGAACGCGGGGGCTCCCCCCTGCTCCTTGACGAGAGCCGCGACCTCGACGCCGTCTACGGCGCGCAGGCCGTCGACGATGCCTTCGGTCTCGTGCTCGGCCGCACCTGTCGCGGCGTAGTCGTCGCGGCGCAGGACGGCGATGAGGGCGCGCCCCTCCGCCACGGACTGCGCGCCGGCGAGAGCGCGGCCCTCGAGGCGCAGTGCGCCGAGCGATCGGCGCTCGTACAGTTCGCGGTAGGCGCCGCTCACGTCGACGCCAAGCTCGACCAGCCACGCGGCCGTGCGGAACGTCGCGACGCCCGTGCTGCCATGACGGAAGTGCCCGGAGTCGAACGAGATGCCGGCGTACAGGGCCGTCGCGACCTGGGGCGAAGGCTGCAGGCCGAGGGCGCGCGCCACGTCGCAGACGATCTCGCTCGTGCTGCTCGCCTCCGGTCGAAGCAGGACGAGGTCGCCAAAACGCACGTTGTCCTGGTGGTGGTCGATGTTCACCACAGGACCGGCCCAGTCGTCGAGGTCGACGGCGAGACGCTCGAGCGAGCCGCTGTCGAGGGCGTAGAGCGCTTCGCCCGCCAGTGGGGCGCGACGCTCGACGGTGACGGCGGACAGCATGAGCTCGGCGAAGGGCAGCACCTCGTCGGCGACGACGCAGAGCGCCGCCGCCGCGCCGAGCTGGGCGAACAGGTCGCTCATGCCCGCCGCCGCGCCGAGCGCGTCGAGGTCCGGCTTGTCGTGCACGGCGAGTGCGACGCGCGTCGCGCCACGCATGTGCCGACAGACGGCGTCGAGATCGGCGGCGAGGGCGTTCATGCCTCGTCCTCTCCCTCGTCTGCGGGTGCCCGCCGGATCCGTCGCAGGCTCTTCCTGCTCCTCCAAGTAGCCGAAATCGGGAGGCGTCTCGCCGAGCTCCTCCGCCTCGCGATGCAGCAGGCGCTCGATGCGCATCGCCTTGTCGGTCGTCTCGTCGTAGACGAACACGAGCTGCGGCGTGCGCTTCATGTGCAGGGCCTCGTTCACGCGCGCCTGGAGGTAGCCGTGGGACGCCTTGAGACCATCGAGGGTCGCGGCCCGCTCGCGCGCCCCACCCAGGACGCTGAAGAACACCTTGGCGTGACGCAGGTCCCGGCTCGTCTCGACACCGGTCACGGTGACGAAGCCGACGCGAGGGTCCTTGAGGCCCTCGGCGATGACGGCCGAGACGACCTCCTTGACGCTCTCGTTGACCTTCAGGAGTCGATGTCCCACAACGCCCTCACGGGTTCGGCGGTCTTGAGAAGGGTCCGCGAGACCTCGAAGTCACGGCCATGCAAGTAGCGTTCGATCTCGTCGACTCGTTCGCGTGCCTGCGTGAGCGACGACGCCGCCGCGACGATGAGCACCTCGGCGCGCTGCCAGGAGTCCTGTCCCCCCGCCACCGTGAACGCGGCCTTGAATCGCCGCTGCACGACGTCGCGCAGCGAGTTCAGCGGCGCCCGCTTCTCCTTGAGCGACCGCGTCTCCGGGAAATGCAGCTCAGCGAAGAGGACGCCTATGCAGGCGTCAGACCTCACGGGCGACTTCTCGGGACTCGTAGGCCTCCAACACATCGCCTTCCTTGATGTCGTTGAAGCCGTCGAGCAGGATGCCGCACTCGAACCCCTCCTGCGCGTCGCGCACGTCCTCGGCGAAGCGCTTGAGGGAGGCCATCTTGCCGTCGTGCACGACCACGTCGCTGCGCAGGACGCGGATGCCCGCGTTGCGCTGGATCGTGCCGCGAGTGACCATGCAGCCGGCGATGGTGCCGAGCTTCGAGGCGCGGAAGAGCTGCCGCACCTCCGCCTGGCCGAGCACGACCTCCTCGTACTCGGGCTTGAGCATGCCGACGAGGGCGGCGGTGATGTCCTCGGTGACCTTGTAGATGACGCGGTACGTCCGCACGTCGACGCCCTCGCTCTCGGCGAGCGTCTGCGCCGCGGCGCTGGGCCGGACGTTGAACCCGATGATGATCGCCGACGACGCCGCGGCGAGCATGATGTCCGATTCGTTGACCCCGCCGACTCCCGAGTGGATGACGCGCACCTTGACCTCTGGATGCTGGATCTTGAGCAGCGCGTCGGTGAGCGCCTCGAGGCTGCCCTGCACGTCGGCCTTGACGATGAGGTTGAGGTCGAGCACCTTGCCCTCGGCGATGCGCGCGAAGACCTCGTCGAGTGTCAGCGAGCGCTGGCGCGCAAGCGCCTCCGTCTTGATGCGGTTGGCGCGCTTCTGGCCCAGGGACCTGGCCGTGCGCTCATCCTTGACGACGCGACAGAACTCGCCGGCAGTGGGCAGGTCGTCGAAGCCGATGATCTCGACGGGGGTCGACGGGCCGCCCGCCTTCAGGGGCCCGCCCTTGAAGTCGCGCATCGCGCGCACGCGGCCGCTGGCCTCGCCGGCGACGATGGCGTCGCCCACCTCGAGCGTGCCGCGGCTCACCAGCATCGTCGCCACGACGCCGCGGCCGGGGTCGACACGCGACTCGATGATGTAGCCGCTGGCAGGGGCCTTGGGGTTGGCCCTGAGATCGCTCACCTCGGCGACCAGGAGCAGCATGTCGAGGAAGTTGTCGAGACCGATGCGCTGCTTGGCGCTGGCCTCGACGAACACCGTCTCGCCGCCCCACTCCTCGGGCACGATGCCGTGCTCGGTGAGCTGCTGCTTGATGCGGTCGACGTTCGCCTCGGGCTTGTCGATCTTGTTGACCACGATGACCATGGGGACGCCGGCCGCCTTGGCGTGGTCGATCGCCTCCACGGTCTGCGGCATGACGCCGTCGTCGGCGGCGACCACGATGGCGGCGATGTCGGTGACCTTGGCGCCACGGGCGCGCATCGCCGTGAAGGCGGCGTGGCCGGGCGTGTCGATGAAGGTCACGAGCTGTCCGTTGTGGCGCACCTGGTAGGCGCCGATGTGCTGGGTGATGCCGCCCGCCTCGCCGGCTGCGACCGCGGTATCGCGGATGGCGTCGAGCAGGCTCGTCTTGCCGTGGTCGACGTGGCCCATCACGGTGATCACCGAGGGGCGCGGAACGAGGTCGACCGGGTCGTCCACGGCCTCGGCCTCGAGCGCCGCCTCCTCGTCGGCGGCGTGGGTGATCTCGACCTCGCGGCTGAAGTCCCCAGCGAGGACCTCGATAGCCTCGTCGCTGAGCGTCTGCGTGATGGTCACCATCTCGCCGTACCCCATCAGGGTCTTGATGATCTCCGGGGTGGGCACGCCGAGCAGCTGCGAGACGTCCTTGACCGTGGCGCCGGACGGCACCTTGACGACACCGGTCGGGACGACCGGCTGAGCCGGCTGCTCGTCGACGCGGTCGCCGCGTCCGCGGCGGCCGCGGCGCTGCCGGCCGCCGCCGGTCGGGGCGCCGCGCCGCGAGGCGCCGGCGTCGATGATCACGCGGCGGCGTCGGCCGCCGGGGTTGGCCCGCGGACGTCGCGGCCCGGCGGTGCTCGCCGCGTATGCCTTCTCGATCGCCTCCTCGTCGACGGAGACCTCGCCGTCGACCACCTCGATGCCCGCCCGCTTGAGGTGAGCGAGAACGTCATCGACGCTCGTCCCGCGCTGGCTGGCGATGTCCGTCACTTTGCGCTTTCTCGTCATTCACCTCACCACCTTTCGTTCGGCGCAGACCGTGGCGAACGCAGCGACGAACGCATCGTCGACGGCCGCAGGACCGCGGAAGGCGCGCCCGAGGGCGCGTCGTCTGCCGGCCGCCGCGAGGCAGGCCGGGTCAGGACACAGATAGGCGCTCCGCCCAGGCGAACCCGGCGTCGCCAGACACACCCGGCCGGCCTCGACGTGCAATCGTATCAACTCGGCCTGGGCGCGTTTGCGCCGGCAGCCCACGCAGCTTCGTTCGGGAGCGTCCACGCGTCACTCCGGGGCGCCCTCATCGACGGCCTCGTCCGCGGCGCTCGCGGCCGACTCGGCGGCCTCGCGCGCGGCGATCTCCTCGGGGCTCGGCACGTAGTCGGCGTGCATGCTGCAGTAGCGCGAGCCGGCATCCGCCATGTTCGGGCAGCGCTTGCCGTTGCGCGTCAACGCCATGCACTGACCGGTCAGGTCGTCGTCCGAGTAGTCGATATCGGCCTCGGCCTCCGCCATCTGCTGCTGGCTCTTGATGTCGATGCGCCAGCCGGTGAGCTTGCTCGCGAGGCGGGCGTTCTGACCCTCCTTGCCGATCGCCAGCGAGAGCTGGTCGTCGGGGACGATGATCGTCGCCGCCTTGGCTTCGTCGTCGACGATGACCTCGCGCACCCGCGCCGGCGAGAGCGCCTTGGCGACGAAGCGCGCCGCGTCGTCGTGGTACGGGATGATGTCGATGCGCTCGCCGCGCAGCTCGCTGACCACCATGCGGACGCGCGAGCCTCGCGGCCCCACGCACGCGCCGACCGGGTCGACGCCGTCGGCGTGCGAGATCACGGCGATCTTGCAGCGCCCCGGCGAGGGTTTGCCGTCGCGGCCGCGGGCGCCGGTCTCGCGGGCCACGTACTTGATCTCGACGAGGCCGTCGGCGATCTCCGGCACCTCGAGCTCGAAGAGCTTGCGCACGAGCTCGTCGCTGCGCCGCGAGAGGATCACCTGAGGGCCCTTGGTGGAGTCCTGGACCTTGACGATGACCGCCTTGACCCGGCCGCCGTGATCGTAGTGCTCGGTCTCGATCTGCTCGCTCTTGGGCAGCAGCGCCTCGACCCGGCCGAGCTCGACCAGGGTGTACCTCGAGTCGCTCTGCTGCACCACGCCCGTGACGAGCTCGCCGACCCTGTCGACGTATTCCGCGAACATGAGATCGCGCTCGGCCTCCCGGATACGCTGCAGGATCACCTGCTTCGCCGTCTGGGCGGCGATGCGGCCGAAGTTGTCGGGAGTCACCTCGACGCGCTCGACCTCGCTCATGTCGACCCCTGAGAGGTCGAGCCCGATCTCCTCGCCCTCCTCGTCGTGCACCTTGAGCGCCTCGACGTCGATATGCTCCGGGAAGATGAGCTGGAAGACGCGCATGTCGCCGGTCTCGGTGTCGACCTCGACCTTGGCGTGCTCCACGGCATCGGGCGGTCTTCTTGTAGGCCGACAACAGGGCGTCCTCGAGCGCGTCGACGAGCGCCTCGAAGGCGATGCCCTTCTCCTTCTCGATCTGCCGCAGCGCCTCGATGATCTCTCTACTCACGTCGGCCTCCATTCCTCTCAAAATCGTAGACCACGTGGGCGGTCGCGATGTCGGTGATCGGCAGGCGCGCCGTTCCGCCGTCGGCCAAGGCGAGCGTCACGCTCGCCTCGTCGGCCGCCGAGAGGACGCCGCGGAAGTTGCTGCGTCCGTCCTTCGGCGCCGCCAGCTTGACGGCCACCTCCTCGCCGACCGCGGCGGCGAAGTGCGCCGCCGTCCGCAGGCGGCGGTCGAGCCCGGGCGAGGAGACCTCGAGCGCGTAGCGCTCGCGCACCTCGTCGAGGCCCGCGGCCACCGCCGCGCACAGGTCGAGATCCACGCCGCCCGGTCGGTCGATGTACAGCGTCAGCGTCCCCGCCGACGGATGCACGTCGAGATCGACGAGCTCGACCTCGGGGAAGTGACGCGCCAGCGCGACCTCGATCTCGCCCGCCAGCCGCTGCTTGGCCTCACGCACCGTCGCCATACCAATAGAAAAGCCGGTCTTGCACCGGCCTCCTCGCGATCCTCCGCCTCCGGGTTTGGTTGTCCAGCCGAGAGAGTATAGCACCGGGACAGGTTCGGGCTCAATACGGAGTCCGCTTCTGCCGATAGGGTCAGCGGCGAGCAACTCCTGCCAGAGAGGCGACGATGGGTGAGTACACGACGTTCAGCTGCCGCTCGTGCGGCTACAGCACCGAGCGCGTCCGCTGGGGAGTGAGCGCCAGCGACCCGCGTCAACGCTTCATGCCCGCGTACTGCATCGAGTGCGCGACCATCGTCGAGGTCGACCTCACCGGGGCCGACCTCATCATGGACGAGTTCACCTGCCTCAAGTGCGGGTGCGAGCTCTTCTTCCTCGAGAAGGCGGCATCGTACACCTGCCCCAAGTGCAAGGCGCACGACATGCTGCTCACGCAGGGCGAGTACTGGTGACGCCGGCGCCGGGTCGAACCCGGCGACCTCGGCGACGCACTATTCCTGGATGATCACGGGGCTCCCCGCCGGGACCAGCTTGCTCACGGCGAGGACGTCCTTGTCGCGCATGCGCACGCAGCCGTGACTCACCGCCTTGCCGATGAGCCACGGTTCGTTGGTGCCATGGATCGCCACCGGGCCGCCCTGCACCCAGCCGCCAGCTTCGGCTGGAAGGCGCTGATACCGATCGCGAGAGCGCCGTAGGCGCCGCCGGGCTGCGGCGGCTTGAGCTTCTGGTTGATGAAGAAGGAGCCCGCGGGCGTCTCCAGGCCCGGGCGCCCCACGGCGACCTGGTACTCGCCGGCGAGCTCGCCCCGACGGTAGACGCGGAGCTTGCGTTCGGAGAGGTCGATGACGATCTTGGCCGAGGTCGTGATAGAAGGCGAGCGGGCCTTCCTTCACCCAGCCGCGGCTGCCGTTGGGCCTCATCGCCACCCAGACGCGGTACCAGGTGTCCCCGTCGACCTCGCGCACCGTGTCGACGAGGACGAGGGTCGGGTAGTCGTTCTGGTTGCGCACACCGAGGCGGGTCTTGACCGGGGCGCCGGCGTTCGGCCGCGTGCGAACGACGACCGGCGCCGTCGCCTTGCCGACCGACCAGCGCTCGTACTCGGGGGCTGGCGCGTGCGCCGGTCCCGGCGACGAGGAGTCGGGTCCGGGACCGTGGCCGGGGTCTGCGCGGCGCCGCTGCCCGCGGCGCGGGCCCGGACCACCGCGTAGCCGCTGAGGGCGAGCGCCGCGAGCACCACGAGGGCGGCGGCGATCAGCAAGGGACTTGCGCGCGACGGGTGCCATGCTCGCGCTCGAGGATAGCGCAGGCCCGGCACCCTGTACACCGCGGAGGAGGGACGCCCGGCGAGGCGGCGTACAATAGCCGGGAGCCCGATGGCACTCGGGGGAGAGAAAGGAGACTCGCGTGGTCGCGGTCATCGTCATCATCGGCATCCTCGTCCTGCTGGGGGTCGTCTTCGCCGTCCTCTACAACCGGCTGGTCGGGCGGCGGAACCAGGTCGACAACGCCTGGAGCCAGATCGACGTCCAGCTCAAGCGGCGCTACGACCTCATCCCCAACCTGGTCGAGACCGTCAAGGACTACATGCAGTACGAGCAGGAGACGCTCACCAAGGTGACCGAGGCGCGCTCCGCGGCGATGCAGGCGGGGTCGGCCGGTCCCCAGGCGCAGGCGAAGGCCGAGAACATGCTCAGCGACACGCTGAAGTCGCTCTTCGCCGTGGTCGAGAACTACCCGGACCTGAAGGCCAATCAGAACGTGCTGAGCCTGCAGGAGGAGCTGACCGCGACCGAGAACAAGATCGCCTTCGCGCGGCAGTTCTACAACGACAGCGTGCTCACCTACAACAACGCGATCCAGATGCTCCCGACCAACATCATCGCCGGGATGTTCAACTTCACGGCCCGCGAGTTCTTCGACGCGCCGGAGGCCGAGACGGTGGTCCCCAAGGTCGACCTGCGGTGACGGCCCGCCGCGGACGGCGGCGGCAGAGGTAGCGAAGCATGTACGAGCAGATCCGCCGCAACCGGCGGGCCTCCTGGCTGCTCATGGCCGTCGTCGTCGTCATGCTCACCGCCCTGGGCTACGTGATCGGCCTCGCCTGGACCGGGTCCAACGACGGCGGGCTGGGCTTCGTCGGCCTCTTCGGTGTCGCGGCGATCGTCTGGAGCCTCGTCGGCTACTACGCCGGCGACCGGATGGTGCTGTCCGTGAGTGGCGCGCGGCGCATCTCGCATGAGGAGGAGCCTCGCCTGTGGAACGTCGTCGAGGAGATGACGATCGCCGCCGGCCTCGGACAGCCGCCGGCGGTGTACGTCATCGAGGACCCGGCGCCGAACGCCTTTGCCACGGGACGCGACCCTGCCCACAGCTCTGTCGCCGTCACCCGAGGGCTCCTCGACAAGCTCAACCGGGACGAGCTCCAGGGCGTCGTCGCCCACGAGATGTCCCACGTGCGCAACTACGACATCCGCTTCGCCACGCTCGTCGGTATCCTCGTGGGACTGATCGCCCTCGTCGCCGACCTGTTCCTGCGCGCCCGCTGGTTCGGCTTCGGCGGCCGGAGGAGCGGCGACGGCGGAGGGGGCGCCGGCGTCATCCTCATGTTCGTCGCCATCTTCTTCGCCCTCCTCGCGCCGGTGGCGGCGCGCATCGTGCAGTTCGCGATCTCGCGCCGCCGGGAGCTCCTCGCCGACGCGACCGCGGTCGAACTGACGCGCAACCCTCTTGGGCTGGCCGGGGCCCTGCAGAGGATCGCCGACGACCCGGCCAAGCTCCGCATGGGGAACCGGGCGACCGCGCACCTGTACATCGCGAATCCCCTGCGCAAGGTCAAGGAGGTCTCCGGCCTCTTCGACACGCACCCACCGATCCAGCAGCGCATCGATCTGCTCCTGGCGATGGCCCACGGCGAGGCGGCCGCTGCGCTGGCGCCCGGCGCCACCCCGGGCCTGAGCTGAGAAGGGCGGGCGAGCTCGAACGCCGACCGGCGCTACTCGGCCGCGGCAAGCGCCTCGCGATACGCGCCGCGGTCCGGAGCCAGGGCCGCCGCGAGTCGCAGACGGCCGCGCCCCTCTTCCCCACGCCCGAGCTTGACCAGGCAGCGCCCAAGGGCGTACTGCGCGTAGTCGTTGTCCGGCACGTCGGCGACGATCGCCTCGAACTGCGTCGCCGCGGGACCGAACTGACCGAGGGCGAAGAGGGCGCGTCCGAGCGCTTCCCTGATCGAGTTGCGCCCCGGGTTCGAGGGCCAGGGCGGCCTCGAGCAGCTGCGCGGCCTGGCCCGGATGCCCGCGCCCGAGGAACCAGACGGCGCGCCGGAACAGCACGTAGGCCTCGCTATGGTCCTCGAAGGCCGGCTCCCGCCGGGGAGTGTCGCTCACCGCAGAGTCCCCCGGTCTAGAGCCCGAGGTCGGGGGCGATGGCCTGCATCGCCTCGAGGCCGAGGGCCAGAGTCTCGTCGAGCTCCAGCCCAAGCTCGGCGCAACGCGCGATCGCCTCACGGTCGACGCCGCGGGCGAAGGCGCCCTCGCGGTAGCGCTTGCGCACCGACTTGAGGGCGACGCCGGCAAGCTGCTTGTCGGGGCGGATGAGGGCAGCCGCGGTGATGAGACCACTCAGCTGGTCGGCGACGATCAGGGCCACGTCCATGCGGCTCTCCCACGCCACCCCGGTGGCCGGGTTGTGCGCGGCGATCGCGTGGACGACCTCCGGCGGCGCGCCGAGCGACTCGAGGGTCGCGGCGGCCTCGGCGCCGTGACGGGAGAAGTCGGCCTCGGTCTCCTCGCTGTCGAGATCGTGAGCGAGACCAGCGAGGCCCCACGTCTCGGGGTCCTCTTCGAAGCGCGCGGCAAAGGCGCGCATGATGGCCTCGGTGGCGAGCATGTGGCGGCGCAGATGCTCGTTGGCGACGTGCGCCTCGACGGCGGCCAGGACATCGGCGCGAGCGACGCTCATCGCCGCTCCTCCGAGAGTGCGCTCGATCGCGTCCGTGATGGCCGCCGCGCAGACCTGCTTCGAGCTGCGCGGCACGTGCACCTCGCCGTCGGCGCCGATGATGGTGATCTCGTTCTCGTCGGCGCCGATGCCGACGCCGGCGGCGAGGATGTCATTGAACACGAGGAGGTCGACGCCCTTGGCGGCCTTCTTGGCGCGAGCCCGGTCAAGACGCGGGCCGGCCTCGGCGGCGAAAGCGACGCGCAACAGTCCCGGGCGCGCGGCGGCGGCGAGAACGTCGACCGTGCGGTCGAGACCGATGGTGAGCGACTCGCCCTCTCCGCGCTCGATCTTGCCCTCGTCGGTGACGCCCGGCTTGAAGTCGGCCACGGCGGCCGCCATCACCAGCACGTCGGCGGACGCCGACGTGCTTGTCACCGCGGCGGCCATCTCGTCGGCGCTCTCGACGGTGACGACCTCGTACGGCGTCGCCTCCTGAGGCTGGGTCGAGATGAGGGTCACGTCGGCGCCGCGCAGGTACGCCTCGTCGGCGACCGCGCGGCCCATCTTGCCGCTCGAGCGGTTGCCGATGAAGCGCACGGCGTCGATGCGCTCGCGCGTGCCGCCCGCCGTGACGATGACGCGCCGTCCGGCGAGCGGGCCGGCGGGATCCGCGGGCGAACGCGCGCCGCACCGCCTGCAGGATCGCCTCGGGAGCGGCCATCCGGCCCGCGCCCTCCTCGCCGCAGGCAAGCTCGCCGCGCTCGGCGGCGAGGACCTCCACGCCCCGCTCCGCCAACGTGCGCAGGTTCTCCTGTGTCGCCGGATGCTCGTACATCGCCCAGTTCATCGTCGGAGCGACGATGACCGGGCCGCGAAAGGCGAGGTAGGTCGCGGTGAGGAGGTTGTCGGCGATGCCGGCGGCCATCTTGGCGAGCGTGTTCGCCGTCGCCGGAGCGACGACCATCACGCGCGCCGACCGGGCCGCCTCGATGTGCTGGAACCAGCCGCCACTGCTCTGCCAGGCGGTGTCGTCGTCGAGGACGGGCGCCTGGGCGACGGCGGCGAACGTGAGCGGCATCACGAAGCGGCGCGCCGCATCGGTCTCGACGACCAGCGGCGCGAACCCCTCACGGGCCAGGGAGCGCACGAGATCGACGGCCTTGTAGATCGCGATACCGCCGCTGACCCCGACGAGCACCGTGCGCGCGTCGCCGTCGGGCGTCGCGGCTCCTGCTCCGCCGGAGGCGTTCATCGCCCGGTCCTCACTCCTCGCTCTCGTACTCGAGCTTGCCGTCGGCGATCTCCTCGAGGGCGATCGTGAGCAGGTTCGTGCTGCGCGTCGACACGAGCGGCGGCGTCAGCTCCTCCATCCCCAGCGTGCCCTCGCCGAGGCTGTGATAGTAGTTGTTGATCTGGCGCGCGCGCTTCGCGGCGATCATGACCAGCGCGTAGCGCGAGCCGTCCGCGCGCGGCAGGATCTCGTCGATCCGGGGTCGGTCCACTAGGTTCCCTTTCGTTCCGCGTTGATGATCTCGGCCAGCTCGGCCGCGGCACGTTCGGCGTCGTCGTTGACCACGACGTGGTCGAACTCGCCGGCCGCCGCGACCTCCGTCTCGGCGATGCCGAGCCGCCGGGCGATGGCCGCGTCGCTTTCCGTGCCTCTGCCTCTCAGGCGCCGCCCGAGCTCTTCGAGCGACGGCGGCGCGATGAAGACCAAGCGCGCCTCCGGCATGGCCGCACGGACGGCCCTGGCGCCGCGAAGCTCTATCTCGAGGATGACGTCGTCACCCCTTGCGAGCTTGTCGTCGACCTCCCGGCGCAGCGTCCCGTACAGATCGCCACTGTACTCTACCCACTCCACGAAGGCCCCCTCCTCCACCGCCCGGGCGAAGGCGTCGCGGGTCAGGAAGTGGTAGTCACGACCATCCGCCTCGCCGGGGCGCGGCGTACGTGTCGTGGCCGACACCGCCATGGCCAGGTGGTCGAGGCGCGCCCGAAGCAGGCCGACGACGGTCCCCTTCCCGGCGCCCGAGGGCCCCGAGATCACGAAGACGCGAGGAATGCGCTCAGCCTCCGAAGAAGGCGAGCAGCTCGGAACGCTGACGCTCGGACAGACCGCCCACCGTCTTGCTGGGGCTGATGCGGCACTGCTCGAGGATCTTCGCCGACTTGACGCGACCGCACTTGGGCGCCGCCATGAGCACGTCGACGACCTTCGCGGTGAGAAGGTACTCGGGCGGCGCGGCCAGCACCTCGCGGATACTGACGGTGCCCCTCTTGAGCTCGCCCTTGAGGGCGGCGCGCCTGCTGCGTACCTGGTTGGCGCGCGAGAGCGCGTCCATGCGCTGGTCGAGCGACCGTTCCGGGGCCGTGTTGAACTGCTTCGCCGAGGAGGACATCGCGCGCCAGTATATGTGAAGGCCTGCGGCGACGGCAACACGGTCGCGACGGAGAAAGAACGCCCCTTGCTGGCCTTTTGTCGGGCGCGGCCGGCGGCGCGCGTCACCGGCCGGTGGAGAGCGCGAGGCCGCGCGCGTCGGCGACGCGAGAGAAGCCTCGCGCGACGCATTCGGCGCGCAGCTCGTCGAGGATGCGGCGCGGTGCCTCGACGCCGGTGAAGTTCGCCGCCCCGACGGCCACCGCCGTCGCGCCGCAGGCGATGAACTCGAGCGCGTCGCGGCCGCTCATGACGCCGCCCATGCCGACGAGCGGGACGCCGGGCAGCGACTCGGCCACATCGGCGACCATGCGCAGGGCGATGGGCTTGATCGCCGGCCCGCAGAGACCCCCGGTGCGGTTGCTCAGGAAGGGGCGCAAGGTCACCGGGTCGAGCACCATCGCCATGAAGGTGTTCACAAGCGCGAGGCCGTCGGCGCCGGCCTCCACCGCCGCGGCGGCGACCGGGCGCGGGTCAGTCACGTTGGGGGTGAGCTTGACGAGCAGGAGCCGGTCGGTGAGAGCGCGCACGGCGGCGGTGACCGACCTCGTCGCCTCGGGGTCGACGCCGATCGAGAGGCCGCCACGTACGTTCGGGCACGAGATGTTGAGCTCGTAGCCCGCCACCGAGGGCAGCGGGCGGCCGCCCGCGGCGAGCGCCTCTTCGAGGCGCCGGACGACGGCGGCATACTGCTCCGGCGAGTTGCCCGCCGACACTGACGATCACAGGTTGCCGCAGAGCGGCCAGCGCGGGCAGCTCCTCGACGAAGGCCTCGATGCCCGGGTTCTCGAGGCCGATGGCGTTGACCATGCCGGAGGCCGTCTCGGTGACGCGCGGCGGCGGATTGCCCGTGCGCGGCTCCGCGGTCACCGTCTTGGGGACGTAGGCCGCGTACGGGAAGGCCGCGAACCAGTCCTCCTTCGACCGCCGCGCGACCTCGAGCAGGTCGAACGTGCCGGAGGCGTCGACCAGCGGGTGCTCCAGCTCGAGACTCCCGAGGCTGACGCGCAGGTCCACGTCGCTGCTCGTGCTCATGTCGTCACCACCTCGTCGAGGAGGGAACACAGGACCTTCGCTGCAGACCCTGAGGTAGCCTCTGGTCGTGTCCACGACGCAGCCGTGGCACGCGCCGGTGCCGCAGGCCATGTGCGCCTCCAGCGAGGCATACCCGCCCAGGCCGGCACTCGCCGCCCATCGCTGCACCGTGGCGATCATGGGCAGGGGTCCGCAGCAGTAGACCGTGGTCGACGGGGGGACGTCCAGCGCGCCGAGGAGCTCGGTCACCATCCCGCGGCGGCCGACGCTGCCGTCCTCCGTCGCGACCCAAAGGCGCGCGAGGTCGAAGGCGCCGGCGAGCCGCGCCTGACGACCGTCGCGGAACCCGAACGCGGCGGTGACCTGGGCGCCGTTCGCGCCGAGCGTGTCGGCCAGGAACTGCAGCGGCGCGCAGCCGATACCACCGCCCACGAGCAGCGCGCTGGTGACGCCGGCGGTCGGGAACGGCGTGCCGAGCGGACCGGCGATGTCGACCGCCTCGCCGATCTCGACGGCACAGAGACGGTCGCTGCCGGCGCCGCGCGCCTCGATCAGCAACCCGAGGCGCCCGGCGCGCGCCGTGTACAGCGAGATCGGTCGCCGCAGCAGGTGACCCCCTCCGGGCACCGTGACCATGACGAACTGGCCCGGCCGGGACACCGCAGCCAGCTCCCGGGCGACGAGCTCCAGAGTGGTGAAGGCGCCGAAGCGGCGCACCGCGGCGACGCGGCAGCGTGTCGTCGCCGCGACCTGTTCGGCGTGCGCACTCATGCGCGGCCTCCTTCCGTGGCCGCGTGCAAATCCTGCAGGCAGCGGACCGACACCCGCGGCCGTCGCGCCGCCTCGCGGGACTCGCGCAACTCGTGGTCGGTGAGCATGAGAGTGGGTGCAACGGTGACGATGTGTCAGTCCCCCTCCCGGCCGGTACGAGGACCACCTCGTCGACACCGTCACTCTCGACCAGCCGCACGTTGACACGCTCGTCGCGTGCCGTGGGGAGGTTCTTGCCGACGTAGTCGGGACGGAGCGGCAGCTCGCGGTGGCCGCGGTCCACGAGGACCGCGAGCTGCACGCGCGCCGGCCGGCCGCGGTCGAAGAGCGCCTCGATCGCGGCGCGGATCGTCCGCCCGGTGTAGAGGACGTCGTCGACCAGGATGACGGTCGTGCCTTCGACGTCGAACGGCAGGTCGGTGTCCCGGACGACCGGCTGCGGGACATGCGGGACGATGCCTCTCCGCACCGCGCGCCGCGACGTCGTCGCGGTAGAACGAGATGTCGAGGTTGCCTGACGGGTAGTCGCGGCCGCCGAACTCGCAGAGCAGCTTGTGGACGCGGGCTGCCAAGGTGGGCGCCGCGGGTATGGATCCCCACCACGGCGAGCTTCGTCGCGCCCGGGTTCTTCTCGAGGATCTCATGCGCGATGCGCGTCACGGTGCGCCCCATCTGGTCGCGCCATCAGGACGACGGTCTCGCCCGTGGATCTGGCTCCAGGCATAGAAAAGACGCCACCGGCACCGGCTCGCGGTACGGCAGCGTCACTCACCCCCTTTCGGTCTCGCAGGACGCGGTTAAAGGTCGTCAGCGACTCTAGCGGCCGCCCCCGGGGGAGTCAAGCGGCGTCGTGGGGGATGCCGATGACGCCGAGGAATGCGGTGAGCTCGGCCGGGAGCGGCGCCGCGAAAGAGAGCTCGCGGCCGTCCTCGGGGTGCGGGAACGAGAGCCGCGCGGCGTGGAGGAAGTGACGCGAGAGCCCCGGCGGGCGCGGGCGCCCGCCGTACGTCGCGTCCCCCGCCACGGGGTACCCGAGCGCGGCCATGTGGACGCGGATCTGATGCGTGCGCCCGGTCTCGAGCCGCACTTCCACGAACGTGGACCCGGGCACGCGGGCGAGGACGCGGAAGTGCGTCACCGCCGGGCGCGGGCTCCCGCTGTGGACGGACATCCGCTTGCGGTCGCGGAGGTGGCGCCCGATGGGCGCGTCGACGGTGCCCTCGTCCTGGGGCAGGTCGCCGTCGAGCAGGGCGAGGTAGACGCGCGTCACGGCCCGCCGCGCCATCGCCGCGACGAGGCGCCGGTAGGCGTCGTCCCGGCGCGCCACGATGAGCAGCCCCGACGTCTCCTTGTCGAGGCGGTGGACGATGCCCGGTCGGAGGCCGTGGCCGCCGCGGATCCCGTGCTCGACGAGCCCGTGCACCAGGGTCCCGTGCTCGTGCCCCGGCGCCGGGTGGACGACCACCCCCGCCGGCTTGTCGACGACGAGCAGCCACTCGTCCTCGTAGACGATCTCGAGCGGCACCTCCTCGGCGGCGAGCACGGACGCCTGCTCGGGAGGGAGCTCGTAGGCGACGGTATCGCCGGCGCGCAGCACGTGGCCCTTGCGCGCCGCCCGTCCGTCGACGGTGACGACGCCGGCGTCGATCAGCCGGGCGGCGACGGCACGCGACACGTCCGCTCGGGCGGCGAGGACGACGTCGAGCCGCCGCCCCGCGCCGTCGGCGGCGACGCGGAACTCCCTGCGCTCAGTCGGGGTGCGCCACGGAGGACCTGGAAGCAGGACGAGCCCGACGCCGGCGACGATCGCCGCGTCGGCAAGGTTGAAGGTCGGCCACCACGGGACGTCGACGAAGTCGACGACGGCGCCGAAGCGGATGCGGTCGATGAGGTTGCCGAGCGCCCCCCCGAGGAGCAAGGCCGAGCCCGAGGCGATAGCGCGGCGGCCCGAAGACCAGGGCGAGAAGCACGATGACGGCCAGCGCCGCGACAGCGGCGAGCACAAGGTCCCCGGAGTCCGTCAGCCGGCCGAACGAGACGCCGCTGTTGGAGACGAGGCGGACGGCGAAGCCCCAGCCAAACTCCACGGGCAGGTCGGCCTCCGAGCTGCGCACGAGCCACTTCAGCGCCTGGTCGGCCACCACGACCAGCGCGGCGACCCCGAGCGCGGCCGCGGTGAGGCGGCTACTGCTTCTTGCTCTTGCCCCGCTTGGGCGGCGCATCAAGCTGCTCGATCTCCGTGTGCCCCATGGGGCAGGTCGGCTCCTTGGTCTTCCCCGAGCGTCCACCGTCGTGCAGCACCACCGCCAGCGGGATACGTCGCTCTGCAGACCTTGCAGAAGGCGAGCTTCGCCATGACCGGACCTCCTCTAGAACCCCAGCTTCTCGTGCGCGGCGGTGAGATCGATCCCCCGCACGCGCACCAGCTTGCGCCGTCCCGATGCCCCGGCGACGAGCTTGACGTCCCTGCGCCGGACCCCGAGGACGCCTGGCGAGCAATCCGGCGAGCGCGTCGTTCGCCTTGCCCTCATGGGCCGGGGCGGCCAGTCGTACCCTCAGGCACCCGTCGGCGACCCCCACGACCTCGCTGCGCGAGGCGCCGGGGGTCGCCCAGACCGCGATCATGACGCCGTCGGCAACGGCCGACAGCGGCTCACCACTTGAATTCGTCTTCGTTCACCCCGGTGTCGACGTCGGCCAGCAGATCGTCCTCGCCGACCACCACGCGTCCGGGAGCGCCGGCGTCCACGTCGGCCTCTTGCGCCGGGAGTGTCGACTGCGTCGGACGGCCTCTTGCGCCGGAGAGTCGTCGGCCTCTTGCGCCGAGGAGTCGTCGGCCTCGGCGGCGGGCACCTCGACACGGGGCGCGGGCGCCTCCTGGCGCGGCGGCACCGGTGGTGCCTCCGCGACGCTCGTCTCGGGCGCCGCAGGCTCGGGCACGGGGGTCATCCACTTCGGCGGCGGGGAACTCACGACCGTCTCCTCCCGAGCGATCGCCTCCTTGATGGCCTGGGCGCGATCGGCGAAGTCGTCGCTCTTCGGCGCTTCCGCAGCCACCAGCGGCGCCTCCTCGAGCTGCTTGAGGAAGGTCTCGAGCATGGTACGCAGGCGGAAGCGCACGTCCTGCTCGACCCCGCGCAGCCCCGCGATGCTCTTCTCGAGGTTCTGCCGGTCGCTGTACAGCTCGCTCACCATCTGCCGCGCCTTGAGCTCCGCGTCGCGGAGGATGAGCTGCGACTCCTTGGTCGCGTTCGCCTTGAGCTCCTCGGCCGACTGCTGGGCGGAGACCAGGGTCTTCTGCAGGGTCTCCTCGATGCGCCGGTACTGCTTGACCTTGTCCTCGAGCGATCTCGAGCCGTTCGCTGAGGTCGATGTTCTCCTTGAAGATCCGCTCGTACTCGTCGGCGACCTCGTCGAGGAACTCGTCGACCTCCTCGTCGGCGTAGCCTCGCATGCCGCGCTTGAACTCCTGGTGGCGGATGTCGAGTGGCGTCAGCTTCATCCCGGACCCCCTCCCTTGGCGCCCTCCCGGCCGCCTGAACGCGTTGTCCTCACCCTGCCTGCCCGCCCCTCAGGCGGGTCGCGTCGCGCGCGACGCGGCTGCCCTTACGGCGGCCTCGACGGCGCCGTCGATGTCGTGTTCGTCGAGCACCGCGACACCGGCGGCCGTCATGCCGCCCGGCGTCGCCGCGGCGGCCACGACGGCCGCAGGATCACCAGCGGCCGCCACGATGGCGGCGGCGCCGCGCGCGCCGGCGACGGCGAGCGTCTGGGCGGTCTCGCGCGCGAGCCCCGCCGAGACCCCGGCTTCGGTGAACGCGGACACCCATCGCGCCACATAGCCCGGCATGCAGGACGCGACGGCGGCGGCCACGTCGAGGTCCTTCTCGTCGAGCTCGACCAGCGTACCGCATATGCCAAACAGGTCCGCGACCGCGTCACGCCACGCGTCCAGCGTACCGGGCACGAACAGGCAGACCCCGAGCTGCAAGGCGGCGGCGACGTTAGGCATGACCCGTCCGACACGGCGTGCCGTCCGGCAGGAGCGCGACCAGCCGCTCGAGCGGCACACCGGCGGCGACCGAGACGAGCGCCCTCGAGCCGAGGTGCGGCCCGATCTGGGCGAGCACTTCCTGTACCTGCGGCGGACGCACGGCGACGATCACGACGTCGCTCGCCGCGACGAGGCTCTCGACGTCGTCGGCCGCGACCCCGCCGGTGTCGGCGGCGAGCGCGGCCGCGCGGTCCGGGGCGACGTCGAAGAAGGTCAGGCGCTCCGGTCTGCCGGGCCGCTCGCCCGGCAGGCTCCAGCCTTCGGCCAGCGCCCGGGCGATGTGACCGGCTCCCAGCAGGCCGACGTTCATGGTCACGTGGCGCGGCTAGAACTGATTGAAGAAGCCCTTCTCGATGAGGCGGGCCTTCTCTTCGGCGGAGACCTCGACGTTGCGCGGGGTCAGGAGGAAGATCTTGTCGGCGATCCGCTGCATGCCGCCGTCCATCGCGTAGGTCAGCCCGCTGCAGAAGTCGATGAGCCGCTTGGCGAGCTCGGTGTCAGAGCCCTGCAGGTTGAGGATGACCGGGACGTCGAGCTTGTACTTGTCGGCGATCTGCTGGGCGTCGTTGAAGTTCTTGGGGACGACGAGATGCACCTCGACCCGGTTGGGGCGCGCCGCCTCGATGGGGCGCACGACGCGCGACGAGGGGGACGACCCCCGCCGCACCGGCTCGTCGGAGAAGATCTCGTCGTAGTCGGTGCGCGAGCGCGAGCCGCTCAGCTTGCGCACGTTCGGGCGCTCCTGGTACGAGCGCTCGAGCTCTTCGTGCGGGGCGAGCGTCTCGTCCTCGTCGTAGACCTCGTCCTCGTCATCGGCGATGCCGAAGTACACCGCAACCTTGTGCCACGTGTCGCCGAGACCCATCGTCCCTCCAGGAGCCCGTCAGAACAGGACGCTTCCCACGCGTACGATGGTGGCGCCCTCCTGGACCGCGACCTCGTAGTCAGCGCTCGTTCCCATTGACAGTCGCGGGAAAGTATACTTGCCCGCCCACGCCGCGGAAAGACGCGCGGCCAGGTCGCGCGTCCGCGCGAAGAACGGCCGCGCTTCCTCCGCGTCGTCGAACAGCGGCGGCATGCACATCAGTCCGCAGAAGCGTACCTGCTCCGCGGCGCTCGCCGTCTCGAGGAAGCGGTCGACGTCGTCAAAGGCTACCCCGACTTCGACTCCTCGCCGCCCACGTTCACCTCCAGCAGCACGTCGCGCGGTCCTTCTGTGCGGCGTTCGATCTCCTCGACCACGCTCAGGCTTCCCACGGAGTGGATCAGGCGCACGATCGGGAGGACGAGCTTGGTCTTGCGGCTCTGCAGATGGCCGATGAAGTCGTACGTGAAGGCGTCGCCGTAGCGCGCCTCCTTCTCGACGAGGTCCTGGGCGCGGTTCTCGCCGATGAGGCGCACGCCGGCGTCGCGCAGCACGCCGAGGCCATCGGCGTCGACGTACTTCGTGGCGACGAGGATCTCGACGTCGGCGGCGGCGCGGCCCGCGGCCTTCGCCGCCGCGGCGACCCGCTGCTCGACCTCGGCGTAGCGTTCGCGCACGTGGTCGGCGCTGCCTTCGTAGAGCTTCATGCCGCCTCCCGGCCGTCTCGTTCGTCGGTCACGTCGGTCACGCTACCGCGACGGGCGCAGGAGTCAACCTCACCGACCGCGTCAGGGGAGCAGCCCGTAGGCCCAGTCGAGCACGCGCCCGATCGTCGCCTCGAAGATCTCCGGCCGGCCGACGAGGACGACGAACAGGAGGATGAAGACGATGTTGCCGTAGCGGTCGAGGCTCATCCACCGCGGCCAGACCGAGCGCGGCAGAAGCCCCCCCACGACGCGCGAGCCGTCGAGCGGCGGAACGGGCACGAGGTTCAGGGCGGCGAGGACGACGTTGAGGGTGAAGGCAAGGCTGAACACGTCGGCGAGCAGCGGGAGGCTCTCGTAGGTCAGCCAGACGCCGGCGGCCGATACGAGGGCCAGGCCCGCGTTCGCCGCCGGACCCGCCGCGCCGACGGCCATCATGCCGCGCTGCGGGTCGCGGAACCGCCAGGGCGAGATGGGCACCGGACGCGCCCATCCGAAGAAGAAGGTGCCGCCGGAACCCAGGAAGGTCAGCACCAGGATCCCCGTGCCCCACGCGTCGAGCTGGCGCAGGGGGTTCCATGAGAGACGTCCCTGTTCGCGCGCCGTCGGGTCGCCCAACAGGGCCGCGGCCCAGCCGTGGGCCAGCTCGTGGGCCACCAGGCTCACGAGCAGGAGCGGCAGGACGATGACGAAGGCGACGAGAAGGTCGCTGCTCACGCCCCGCCCCGCTGGAGACGCGCCGCGGCGAGCTCCTCGTCGCGTCCCGAGACGACGCCGTTCAGCTTGAGGTGCAGGACGCTGCGCAGGACCTCGCCGAGATGCGGAGAGGCCTCCATGCCCATGGCGATGAGGTCCTCGCCGCCGATCTCGAGGCGCACGTGGCGATTCACGTCGAGAAAGCGGCCGAGACGATCGGCCGCGATCCCGGTCTCGTCCTGCGTCATGGCGACGAGGAGCGCCTCGACCGGCTGGCCCTCGGCGACATCGTAGACCCCGGCGTCGCTGGGTCCCCTGGCGAGACGGTCGGCAAGGAGCCGCGCGACGACGTGGGCGCGTTCGAGCACGTCGGCGTCGCGGCGCCGGATGCGCATGCGTCGCGCCCAGCCGGCGACCTCCTCGGGGTCCAGGTCACGCAGAAGCCACGCCAGACGCAGACGCCAGGCCGGAGTCTCGGCTTCGAGATGATGGCGCCGGCGCAGCGCGTCGCTGCGCTTGATCAGCGCGCGCTCCTTGGCGCCGACGCTCAGCCGGCCGTGGATCGACGCGCCGAGACCGAGCTCCTCGAGGCGCCGCAGCGAGAAGTCGACCTTCTCCTCATCGAGCAACAGGACGAGCTCGTCGCGCAGCCGTGCCGAGGAGAGGTCGCCCACGAGGTCCATGGCGCTGCAGGCGCGGGCGAGGTTGAGCGTGTGCTGGTCCATGCGCAGCCCGTAGCGGCTCTCGTAGCGGATGGCGCGCAGGATCCGCGTCGGGTCCTCGATGAAGCTCAGGTTGTGCAGCACCACGATGCGTCGCGCCTCGAGGTCGCCGCGGCCGCCGAAGAAGTCGAGGAGGGCGCCGAAGGTCTCGGGCTTGAGGGACACCGCCATGGCGTTGATCGTGAAGTCGCGGCGCGCGAGGTCGCTGCGGATGGTCGCGTGCTGCACCTTCGGCAGTGCGGCCGGGTAATCGTACGACTCCGAGCGCGTCGAGGCGATGTCGACCCGCAGCGGGGGCTCGCGGCCGCTGAGCACGACCACGGCCGTGCCGAACTTCTCGTGCGGGCGGACGTGTCCCTTGAGGCGACCGGCGAGGGCGTGGGCGACGGCGATGCCGTCGCCTTCGACGGCGATGTCGAGGTCGACCTGTCGCTCGCCCAACAGAAGGTCGCGCACGGCGCCGCCCACCAGGTAGACCCCGCGGACCTGGGCGGCTACCACCTGGAGCTGCTCCAGCACGTCATCGAGACCCAGACCGGCGAGGTTACCGGCGAGGTTGCCCGCCGCCTCCGGTGCAACCGCCGTCGCGGCCGGCCGTCCTCCGGCGACGTCGGGCCGCGTCACCATGCCGACGACATCGGCGCGGCGCAGCCGCGCCGTGCCCGCGGCGCGTCGCGGACCGCGCACGACCGGCACCCAGCCGAGCGGGCCCTCGGCGACGACGCGAGCCGCGTGCTCGAGCGGGTCGTCGGCGCCGACCGAGGCGATGCGGGACATCATCACGGCCTTGACGGGCGCGTGGCCGAGACCGTGCCCGGCGGCACGGTCCAGATCGGCGAGCGTCACCGTGCCGGCGAGCTCTTCGCCGGTAGAGGACGACCAGCCCGTCGACGCCGAGGCGCCGGCAGGCGATCGCCGCCGCGTCGACACTGTCCTCGACGCCCACCGAGTACAGCCCCTCCGACATCGCGCTCGCCGACCGTCGCGACCGGAGCGACCGCGTCGCCCACCGCCGCCGCCAGCTTGCGCCGGACCTCCTCGAGCGGGACATCCTTGACGACCGCCGACGAGGCGGCGGCATGACCGCCGCCGCCGATCGCGGCCAGCGCCTTGGCGACGTCCACGCGCCCTCCCCGGCTGCGCGCCGTGACGAACACCCGGTTCTCCATGGCGACGAGCAGGAAGAAGGCGTCGCAGCCCGTCAGGTCCATGACCCGGTGCGCGACGACGCTCACGCCCTCGACGTAGAGGTCCTCGCGCAGCGCCGCGACAAGGGCGACGACCCCGGGCACGCCGAGGTCCTCGCTGCACTGCAGCGCGGCCGCCAGGGTGCGCCGCTGCGGCTCGCTGAGCGCGTTGGTGAGCCACTTCTCGAGCAGCGCCGGGTCGGCGCCGTGACGCATGCAGAAGGCGAGCGCTTCGGCGTCGTCCGGCGTCGTCGTCGAGAAGGTCAGCGACCCGGTGTCCTCGTGGATGCCGATGGCGAAGAGGCTGGCCTCGAACGGGGTCACCGGCACGCCGCGCTCGCCGAGGATGCGCAACATGAGGGTCACGAGTGACCCCGTGGCGGCGGTCATCAGGTTCGCCTCGGCGACGAAGGCGGGAGGCGGACCGTCGAGCCCGTGATGGTCGAACACGACGACCTGGACGTCGCCGCGGCCGCAGAGCGGCGCGAGCTCGCCGAGGCGGTTGGCGTGGGTCGTGTCGACGACGATCAAACGGCGCACCGCGTCGAGCTCGATGTCCGCGGGGTCGACGACGGGAACGAGGTCGGCGTACAAGGCCTGGAACTCACGAACGTTGCGGTTCACGGCGCCCCCGAGGCTGAGCACCGCCTCCGGATACAGCTTGCGCGCCGCGACCATGGCGGCGAACGCGTCGAAGTCGGTGTTCGTATGCGCGGCGATGACCTCGCGGACCCTCATGGCCGAAGTATACGGGAGGGTCCGCCTGGCGCCGCTCGCGTCAAGCGCGCAGAAGCCAGGCGAGCTCGTCGCCGAACGCGGCCTCGACGGCGACGCGCAGGGGCACGTGCTCAGGCCGGACCAGCTCGCGATCGGCGCTGAGGATCTCCGCCGCGAGAGCGCGGGCATGAAGCAGGGCGTCGCGATCGCGCGCCAGGCGGGCGAGCTTGAGGTCGGGCACGCCCGCCTGGCGCGCGCCCATCACCTGCCCCTCGCCGCGGATCTCGAGGTCGCGGTCGGCGAGCTCGAACCCGTCGTTGGTCTCGAGCAGCGCCTCGAGACGCGCCTCCGCGGTCCCGGTCTGGGAGCCTGAGAACAGGAGGCAGAACGACTTCGCCGTGCTCCTCCCCACGCGGCCTCGCAGCTGGTGGAGCTGGGCGAGACCGAAGCGCTCGGCGCCCTCGACCACCATGACGGTGGCGTTCGGCACGTCGATACCCACCTCGACGAGGCTCGTCGCGACGAGCACATCGACCTCGGCCGCCTTGAAGGCCGCCATGACGCCGTCGCGCTCGGCAGCCTTGAGCTGACCGTGCACGACGGCGACGCGGAAGTCACGGAACTCGCCCCCGCGCAGGCGCTCGGTCTCGGCGACGGCGGTCGCCGCCGAGATCGACTCCGACTCGTCGATCGCCGGGCACACCACGTATGCCTGACGTCCCTTGCGGAGCTGGCGGCGCACGAACTCGTACCCCTCCCCCCTGTGCTGCTCCTCCACGAGGCGCGTGACCACCGGCTGCCGGCCCTCGGGAAGGCCCGCGATCGTGGTCACGTCGAGGTCGCCGTACACCGTCAGCGCCAGGGTGCGCGGAATAGGGGTGGCCGTCATGTGGAGGACGTGCGGCGCGTGCCCGTCACTCTCCGCGCGCCGCACCAGCTCGTCACGCTGCTGCACGCCGAAGCGATGCTGTTCGTCGACGATCAGCAGGCCCAGGTCGCGGAAGGCGACGTCCTCCTGAAGCAGGGCGTGCGTCCCGATGACGACCTGGGTCTCGCCTGAGGCGATCCGCGCGAGCACCTCACGGCGCTCGCGCGCCCCGAGCACCGAGGTGAGGAGCTCGACCGAGGCGAGCCCGCCGGCGAGCGCGGCCGCAGTCCCGGCGTGCTGGCCGGCGAGCGTCTCCGTCGGCGCCATGAGCGCCCCCTGGAGGCCCGACTCCACGGCCCGCAGCAGGCAGTAGAGCGCGACCACCGTCTTGCCGGACCCGACGTCGCCCTGCAGGAGGCGGCGCATCGGCGCGCTTCCGCAGAGGTCGAGGTCGATCTCGGCGATCGCCGCCCGCTGGTGGTCGGTGAGAACGAACGGCAGACCCGCGAGGAAGGCCGCGCTCACGCGCCCGGGGCGCGGCGAACGCCCGGGCCCGCACCCGCTCCTGTTGCCGGCGTTTGTGGAGGAGCAGGCCGACCTGCATCAGGACGAGCTCCTCCAGCACCAGCCGCTCCCGCGCCCGCTTGGCCTCCGCGGGCGTGCGCGGCTGGTGCACCGCCAGGGTCGCGTCGGCGCGGCCGGGCAGACGCTCGCGTACGCGAAGGCGCGCGGGCAGCGGGTCGCCCAGCCGCCGCATGTCGCGCCGCACGCTCTGCATGACGGCGCGCAGCAGGCGCGCCGAGACCTGTTCACTCGCGGGGTAGACGGGCACGAGCCCCTCCGTGTGCACGGTCTCGCCGTCCTCCTCGCCGAGGAGCTCGTGGCTGCGGACGAGGAAGGTGGCCCGTCCCCCCTGCGGGCGGAACGTGCCGCGGACGCTCACCAGCACGCCAGGCTCGAGGACCCGGGTCAGATACCCCTGATTGAACCACGTCGCCTCGATCGCCCCGGTGGCGTCACGGATCACGGCGCGGACCACGTTGACCCGCTTGCGCGCGGTCCGGTCGGCGCTGACGCGCTCGACCACGCCGCGCACCGTCGCCTCCTCTCCGAGCTTGAGGTCGCGCACGTCCTTACGGTCGCGGAAGTCCTCGTAGCGGCGCGGGAAGTGGTCGATCAGGTCTCCCACGGTGGTCAGGCCGAAAGCGGCAAGACGACGGGCGGTGACCTTGCCGACACCCGGCAGGCCGGCGAGAGGACGCTCGAGCGAGGCGGGGTCGACGGAGAGGCGCGTGACCGGCGGCATCTCCTCGTAGTGCCCGCCGGCGAAGCGCAGGGGGAGTCCGGTCCCGTTTGGCCCGTTGCAGGCTCGAATCGAGGCCCCAGAGCCCCCGTTTTCGGGTGATTTGCTACGCATTTGCTACGCGCAGTATAGGCCGTGCCCCCTCGGAGCCGTCCGCAACCCGCTGCAGGTGTGCGCGCTGCTGGCCGGGGATGACGTGCTGGTAGACCCCCATCGTCAAGCCCGGACCGCGGTCGCCGCGGCGTGCCATGCACGCGGAGCACCGGAGCGGGTCAACGCCATGGGGGTCGCCTTACACGTCGAACCGGTGCGCTGCGGATCGCGTTGGCCCGCCGCCCTCACTCGTCCATCGCAGGAGCGCCGCGGCGCCTCCTGACGGTCAACCATGCGACCACGCCGACGACCGCGACGGAGACGACGATGATGCCGACCCACAGCCCGAGCTGACTCTCGTCCTCTTCGGCAACCTTGGGCGTCAGGTCGTAGTACGCCCACGTCAGCGATTGGGTGAGGAAGGCCGGGCCCTCGCCGTTGCCGCACTGCGTCCAGCCGTCCCACTTGTCGGTGCGGTAGGCCTGCAGCTTGAGCGGGTGCAATGTGACGATGCAGGGAGCGTCGTCGTACATCACCTGTTGCATGCTCTGGATGTACTCGGCCCGCTTGACCTCGTCAAGCTCCTTGGACTGCAGCACGTTGAGGCGGTCGAACTCGGCGTTGGACCACGCGAACTCGTTCGAGTTCTCGATCTGCTCGGTCGTGAAGGAGGCCAGCGTCAGGCCCGGGTCGTAATAGCCGTCCCAATACCAGTAGTAGGCGTCGAAGTCGGGGACGAAGGTGTCGCCCTCGTAGCCCCAGATGTTGTCGAAGTAGACCCCCTGATCCTGCACGGAGAGGGCGACGTCGACACCGACGGCCTCCCACCAGCCAGCGATCAGCTTGACGGCGCGTTGCGACTCGGGTGACTCAGTCAGCGCCCAGAGGCGCAGCTTGATGTTCTTGCCCTCGTACTCGCGGATGCCGTCGCCGTCGGAGTCCGTGTACCCGGCCGCATCGAACATCTGGCTCGCCTTGTCGGGGTCGTAGTCGCGCCTCTGGGTGTCGTCCGGCGCCCAGGCGTAGTCCGGGTCTGACCAGGCGCCCGGCGGCATGAACGTGTAGCCCGGGATGCCGTGACCGCCGTAGGCGAGCTCGACCAGCTTCTCCCGGTCGACCGCGTACTCGAGGGCGCTGCGGAACCGCTTGTCTCGCAGGGCGGGATGACCCTTCGACTTGCCCTCGTAGCAATTGAAGCCGATGTGGTCCCAGTTGTACCAGGTGTACTCGACGACCTCGATGCCCTCCGCGGCCTTCAGCTCGTCGAACTGCGCCGGCGGGAAGAGGTAGATGGCGTCGAGGGCGCCGCTCTTGAAGTCCTGGACCATCGTGTCGCCGTTCTGGTAGACGACGAACATCACCTCGTCGGGCTTGGCGCGGCCGAGGTAGAAGTCGTCGTAGGCCTGCATGCGCAGGTACTGGTCCGGCTTGTACTCCACCACCTGGAACGGCCCGTTGCCGACGCTGGGCGGGCTGTTCTCGAAGGTGAGGCTCGCCTCCTCGGCGCTCATCTTGCCCCAGATGTGCTCGGGGAGACAGTAGATCCAGAGCCTCAGCATGCTGGCGACCGGCCGGCTGCAGATGACCCGGAACGTGAGATCGTCGACCACCTCGGCGCGTTCCACACCGGTGAGCTGGTGGATCATGGAGGGGATGTCGTTCTCGAGGATGAAGTTGTACGTGAAGGCGGCGTCTGCAGCCGTCACCGGCTCGCCGTCCTGCCAGGTCACCCCCTCGTTGATGGTGAAGGTCCACACGAGCCCGTCCTCGGAGACGTCCCAGCTCTTGACGATGCCCAAGTCGTCGGGTTCGAGCGTCTCCCAGTCGCGGCCCACGAACAGCAGGTACTGGTTGCTGTAGACCTCGTAGGCCTCCATCGTCCAGCCGATGAACGGGTTCAGACTGTCGATCTGGCCCATCCAACCGATCTTGACCACGACCTTCCCGTTGGTCGGCCCGGCGGTCTCGTCTTGACCAAGTGCAGCGCTCGCGCCAACCGCGGAGACGAGGCTCACGCCCACGAGGACGCACAACAGCAGCACGATCCAAGTCGAGCGTCTGGGGATGATCATGGCGTTCTCCCTTCCTTGACGGGGAAACAGGGACGCGTGCGAAGCGGGTGGTCCGCGGGCCACGGGGCGCGGACAAGCCGGGAGGACGACGAGCGCGCCGCGACCTCCTCGGCGAGCACCGCCGCCACGGCTTCTTCGAAGGGATCGACCTGACACACCCCTTTCTCCCTTGCGCGCTTGCCGCAGGGGGTTCGTCACCGGTCGTCCTCTGGCCTGCGAGCGTCCAGTCTGCGACCGGCGTAGTACACTCAGTCTTCACCCGGCGACGACAGCCGTCAAGGCGGAGAGTGCCGACGCGACGGCTGGTAGGCGAGTCGGAGCTACCGCCCCCGTCGCGTCAATCGAGTGCTAGCCAGCCGGCGCCAGTCCCGGGACGCTTGCTCGGACTACAATGGCGCGTGGACCAGTGAATGCAGTCAGGTCAAGAGGAGGCAGAAGAAGTGGCTTCGACACCTCTGGAGCTCCTGATCGAGGGCAACGAAGAAGAGATCCGTGTCTTCGTGGCCAAGGCCTTGAAGGACGGCAGGGAACCGGCCTCGGTACTCGATGAACTGAGCGACAGCCTGGGGCAGGTGGGCACGATGTTTGAACGCGGTGAGGCCTTCCTCCCCGAGCTCATGCTGGCAGGCGACGCGATGCAGGCCGCAGTCGACGTGCTGACGCCGGCACTTGCCGCTTCTCAGAGCGCCGTCGTGAGCAAGGGCACGATCGTCATCGGCACGGTGAAGGACGACATGCACGATGTGGGCAAGAACATCGTTGCCTCCTTGCTGGCCGCCAACGGCTTCACCGTTCATGACGTCGGTCGCGATGTTCCCGCCTGAGACCTTTGTACGCAAAGCCCAGGAGGTGCAGGCCGACATCATCGCGGTCTCGACGTTGCTGAGTACCACCATGGATCGCGCCGAGCACGTGATCGCCGCTATGGACCAGGCTGACATGCCGTTGTGCCGGTGCATCGTCGGCGGAGCCCCGGTGACCGAGAAGTGGGCACAGTCCATCGGCGCGCACGGGACTGCGAAGGATGCGCTTTCCGCCGTCGCCCTGTGTGAGCGTCTGATCGAGATGGGACGGCTGGAAGAAGCGGGAGTCAGACCGATGCCTGAACCGGACTGAGCGATGAGGTGGGCACCATGGGCTTGAGTGCGATGGACGACAAGCGAGACCGCGTGGTGGAGTTCTACGACCGGGCATTGGTCGGCGAACAGGTCGGCGAAAGGCAGTTCGATACCCGGATACTGCCTGCCAAGCTCCGCGAGCTCGTCGGCAAGTACGAGATCGTGATGACGCCCGGCGAGTTCGTTCCGACAGATGTCGACATGGCTCGCCGCGTTCTGGAAGCCGGCGTCGAACTGCTCGCCGACTTGGGGATCTACTGCACAGACACGGAGCGGCTGATCGCGATCTCCCGGGACGAGATCGAGACGGCGCTCGAGGAATCGCCCGAGAGCTTCGAACAAGGCTGCGGCGCGCAGACCGTGAAGGTCCGCGCACGAGGTCTCGACGACACGCGGGCTCCGAGTGTCAACAACGGGTCCTGTGGCTCGCCAATGAGCGAGGAAGCCGTTGTGCCGGCTCTGGCGAGCTGTGCGATGGAGGACATCGACGGGCTCGTGACTGGCTATCTCAAGTCCGTCTTGGGTCGTCAGACGCGAGCTCGCACCCCGATCGAGGTGCTCGCCTGCAAGAAGGAGGTGATCTACGCCAGGCAGTCACTCGAGATCGCTGGCAAGCCGGGGCTCAGCATCCTTGGCATCATGTCGGGGGGCAACAGCGAGTCTCAGGATGCCTGCACCTTCGAAGGCGGACTGCGGGCAAGCGATCGCCATCTCAACGTCCTCGACAACGAGCTCAAGCTCAGTTTCGACACGCTCAACAGAGTCCTCCACGACGCGTACGCCGGCACCGGCACGGTCTCGGCCATCGCGCCGATGCTTGGTGGCTACTGCGGGGGACCCGAGAGTACGGCGATCTGCGGAGTGGCCGAAGTCCTTGCCTCGCGGGTCATCTTCGACAACCAGTGTATGGGCTCGTGGGTAGAGAGCATCTGGCAGGACTACGCGAGCCCGCAGTGGCTGTGGGTCGCCGGGATGCTCTCGTTGGCCTTCGTCGCTGCGGGCCAGCACCTGGTCACCGGCAACTGGCTCGGCGGCAACGCCGGCCCCTGGACCGCCGTGCAATGCCGTGAGATGGCCGCCCAGTCCGTGGCCGTGATCGCCTGCGGATCGTCGATCGTCCACGGCTTCAACGGGAACGCGGGGACGGTCGAGGACCACGTCACCGGCATGGAGTCGCGCATGCTCGTGGAGGTCTGCCGCGCGGCGGCCGGCATGAGCGTGACGGACGCCAACGACGTCGTCGGCCGCGTCCTTGCCGGCTACGAGGATCTCTGCAAGCCTGGGAACGCACCGTTCGGCAAGAGCTTCTTTGAGTGCTACGACGCCGACTCGCTTCAGCCGAAGGAGGAGTTCGTCGCCTTCTGGGAGGCTGAGAAGGCAGATCTCAAAACCTGCGGGCTTCCGCTCTGACCAGAGAGCAGCGAAGCCGAAGCTGGCGAGGGCGAGGCATCAAGAGACGGCAGCCGCCAGCAATCGACGGTCGAGTCCGCGGCCACGGCGACCTGGAGGCCTCCGTCGAAGTGCCTGTGAAGCAGCATAATCCGTCAGCGGACGACAGGACGCGACACGGATACCGGCGCAAGGGGAGTCCGGTCCCGGTCACTCCACGATCATAGCAAAGGCGGCGGACCCCGGCCCGATGTGCGTGCCGACCACGGCTCCGACGTGTGTGGTGAAGACGCACTGAGCCCGCGGCCGGAGACGTCGAACCAGCTCGTCGATCATCGCCGGCTCCTCGTCGTTGAGGGCATCGATGAGGACGTAGTAGACCGTGTCGTCCGGCTTCGAGTTCTCGTCGATGAACCGCTCCATGGCGGCGAACGCCTTCTTCTGGCCGCGCACCTTCGCGTAGCCCACGACCTCGCCGTCCGCGACGTGCAGCAGAGGCTTGATGTCGAAGACGCCGCCCACGAACGACGCCGCGCGCCCGATGCGCCCGCCGCGCCGCAGGTACTCGAGGGTCGCGGCGTGGATGAGGAGGCGCGAGTGTTCGATGAAGTAGCCGATGTAGGCCTGCGCGTCCTCGAGCGAGCAGCCCCGTTCGAGCCGCGCCCGCAGGCGCTCGGCGCACATCGACATCGCGCCGGCGACCGTCTTCGTGTCGTACACGTAGACGTTGTCGAACGCCTCGGCCGCCTTGCTCGCCGCCCCGTACGTGCCGCTCATCTTGCGCGACAGGTGGAGCGAGAACACGTGCTCGTACTGCCCGCGCGCCTGTTCGTACACGGCGGTGAAGTCGGCCACCGTCGGCTGCGACGTCGTCGGAAGCACGTCCGAGGCCTCGAGCTTGGCGAAGAACTGCTCGTGCGTGAGGTCGGTCGCGTCGCGGAACGACTCGTCGCCGAAGTGCACGGTGAGCGGCACGAGAAAGAGCCCCGGGCGCTCGAAGAAGCCCGCGGGCGCGTCGCAGGTCGAGTCCAACACGATGGCGGTGTTCTCGAGCGTCAACTCGGACACTGGGCCTCCCTCACTCGGCGCTGGCCAGGATGGGATAGAGCGGCTGTCCGCCCTCGTGCACGTGCAGCTCGAGCTCGGGTACAGCTTCGGCGGCGATCTCGGCGAGGCGCTCGAGCGACGTGTTCGAGCCGTTGAGCGCGGTCAGGACGGTGACGATCTCGGCGTCGCCGGCGGCGAACGTCTCGAGCACCTTCGCGTAGACCGTCTCGAGATCGTCGGCGGCGGCCACGAGACGGCCGTCGACGATGCCGATCGCCTGCCCCTTGAGCACGCCCACGCCGTCGACCTCGGAATCGCGCACCGCATGGGTGATCTCGGCGCTCTGCAGGCCGTCGAGCGCCTCCTCCATGACGCGCGCGTTCCCGACCGCATCCTGGTCCGGCTCGAAGGCGACCATCGCCGCGAGGCCCGCCGGGATGGAGGTCGACGGGACGACGGCGATGCGTCTGTTGCTCATCGCCGGCGGCCTGCTCGGCCGTGAGGACGACGTTGCCGTTGTTGGGCAGAAGGACGACCTCGTCGACGCCCAGCGCCTCCACCGCCTCGAGCAGCTGAGCCGCGCTGGGGTTCATGGACTGGCCGCCGTCGACGACGGCGTGACAGCCAAGCTCACGGAAGAGCCGCTTGTTGCCGTCCCCGGCGACCACCGCGACCACCATCGTGGCCGGGGTGTCCGCGGCCGCGCGCAGCCGTTCGTCGCGGGCCTTGGTCTGCTCGTGCATGTCGTTGATCTCGATCTCGCCGATCGCGCCGTGCCTGAGAGCTTCGCTCAGGACGGCGCCCGGGTCATCGGTGTGAACGTGGACCTTCACGAGGCGATCGTCGCCGACGACGAGGGTGCTGTCGCCGATCGGCCGCCAGGAACGCCTCGAACGCGTCGCGGTCGACGGCCTCGCCCTTGATCAGCAGGCTCGTGCAGTAGCGGTAGCGCGAGAGCTCGGACGCTTCGGCGACGACGACGGGGCCGGCGGCGCCGGGATGGAGCTCGAGCGCGCCGGCGCTCAGGCCGGCGCCGTACGCGCCGAGCCTGGCGATGCCGGCCCCGATGCCCCGGTAGAGCACGAGCAGACCGTATCCCCCGGCGTCGACGACGCCCGCCTTCTGCAGAGCGGCGAGCTGGCCGGTCGTGTTCTCGACCGCGACCCTGCCGGCCTCTTCGACGACGACCATCATCTTGTCGAGCGCGATGCTGTCGGGCACGCTCTGGGCAGCGACCGCCATCTCGCGGATGACCGTGAGCATGGTTCCCTCCACGGGCTCCTTGACTGCCCGGTAGGCGGCGTTGGCGCCCTCGCTGAGCGCGAGCTTGAACTCGCGCGCCCCGAGCGCGTCAGAGCCGCTCCACACCTCGCAGACGCCGCGTACGATCTGCGACAGGATGACGCCGGAGTTGCCGCGGGCGCCCATGAGGGACCCCTTGGTCACGGCGGCCGCGACCGCGGCGACGCCGTCCTCCTCGGCGAGCCGCAGCTCTTCGACGATGGCCCTCACCGTCAGGGCGAGGTTGGTGCCGGTGTCGCCGTCAGGGACCGGATAGACGTTGAGGTCGTTGATGACCGACCGCTCCGCCTCCACGGCGGCGAGGGCGGCTTCGATGACCGCGAGGGCGGCGGCGCGGACGCTCAATCCTGCAGGTCCTCGACGCGCACGGTGATGTCGGCCACCGGGATGCCGGCGACCTTCTCGACGCGGTAGCGCACCTGCTCCTGGAGGTTGGCGGTGACCTGGGCCAGGTTGACGCCGCGTTCCATGACGACGTGGAGGCCGATGTGCAGAGCCTCGTCGGTCACGTCGACGGCGACGCCGTCGGCGACGGAGTCCTTGCCCAGCCTCGTCAGCCGCTTCATCGTCGAGACCTGCATGGCGACGACCCCGTAGGTCGCTCGCGCCTCGGCGCCGGCCAGCTTCGCTATCACCGTCGATGCGACGACGAGGTCGCCCGAGATGCCTGGGCCGGTGAGCGGGATCCTCAGCTCTGACGACGTCACGCGTCCCCCTCAGACCTGTTCGACGGAGAGACGGTTGAGCTCGGCCACCACCGTCTCGGGATCGACCTGGTGCATGATCGCTCCGGCCTCGACCGACTCGGACATCGCGCCGATGCAGAGGCAGCAGGACATGCCGTGAGACTCGAAGACCGCGCGCGCCTCGGGGTGGGACTCGAGCGCCTCGAGGATGGACATCTCTTTGGTGAACGTGACCATGAGCCTCGTCGCGGCGTCGTTCGCGGGCGGGTCTGGAGGGCAGGCCGTTTGCGTTGCCCGGGCGGCTGGAGCATAATAGCGCGCCGTTACCGAATCAAGCTGAGGGATACCCCCATGTCCAAAGTCTGTGTGACCTGCGGCAAGGCGCCCGCCATCGGAAACAACCGCAGCCACTCGAACCGGGCCACGAAACGCCGTTTCGACCCCAACCTCCAGCGCGTCCGCATCATGGTGGACGGCACCCCGCAGAACGCCTACGTCTGCACCCGCTGCCTCAAGTCAGGCCGCGTGCAGAAGGCCCTGTAGTCCTCTTCGGGCGGCGACGCCCGGCGAAGCCGGGTCAGGCCGCCCCTCCGCCCGGCAGGGCGCGCATCAGGTTCGCCATCTCGAGCGCCGTGGCCGCCGCCGACCAGCCCTTGTTGCCGGCCTTCGTGCCGGCGCGGGCTTCCCATTCGGTCGCCGGCTTCGGACCCACGGGTCCGACTGCATTGGCCACTTGAGCCGCCCGTATCTGCCGGTTCGCGTGGCGGTCCAACGCCGGGGTCTTCGTCGCCCCCGACTCGGTCGCGCGGGCTTGCGCCGTCGGCCTCGAGCCGGCCGCGGCCCTGGTGGCGAACGACGCCTACGGCCGGCCGCGGCGGCCTCGAAGGGCCTATCGCCAGACTCCTCGCCCCGTGGTAGCGTTGGCGCATGCTCGATCTGCTGGTGCGGGATGCCCTCGTGGTCGACGGCGGGGGTGGTGCGCCTTTCGCGGCGTCCGTCGCCGTGGCCGATGGTCGCATCGTGAGCATCGACCGCGGCGAAGCCGGACGCGCCGGTAGTGGCGCCCGGGTCGTGAACGCCGACGGCCTCGTCGTCGCCCCCGGCTTCATCGACGTCCACACGCACTCGGACCTGGCGCCGTTCACCGACCCCTGGATGGACAGCGCCCTTCGTCAGGGGGTGACCACGGTCGTGGTCGGCAACTGCGGCATGTCGGCGTGGCCGCGCGGGGGTCTGCCCGAGCTCGCGTCGTTCCTCGGCGTCGATCCCGAGGTGCTGCCCGTGTGGTGGGAGTTCGAGGAGTACCTCGACGCCGTCGACCGGGCGCGGCCGGCGTGCAACGTGGCGGCGCTGGTGGGCTTCGGCAGCCTGCGCACGCAGGTCGATGGGCCACGAGCGCCGTCCGGCCACGGCAGCCGAGATCGGCGTGATGCGCCGGCTGCTGGGCGAGGCCATGCAGGCCGGCGCCGTCGGCATGTCCAGCGGCCTCATCTACGTGCCCGACATGTACGCGGCGGCCGAGGAGGTCGCCGCCGTGGTCGCCGCGGCCGCCCCGTACGCCGGCCTCTACGCCACGCACATGCGTGCCGAGGGGCAGCTCGTCTTCGACGCTGTGCGCGAAGCGGCCGCAATCGCCCGGCGAGGGGAGGTCCACGCGCACGTGAGCCACCTCAAGCTTGAGGGCCGCGCGCGCCTGGGGCCGCACCGACGAGCTGCTCGCGCTCATCGACGCAACCAGGGTGACCGCCGACCAGTATCCGTACGTCGCCTGGGAGAGCAGCCTGGCAAGCTTCCTGCCCGCCTGGGCGCCCGTCGACAAGCTCCGCGCCCTGCTCGCGGACCCCGCTGCCCGCGCGCGACTCGTCCGCATCATCGAGGAGGGCGAGCCCGACTGGGAGAGCTCGGTGGCGGATTTCGGCTGGGAGAGCATCGTCCTCGAGGCGACGGACGCGTCGCTCGCCGACCGCGACATGGCGAGCGTGGCCGCCGAGCGGGGCGTGGCCCCGGTGGACCTGGCTCTGGATCTCCTCTGTCAGGACCCTGGTGTGAGGGTGCGCGGCCACGGGATGCACGAGGACGACGTGGGCGCCATCCTCGTCCGGCCGGACATCCTCGTCGCCTCTGACGGGATCGCCGTCTCGCCCGAAGGGCCGCTGTGGGGCACTCCGCTGCACCCGCGCAGCTACGGCACCTTCCCGCGCGTGCTCGGCCGGTATGTCCGCGACGGCGCGCTGCTCTCGCTCGAAGCCGCGGTCCGCAAGATGACCGCGCTCCCTGCCGAGACGTTCGGTCTGTCGGGCCGCGGCGTGATCGCCGAAGGCGCGGTCGCCGACCTCGTGCTGTTCGATCCCGCATCGGTCTCCGACACGGCCGCTTTCGGCGCCGCCCACCGCTACCCCGAAGGCGTCGCGGCCGTGATCGTCAATGGCCGTGTCGCCTGGGACGGCGGGCGTGGCGTGCGGGCCGGCCGGGCCGTGCGGCGAGGCTGAGGGCGCCTCGCACCCCAGCGCGCCGCGCGACGAGCCTGAGCTTCGTCTGATCCCGTTCCCCTGCGGCCGCGCCGGCGCGGTGCGTCGAGGCGCGGTCGAGCCCGCCATCACACACAGAGGGAGCGACCACTGGCGGCGATCGTCCTCGCGCTCATGGCGGTCGACCGCGGCCGGCCCCGACCTCCCGCGAGCCGCTCAGGTCGCCTGTGGCGGCGTGCCCTCTCCCGACCTGCCCATCCACGCCCACGACGCCGCCGGCGGTGCGCCGGCTGGGGGCGGGCGCACCGCCGATTGACGGTCGCGGCAGGGGCCTTGAGAGGGGTCGGGCCCCTGCGCCGGGGGTGGCTTCTGAGGTTCCAGGCGCCGTCGGTCGGGCGGTCGTCGTCACGCGCTCTTGATCTGACGCCAAGCCTCGTCGTACGCGCTGGAACTCGCCGACGTCGACCGAGACCTCGGCGCGCGCCAACTCCTCGTCGGTCGGCTTGAGACTCAGCGCGAACTCGGCGGTGTACTCCCGCGAGGCCGGTGTGATGGTCGACAAGAACCAGATCCAACTCGCGTTCTTGCCGGCGGTCTTCGGGTCCATCACGTAGTCCATCCACAGGTGGGCACCGTAGCGGCTGTTGTTGCCGACGGGCTCGGCCATGTTGTCGATTCAGGTGTAGAAGCCCTCTGTGGGGTACACGAAGTCGACGAGAGCCTTCGCCTCTTCGTCGCCGCCGAGGGCGTCGATCGCCTGCAGCACGTCGCCGTCCCAGGCGCGGACGAGACACTGACCCTGCACGATGGCGCGCTTCGTGTTCGTCGAGTCGTAGGTAGCGACCAGCGGCTTCTGCTCGATCATCTTGGCGGTCGCCGCGTCGAGCTCGTCTTGGTCCGTCGTGTTCGGCGAGAAGCCAAGGGCGAGCAGCCCGACGCCGATCGTCTCGCGCGGACTTTCGAGTATGTTGATCTTGCCCTTGTACTGCGTGTCGAAGAGCGGCGTCCAGTCGGTCGTCTCCTCGGCGATCTTGTCGGTGCGGCGGCCGTACCCCGTCGAGCCGCAGAAGTAGGGCACGTTGTACTTGAGTCCGTCGTTCTGGCCCGGATCGTCACAGTAGGCTAGTTTGAACTCCTCGCCCACGTACTGGAAGTTCGGCAGGTAGTCTATGTAGAGCGGCTCGAGCAGGCCGCTCTTGGTCATGACGCTCACCATCCAGTCGGACGGCACGACGACGTCGTAGCCGCTCGCCCCGGCCTTCAACTTGGCGAGCGCCTCCTCGTTGCTCGAGAAGTACACTTGCTGCAACTCGCTCCCGGACCCCTTCTCGAAGGCCTTGGCGATCTCGAGGGAGACGTAGTCGGCCCAGTTGTAGAAGACGACCTGCGAGGGCTTGGTCTCCTCCATCGGCGGGACGGTGCCGGTGGTCGCGGCAGGCTCCTTCTCGCCACAGGCGTTGGCGAGCGCGGCGACGGACTCTCCGCGGCGGCTCAGGCAGTGATGAGACCCGCAGCCACGCGGAGGACTGCGGCAAGGAGGTAGGCGAGCAGCCCCGCGTGCCCGTCGCCGTCGCCGCCAGCTACATCGCTCTTGCCCAGCGACGCCTCTACAACCCAGGAGTTGACGGATACCCACCCTGCGACTGTCGAGGCAGCGGTCCGGGTTCGCGTGCCCGGACCGCTGCTCTGGTCTATCGCTCACTCATGAGCGGGCGGCAGCGCCCCTCGCCTGCTCAGCGCGCACCGCTATCGGCGCTCCCTCAAACCGCCCTCTCTCGCCTCATAGACCGGGTGTCACGGGAACAGGGAAAGTGGGGATTTCTTTGTGCGCCAGTGCCTTGCCGGCCATAGTGCCGAGGTACTCCTGACCCCTCACGGTCAGTCGCCCGTTCACATACACGCTGTCAATGCCGATCGGCGGCGTGTAGCAGGTATTGTTCCCGAACGTGGCAGTGTCGATGATAGTGTCCTTGTCGAAGACGACGATATCCGCATCGAACCCGGGCTTCAGCATGCCCTTCCGATAGAGCTGCAGGCGGACGGCAGGCATCACGGTCATCTTGAAGAGCGCCTGCTCAAGGGTGAGGATGCCGTCTTCCCGACCAACTTGCCGAGTACGCGCGGGTACGTGCCGGCACCACGAGGGTGACCTTGGTACGCGTCAATGCTGCTGTCGTATCTGAAGCTACCGTCGCTGCCGACCATGACGAAGGGCGACTGGTAAGCCATGATTGCGTCGTCCCACGGGATGCTGTGCACGGCGACCGTGGTGTCTTCGGGAAGGTTGCGCAGCTCGTTGAAGAGCGCCTCCGTGAGATACTGACCGGCATAAGGCCCCGTCACTACCTCGATGTCTTCGTATGTGAAGTCCCAGATACTAGGGTCATCGAAGGTGGCAGTCTTGATGCCGGTCGCCCAAGCGTCGTACGGGTAGGTGTCTGCGGTAACGTCTTGACCCTTGGCACGCGCAGCCGCAATTGCGGCAAGTGTCTCCGGCATCTCTCCGTAAACCATAGGAACCAGGTGAGATATCTGGACAGGGCAACCTGCATCCTTGCCGGCTTGCATGATCTCGTCGACGGCATAGAGCATGCTGCCGGTGGGGGTCGGATACCTGATGTGGGCCGGATATGGCCCTTGTGTGCAGCGGCTACTCTGGCCAGCGCGACAATCTCCTCGTAGGAAGTACCCGGTTCGTACTCAATGCCGTACGACACGCCGATTGCGCCGTCGTTCATCGCCTGGTCGGCAAGCGCCACCATCTGGCCGATCTGCGCCGGCGTTGCGGCGGTGTACTCGTCGGGAACGCCCACAGCCGCGCGAAGCGTGCCGGCGCCGATGTAGGTCAGTACGTTGGGCGCGAAGCCGGTGGCGTTCGTGTCGGCGATGAACTTCGCGATGTCTGCCTCTGAGCCGCCACAAGGGCCCGTGGTTATGGTGGTAACTCCCATTCGCACATACGCAGCGCCGGTAACAAGACCTTGCCTAAGGTGCATGTGAGGATCGATGAAGCCTGGCGTGATCACTAGGCCATGGACGTCACGGACCTCAGTGAAGCGCGGGCTGATGTAGCGGCGCATGTCCTTGTCCTGTTCCGACGGCAAGGATTCTGCCGTCGCGGAAAGCGACCGCGGTGGCCCGCGGATAGCCGGGTCCATGGTGTAGACGCTGCCGCCCAGCAGTACCTGTGTGGCCAGGTTGTGGCGTTGGTTGGCCAGGTTGTGGTGATTGGCCGGACGCCCCAAGGCGGAGCCGGCAGCCCCGACCATGACGGCCAACGACAAAACGAAAGCGGCCGTCGCAAGAATCGCCGCGGGCTTGGATATCCGCATGGTTCCCTCCCCGTGTGGTGAGCGCTAGCCTCCGCGCGTCACCGCCGTCTTCATAGTCGGCAAGCTCGAGGGCTATCTGCTCGAGTTGCTCCCACTCGACATCACGCTGCTGCCCGATATGTGCACTCGCAACCCCCCTCACCTACGCTAGTCAGCAGACTCTCACACGATTGACATTCCTCCTGGCTCGTGGCCTTGATCGTCTGACCTACACCAGCAGTCCTCGCCTCCGCCCCTGCTGGGGCTTACTCCTCCATCGCCGGACCGCCGCGGCCGCGCGTCACGATCAGCCAGACGACGATCACGGCGACCACCACGAGCGCTAGGATGATGACGACCCACAGCCCGAGGTTGCTGGTGGAGCATCAGGCAACCCAGGAGAACTCGTTCTAGCCCTCGATCTGCTCGGTCGGAAGCCCGATTCTGGTCCGCCTACACCTCCTCTGCCCGGCGGCGCCTGCCTCGGAGCACCAGGAGTATGGCGACCACCGCAGCGGCAATCGCGATGCTGACGATGACGACGATCCAGGTCGAGCTTACGCCGCCCCCACTCGCCGTCGCGGTCTTGGGCTCCACGTTCTGGTAAACGAGCGGCCGCCGCCCATGAAGGCAGCACCCTCGCCGTAGCCGGCGCGTTGCCAGCCCGTCCACTTGTCCGTGCGGTAGGCATCAAGCTTGTAGGGGTGGGCGAGCACGATGCAGGGGCAGTCCTCGTACATCACCTGTTGCTGCTGCTTGACGACCTCGGCCCGCTTGTAGGGGTCGAGGTAGTCATCTGCGCCTCGTCGAGGCGGTCGAACTCCTTGTTCGACCAGGCGAACTCGTTGTTGTTCTCGATCTGAGAGGTCGTGAAGCAAGTGAAGTTCTGGCCGGCGTCGACATAGCCATCCCAGTACCAGAGGTACATGTCGAAGTCGGGCACGAAGGTGTCGCCCTCGTAGTTCCAGATGGCGTCGTAGTAGACGCCGTCTTCCAAGACCGAGATCTTGGTGCCCACGCCGACCTTGCGGAACCAGCCGGCGATGAGCTTGGAGCGGTCTGTCGTGCAGAGGCAGTGGTCGCCCACAGGCGCAGAACGATGGGCTTGCCGCCCTTGTCCAGACGGATGCCGTCCGGCCCCATCTTGTAGCCGGCCTCGTCGAGCAGCTGGTTGGCCTTGGCGAGGTCGAAGTCACGCCGCACCCCGTCGGGCGGCTGCCAGCTGTAGTCGGGGTCCTTCCAGTCCCCCGGCGGCAGGAACGTGTACCGGGGATGGCGTAGCCCTGGTAGGCGACGTCCACGATGCGCGCGCGGTCGATGGCGTACTCGAGGGCGACACGGAAGCGCTGGTCGCGTAGCACGGGGTTGCCGTGCGACTTGCCCGTGTAGCAGTTGAAGCCGATGTAGTCCCAGTTGAACCAGGTGTACTTCGCGGTCGCGACGCCGGCCGTGTTTTGAGCGACTTGAACTGGGCGCCGGGACCCGTAGGCAGCGTCGAGGTTGCCGGCCCTGAGGTCCTGGACCATCGTGTCCGCGCTTTGGTACTGCACCAAGAGCAGCTCGTCGATCTTCGCCGGCCCGACGGATCCGACATGGAAGTTCTTGTTGGCTTCCAGGCGCACATAATCGTTGCGCTTCCACTCGACGACCTGGAAGGGACCGGCGCCGATTATGGGCGGGGGTTCTCGAACTTCTTGGCGGCGTCCTCCGGCGAGAGCTTCGACCAGATGTGCTTGGGCAACACGAACATCGTCGCCGTCAGCAGGTTCGCCTTAGGCTGCGTGCAGATGATCTTCACCGTGGCGGGGTCGACGACAACGGCCTTATTGATGTACTGGGTCGCCGTGGTGTAAGCCGACATGTCGTTGTCGATGATGTAGTTGATGGTGAAGGCGACGTCCTCGGCGGTCACCGGCTCGCCGTCGTGCCAGGTCATGCCCTCATTGAGGTGACAGGTCCAGGTGAGACCGTCGGACGAGACCTCCCATTCTTGAATGCGCCCTCGCCGGGCGCCGGCTGCATCGTCTCGACGTTGCGCCCCCCGAGCCTCTGGTACTCCAGGTAGTAGAGCTCGTATACGCTGTTGCTCCACCCGATGAACGGGTTCATGTTGTCCATCGGCTCCGTGAAGCCGATCTTGAGCA
>CAVPRQ010000008.1:0-11256 GCA_963707855.1 uncultured Thermoleophilia bacterium
GCGTCGTGCTTCTTGACTGGGGCAACACGCTGATGGTCGACGACGGGCAGCCCGGGCCGATGGCGGAGTGGCCGCGCGTCGCCGCCGTGCCCGGCGCCGCCGAGGCGCTGGCGGCGCTGCACGGCCGCTTCCGCCTCTGCGTGGCGACGAACGCGGATGACTCAGGCGCCGCAGAGGTGATGGCGGCGCTGGGCCGGGTGGGGCTGGCGCGCTTCATCGACCGCGTCTTCTCGTCGCGCGACCTCGGGGCGCGCAAGCCCGACCCGGCCTTCTACGCCGCCGTGCTCGACGCCCTCCGCGCCGACGCGGCCGCGAACGGCGAGCCGCCGCTACGCGCCGACGAGATCGTCATGGTCGGGGACAGCTTCGACAACGACGTCGCGGGCGCGACGGCCGCGGAATTACGCGCGGTCTGGTTCAATCCGAAGCGCGCGACTCGTCCCGGCGAGCCCGTCCCGATCCCAGGCGCCGCGATCACCGAGATCCGCAGCCTCGCCGAGCTCGCCGCCTGCGTCTGAGCGACCCGCCTGCGGCCTCAGCCGGCGAGCCCGGCGGCCTGCTCGAGCCGCGCGACCGCCTCGTCGCGGCCCAGCGCCCAGAGGCTCTCGAAGAGGCCCGGCGTGACGCTCTGGCCGCTCATGCCGAGGCGCAGCGCGGCGAACACCGCCTTGGGCTTGACCTCGAGCAGCGCCGGCAGGTCGCGGACCAGCGCCTCGATGGTCTCGACCGTCCAGGGCTCGACGGCGCGCAGGTCGGCGGCGGCGCGCGCCAGCGTGGCCGCCGCCCCGGGCGTGCCGGCGAGCCGCTCCCGCGCTTCGTCGGTGAACGCCAGCGGGCGGAAGAAGAACCCGGCCATCGGGATGAAGTCGGCGAGCACGTCGATCTTCTCGCGCACCAGCGGTGCGACCGCCTTCGTCAGCTGCGCCTGCTCGGCCGTAGGCGCGGTCGCCGGCTGGTGCGCCGTCTCGGCGCTCTCGACGGCGGCGGCCAGGGCCTGCGGCCCCTCCGCCGCCACCTTCTCGACCGCCGCCGGGTCGCCGTAGAAGCCCACCCGCGTCAGGTAGGCGACGAGCCGCTCTCCGAGCTCCTCGTCGCTCATCTGCCTGATGAAGCGCCCGTTCATCCAGCGCAGCTTGTCGGGGTCGAAGATCGACGGGCTCGGGCTGAGCCTCTCGACGTCGAAGTCGCGCGTCAGGTCCTCGAGCGTCCAGGTGATCATGCTCTCGTCGAACTCGGTGCTGAGGAAGCAGAGGTAGTTGCGCACGACTTCGACGAGCAGGCCTTGCGCCGTGAGCTGTTCCAGCTTGGTGGCGCCGTGCCGCTTGCTGAGCTTCTTGCGGTCGGTGCCGAAGAGCAGCGGCATGTGGAGGAACTTCGGGACCGGTGCGCCCAAGGCCTCGTAGATCAGGATCTGCTTGGGCGTGTTGCTGAGGTGGTCGTCGCCGCGGATCACGTGCGTGACGTCCATGGTGACGTCGTCCACGACGACGGCGAGGTTGTAGACGATCGGTGCCGTCCGAGCGCTGGACGATGAAGTCGCCGATAGTGTCGTTGTCGACCTCGACCGGCTCGCGGATCATGTCGTCGAAGACGGTCTTGCCGGGCGGGACCTTGAAGCGCAGGGTCCAGGGCTCTCCTGCCGCCCTGCGGCGCTCGACTTCGTCGGCGCCGAGCCGGCGGCACTTCCCCGAGTACACCCAGTTCCGCTTCTCGGCCTGCGCCTTCTGGCGCTCCGCCTCGAGCTCCTCCGGCGTGCAGAAGCACGGGTACAGGTGGCCGCTCGCGAGCAGCTTGTCGACGTACTCGCGGTAGATGCCCGTGCGCTCGGTCTGCCGGTACGGCCCGTGGGGCCCCGGCACGCCCGGCCCCTCGTCCCAGTCGAGCCCCATCTCCTTGAGCGACGAGATGATCTGCGCGATCGCCTCGTCGGTGCTGCGCGACGGGTCGGTGTCCTCGATGCGCAGGATCAGCGTGCCGCCGTGCTGCCGCGCGTAGATGAAGTTGTAGAGGCCGGTGCGCGCGCTGCCGAGGTGCAGGTAGCCGGTGGGCGATGGGGCGAAGCGCAGGATCGGGTGAGTCATAGGTCCGTATGATACCCGCCCCGGCGCCGGGCCTCCGCGTAAGCCTCGCCAGACGCGCTGTTGATGCCGACCGCCTGCGAATCGCATAATGGGCCACATGCATCCACGGAGCCGTGCGGGAAGGAGGCGGCGACCAGCACGACGCTCCGCAGCCAAGGGGGAGCGGGCCTCCCGGCCCGGGAACGGCTACAAAGGAGCACGGGGTGAGATCTCGCATCGTCGCCGTCGCCGTCATCGCGCTGCTGATCGCGCTGGCCCTGGTCCAGGGGACCGCGGCGGCTTGCACCACCATCATCGTCGGCAAGGACCTGACCGCCGACGGGTCAGTCCTCATCTCGCACAACGAAGAAGACGGCGGCACGGTCGTGATGCACTACGTCGTTGCGCCGGCCGGACCGGGCAGTGACTACGAGCTGTACTCAGGGGGCGCAGTCGCAGAGCCCGCGCGCACCGTCGCCTACATGGGCACGAGCGTCTGGGACAAGGGCTACATCCCCGGCGACTTCATCGGCGGTGTGAACAGCCATCAGGTCGCGATCTACAACAACATGACCTACAGCCGCGAGTACCCCGACGATCCCTGGGAAGTCCATCCGGGGGGCGTCATCTGGACGGAGTTCAACCTTCTGGCTTCGCTGCAGGCCAAGACGGCGCGCCAAGCCGTGAAGATCATGGGGAACCTGTCCGAGACCCTCGGGCTGAGCTCGGACCCCGGCACCTCCTTCGGCATCGCCGATGCCAAGGAGGGCTGGTGGATCGACATCGCCCGCGGCGGTCAGTGGGTCGCCCAGCGCGTGCCCGACGACGAGGCGCAGGTGATCGCCAACTGCTTCCGCATCGGCGTGGTGGACTTCGGCCACAAAGGTCAGTCCGGGTGCCAAGGGGGCGGCAGGACTCACCACGGCGACTTCATGTACTCGTCGAACCTGGTCGGCTACGCGGTGGAGAAGGGCTGGTACGACCCCACGAGCGGCGAACCGTTCAACTTCGCCGAGGTGTACGGCTCAGCCGAGAGCCTCGTGGACCCGTACAACACCGTGCGCCACGAGATGGTCCAGCAGCGTCTCGACTCGCTCGACGAGATCGGCGCCGGGGACCTCATGGACATCATGAGCTGGCACTTCGAGGGCACCGAGTACGACCTCAGCAACGGCTATGCCTCGTCGCCTCACAGCATGCCGGGAGTGCGCAGCATCTGCCGGACCAACACGCAGGTGAGCGAGGTCACGCAGCTGCGCGGCTGGCTTCCGGCGCCCATCGGCGCGGTCGTCTGGACGAGCATGCGTACGCCGTGCAGCGGCGTCTACGTGCCCTGGTACATGGGCATCACCGATGTCCCGGCCCCGTACAAGACCGGGACGGACGAGGTCAGTGAAGGATCCGCGTGGTGGGCCTTCCGCGATCTCGACGCGTACGTGGACAGCCACTACAAGGACACGATCCCGACCGTCCGCGACACGTGGCAGCCGTTCCAGGCGCAGATGCTCGCCGATCAGGCGGCCTTCGAGCGCGCGGTCCTCAAGCTCTACAAGAAGGACTCGCGCGCGGCGAAGGCGATGCTGACGGCATACTCGGGGGAGCTCGGGATGCAGGCCTACGAGACGGCCGGTTCGCTGCTCGAGCAACTGACAGCGGAGGAGTGAGGAGCGGAGAGGACGGCGGCTCGCTTGGGCGAGCCGCCGTCCTCTCCTGACGTGCAGCGGCTATGGACGGACGACGGCAGGTCGTCAGGGGGCATCGGGCGTCGCGCGTGGATCCGATCGCGATGCGCGCCGGCGACCCGGTGACGGTCGGCCGGCGCGACACGACCTGGCCCGAGTACGTGTGGTGCACCGGCCCGGACGGACGCGAGGGCTGGGTGCCGGAGTCGCTTCTCGAGGCGTCCGGAGACGTCGGGACGTCGGGTGCGAAGAAGGCCGCATCGGACGTGCGGACCGCCCGCCGCGACTACGATGCGCGCGAGCTGGACGTCGCCCCCGGCGACGTCGTCCTCGCGGGCGAGGAGGCGGGCGGCTGGTTCTGGTGCGAGACAGCGGACGGGCATCGCGGCTGGGTGCCGGCCGAGTGCCTCACGGCATCTGACGAGTGACCGATGAGATGTGAAGGGGGAGCAGTGACCGACGACCTGACGAAGTGGTGCGAGCGCGCCGTCGAGCTGGGCGCGGACAAGGCGACCACCATCGGCACCGACCAGGTGGTCGCCGCCGAATGGGTGCGCCTGAAGTGCCTCTACGGTTGCGACGAGCCCGGCGTGTACAGAACGTGCCCGCCGAACGGCGCCCCGAGCGTCGAGCAGACGAAGCGCGTGCTCGGCGAGTTCGCGCGCGCCGTGCTGCTCGGCGTCGGACCGATCTTCGGAGAAGACAAGTCCGACGCCGAGTCTCGGCGCCTCAACGATGCCGCCCTCGCGCTCGAGCGGGAGCTCTTCCTCGCCGGCTTCCACAAGGCGTGGACGATGGGCGCCGGCCCCTGCGACATCTGCAACGCCTGCGCGCAGGGCAAGGACTGCCCGACCCCGGAGAAGGCGCGACCGTCGATGGAGGGCTGCGGCGTCGACGTCTTCACCACGGTGCGCAACGCCGACTGGCAGATCGACGTCGTTCAGACGCCCGCGTCGGAGTACCGCTTCTTCGCTCTCGTGCTTGTCGACTGACGCCGGGCTCAGGCGCCGCGTGATGCGTCGCGGCGCGCCAGCTCCGCTTCCAGGTCGGCGAGCAGCGCCGGCAACTCGTTGCACGCGATGTCCCAGATCGTCGCGTCGGCGAGCCTCTCGTACTCGTGAGCGATGACGTTGCGAAAGTCGATCGCGCCGCGGAGAGCCGGCACCCGCTCTTGAAGACCCGGCTCCACCTTGATGGCGCGGCCGAGCGCCTCGCCGAGGATCTCGAACTGGCGCTCGACCGCCGAGCGCAACATCAGGTCGGAACGGTAGTCCTCGAGGGTGCGTCCCCCGATGAAGTCGCGCACGGTCTCGGCCGCGGCGCGCGCATCGTGCAGGTGCACCCGCGTGTCACGCGACCTCAACGACGACCACCCCCGTGCGCGCGAGCTCATCCGCCAAGTAGGGATTCGTCAGCGTCTCTTCCTCGACGAGGTCGACCGACAGGCCGCTGGCCTGTTCGAGCTCGAAGCGCAGGGTGAAGTAGCGGGAAGCCCGGCCCTCGACAGGGCCGCCTAGCCGGACCACGACGTCCAAGTCGTCCGGCCCCTCGGGAGCGGCAACGTCCGTCGCCGAGCCGAACAGCACGGCCCGTTCGACCCCGGCGCGGCGACACGCCGCGATGATGCGCGGCAGGCGGCCGCGCAGGCGCGGATGCACGCTCGCCGCGTCCGGGACCCGGGTCCCACCCGCGGACGGCGCCGCGGCCCCTTCGGCCGGCGACGCAGCGGCCACGAGCTTCTCGAGCGCGGGCAGCAGCGGATGGTCGGCGACGACCGAGATCATTCGCCTGCCGGCCTGGTCGCGCTCGGAGCGAACAAGGCCGATGCGCTCGAGCCTGGTGACTTCGCGCTGGACACCGGAGGTGCCCGCATCGCAGCACCGGACCAGCTCGCGCAGATGCCGGGCGCAGCGCGGTGGCGTCAGCAGCGTCGTCAGCACCCGCGCCCGAGTGACGGATCCGAGCAGCTCCGCCAGCATCGCGAACCCCTTTCAGGTACGTGCGTACCGCAATAGGGTACGACATGCCCGGCGAGTCATCAAGCGATGCGAGCCTTCGCCGCCATCGCTGACGCCTGCGGGGATCTTCGAGCGATCAGGACGCCGGGCAGGAGGCCCCGACGACCGGACGCGCGATCACGCCGCCTTGGCGACCGGCCGGGCGACCGACGCCTCGGCCAGCAGCTTCAGGTTCTCCAGGCTGTCCTCGAAGTCGCGACGCACGCGCTTCTCCACGACCACTCGGTCGAACAGCTTCCCGAACACGCCGCCGCGCAGGGTGTAGTCGAAGTGCGTGGTCGCCTCGACGCCTCCCTCGCGCGGCTCGTGATGACACGTCAGAGAGCCCGAAATGCCGCCCTCGTACTGCCACCGCCAGTCGGTGCTGCCGTCGGCGTTGTGCGTCTCCTCGACCGTACGCATGATCAGACGCTGGTGCGTGCCCAACATCTCCAGCGTGTACTCCGCCTTGCTCCCCGGACCACCATCGCCGAACGCGCGCCGCGGTGCGCTCATGCCCACCCAGTACTCGGGCACGCGGTGTGCATCACGCACGATGTCGTTCAGCGTATTGACCGGGACCTTGATGAACGTGGTCTGTTCCAGATGTGCCATGGACACCCTCCCTCCTGGGCGCTCGCGCGCCCGCCATGACGCCGGGGCCTCCTGCAGTCTCAGAGTACTCCCGGCCAACGGCGAATCACCGTTAGCAGCCATGGATGGGACAGGGGGTTGCATTGCGGCTATCACTGGCCTCATGGGGGTGGCGGCGCCGAAGGCGGTCGCCGCCCAGCCTGATCGAAGGGCACGACATGAGCGCACTCGCACAGCACCACGGCCCCGACTTCGACGTGTGGCGGGCCGTGTTCACCGAGCATCAGTCCATCCGCGAGCAGTACGGCTGCCGGAACCATCGGCTCTATCAGGGTCTCGACGACCCAGGTGACGTGACCATGGTCCTCGCGTTCCGCGACCGCGAGAGGGCCGAGGCCTTCTACCGCGATCCATCGCTGCGTGAGGCCATGCAGCGCGGCGGCGTCGACGGCGAGCCGCCCGTCACCCTGCCCGAGGCGGTCGAAGCGGTCGAGTACGCGAAGCGGAAGACCGCCTGACCGGGAACCTGCGACCTCGTTCGGTTCCCCGGGCTGCGCTGGCGATGGCCCTAGCCCCGCGACCCGCCGCGCCTCGTGGCCGCGCCCGCGCGAATCAGTCCACGCGGCGCACCATCGCTGGCGCTCGCCGCACGGCCACGGCCGCGAGCGCCCCGGCCAGCAGGGGCACGCCGACCACCACGGCGAGCAGCGGAAGCCACGGGACCGCCAGCGCCGGGTCCGACGCGACCTGCATCCCGGTCATGTGATCCCAGGTCTTGGCGGTGAGCGGGTAGGCGACCGCGACCCCGGCGAAGAGGCCGACCACCATGCCGAGCACGGCGCCGACCAGTCCAACGGTGATCGCCAGAGCGGCGGCGAACCGCCGCCTCGTGCCGCGCGTGGCCCCGACCGCCGCGAAGGTGCCCATGTCCGCCTGCTGCTCGGCCAGCGACAAGGCGGTGGCGATCAGCGTCACGGCGAGCAGCAAGGCGGCGACCAGGCCGGATGCGACCGCGATGACGAGTGTGTCGTCGCGCATGAACCCGCGCTCGACGTAGCCATAGGCATCGTCCGCCAGGTACTCATCGAGCGTCTGCGGCAGCTCGGCGTCGATGGCGCCGTTCGGATCCCGCAGCAGCAGTCCGTCCTCGACCAGCGGCCAGCCGAGCCGGCGTGCCGTCTCGACGGTCACGACCGCGCCCGTACCGCTGTCGGCGAGCGGCAGCGCTCCGGTCTTCACGACACTCGATGGCAGGATGATCGCCGGCAGGCCCCTGCGCTTGTCGACCACGAGATCCTTGTACCACCCCGTCTCTGGATCGGTCCGTGCCGTCCCGGTGACCATGTCCAGTGTCCCGTCGTGAACGAGACCCGCGTGGACGGTGGCGATGCCACCCCCGGCGAGTACGCGGTGCTCCTCGGGGCTGGGGTTCAGCCGACGGGCCAGCTCTCGTGCAGGAAGAGCGATGATCCGACCGTTGTAGCTGGCCTGCGTGCCGAGCACCGCGGCTGAGTCTCCTTCATTGAGACCCTTCAGCGCCGACTCGACGGTAGAGCCCGGGGGCACGCCGGCGACGAACGGCACTCTCGCTCCTGCGGCGAGCTGCTCCTCGTCGGTCCTCACGACCAGCAGTGGGGTCTGGATCAGCTCTGGCGCCACACGGCGGAGCGTGCGCTTGACCAGCGGTCTGGCGCTCGTTTCTCCCCATGCCCACATGACGTACGCCTCGCCCTTGAGGGTCTGTGGAAGGTACTCCCCGGCGCCCTTCTTGGTGTCGCTCGCCACGGCGATGCTGATCGTGGTGAGGGCGGCCACGCCGGCAAGTACGGCGGCGACCGTCGGCGTGGACCGGGAGCGGTGCCGGGCGGCGTCGCGGGTGGCCATTCTCGCCGCGACGGGCAGCCTGGCCGCGAGCGCGCCTGCCGCGACGAGCAGCGTCGGCACCATGAGAAGAGCACCGAGGACGAGGACGACCGCTCCCGCCGCGCTGAATCGTTCGTCGAGGCCGGTCCTCATGCTGTAGACGAGAAACGCTCCTCCGCCAATGAGGAGCAGCGCGCCGAGGACAGGAAGGCGTTTGCTCGCGGGCGGCGACACGTTCTGACCTCGCATCACCCCCACGATGTCCAGGCGGCCGAGTCGCAGCGACGGGAGCAGCGCCGCCGTGAGGGTGCTCAGGGCGGCGCACACGACGACGATGGCGACGGCCAGCCACGGGACCGTGAAGGAGCCGACCATCGTCGCTGGGTTGGCCCAACGCCACACCTCGATCGCCGTCTTCAGAGCGCCTGCTCCGACCACCGCTCCGCCGACAGCGGCCGCCACGCCCAGGATCACCGCCTGAGCCAGCACTGAGCGGCGCAGCTGCCGGGTCTCGGCGCCGTTGCACGCCGCCAGCGCCAGCGTGCGCCGTTGGCGCGCGGCGCCCACGGCGAAGGCCGGCGCCACCAGCAGGGTCACGGCGAGGAAGAGAGCGACGGCGCCGAGGGCCGACAGCTGGCGTGTCACGTCCCGCTCGCGATCGAGCTGCTGGAGGACCAGCGGGTCCAGGTCGCTCCTGTCCGGGGGGTCGCGCAGGACGGCTGCGCTGACCACCGTGACCCCGTACTCGTTCAGCGATCTCACCTCGCGCCACAGCACCGGCTTGTCGCGCTTGAGGATCCAAGCCTGGCCCCACGTGTCCTGCAGGCCCCGGGCACCCGGCGCGACGAAGTCCGGCGGGCTCGCCCAAGCGCTCAGCGCGGTGGCGGTCCCGACGACGACGACCTCGCGCTCCCTGCCGCCTGAGGAGACAATGATCGTCCCCTTGCTCGACATACCCTTGTCCACGCCGGCCTCGGTCACGAGGATCTCCGTCTCGTCGCGAGGCCAGCGGCCCGACGTGAGCTCGGCCTTCGCCCCCAGGTCGGCTGCGCTACCGTCGACCACCAGCCCGTGGATGCGAACGCGGCGCTCACCGGTGACGAAGCGAGCGTCGGCTTCCGCGACCGGGATCAGGGTCCCGCCGACGAGTCGCTGCAGCGCTTTCGTATTCCGTTCCAGCACTTCTCCGGCGCCCTCCCGCCTCAGGACGTATCCGGGCACTGGCTTCGCTGGCGTCTCGTCGCCGAACCAGTTGTCCGCCTCGACCGACTGCGCGACCGCGTACTCCTGCGGCTCCTGGATCAGCGCCTGGCCGGAGCCCATGCGCGACGGGATCAGATCCTCACCGTGGACGCCGCCGATCCCGACCCAGCAGACGGCCGCGACGAGCAACGCTACGGGGATCGCCACCATAGCAAGCACGAGGGCGCTGCGGCCCTTGTACCGGCGCACGTCGCGCCGGGCCATGCGCAGCGCCACTCGCCAGCTCGCCGCCACCGCGCGAAGCGGGAGTGGGAACCGCGGGCCTCGCCCGTCGTCTGAGAGGGCATCGGATCGGTCATCGGCTCGGCCTCAGACGACCGCCGCGTCGAGCAGCGTCTCGGCCGCCGCGGACTCGCCGGTGCTGTCGACGATGACGCCGTCGCGGAGGAAGATCACACGGTCGGCCCACGCGGCATGGCGCGCCTCATGCGTGACGAGCAGCCCAGCGGCGCCGGCATCGCAACGCTCGCGCAACACGCGCAGCACCTCTTCGCCGGTGTGGGAGTCCAGGGCGCCGGTCGGCTCGTCGGCCAGTACCAGCCGACGGTCGCCCACCAGCGCGCGCGCGATGGCGACGCGTTGTTGCTGACCGCCCGACATCTTGTCGGGGTACCGGTCGGCGAGCTCGGCGACCGAGACGAGCTCGAGGGCGGCACGTGCCATCCCCCTGGCCTCGCGGACACGCAGGCCGTCGAGCTCCAGAGGAAGCGCCACGTTCTCGATCGCCGTCAGCGACGGGATGAGGTTGAAGTCCTGGAACACGAACCCCACCCTGCGGCGTCGCAGCCGGGCCAGGGCATCGCCCTTGAGGTCGCCGACGCTCCGTCCCGCGATGACGACGCGCCCGCCGGTGGGCGCGTCGAGGCCACCGGCGAGGTTGAGCAGGGTGGACTTGCCGGACCCGCTTGGACCCATGACCGCCACGAGCTCACCTGCGCACACGTCCATAGTGACGCCCGCGAGGGCGCGGACCGCCGTGGCGCCTTCGCCGTGGACGCGGCTGACGTCCTCCAATCTGAGGATCGGCTCTTCGCTCATCGCGTAGCCCTCCCGAGTGTGATGTCGTCGCTCGTCGTGGGGGCACCGGTCATGTGCCGCCGCGGCTCGCTCGCCTTGCGGGCCAGCATGGCCTCGACGTGGTCGAGCCAGCGGACCTCCGCCTCGGCCGAGAAGACCAGGTTCTCCAGCACGAGCAGCCAAGCGATGTCGGCGCCGCCGGCGCCGTCAGTCGCCTGGTCGCCGACATGCTTCTTGAGACGGGTTAGGTCCTGGAGGTGCCGCAACGTCGCGGTGCGCTGTGTCTGCACGACCCGCCGCACGTCGACGCCGGCGACCGTGATGGCGAGCGCCAGCTTGATGGCCAGCTCGTCGCGAGGGGCGGAATCGCGGTCGACGGGAGAGAGCCACCACGGCGCGACTTCTCTGCGACCGGCCTCGGTCGACGGTAGGAGATGCGTCCCTCGTCGTCGGCGGCGCCTGCCGCCTTCACGAGTCCGTCGCGCTCGAGCCGGGCCAGCGTCGTGTAGACCTGCCCGACGTTGAGTGGCCAGGTCCCCCCAGTCCTGGCTTCGAACTCCGCCCGCAGACGGGCGCCGTACATGGGCTCTTCGGCGAGCAACGCGAGAAGTCCCTGTTTGACTGACACGAGCCGACCTCCTCAGTGGTGCCCATATACTCGGTATTGTCTGTATACTCAGTATCATCGGCTCTGTCAAGAGGCCGGTACGCCGATCCGGGGCGCGCGTCGTCCCGGTCTCGTCAAGAGCGCCGCGCACTGGACGCGCCTTTTGCCGCTCA
>CAVPRQ010000009.1:0-340347 GCA_963707855.1 uncultured Thermoleophilia bacterium
TCGCGTCGTGCTTCTTGACTGGGGCAACACGCTGATGGTCGACGACGGGCAGCCAGGATCGATGGCGGAGTGGCCGCGGGTCGCCGCCGTGCCCGGCGCGGCCGAGGCGCTGGCGGCGCTGCACGGCCGCTTCCGCCTCTGCGTGGCGACGAACGCGGATGACTCAGGCGCCGCAGAGGTGATGGCGGCGCTGGGCCGGGTGGGGCTGGCGCGCTTCATCGACCGCGTCTTCTCGTCGTGCGACCTCGGGGCGCGCAAGCCCGAGCCGGCCTTCTTCGCCGCCGTGCTCGACGCCCTGCGCGCCGACGCGGCCGCGAACGGCGAGCCCGCTCTGCGGGCCGACGAGATCGTCATGGTCGGGGACAGCTTCGACAACGACGTCGCCGGGGCGACGGCCGCGGGATTGCGCGCGGTCTGGTTCAACCCGATGCGCGCGACCCGTCCCGGCGAGCCCGTCCCGATCCCAGGCGCCGCGATCGCCGAGATCCGCAGCCTCGCCGAGCTCGCCGCCTGCGTCTGAGCGAACGGTCCGCGGCCTCAGCCGGCGAGCGCGGCGGCCCGCTCGAGCCGCGCGGCCGCCTCGTCGCGGCCGAGCGCCCAGAGACTCTCGAAGAGCCCCGGAGTGACGCTCTGGCCGCTCATCCCGAGGCGCAGCGCGGCGAACACCGCCTTGGGCTTGATCTCGAGAAGAGCGGGCAGGCCGCGCACCAGGGCCTCGATGGCCTCGACCGTCCAGGGCTCGACGGCACGCAGGTTGGCGGCGGCGCGGGCCAGCGTGGCCGCCGCCCCGGGCGTGCCGGCGAGCCGCTCCCGCGCCTCGTCGGTGAAGGCGAGCGGGCGGAAGAAGAACCCGGCCATCGGAATGAAGTCGGCGAGCACGTCGATCTTCTCTCGCGTCAGCGGCGCGACCGCATTCGTCAGCTGCGCCTGCTCGGCCGTCGGCGCAGTCGCCGGCTGGTGCGCCGTCTCGGCGTTCTCGACGGCGGCGGCCAGGGCCTGCGGCCCCTGCGCCGCCACCTTCTCGACCGCCGCCGGGTCGCCGTAGAAGCCCACCCGCGTCAGGTAGGCGACGAGCCGCTCGCCGAGCTGCTCGTCGCTCATCTGCCTGATGAAGCGCCCGTTCATCCAGCGCAGCTTGTCGGGGTCGAAGATCGACGGGCTGGGGCTGAGCTTCTCGACGTCGAAGTCGCGCGTCAGGTCCTTGAGCGTCCAGGTGATCATGCTCTCGTCGAACTCGGTGCTCAGGAAGCAGAGGTAGTTGCGCACGACCTCGACGAGCAGGCCCTGCGCCGTGAGCTGCTCGAGCTTGGTGGCACCGTGCCGCTTGCTGAGCTTCTTGCGGTCGGTGCCGAAGAGCAGCGGCATGTGGAGGAACTTGGGCACCGGCGCGCCCAAGGCCTCGTAGATCAGGATCTGCTTGGGCGTGTTACTGAGGTGGTCGTCGCCGCGGATCACGTGCGTCACGTCCATGGTGACGTCGTCGACCACGACGGCGAGGTTGTAGACGATGGTGCCGTCCGAGCGCTGGACGATGAAGTCGCCGATCGTGTCGTTATCGACCTCGACCGGCTCGCGGATCATGTCGTCGAAGACGGTGTTGCCGGCAGGGACTCTGAAGCGCAGCGTCCACGGCTCCCCAGCCGCCCTGCGGCGCTCGACTTCGTCGGCGCCGAGCCGGCGGCACTTCCCCGAGTACACCCAGTTCCGCCTCTCGGTCTGCGCCTCCTGCCGCTCGGCCTCGAGCTCCTCCGCCGTGCAGAAGCACGGGTACAGGTGGCCGCTCGCGAGCAGCTTCTCGACGTACTCGCGGTAGATGCCCGTGCGCTCGGTCTGGCGGTACGGCCCGTGGGGCCCCGGCACGCCCGGCCCCTCGTCCCAGTCCAGGCCCATCTCCTTCAGCGACCAGATGATCTGTGCGATCGCCTCGTCGGTGCTGCGCGATGGGTCGGTGTCCTCGATGCGCAGGATCAGCGTGCCGCCGTGCTGCCGCGCGTAGATGAAGTTGTAGAGGCCGGTGCGCGCGCTGCCGAGGTGCAGGTAGCCCGTGGGGGACGGGGCGAAGCGGACGACGACGTCGGTCATGGTGCCCAATGATAGCGTAGCGGTCATGGCCGACCGGAGAGTGATCGTCAAGGGGCATCGGGCGTCGCGCGAGGATCCGATCGCGATGCGCGCCGGCGACCTGGTGACGGTCGGCCGGCGCGACACGACTTGGCCCGAGTACGTGTGGTGCACCGGCCCGGACGGACGCGAGGGCTGGGTGCCGGAGTCGTTTCTCGAGGCGGCCGGGGACGTCGGGACGCCCCGTGGCGAGAGGGCCGCATCGGACGTGCGGACCGCCCGCCGCGACTACGACGCCCGCGAGCTGGACGTCGACGCCGGCGACGTCGTCCTCGCGCGCGAAGAGGCGGGCGGCTGGTTCTGGTGCGAGGCCGCCGACGGACGCTCGCGGCTGGGTGCCGGCCGAGTGCCTGACGGCATCTGACGAGTGACCGATGAGATGTGAAGGGGGAGCGGTGACCGACGACCTGACGAAGTGGTGCGAGCGCGCCGTCGAGCTGGGCGCGGACAAGGCGACCGCCATCGGCACGGACGAGGTGGTCGCCGCCGAGTGGGTGCGCCTGAAGTGCCTCTACGGCTGCGACGAGCCCGGCGTGTACAGAACGTGCCCGCCGAACGGCGCCCCGAGCGTCGAGCAGACGAAGCGCGTGCTCGGCGAGTTCGAGCGCGCCGTGCTGCTCGGCGTCGGACCGATCTTCGGAGAGGAGAGGTCCGACGCCGAGTCGCGGCGCCTCAACGACGCCGCCCTCGCGCTCGAGCGCGAGCTCTTTCTCGCCGGCTTCCACAAGGCATGGACGATGGGTGCCGGCCCCTGCGACATCTGCAACGCCTGCGCGCAGGGCAAGGACTGCCCGACCCCGGAGAAGGCGCGACCCTCCATGGAGGGCTGCGGCGTCGACGTCTTCACCACGGTGCGCAACGCCGACTGGCAGATCGACGTCGTGCAGACGCCCGAGTCGGAGTACCGGTTCTTCGCTCTCGTGCTCGTCGACTGACGCCGGGCTCAGGCGCCGCGTGATGCGTCGCGGCGCGCCAGCTCCGCTTCCAGGTCGGCGAGCAGCGCCGGCAACTCGTTGCACGCGATGTCCCAGATCGTCGCGTCGGCGAGCCTCTCGTACTCGTGAGCGATGACGTTGCGAAAGTCGATCGCGCCGCGGAGAGCCGGCACCCGCTCTTGAAGACCCGGCTCCACTTTGATGGCGCGGCCGAGCGCCTCGCCGAGGATCTCGAACTGGCGCTCGACCGCCGAGCGCAACATCAGGTCGGAACGGTAGTCCTCGAGGGTGCGTCCCCCGATGAAGTCGCGCACGGTCTCGGCCGCGGCGCGCGCGTCGTGCAGGTGCACCCGCGTGTCACGCGGCCTCAACGACGACCACCCCCGTGCGCGCGAGCTCATCCGCCAGGTAGGGATTCGTCAGCGTCTCTTCCTCGACGAGGTCGACCGACAGGCCGCTGGCCTGTTCGAGCTCGAAGCGCAGGGTGAAGTAGCGGGAGGCTCGGCCCTCGACAGGGCCGCCTAGCCGGACGACGACGTCCAGGTCGTTCGGTCCCTCGGGAGCGGCAACGTCCGTCGCCGAGCCGAACAGCACGGCCCGTTCGACCCCGGCGCGGCGACACGCCGCGATGATGCGCGGCAGGCGGCCGCGCAGGCGCGGATGGATGCGAGCGGGTCGCTCGGCGCGGCCGCCTGCGCCCGCGAGACGCTCACGAGCTGCTCCAGCGCCTCGACCAGCGGGTGTCCCGGCACAACAGACACGAGCCGCCGCCCCGTCTCGTCCATTTCGGATCGCGCCAGACCGATCCGCTCCAGGCGCTCGACCTCGCGCTGCACACCCGAGCTGCCCGTGCCACAGCGCCTGATCAGCTCGCGTAGGTGGACGGGGCGGCGGGGCGACGCGAGCAGCGCCTCAAGCACGCGTGCCCTCGTGGCGGAGCCAAGCAGGTCGGCGAGCATTGTGAACCCCTTTGAGGTACTTATGTACCTCTAAAGGGTACAGCAAGCTCACCTGCCGTGCAAGGGTCTCGCCGGCGCGAATCGACGACGTGAGCTCGCCCGCGTCATGCGAGCGCGCCTCGCGCCGCTCTCGCGCCTTGAGTCGCCGCGCATCCTGCAGGAGGCCCCGGCAGCCGGACGCGCGATCACGCCGCCTTGGCGACCGGCCGGGCGACCGACGCCTCGGCCAGCAGCTTCAGGTTCTCCAGACTGTCCTCGAAGTCGCGGCGCACACGCTTCTCGACGACGAAGCGGTCGAACAGCTTGCCGAACACGCCGCCGCCCAGGGCGTAGTCGAAGTGCGTGGTCGCCTCGACGCCTCCCTCGCGCGGCTCGTGATGACACGTCAGAGAGCCCGAGATGCCGCCCTCGTACTCCCACCGCCAGTCGGTACTGCCGTCGGCGTCGTGCCTCTCCTCGACCGTACGCATGATGAGACGCTGGTGCGTGCCCAACATCTCCAGCGTGAACTCCGCCTTGCTCCCCGGACCACCATCGCCGAACGCGCGCAGCGGTGCGCTCATGCCCACCCAGTACTCGGGCACGCGGTGCGCATCGCGCACGATGTCGTTCAGCGTATCGACCGGGACCTTGATGAAGGTGGTCTGTTCCAGATGTGCCATGGACACCCTCCCTCCTGGGCGCTCCCGCGCGTCCGTCACGACGCCGGGGCCTCCTGCAGTCTCAGACTACTCCCAGTCAACGGCGGATCACCGTTGACGGCCATGAATGGGACAGGGGGTTGCATTGCGGCTATCACTGGCCTCATGGGGTGGCGCCGCCGAAGGCGGTCGCCGCCCAGTCTGATCGAAGGGCGCGACATGAACGAGCGCCGCGCTACTCCTCTCACTCATCGCCCACCTCCCTTCGATGATCTCACGTCCAGACGCGATCATCGTCGCGGGTGCGTGTCACGAGCGTGCGCCGCGAGTGTCATGACTTCGTCAGGTCGCGGCGCTCGTCGCGACCGCGGGCGAGCCAGGGCGCCACCCCGTCCGCTTTTGCCGCTCACCGCCGCTTCTGGTACCGTACCGTCCCTATGACCGCCCCGGCCCCCGACACCTCACGGCCGCTGCGCCTCGTCGTCCTCGTCAAGCAGGTCCCCGACACCGCCAACGTGACGGGCGAGGCGATGAAGGAGGACGGCACCATCAACCGCGCCGCCCTGCCGACCGTGTTCAATCCCGAGGACCTGAACGCGCTCGAAGAGGCGCTCAAGCTGAAGGACCGCCACGGCGGACGCGTGACCGTCATCACCATGGGCCCGCCGGCCGCCGTCGCCGTCCTGCGCGAATCGCTGTTCCGCGGCGCCGACGAGGTCATCCTGCTCACCGACAAGGCGTTCGCCGCCGCGGACACGCTGGCGACGAGCTACGCCCTGGCGCAGGCCGTGAAGAAGGCCGGCGAGTTCGACCTCGTGCTGTGCGGCCGGCAGGCGATCGACGGCGACACCGCCCAGGTCGGGCCGCAGACGGCCGAGAAGCTGGGCGTGCCGCAGATCACCTGCGTGAGCCGCATCGACGAGGTCGTGGCGGGCGGCGCGCAAGGGGACGCGGCCGACGCCAGTCGGGGCCGCGTCGTCGCGACGCGCTCGGTCGAGGGCGGCTTCGAGACCCTCGAGAGCTCGCTCCCGGCCCTCCTCACCATCACCTCCGAGGCCAACGACCCGCGGCCGCCGAGCGTCAAGCTCGTCATGGTCTACAAGGACGTCGCCGCCGAGGCGCTGCCCGAGTACGACGACACCTATCTCGACCCCGAGGCCGACGAGGCCCAGGTCTGCATGCTCGACCGCGGCGGTCGGCCGGTGTGCCGCGCGAAGGTCGTGCAGTGGGACCACGCCGCCGTCGGCGCCGAGCGCGACCTGGTCGGCCTGCGCGGCTCGCCCACGCGCGTGAAGGAGATCGAGAGCGTCGTGCTGGCGCAGAGCGAGGCGCGCATGGTCGAGCCCGACGAGACCGGCATCGCCGAGCTCGTCCACGAGCTGATCGAGGAGCACATCCTTGGGTGACGCGCCGGCGCAGACGACGCCGCAGGCGACGGCCGCCGGCGCGAGCGCCCACGGGCCGGGCGCGGGCGACGTCTGGGTCTTCGTCGAGCAGCGCGACGGCGTCGCGGCCGAGGTCAGCCTGGAGCTGCTCGGCCGCGCCCGCGAGCTCGCCGACCGGCTCGGCGTGAAGGTCGGCGCCGTGCTGGCCGGGGCGGGCGAGGCCGTCAAGGCCCTCGCGCCCGCCCTCGTCGCCCGCGGCGCCGACACCGTCTACCTCGTCGACCACGAGGACCTCGCCCAGTACCTCGCCCTGCCGTACGCGCGCCTCGTCGCCGGCCTCGTCCGCCGGCATCAGCCGCAGATCGTCCTCTACGGCGCGACGACCACCGGTCGCGACCTCGGCCCGCGCGTCGCCAGCAACCTGCGCACCGGCCTCACCGCCGACTGCACCGATCTGCGCATCGGCGACCTCGAGATGAAGGGCATCGTCACGCGGGACCTGCTCTACCAGATCCGTCCCGCCTTCGGCGGCAACATCATCGCGACGATCGTGAGTCCCGAGCACGTGCCGCAGATGGCGACCGTGCGCGAGGGCGTCATGGTCATGCCTGAGGCGGACGAGACCCGTCGCGGCGAGATCGTCGAGGTGGCCGTCCAGCGCGGCCATGCGGCCGCGGCCGACGGCCCCATCCTGCTCCCGGACTCCGACTTCGCCGTGCGCGTCGTGCGCCGCGTGCAGGAGGAGAAGACGGTGGACCTCAAGGGCGCCCGCATCGTCGTCTCGGGCGGCGTCGGCGTCGGCTCGCGCGAGGGCTTCGCCCTCGTCGAGCAGCTCGCCGACGCCCTCGGCGGCGTGGTCGGCGCCTCGCGCGCCGCGGTCGACGCCGGCTGGATCGCCCACGACCACCAGGTCGGGCAGACCGGCGTCACCGTGCGGCCCAAGCTGTACATCGCCTGCGGCATCTCCGGCTCGGTCCAGCACCGCGCCGGCATGGACCAGTCGGCGCGCATCCTCGCCATCAACAGCGACCCCGGCGCGCCGATCTTCGCGGTCGCGCACTACGGCATCGTCGGCGACCTGCACAAGGTGATCCCGATGCTGATCAAGGCCTACCGGACGAAGGGCGCGGCGGCCGTGCCGGACGCCGCGATGACGGCCGGAGCCGGGACGGGCGCCGCGAGCGCAGCGGAAGGCGGCGCCTGATGCCCAACTTCTACACCGACAATCCGGACCTCGTCGCCCAGCTCGAGCGCCTCGACCTGGCGCCGCATCGTCGCCTGGCGTGAGGACGACTACGCCCAGGCGCGCGACTTCGCCTACGCCCCGCGCGACTACGAGGACGCGATCGACTCGTACCGCCGCACGCTCGAGATCGTCGGCGACATCGCCGGCGACTTCGTCGAGCCCCGCGCCGAGGACGTCGACCGCGCCGGCAGCGTCCTCGCCGACGGCGAGGTCTGCTACGCGCCCGGCATCGCCGAGTCGCTCGAGCGCCTGCGCCAGGCCGACCTCATGGGCATCACCCTGCCGCGCGAGTACGGCGGCCTCAACTTCCCCATCACCGTGTCGGTGATGATCGTCGAGATGGTCTCGCGCGCCGACCCGGCCCTGATGAACATCTTCGGCCTCCAGGACATCGCCGAGACGGTCAACAAGTTCGCCTCGGACGAGATGAAGGCGGCGTACCTGCCGCGCTTCGCCAGCGGTGAGGTCACGGGCTCGATGGCGCTCACCGAGCCGGAGGCCGGCAGCGACCTGCAGAACGTCCAGCTCAAGGCGACCCCGGCCGAGGACGGCACCTGGCGCCTCAACGGCGTCAAGCGCTTCATCACCAACGGCTGCGGCCGCATCTAGCCTGGTCCTGGCGCGCTCGGAAGAAGGGACGACCGACGCCCGCGGCCTCTCGATGTTCCTCTACGAGCGCGACGAGCACATGCGCATCCGGCGCCTCGAGGACAAGCTCGGCATCCACGGCTCGCCGACCTGCGAGCTGCAGTTCGACGACGCGCCGGCGCTGCTCGTCGGCGAGCGCCGGCGCGGCCTGACGACCTACGTCATGAGCCTGATGAACGGCGCCCGCGCTGGCGATCGCGGCGCAGGCGCAGGGCATCGCCGAGGCCGCCTGCCGCGCGGCCGTGAAGTACGCCGGCGAGCGCGTGCAGTTCGGCGCGCCGATCGCGACGCTCACCCCGGTCGCGGCCATGCTGGCCGACATGAGGGTGAGCGTCGAGGCGGCGCGCGCCCTGCTCTACGAGACGGCGCTGATCGTCGATCTCAAGGAAGGGCTCGAGCACCGCATCGCGCAGCTGGCCGGCGAGCGACGCGCCCGGGAGCGCGGCCGCGGAGATCAAGGACCTGCGCGCCGAGCTCAAGCGCTTCAACCGCCTCGCCGGTCTCTACACCCCGCTCGCCAAGGCCTGCTGCACCGAGATGGCCAACCAGGTCGCCTACGACTCGCTGCAGGTCCACGGCGGCTCGGGCTACATGCGCGACTTCGCCGTCGAGCGCCACGCCCGCGACGCGCGCATCACCAACATCTACGAGGGGACGACGCAGCTCCAGGTCGTCGCCGCGATCGGCGGCGTGCTGTCGGGGACGCTCTCAGGCCGGCTCGACGACTACGACGCCGGCGACTACGCGCGCACGCCGGAGCTGCTGGCGCGCGTGCGACACGCCCGCGCGCGCCTCACAGCCGCCATCGAACGCGTGCGTGCCCTCGACGACACGCGCTACCGCGACTTCCACAGCCGCCGTCTGGTGGAGATGGCGATCGACGTGACCTGCGGCTACCTGCTTCTGCGCGACGCGCAGGAGCGACGCCCGCAAGCTGCTCGTGGCGCGGCACTTCGTCGCCGCGATGGCGGGACGCGTGGAGGGGGCGGCGGCGATGGTGATCGCCGGCGACCCCGGCCAGCTCGACGAGCTGGCCGCCCTCGCCGGCGACTGACACGCCGCCGGACTTCGCAGCGTCGGCCGGGCCGGCCCTCCACCGGCTTCGTCTACCCGTACGCCTCGACCCGGTTCTTGCCGCCGCGCTTGGCCTTGTACAGCGCCGCGTCGGCGTTGCCGACCAGCTCCTCGACCGTATCGCTGAGGCCGGGGAACGAGGCCACGCCGACGCTCACCGTGAGGCAACTTCCCGGACGCCCGTCGGCATCGGCCAGGCAGGCGCGCTCGAACCGCGCTCGCACGCGCTCCGCGACTGCCTTGGCGCCGTCCAGGTTGCCGGGCGCTGGCTCCGGCGGATCGCCCTCGCCTTCGACGGCCTCGGCCTCGGCAGGCACCGGCATCGCGAGCTGCGGATCGGCGGCGCCGTCGAGCGGCGTGTTGGGGAGGATGATCGCGAACTCCTCGCCGCCGTAGCGCGCCGCGATGTCGATGTCGTGGCGCAAGGCCGCGCCGAGGATGCCGGCGACGGAGCGCAGCACCTCGTCGCCGGCGACGTGGCCGCGAGCGTCGTTGAAGGCCTTGAAGTCGTCGATGTCGACCATCAGCAGGGACACCGGTGAGCCATACCGCTGCGCCCTCGCGATCTCCTGGCCGAGACGCTCGTAGAAGTAGCGGTGGTTGTACAGGCCCGTGAGTCCGTCGGTGATCGCCCTCTGCTCGCTGACGCGGTACAGGCGAGCGTGCTCGATCGCCACCGCCGCCTGCTCCGCGAGCGCCTCCGCCAGCTCGATCTCCGACGCCGTGAAGCGGCGCTCGCGCTCGGTCTCGATGAGCACGAGCAGTCCATACGGCAGGTCGCGGAACACGAGCGGTACGTTCAGATACGCCTTGTCGCCGATACTTCTCGAACGAGATCCGCGCGCCCGGGGTGACGTCCGGGTCGGAGGCGACCTGCTCGACCGGGACCTTGCCCTCGATGATCGCCCGCTCCTCGGGTTCATCGTCGAGCGTGAACGTCTCGTGCAGCGACTCGAGAGCGGCGGGGTCGGGATCGCGCATGTACATCGCCGCCACGGTGACGGCGTTCGCGTCGGCGTCGAACTCCTGTATCTGGCACTGCTGGCAGTCCAGGGCCTCGGCCGCCGTGCGGGCGACCGTCTGCAGCACTTCCTCGAGGTCGACGCTCGAGGTGATCGCCTTCGTCGACTCGAGCAGCGAATCGAGGCGTCGGTTCTGCTCTTCGAGGCGGCCCAGGATCTGCGCGTTGCGCATCGCGATCGCCGCCTGCTCGGCCAGAGCGCCGGCGATCTCGCGCTCGTCGCGCGTGAAGTGCCGCTCGGCCTCGGTCTCGACGAAGACGAGCAGGCCGATCGGCCGGCCGTCGTCCTCGAGCGGGACGCTCATGATCGTCTTCTCCCCGTTCTCGATCATGGAGCGGCGGTTCGCTTCGTCGAGCGTCGGGTCGGAGACGTTCTCCTCGTGGATCCGGCCGCCGTAGAGGGTGGCGCGATCGCTGGGGAAGTCGCTCAGAGAGTACGTCCGTCCGACCCACCCATCGTCGTCCTGGACGTCCGCGACGCGCTGGTAGAAGGCGACGATGCTGATGGTCTCGCTCTCGCGCGTCGTAGGAGTCGATGGCGCACTCCGCCGTCCCCAAGGCCTCGCCCGCCGCTTGGGCGACCGTCTGCAGCAGCCTGTCCAGGTCAAGCGTCGACGAGATGGCACGACCCGCGTCGACCAGCGCGCGCAGCCGCCGGTTCTGCTGCGCCTCCCGGCGGAACATGCGCGCGTTGTGGATCGCGACGGCAGCGGGGACGGCGAGCTGCGCAAGCAGCCTGCGCTCCTCCGCGGTGAAGCAGCGCCGCCAGCGCTTCTCGACCAGCGTGAGCAGACCGATCGCCTCGTCGTTGAAGATGAGCGGCACCGACAGGTTGGTCTGCTCGTGCCACTCCTGCATCTCCCGCAGGTGAGCCGGGTCCAGACCCGGGTCATCGAGCTGGAACTCGTGGACGCCGCCGATCTCGATGAGCTCGCGATACCTGGGCCGCTCGGCGATGTCCACTACCGTGCCTGCCCAGGACTGGTCCGCGACCGTGATCTCGCGCGCCCACAAGGCCGTCGCGAGGAGCGTTCCCTCGAGCGGCCGGTACTCGTAGACGTTGCACTCCCAGACGTCGAAGAGCTCGGTCAGACGGCGGGCGATGGTCGACAGCACGTCGTCGAGCTCGAGGCTCGACGACACGGCGGCGCCCACCTCGAGCGCAAGCTCCAGTTGATCGCGCTTGTCGCTGACCTGGGTCACGCGTCCTCCACGGCCGGTGGGCCCGCGGTCCTCTCGTGCGCCCGACTGGAGGTGAGGGCAGCCCCCACCTCGCAGGCGATCTCGTGATGGCTCTCGACGGCCGCGTGTCCACGCACGGGCGACGCTCCTTCTCGTCCTTCTGCGAGTATCGGCACGCGCCCGCGTATCCCCAAGAGACGACACTAGGAGATGCGTCTAGGGGCGGCCATCCCCAGGCTCGGTCTCGGGCGCGCGAGCGGAACGCGCCGCGCGAGGCGGCGCGCCGGCGCCGGACACGCGAAGCAGCTAGACGCGCGGCTCAGCCGGGCGAGGGCGCGCCGGGCGATAGCGCTCGCGCACCGCGTCGAGAGTGCAGAGAAGCGCGGCGAGCTGCGCCTGCACCAGCGTTCGTACTGGAACGGGTCCAATGGCCCCGGCGGCGGCGAGCTGCGGGGCGCGCGTGCGCACCTTGTCCTCGGCCGCCGCCTGGACCGCGGCGAGCGCGTCGCTCTGCCGCGGCTCGGCGGCGGCCATGCTCGCAAGATGCCCGACGTGCGAGAGCACGTCGAGCTCGCGCAGATAGACCGAGCTGAAGAGCTGGGCGACCGTCGCCTCCTCAGCGAACTGAGGCTCGCGGGCGACCATCTCGGCCTCGGCCCGCAGGTCGTCGTTGCTGCCCGCAAGGTACGCGTGCAGCGACCGCTGCCAGGGCGACTCGACGGTCAGCTCGCTCGCCGCCTCGACGTAGCGCTCGTGCAGCCAGGCGGCGTACTCGCGCTCCATCTCGATGCCGCGCCTGACCGCCTCACTCCGGGTCACGCCCGCCGGGCTCAGGTCGGCGGCCTTCGCGCTCGTGAAGTACGGCACCTCGGCGACCAGCGTGAAGCAGTCCCACGTCGCCTCCGCGTAGGCGTCGCTCGACGTGCCGCCGTGAAGGGCGGCGGCGGGCTCGACCCCGTAGCGGGCGAAGTACTCGTAGTCGTCGGAGAGGTCGAACGCCTCGAAGACGGCATCGCCGAAGGCGTTGAGGTAAGGCATCTCGGGCTCGCCACGGTGGGGCGGCAGCCCCGCCGCCGCGAGCACCGCGGAGAGCTCGCCGTTCAGCGTGGCGTCGTCGTGCGAGACGTAGAAATAGGCCCCGCTGAAGTGGCAGTTGTGCAGGCCCATGTAGAGGTCGAGCGGCGCGCGGCCGACGACCTCCATGACCGCGCGCGCCTCCGGCAGCGGCTTCGCGAACGCGTACCGCTTGTACTCGAACGGGAACGTCCACTCGAACTGCTCGACGAACGAAGGCCGGTACTGGCGGAGCAGGAAGCCCGCGAGGTCGCCCGGCTCGGCGAACCAGCGCTCGTTGAGGCGCATGCCGTCGGGATCGCAGACCTTCACGACCGAGAACGAGAAGCCGAGCCGCTCGGCGAGGTCGGTCTCGGCCAGCAGCGGCAGGAGGTACTCGAGCACCAGGGTCCCGATGGGTTCTTCGGGATGCGGCACGCCGACGAGCGCGGCGCGCAGCGGCCCCCCACCGACCTCGAGACAGCGGATCTCGTGCCCGCCGCGCGGAGACGCCGGCGCGCCAGACCTCGACGGCAGGGTGCGCGGCGGCGCAGCGGTCGGTCGACGCCTCCAGCTCCTCGAGGGGCAGGTACCGCTCGTACGCCGGCACGCCGGCGACGATGTCGTCGTAGCGCGGGAACACCGCCGGACCACCTTTCGCTCGACCTCGGAACACCGTCAGGCCTCCACGCCCGCCGGCGCACATGAGCCTATCAGAGCCGTCGCTTTGTCGGATTCGGCAGACTTCGGCGGATCGCTAAAGGTATCTCCCGGGGCGCCGATGAAGAGTCCGGTACCCCCTTCAGAGGGCCGGGATCGCTCGGGACAGCCCGCGAGAGCGGGCGTCACGGATGATCCCGGCCCTCCCCCTTTGTCCCACTCCCGCCGACCGCGACACCCTGCGCCCGACCGCGCCGCGACGGCGGCGGCGGTCCTTCCGCCTCGCCCGCCGCCGTCGCGGCGCCGTTTCGCTCTGGCGGCCCGTCGACGGCATTTGCTAGAGTGGGTCCGACTGGGAGGGAGAGCGAGATGATCTACTGCGTGGTGCCGCCCGAGCTCGGCGAAGAGGCATACCTCCGGCTCACGGAGCACTACCGGGACAACCCGAACGTCAAGGTCATCATGGACCGGCGTCACAGCGAGCGGCGCAAGGACCGCACCCACGGCGGCGAGCGCGCCACGCGCGACCGCCGCCGTCGCCGCCTCCCCGGCGACTTCGACGTCTGACGGGACGCGGCCCCGGCCGCTCGACCGCATACGGCCAACCCCGACCCCCCGGAGCCCATGCCCCAGCGACGCCCCCGAGGTACTCAGACCAGCGTCGTCCTCTCGTCCCTCATGATGCCGGCCGACGCCAACTACATGGGCAACATCCACGGCGGCGTGATCATGAAGCTCATCGACGAGGCGGCGGGCACGTGCGCGTTCCAGTTCTGCCGCACGCTCGTGGTCACCGCCGCGATCGATCGCATCGACTTCCACTACCCGGTGCAGATCGGCAACCTCATCACGCTGAAGGCCAACATGAACTACGCCGGCACCAAGTCGATGGAGGTTGGAGTCCGTGTCGAGGCCGAGGACCTGAGCACCGGCGTCATCACCCACTGTGCCTCGGCCTACCTCGTGTTCGTGGCGCTCGGCGACAACGGGCGCCCATCAAGGTGCCCCCCGTGAAGCCGCGCACGGCGCAGCAGAAGCGCTGGTACGAGGAGGCGCAGGCGCGACGCGCCAAGCGGCTCGCCGAGCGTCAGCCGGCCGACTGACCCCGCGCGTCAGGCTGCGGACGGCTCCGCGGCGCGACCCTCGAGACGCAGGAGCTCCTGCAGGGCGGCATGCGCCACGTCGAGCTGGTCGTCGCTCGGCTCGCTGGTCGTGAAGAGGCGCTGGAGCTCGATGCCCGGCCGGCCGAGGGCGCCCGCCAGCGGGTGCCCCTGATGCCGGGCCATCCACGAGAAGACCTCCATCGCCGTCCCCAGCGAGACCAGGCCTGCGACCAGCGTGGCGAGCGGCTGGCGCTCCTTGCCGGCGGCGCGCAGCAGCAGGCCGGCGACGATGTTCGTCACCACCAGCGGCGCGACCAGGCTGGTGCCGCAACGGGCGTGCTCGCGGGCGGCGTCGTGCAGCGACGCGTCGTCGACCGCGCCGCCTTCGAAGGCCGCGACGCTCTTGTGCTCCGCGCCGTGGTAGCGCGAGAGCTTCGAGTCGCGCAGGGCGAGCAAGACGGGCAACAGCGAGACGCCGGCGACCGCGAGTTCACGCGCGACGGGCGCGCGACTCCCGACGCGGCGCAGCGCCACCGTGGCGGCCGCGCCGCCGACGGACGCGGCAAGCAGGCGCGGGTCTTCTTGCGGGAGCACCGGCCCGCCGGTAGCGCGGCGCACCGCGGGAAGCACGGCGAGCGCTTCGCCGAGGCGCACGAGCCCGCGCGCCAGCGGCACGCGCTGCAGGCGCTCGCGCCCGGGCACTTGCGCCTTGCGCCCCGAGCTCACCCGGATGCCGCCGTCGTCGTCGCGTACCGCCGCCGCCCAGTGACCTTGGCTCTGCAGCAGGACGCCGTCGCGCAGCGCCATGCCGCCGAGCTGCAGCGGATCTCGCGCGTCTGTCTCACCCATCACGACGTCACCCATCGCCGCGCCTCGATCTTCATGTCGTTGACGATGGTGAAAACGTACGGCGGCAGACGGTCGATACGTCGGAGTCCATTGACGTACGCTCCAGTGCATCGCTCTCGCCCGCAGGGCTTGAAGTGCATCAGTATGCACGAGCCTCTCCGGGAAAGCGCCACCGGGCGCTGATAGGATTCCGGCGAGCCCCCCATCGCCGCGAGGAGACGCCCCCTGACCGGACTCGACCGTGACCTCAAGCTGATGGCCACGGCCATCCTGCTCTACGCGTTCGGCATGGGCCTCTACTACCAGCTCCTGTTCGTCTACGCCCTCGAGCTGGGTGCCTCGCGCTTCGACATCGGCGTGCTCACCGCCATCCTGCTCGCGTCGACGGCAGCCAGCAGCCTGCCGGGGGCCTGGGCCGCGGACCGTTTCCGGCTCAAGCCCGTGATCGCGGTCGTCTGGTGGCTGACCGCGCCGGCCGCTCTCTTCTATCTCGTCGCACCGACCTGGGAATGGCTCATCCCCGGCCTCGCGCTGACAGGGCTCTCGATGGCCAACAACCCGGCCATGAAGGCGTACGTCTACCTGCGGTCTGACGACGGTCATGTGGCACGCAACGCTACCCTCGTCTACGGGAGCTTCCCCGTCGGGTTGATCGTCTCGCCTCTCCTCGGGGGCTACCTCGCGGACCTCCACGGGATGAGGGTCGTGTTCGCGCTGAGCGCCGCCTTCTACGTGGCATCGGCCGTCGCGGCCACGCTTCTCTCCGACATGGCCGACCACACGACGGAAGCCCCCTGGAGCATGGCCGACGTCTACCGCAACCGGCGGTTCTGCCGCTACGTGGCCTTCTTCCTCCTCGGGTTCCTCGCCGTGTACGTGGGCCAGTCGTTCCTCACGCCGTACCTCGCCCAGGTGCACGACCAGGGCTACGGCGCCCTCGGCATCTACGCGTCGCTGGCCGCCGCGGGCGCCGCCGCCATGACCCCCTTCTGGGGCCGGGTGGCCGACTTGCGAGGCACCCGGCGTGGCATCGCCGGCGTGCTCGTGCTGGTCGCGCTTGGCAGTGCGCTCCTCATAGGCGGGTGGACGCCCGTCGTCTGGGGCCTCGCGATGTTCTGCTGCGGCGCCTTCGACGCGCTGCGCTTCGTCACCACGGGGGTGGTCGCGCGCTCGTTCGGCGCCGTGCCGCTCACCTGGGGCTACGCGCTCTTCGACACCGCGATGGGGCTGCCCATGGCCGGTGGCGCCCTCATCGGCGGGCTGCTCTACCAGACCGCCTACTGGCTGCCGTTCGTCTTCGTCATCGCGATCGCGCTTGTCCTGCTGGTCGTGCTCGCCGTGGTGCCCCGCGAGGTGGCGTGCGAACCCGTCGGACCGGGTACCTGATACGTGCCCGCGGGAGCCTGCGTTGCGCCGACGCCGGCCGTGACGCGCTCCGACGCCATCGATCGAGGAGGGGACATGGGCATCTTCGACACCATCAAGGACAAGGCCGGCGACCTGGCCGGCGACGCCGAGAGGGCCGGAAAGGTCGGGGCCGCGCAGGTCAAGCTCAAGTCGCTGCAGGGCGACGTCGACGACGCCATGAAGGTGCTGGGCCGGGAGGCGTTCGAGCTCGTCGACAAGGGCGAGCTGGTGCACCCCGGGCTCGAGCCCGGCGTCGCCAGGGTCCGCGCCGCCCAGCGGCTCGTCGACGACAAGAAGGCCGAGATCGAGGCGATCAAGGCCGCCGGCGCCTGAGCGCGAAGCGGGACGGCAACGTCACCGGCCGCGCGGCGCCGGTCTCCAGGCGCCATCTGGTAGGCTCGCCCGCGACCAAGGAGGCCGGATGAAGCTCAGCGACGCGTGGCCCGAGACGGCGAGAGACGGGAGCGACCCCGACGGCGAGCCCAGGACCAACGTGAGCGACCTCGTCGACGGCGAGATCGTGACGAGTTCCTACGTGTGCTCGGAGCGCGACGTCAGGACGACGAAGAACGGCGGGACGATGGTCAACCTCACCCTGCTCGACGCCACCGGGCAGGTCAAGGGCGTTCACTTCGACCCGTCGGAAGAGGTCGTCGCGACGCTCGCGCCGGGCAGCGTCGTCAAGGTACGGGGACGGTACAGGGTCGACCCCAAGTGGGGACCCCAGCTCGTCGTCGACCGGCTGCGCACGCTGAGCGAGGGCGAGTACGACCCCGCCGCCCTGGTGCCCGTGTCGCCGGTCGGGGTCGACGAGCTCCGCGCCCGGCTCGCGGCGCTGGTCGAGAGCATCGCCGAGCCGCACGTCAGAGCGCTGCTCGAGCGCGCCCTCGACCCCGACCGCGAGCCGGGCGCGACCTACGCCGTCGCTCCCGCGGCGGTGCGCATGCATCACGCCTATCGGCACGGGCTGCTCGAGCACTCGGTGATCGTCGCCGAGGTGGCGGCCGGCGTGGCCGAGCGGCTGCCGACCGTCGATCGCGACGTCGTCATCGCCGGCGCCCTGTTGCACGACATCGGCAAGGTGGTCAGCTACTCGAGCGACCCCTTCGCGCCCGGCTTCACCGACGTCGGGCGCCTGCACGGCGAGATCGTGCTCGGACACGATATGGTGCGCGGCCTCATCGGCGAGGTCGACGGCTTCCCGGAGGAGCTCTCCTCGCGTCTGCGCCACGTCATCGTCGCCCACCACGGCGAGAAGGAGAAGGGGAGCCCCGTCATCCCGATGACGCGCGAAGCCATCGTCGTCCACTACTGCGACGACATGACGGCGCGCGTGGCGGCGGTCGACGACGCGGAGCGCACGACCGCCGCCGGCGAGCGCTGGTCGGCCTTCAGCCGCATGCTCGACACCTTCGTCTACCTCGGCGACGCGGGGGCGGAAAGCGAAGGCGGACGCGTTGCGGAGGGCGTCGCCGGCCGGACGGCGGAGGAGGATCCGGCGCCCGCGAGGCCGCGCGACGACGCGGAGCCTGTCGCGGCAGACGACGAGCCGCCGTCGCTGTTCACGGAGTAGGAGCGAGGGCGGCCGGGGGCGGGCTCGCGCCCGCCCCCGGCCGCCCTCGCTCCTTCAGCCCCAGATCTCCCGCGCCGCGGCGAGCACTTCGGCCGCGTGGCCCTTGGGGGTCACCTTCGGGTAGATCTTGCGCAGCGTCCCGTCGGCGTCGATCAGCCAGGTCGTGCGCTTGGCGACCCCGACCATGGGCCGCGCCACGCCGAACGCGCTCGGCGACGACGTGCTCGCCCTCGTCGCTGACCAGCGGCATGCGCAGGCCGTACTTCTGCGCCCACTTCCGGTTCGCGCGCGGGCTTGTCGACACTGGCGCCGACGACCTGGACACCGAGCTTCTCGAACTCACCCAGCAGGCCGTTGAACTCAACGGCTTCGGTCGTTCAGCCCCCGGTGTTGGCCTTGGGATAGAAGAACAGGACGGTCCGCCTGCCGGGGGCGCCGAGATCGAACGCGGTCCCGTCGTACGACGTTCCGGTCACCGCCGGCGCCTTGTCACCCACTTTGAGCATCGTGTCCCCTTTCGTCGTCGGGCCGGCCGGCGGCCTTCGCCGCCGGCCGGCCCGCTCGCTTCTCAGTAGCCGCCCCAGAGCTGCTCCGCCTCGGTCAGCACGTCCCTCGCGTGGCCGTACGGCGGCACCTCGCTGAAGACCCGCTTGACGAGCCCGGTCCGGTCGATCATGAAGGTCGCCGCCCGCGGCCGCCCCTTCTTGGTCCCGACCAGGCCGAAGGCGAGGCAGACCTTGCGCTCGGCGTCGCTCACGAGCGGGTAGTGCAAGTCGTAGCCCGAGGCGAAGGTCGCGACCAGCGCCGCGCGGTCCACGCCGACGCCGATGACCTGCACGCCGAGCTGCTTGAAGCCGTAGAGCTGGTCGTTGAAGTCGGAGGCCATGCTGACGCTGCGCGCGCTCATGGCCTCCTCGAAGAAGAAGAGGACCAGGTGCTGGCCCGGGGAGCCGAGGTCGAAGTACTGGCCGTCGCTCGTCACCAGCGCCGACCGCCGGGGACGTCTTCGTCGATGCCGATCACGGTGCTCCCTCCCGCTCCGCAGGGCGCTCAGCCCGCTTCGATCTCGGCGTCGTCCGCGATCGGCGGCGCCGCCACGACGACGAAGGTCAGGGGCCCGACGCCCACGTTCGAGACGCGGTGCCAGGCGCCGGCGGGACGACGAGCGCGTCGCGCTCGCCGAGCTTGTGGTGCGCCTCGTCGACGTCGATCATGGCCGTCCCGTCGAGGACCACGTAGAGCTCTTCCTGCTCGCGATGCAGGTGTCGCAGCATCGAGCCTTCGGCCAGCGTGAAGACGTTGGCCCGCATCTGCGTCAGTCCCAGCTTGTCGCCGATCCGCTGGACACTCAGCTTCTCGGACAGGTTCTCGGTCGGCACGGCGTGAACGACGTCCATGTCCTCCTCCTCGCGCGGCAGCCGCCGGCGTGTCGTTTCAGCCCTTCTCCGGTTCGAGGATCGAGACAGGGATATCGCAGAGCGCCTTCAGGCGCTCGGGCGTCCGCCTCCGACCCGACGATGTCCCCGAAGTGCATCGGGACGACGACCGTGGCCCTCAGCATGGTGCAGGCCTCGGCGGCCTCTTCGGCGGTCATCGTGTAGGTGCCGCCCACCGGGCAGCAGCGCGACGTCGACGTCGATGTCCCGCCATCTCGGGGATCGCGTCGGTGTCGCCGGCGTGGTAGATGCGCAGGCCGTCCATCTCGACGATGTAGCCGACGTGGCCCTCGTCGCGGGGATGGTAGACGGCCCCGGGCTTCTTGAACTTGTTCACGTTGTAGGCGGGCACGGCGGTGACCATGGCGGTACCGACCTCGACGGTCTCGCCCGGGCGGACGGTGAGCGTGGGCAGGCCGCGCACCGCGGCGGTGACCGCCGGCGGCCCGACGACCACCGTGCCGGCCCCGGCGACCTTGGCGATGTCGTCGGCGCTGAGGTGGTCGTAGTGGTCGTGGGTGACGAGGACGCCGGTGGCCGGAGGCTGCCCGGCGGGGAGCTTCCACGGGTCGACGTAGAGCGTGCTGCTGCCGTCGATGCGGAACGAGTCGTGGCCGAGCCAGTGGACGTTCTCGAGCATCGTGCCCCTCCTTCGAAGACGCGCCACGAGCATCGTACCCGAAGAAGCGGAGCAAGACGGCGGGGCGGCCGCCGGACCGGCCGAGCCCGGTCCGGCGGCCGCCCCGCCGGGTCGCTCTTCTGTGTCTGCGCTTACTCGGCGCTCTCGGGGGAGGCGTCGCTCGCGGGCTCCTCGGCGAGCCTCCTCAGCCACCTCGGGCTCCTCGACGGCCTCTTCGGCCTCGGGCTCCTCGACGGCCTCTTCGGCCTCGGGCTCCTCGGCGGCCTCTTCGGCCTCGGGCTCCTCGGCGGCCTCTTCGGCCTCGGGCTCCTCGGCGACCGTGGCCTCCGCAGCCGGAGCGGCTGCGGCCGTCACCGGCCGCACGTTGGCGGCCTGGTTGCCCTTGCGGCCCTGGGTGACCTCGAACTCGACCACCTGGTCGGTCTCGAGCGACGTCACGCCCTCGGCGAGGCCGGTGACGTGCACGAAGATGTCGTTGTCGTTGTCCTGCGCGATGAACCCGTAGGCCTTCTCGGTCGAGAACCATTTGACTTTGCCTTGAGGCACTGCTTCCTCCTGGTGTTCTGTGAAGCGGGTCCTCGGCGGCGCTCGGGCCTACGGACTGCGCTCCCCTTGTGTTGTGCAGACTGTTATACCCGCGGTCCCGCAAGTACGCGACCCGCGCGCCGTGACGGCGTTCGCGGCGCGGTCCGGCTCAGCGGCGCGTGACGGCGAAGATGGCGATGCGCGCCATGAGGTCGGGCGCGAAGGGTCGCGCGGGCGGCGGCTCGTCGACCGAGCGCAGGTAGAGCTCGTGCTCGATGCAGAGCCCCTCCTCGCGGCAGAGCTTGCGGAAGTCCCTGATCGTGCAGAGGTGGATGTTGGGCGTGTCCCACCACTGGTACGGCATCTCCTTCGAGACCGGCATGCGGCCGAGGAAGAAGAGCTGCGCCCGCACGCCCCAGTGCGCGAAGTTGGGGAAGCTGACGATCGCGAGCCGGCCGACGCGCACCATCTCGCGGACGATCATCCGCGGCCGCCGCAACTGCTGCAGGCTGAGGCTCAGGATCACGACGTCGTGCGAGCCGTCCTGCGAAGTCGGCGAGGCCCTCGTCGAGGTCGCCGTGGAAGACCGAGAGCCCCTTGGCGACGCAGGCCTCGACCGCCGCCTGCGAGATCTCGACGCCGCTGCCGCGCACGTGCTTCTCGCGGACCAGCTCGGCGAGCAGTTCGCCGTCGCCGCAGGCGAGGTCGAGCACCGTGGCGCCGTCGGGCACCAGGTCCTCGATGAGCTTGTAGTCGATGCGGCGCACGGTGGGTATCCTACGCCGCCCGCTCAGGCGGGCGGCGCGAACGTCGCGCGCCGCTGGCGAGGAAGGCGGCGATGACGCCTTCCATCTTCTCGCGCTCGAGCAGGAAGGCGTCGTGGCCGTAGTGGCTCGCGACCTCGTAGTAGCTGACGTGCTTGTGGGTCGCGCGCAGGGCGCTGACGATCTCCTTGAGCTGGTACGGCGGGTGCAGCCAGTCGCTCGAGAACGCCATCACGAGGAAGCGCGACTTCACGTCGCGGAAGGCGGAGACCAGGCTCTCGTGACGGCGCGAGAGGTCGAAGTAGTCGAGCGCCTCGCGTGATGTAGAGGTAGGTGTTGGCGTCGAAACGGTCCGTGAACGCGAGCCCCTGATGGCGCAGGTAGCTCTCGACCTCGAAGTCGGCGTCGAAGGTGAACGTGTACTGCTGGATGTCCTGCAGGCGGCGGCCGAACTTCTCCTGCATGGCCTCGTCGGAGAGATAGGTGATGTGGCCGACCATGCGGGCGACGGCGAGCCCCTTGCGACGGCGGCTTGCCGCCGTAGTAGTGGCCGCCGCGCCAGTTCGGGTCGGCCATGATCGCCTGGCGCCCGACCTCGTTGAAGGCGATCGCCTGCGGTCGGCTGCCGGGCGGCGGTCGCCATGGCGACCGCCAGGTGCACGCGGTCCGGGTGCGACACGGCCAGCTCGAGGACCTGCATGCCGCCCATCGAGCCGCCCACGGCGGCGAGCAGCTTGCCGATGCCGAGATGGTCGAGCAGCAGCAGCTGAGCCTCGACCATGTCGGCGATGGTGATCATCGGGAAGGCCGGTGCCGTAGGGCTTGCCGGTCGCGGGATCGATCGAGCGACGGGCCGGTCGAGCCGCTGCAGCCGCCGAGCACGTTGGCGCAGATCACGAAGTACTTGTCGGTGTCCAGCGCCTTGCCCGGCCCGATGAGCACGTCCCACCAGCCGGCGCGCTTGTCCCTCGCGGTGTGCCGGCCGGCGGCGTGCGCGTCGCCGGACAACGCGTGAAAGACCATGATCGCGTTGTCGCGCGCCGCGCTCAGCGTGCCGTACGTCTCGTAGGCGAGGGTGACCGGCCAGAGCTCGCCGCCGCCCTCGAGCGCGAGCGTCCGGCCCGGCTCGTCGAACGTGACGTGCTTCGTGCGCACGATGCCGGCCGAGCCGGCGTCGTCGCCGAGGCCGGCCGGCACGTCGCCGATCTCGATCTTCTGCGTCTGCCTTCGCGTCGCTCATGACAGCGAGAACCTTACCACCGCAGGGCGGTCGCCCAAGAAGAGGCAAAGACCGCCAGAAGGCGGTCTCTACGCCGCGGGTCCACGATCCGGGGGAGCCGCGACTCCGTCGAGTGTCAGTCGGTCAACGGGCGTGCGTCACTGCGTGGACGGCAACGTCGCCCGCCCTCAGGCCTTCGCCAGCGCCTGGTCGAGGTCGGCGATGATGTCGTCGATCGACTCGAGCCCGATCGAGAGCCGCACGAAGTCCTCGGTCACGCCGGTCTCGAGCTGCTCCTCGGCGGTCAGCTGCGAATGCGTCGTGGTCGCCGGGTGGATGCAGAGCGACTTCGCGTCGCCGATGTTGGCCAGGTGCGAGAACAGCTTCGGTGCTCTCGACGAACCGCCGCCCGGCCTCGCGGCCGCCCTTGATGCCGAAGCCGACGATGGCTCCGTACAGGCCGCGCTCGTGGTACTTCGCCGCCAGTTCGTTGCACCAGCACGAGGCGAGCCCCGGGTAGGTGACCCAGCCCACCTTGTCGTGCGCCTCGAGGTGCTCGGCGACGGCCTGCGCGTTGGTGCTGTGCCGTTCCATGCGCAGCGGCAGGGTCTCGAGCCCCTGCAGGAAGAGGAAGGCGTTGAAGGGCGAGAGGGCCGCGCCGACGTCGCGCAGCAGGCTGACGCGCAGCTTGATGATGTAGGCGATCGGCCCGAGCGCCTCGGAGAACTTGAGCCCGTGGTAGCTCGCGTCGGGCTCGGTGAGGCCGGGGAACTTGTCGTTCTGCGCCCAGTCGAACGTGCCGCCGTCGACGACCACGCCGCCGATCGAGGTGCCGTGGCCGCCGATGAACTTGGTCGCCGAGTGCACGACGATGTCGGCGCCGTGCTTGAGCGGCCGCAGCAGGTACGGGGTCGGCATCGTGTTGTCGACGATCAGCGGGACGCCGGCCTCGTGGGCGATGGCCGCGACCTCGGCGATGTCGAGCGTGTCGAGCTTGGGGTTGCCGACCGTCTCGGCGTAGAGCGCCTTCGTGTTCGGCTTGATCGCCCGGCGGAAGTTCTCGGGGTCGTTCGGGTCGACCAGGTCGACCTCGAGGCCGAAGCGCGGCAGCGTGTGCACGAACAGGTTGTAGGTGCCGCCGTAGAGGCTGTTGGCGCTCACGACGTGGTCGCCGGCGCCGGCGATGTTGAGGATCGCGAAGGTGATCGCCGAGGACCCCGAGGCGAAGCCGAGCGCGGCCACGCCGCCTTCGAGCGCCGCGACGCGCTTCTCGAACACGTCGGTGGTCGGGTTCATGATGCGCGTGTAGATGTTGCCGAACTCCTTGAGGCCGAAGAGGTTGGCGGCGTGCTCGGCGTCGTTGAACACGTACGACGTGGTCTGGTAGATCGGCACGGCGCGCGCGTTCGTCGCCGGGTCGGGCTCCTGGCCGGCGTGCAGGGCGAGGGTCTCGAAGCCCTGCGGCGCGGGCGCTGCGGTCTGGCTGTCGTCGGTCATGGCTTCTCCTGTGAGCGTGACCTGCGAAGCATACCCCCGGCGACAGCGGCGCAAGCGGGGCGATGCTACGATGCCCGCGTGGACGACGTGCGCGAGATCCTGAGGCGCGAGCTGCCCGGCCTCGAAGAGGCCGTGCCTCTCGCGCCGCTCTGCGCCTACGCGTCGGCGGCCCCGCCGAGTTCCTCTACGCGGCGCGCGACACGAACGCGCTCGCGTACGCGGTGCGCCTCGCGCGCGAGCTCGGGGTGCCGCTCACCGTCCTCGGCCGCGCGACCAACGTCCTCGTCGGCGACGACGGCCTGCCCGGACTCGTCGTGCTGGCCCGCAACGAGCGGCACGCGCTCGAGGGCGACGTGCTGCGCGTGGAGGCCGGCGCGGAGCTGCCCGGCCTGGTCGCCGACCTGGCCGGGCAGGGACTCGCCGGCCTCGAGTTCGCCGGCAACATCCCAGGTTCGGTCGGCGGTGCCGTCGTCGGCAACGCCGGCGCCTACGGGCGCGCGGTCAGCGACGTCCTCGTCGAGGTCCAGCTCCTCGAGGGCCGTGTGGAGCGCGCCGCGGCGCCCGGCGAGCTCGCCTTCGGCTACCGCACCAGCCTCCTCAAGGCAAGGCCCGACCTCATCGTCCTGGCCGCGACCTTCGCCCTGTCGCGCGGCGAGCCCGCCGCGCTGCTCGCCGAGATCGCCCGCGACGCCGAGCTGCGACGCGGCAAGCACCCGCTCGAGTACGCGTCCTGCGGCAGCTACTTCAAGAACCCGTCACGCGAGCTGCCGGCCGCGCGCCTCATCGAGGACGCGGGACTCAAGGGCTTCAGGGTCGGACGCGCCCAGGTGAGCGAGAAGCACGCCAACTTCCTCGTCGCCCTGGAGGGCGCGACGACGGCCGACATCCTCGCCCTTGCCGCCGAGGTCAAGCGCCGCGTCCACGAGCACAGCGGCCATCGCCTCGAGGAAGAGGTCCGCCTGCTCGGCATCGGGTCATCCGGCCCTGACCGGCCCGCGGGGCTCCTCGCCGGGGCCTGACCCGCGCTGCCGCTGACCCGGCGGGAACGCGAGCGCGGCTATACTCCTGCCGTCGCGGCGAACCCTCGCCGTGGGCCGGGCGTCCCTCTCCCTGGAGGAAGGAAATCGACGAGCTGCCGGTCGGTCTTGTTGACCGGATGCGCCGGGCGCAACCCGAGGCGCGCGCGGAGTTCTTTCGCCGCTACGCGCCGCAGGTGCGCCGCATCCTCTTCCTCCAAGGACTCTGCGACGAGGTGGACGACGCCGTGCAAGAGGTGTTCATCAAGGTGTTCCGGGCGGACCTGCCCGGCGAGGAGCGCTTCCTCGCCTGGTTCTACCGCCTCATCCTCAACGCGGGACGCGACCAGGGCCGGCGACACAAGACGCGGCGCGGGCTGGCGGAGCGTCTGGAACAGCTCGCGCCCACCGAGCGGACACATGGCGAGCCGGCGGCGCCCGGCGATCCGGCGTTACGCACCGCGCTGGAAGCGCTCGCACCCGACTTCCGCGAGGCGATCGCGCTGCGTTTCTTCGCCGACCTCTCGCTGGAGAGCATCGCCGCCGCCCAGGACGTGCCGCTGGGCACCGTGAAGTCACGCCTGCACGGGGCGCTCGCACGCCTGCGGCTGACGCTGGACGATGCCGGCTACGAGCGCGAGGGATGAGAGACGTGTGTGATGGGTGACCACGACGACATGCAGCCCAAGGCCGGGACCTTCGACGACGACCGCCTGCTGGCGTACGCGCTCGGGCTCGAGGACGACCCGGGACTCGAGGCTGCGGCGGAGGCCGACGCGGCGCTCCGCGCCCGCATCGCGGCGATGCGCGCCGACGTCGGCGCCGTCGCCGCCGGCCTCGACCGCGTCGTGCCGGCGCCGCCGGACGAGTACACGGACCTGAGCGGCGCGCGATGGGGCGAGCTGCGCGAGCTCGTGGCGGCGCCGGCGCCGGCTGCGCCGCGCCGGCGCCCGATGTGGCTCCGCGTCCTCGCCCCGGCCGCGGCGATCGCCCTCGTGCTCGTCGCCGGCGTCGTCGGCCTGCAGCGACTCGGTACCGTCGGCGGCGACGAGGCGGCGACGGTCGGCAGCGGCGGCAAGGCCACCGAGAGCTACGACCGGCAGAGCGACGGTGCCGAGGGCGGCGCCGCGACCGGCGCCGGGGAGGACGCCGCAGCCCCGTCCCTGGCGCCGGCGCCGGCTGACCCCGCCGCCTTCAGGACGATCGTGGTGGCGCGCGCCAAGGCGCCGGCCGACGGACGCCAGACGTTCGTCGTCAAGCGCGTGCTGAAGGGCCGCGCTCCGGCGAAGATCAGGCTGGAGATCGTCGACGCCGCGGCCGCTGCCGGCGAGCTCCACGTGCTCTTCCTGCTGCCCTCGTGGACGTGGGCCGACGCGCCGGCCAGCCCCTCCCCGATGCTCGGCGGGCAGTCCGACGCCGCTCCCCTCGTCTACAGCTACCGTGATCGGCCGGGCCTGGCTCAGCCGCTCCCGCCCGGCACGGACGCGGGGTCAGTCAAACTGCCCTGACCGGCATCGGGCCGCCGCCGCACGTTCCGGCGTCGTCATGCCCTTGACCAGCTGACTCCTCGGGTAGACTCTGGCCAGCGTCCCGCCGGACGCGTCCCTGTGGCGAGCGAAACGGGGGTCACGTGACAGGCCTGCTCTGCGGCAAGAACATCCTCGTGATGGGCGCCGCCAACCAGCGGTCGATCGCCTGGTCCGCGGCTGAGGCGATCCACCGCGAGGGCGGCGCCGTCGCGCTCACCTACCAGGCCGAGCGGCTCAAGGGCCGTGTCGAGCGCCTCAGCGTCGAGCTCGGCGGCGCGCCGATGATCGAGTGCGACGTGGCCAGCGACGCGGCGGTACGCGCCGCCGTCGACGACCTCGCCGAACGCATGCCCGTGCTCCACGGCATCGTGCACAGCATCGCCTGGGCACCCGCCGAGGACCTCCAGGGCAGCTTCGTCGAGACCTCGCGCGACGGGTTCGCCGCCGCCAACGACATCAGCTCGTACTCGCTCATCGCCATCGCACGGGAGGCCCGCCGGCTCATGACCGAGGGCGGGGCGATCGTCACGATGACGTACGCGGGCTCGTGGCGCGTGATCCCGAACTACAACGTCATGGGGCCCGCCAAGGCCAGCCTCGAGAGCTCGGTGCGCTACCTGGCCGCGGACCTCGGGCCGGCCGGCGTCCGCGTGAACGCGGTCTCGGCCGGCCCCATCGCCACCGTGGCCGCGCGCACGATCAAGGACTTCAGCGGCATGCTCGACCTGCTGGAGAGCCACACGCCGCTGCGGCGCAACGTCACCGCCGGCGAGGTCGCCGACGCGACGGTCTTTCTGCTCAGCGACCTGTCGAGGGCGATCACCGGCGAGGTCGTGCACGTCGACGCCGGCGCGCACGCGGTCACGTGAACAGACGGCGCGGCACCGACCAGCCAGTGACCGTCGGCACGGTACTGCGTGCCGCCGTGCTGGTCACGTTCCGCGAGCTCGTGGTCGACATCACCTGTACCCGGCTCGACCCTCGGGTGCAGTACAGCTGAGCGGGTGAGGCGCGGGCGGCGTTCCGCCGCCCGCGCCTCACCCGCCGTCGTCTCACGACCGCCACGCCTTCGGTCGTCCTGGCCCAACGGTGACGCCCCTTGGGCCATTCGGGCCTGTCCCCGCTGGCTTTACGCGACCCGCCCTTCCCCCGTACACTTGTCCGCTGTGGCGCTCCGCCCGGAGCGCCCTGCGTGAACGAGATGGAGTCAAGGCTCTCGTAGTGCTCCTCCGAACCCGAGCCCCGGTGGGAGGTGGTAACGTCGTGCGGCGCCGAGTGAGGGAACCCGGCGCACGGACGCATGAGACACGCAGCCCGATCGCCCGATCCGTCTGCCGGTCACTCAACGAGCGCCCGACGGCGGCATCAGCGGCGTTGCCTGTCTGAACGGGGGAGGACCCCGGTCTCTTCGCCGATCCTTGAAGTCGTGCGGAGAGCAATCGATGCGAGAGGAACGAGATGGCAGAAGAACCGAAGAGACTCAAGTACTTCATCAACGGCGAGTGGCTCACGTCGAAGACCGACAAGTACATGCCGGTCACCGACTCGAGCACCGGCGAGGTGTTCGCCGAGGCCCCGTGCTGCACCAAGGACGAGGTCGAAGAGGCCATCCAGAACGCCCAGTGGGCGTTCGAGACGTGGGGGCGCCTCCCGATCCAGAAGCGCACCCAGGTCATCTTCAACTGGAAGCGCCTGCTCGAGCAGAACGCCGAGGAGATCACCTACCTCTGCTCGCGCGAGCTCGGCAAGAACCTCGACGAAGCGCGCGGCGAGGTCATCAAGATCATCGAGGGCTGCGAGACCGCCGTCTCCGCCCCGATGGTCTTGAAGGGCGAGTCGCTCATGAACGTGTCCACCGGGCACGACACCGTGAGCTACCGCGAGCCGCTCGGCGTGTTCGCCGGCATCGCGCCGTTCAACTTCCCGGCCATGATCCCGTTCGGCTGGATGCTGCCGCTCTGCATCGTCAGCGGCAACACGTTCGTCCTCAAGCTGGCCAGCATGGTGCCGACCACCGGCATGCGCCTGACCGAGCTGCTGCACGAGGCCGGCCTGCCGGCGGGCGTCGTCAACGTCGTGACCTGCAGCCGCAACGAGGCCGAGCTCATGATGACGCACCCGCTGGTGCGCGGCGTGAGCTTCGTCGGCTCGACCAAGGTCGGCCTGCACGTCTACTCGACGGCCGCCGCCCACGGCAAGCGCGTCCAGGCCCAGACCGAGGCCAAGAACCACGGCCTCGTGCTCGCCGACGCCTCGCTCGAGCGCGCCGCCGCCGGCATCATCAACTCGACCTTCGGCTGCGCCGGCATGCGCTGCATGGCGCTGCCCATCATCGTGGTCGAGAACAAGGTCGCCGACGAGTTCATCGGCTACATGATGAAGTTCGCCAAGCAGCGCGTCGTGGGCTGCTCCTACGACCCCAAGACCGAGCTCGGCCCGGTCGTCTCGGCCGACCATCAGGCCTTCGTCAAGGGCTGGATCGACAAGGGCGTCGAAGAGGGCGCCGACCTGCTGCTCGACGGTCGCGACCTGGTCGTCCCGGGCTTCGAGGGTGGCCACTTCGTCGGCCCGACCATCTTCGACAACGTCACCGAGGACATGGAGGTCGGCCGCGAGGAGATCTTCGGTCCCGTGCTCGGCATCAAGCGCGTCGCGGACTTCGAAGAGGGCATCACGATCATGAACAACAGCCGGTTCGCCAACGGCTCGTGCATCTTCACCGAGAGCGGCTACTACTCGCGCGAGTTCGCGCGCCGCACGCACGCCGGCATGGTCGGCATCAACGTCGGCATCCCGGTGCCGGTGAGCTTCTTCCCGTTCGCCGGTCACAAGCAGTCGTTCTTCGGCGAGAGCCACGTGTTCGGCCTCGACGGCTTCCGCTTCTACACCGAGTCCAAGTGCGTCACCTCGCGCTGGTTCACCGAGGCGGAGAAGAAGGAGACCAAGGTCGGCACCTGGGAAGGCACCGTCAACAAGCAGTGGTGAGAGCCATGTAGCGCTCCCGGCACGTCTGGGGCGGGGGCGCTCACCTGCACGGCAGGTGAGCGCCCCCGCCCTTTTTGGGTAGGCTGCCGGTCGACCTGCACCGCCGACGCACAAGGAGGCCCCCGTGGCCCGCGACTTCCCACCCATCACGGACCTCGGTTCCGCCCTCCGGTTCGCCCTCGAGGCCGAGCTGGCCGGCGCCGACTTCGCCGCCGCCGCCGAGGTGATCGCCCCGGACGAGCGCCTGGCGCGAGAAGCTCGAGGAACTGACCTGCGCCCACGACGACCGCCTGCAGAAGCTGCGCAAGGCGAGCGGGCAGATCAGCGACGCGCCCGCGCCCGGCCTGCGCGACCTCGACGGCGCCGCGTTCGCGACGCGAGCTCGGCGCGGAGCCGGCGACGAGCTGGCCGGCGGCGGCCGAGCAGATGGCGGCCGTCGAAGACGGCATCGCCGCGTACCACGAGGCCCTCGTCGCCAGCGCGGGGAGCGCCCTCGGCGACAAGGCCCGCCTGTTCGCCAAGTCGGCCGAGCAGGCGCGGGCCGCGAGCCGCGAGCTGCGCGCCATGCTCACCTGACCTCTCTGCACATACGAAGGTGAGCCGGCGCGACGGCGCCCACCGGCGACCGTCGCGGCGCGCAAGAAGGGCGCGGTGTCGCGCCTACCGGCGCCGGCGGATCGGGAGGCGCGCGTACACCTCCAGCAGTTTCGCCTGCTCGCGCTGCCAGTTGTAGCGGGCGAGCGCCGCGGCACGCGCGCGCTCGCCCTTCACGCGCGGCGGCTCGTCGTCGTCGAGCAGCCGCCGCACGGCGTCGGCGATGGCGGCGGGATCCTCCGGGTCGGCGATCAGCGTGCCGACCCCCTCGCGACGCACGACACATCGCCATGTCGGGCAGGTCACTCGCGACGACGGGGATGCCCGCCATCATGTCCTCGAACAGCTTGTTGGGCGCCGCGTACACGTAGCTCAGGCATGAGCCGACGATCGGCATGACGCCCGCGTCGCAGGCGGCCGTCATGCGCATGATCTGCTCGTGGGGCACGGCGTCGCGGATGCTGACCCGCCCCTCCAACCCGAGATCGGCCACCTGCCGCCGCAACGCGTCGCGCAGCTGGCCCATCCCCACGAGGACGAGGGCGCAGTCGTCCAGCCGCTGCATCGCCGTCACGAGCTCGGGCAGGCCGCGGTTCGGCAGCAACGCCCCCTGGTAGATGAGCAGCCAGCGCCGTCCGGCGAGCGTCTCCTCGCGGAAGGCCAGGTCGGGATCGAGCGTCTCGACGACGTCGGGCACGTTGAGCAGGACCACGGGGCGCGGGATGCCGTACTCGGCGGCCAGGACGTCCGCGCGTCCCTCGTCCGAGGTGAGATGGGCGGCGGCGCGACGAAGGAAGAAGCCCTCGTAGACCTTGGCGACCGGCTTCCACCAGCGTGCGCCGGTCCAGGGCCAGTTGCGGTACAGGTTGAGCTCGTCGGAATCGGTGACGACTACCGCGCCGCGCAGCCAGGCCGCCAGCTGGCTGACCAGCATCGGATAGAGGTCGCGCGGGTTGTAGACGTCGGCGTCCTCGCGCCAGGCGGCCCAGAACGTCTTGCCGATCGCCTCGACGAAGCGCAGCGGCCGGGTCCAGTCCGGCAGAGAGCGCGAGGAGAGCGTGACACGCTTCACGGTGTACCCCTCGCGCTGCTCTACGGCGGGCGTCTCCTCGTCCCTGATGCCTACGACGACGACGTCCCAGCCGTTCGCGGCGAGCGTACGGGCGCCGCGCTGGGCGCGACGCAGGTAGCGCGCCGGGCCGTAGACGACCTGACAGACCTTTGGGCGCTCGCCCGGCACGCTCTCAGCCGGCTGTGCGCCGCCGGCGCAGCCACTCTCGCGCGAGAGCGATGATCACGCCGGCGATCATGCCGAGCAGCAGGCCCTGGAGCATCGTCGCGATCTGGAACCCGCCGAGCGACGAGGACGAGGTGCGAGGCACCGGCTCGACGTAGACGGAGGCGGCGATGGCCTCGCTGTCCTGACGCGCGTCGAGCACGTTCTGGAGCGCCTCGTTGCGCTCCTTCTTCGCCTCGACGGCGGCCATGTAGTACGCACCGCGCTGCGCCAGGGGCAGGGAAGCGGCGGCCGCTTCGAGGCGGGCGATGTCCTTCTCGAGGTCCTTCGCCCGCTGCTTGTTGGACTCGATCCCCGACGCCAGGATGTCGAGGTACTCCTGGTACGGCGCAAGCACGTACTGCACCGCCTGCCCGCTCACCGCCGTGACGCGGCGCGCGGCTTCGGCCGTCGTCGGTGCGGTGACCGTGATGCTCACGTTGGCCTTGTCCGCGGTGACGAGCCTCGTGCTCACGGTGCCGGTCAGCGCGCCCCGCGGGAGGTCAAGCTCCCGCTCGGCGGCGCGCAGGACCGTCGGCGAGGTGGCGGCGGTGACGAAGACCTCCGCCTTGGTCAGGCCGGCGATGCCGCCCGGCAGCGTCGATGACCGTCACCTGCTGGGTCGCCTTGGAGCGATCGACCGTCTCGCTGCGCGCCAGCACTCCGGCGACGACGAGGCCGACCAGGGCGGCGACCAGCACGATCACCCACTGCCGCCGCACTGCGGCGATCAGCCCGATCGGCTCTCCGGCTTCGGTCATGACACCTCCTTGGTCTCGGCGGCGCGGGCGATGCCGGCGACCGCGAGGCTGGCTCCCACCAGGAACCAGAGGAACTTGCTCGTCTCGAGACTATAGGTCATGGACTGTACCAGCAGGACCACCAGGCCCGCGAGCGCGGCCGACGCGAGGGTGCGCATCTCGACCGTCACCGCGCCCAGGGCCGTCCTGACGACGCCCCACAGCGCGACCACGATGCCGGCCACCATGCCGATGAGCCCCAGAAAGCCCGTCTCGGCCAGGATCGTGAGCAGGGCGGTGTGAGGAGCCAGCAGACTGGCCGGGACACGGGTGTTCCTGTACGCACCGATGGCCGCTTCGAAGTTGCCGGGCCCGACGCCCAGGGGATGCGCGCTGAACATGCGCCAGGCGCTGTCGGCGAGGTAGAGACGCAGGCGGGCCGAGGGATCGGAGGCGATGCCGGTGATCTTGGCCGCGACCCACTCCGGGCTGAGGACGACGAAGACGAGCAGCAGAGCGGCGCCGACTCCGGCGGCGACGAGCGCCACGCGCATGCTCCAGCGCATGGGGGCGACGAGCACCGCCACGACCGACCCGGCGGCGAGACCCACGAAAGCGCCTCGCGAGAGCGTCATGGCGACACCGATCGTGGCGGCGCCGACGAGGCACCAGAACAGGGCGGCGCGGCCAGGGCGGCGCTCGGCGGCGGCCAGCGGGATGCCCAGGGCCGCCGCCGCCGCCAGCACGCCGCCGAACACGTTCGGGTCTTCGAACGTGGTGCGGGCGCGGATGCCGTCGACCCAGGTGATGTAGTACGGCTGCAGCGTGAAAAGCTGGAAGCGCTCGAGCACGGCGAGCCCGCCGAGCAGCGCGCCGATCGTCAGGAACGCGACCAGGGCGACGCGCAGGCGCGCCGTCGTGGTCGCGACGCCCACCACCAGAAAGGCGAGAAGGACGCTCGAGACCAGGCTGATGAAGGAAACCAGCCCGTGGCGGGCGTCCTGGGCGCCGATCAGCGCCGTGAGCGCCGCCGCCAGGAACAGCAGCAGCCACAGGTCGGCGGGCGTGCGCCGGAGCCGCTCCCTCCCGGTGACGACCATCCAGCCGTACAGGCCGAGTGAGGCGAAGAAGACGCCCTGGTAGATGGTGAGCTCGGCGCCGCCGACGGCCGAGACGCGGCTGAAGTTGCCGAGCGCCGCGGCGGCCAGCGAGCCGACCAGTAGCAGCTCAGGGCGGCGCAGCGCCCAGCTCATGAGCGCGGAGACGAGCAGCAGCGCGCCGAGGACCATTCCCACTCTCGGCGTGGCGGCCACGAACACGAGCGCCATGACGGCGGCGGCGGCCGTCCAGGCGAGCGAGGAGCGCAGCAGCGGCTGTGCGGACGGGCCGTTCATGCGTCCGAGACGGCGGACGGCGCCACGACCCCGTCGAGGATCGCGGCGAGCTGACCGGTCAGAGCCCGGCGCTCGTACTTGGCGACCGCCCCGGGGGAGGCACCGCGATGGACAACGCCGCGCCGCTTGTCGTCGGCCAGGGCGACGATGCGGGCGGCGATGGCGTCGACGTCGTGCGGCGCGAGGGTCCAGCCCGCGTCGTTCACGGTGACGAGATGCGCCGCGTCGCCGTTGAGTGGCGCGAGCGCCAGCACGGGCAAGCCGACGGCGAAGTACTCGAAGAGCTTGCCCGTGACCACGCCCCGGGCGCCGGGCCGGTCGGCGACGATCACCAGCGCCACGTCGGCAGCAGCGACGCGCTCGATGGCCTCGGCGTGCGGCAGGTAGCCGGAGAACTCGACCACGGACGAGAGGTCCTGACCCTCGGCGGCCGCCCTGATGTGCTCGCCGATGTGGCCGACGATCTCGAGACGCACCTCAAGGTCCGGCCGCTCAGCCCTCACCTGGGCGAGCGCCCTGAAGAGGTCCCAGGGCTCGGTGAGTCCCCCATACATCTGACCCATGAACACGAGCCGTAGCGGACCGCCCTCGAGCGGCGCCCACGGCGCGATGTCGGCAGGGTCGAAGCCGTTCGGCAGGACGCGTACGTCGCGGCCGCCGAGCTCGACGGCCTCCATCGCCGTGCCCGGACTGACCATGAGGACGGCGGCGGCCGAAGCGAGGACGGAGAGTTCCGCCCGCAGCGCGCGGCGCCTGGCCGCCGCCGACGGGTACCAGGCGAGCGGGTTGTCGCGCCAGCCGTCGCGCATGTCGGCGACCAGCGGGACGCCGAGCTCGCGCGCGACGGCCTCCCCGGCGACAAGCACGGAGAACGGCGGCCCTGAGGCGAGCACGACACGCACGTCGCGCTGGCGACCCAGCACGACGCCGCGCGAGCGCGCGTTGCGCGCCCACAACGCGGCGTCGTCGAGCGAAAAGAGGAGGGGAATGCGCGACGAGACCGGCGGGGCCTTGCGCCCGGCGACCGGGCCGGCTGGAGCTGCGTCTAGTCTCGAGGGGGGTGCGTCAGCCCCGGCCGGGGCCACGCCCGTCGAGGTGCGCCCGCGGCGCAGCGCGCCGCGGGCCTTCTTGACGGGCACAAACGACCGGGCGGCGAGGGCGGAAACGTTGCGCGCGGGCAGCCGCACGACGGGCACACCGGCGACGTCGGCCAGGAGCGTGTCGTCGGCGAGCTTGCCCTGCCCCCGCCGGAAGTCGCTCGTCAGCACCACGGGGCGCCAACCGAATCCGGGGAGGTAGCGCGCGAACTTGGCGACGCGCTGCACGCCGCTGCCGCCCGCGGGGGGGAACTCGTAGGTCATGATCAGCACGGTGCCAGACATCCTCGGGACCCTAGTCTACAGCGCTCGCGCGCCCGGTCTCGGCCGAGCGCTCTGCGGTGCGACGACCCAAGTGGCTCGCGGCGCCGCGCCCCGGCGCCAGACCCCGTCAGCTCAGCGCACGAATCTCAGGAGCCCGCGCCGGTCCGCCTTGGACATCCAGTATCTGGTGGTCGCATTGCCGTAGACCATCGCCTTGAACCACGCCTCGCCGGGGTTGATCGGCTCCGACATCGCCTCCGGCCACAGATCGGCGATCAGGCGGCGATAGAACGTATACGGCGGCGCCTTGCGTTTCTTGCCGTCGACGCTCAGCAGCGTGAGCAGCAGGCCACGGTTGTTGAAGGGCGACATCTCCTCGACGACGATGTCCTGCTCGAAAGGGTACTGCGCCCCCCAGTGGCCCATCCGTTGCTCCCAGAGGAACAGATCCAGCACGCGCAGCCCGAGCTCGTTCTCGCAGGCGAGAGCCTCCGCGTACCACCTCTTCATCACTTCGCACACGTACGGGCTCCTGGTGCCGTAGGGCGTGCACTCGCACACCAGATCGAGAGAGGGCGGCCGCCTGCTCCAACCGTACCGGCAGCGCACGACCTCGCCTCCGTTGCCGTTCACATTCACAACGTTCGCGTCGTACCGCTGCAGGGAGTGGTAGTAGATGTTCGCCGTCTTGGGCAGGATCCGCGGCATGACGTGCTCGGCCTTGTACCGCTCGAGGAACTCCTCGGTGGGCGGTACCGGCTCGACCACCGTGAACTGTAGACCAAGGCGCTCGCTCAAGGCCGTCGGCACTCGCACGTCGTCGTTCCGCCCGGACGACCTGTCGAAGACGAAGTAGTCGATCCGCCCGCTCAGGTCCCGGCTTGCCGCGAGCAGCAGCCGTGAGTCCCAACCCGCCGTCAGCGGCTGGATAAGCCGGTATCGCCGAGCCAGCGCGGCGTACGTGTCGCGAAGGATCGCCGACGCCTGGTCGATCACCTTCGCCTCATCGTCGGCGCGTTCCAGGGGCGAGAAGGGGACTCGTCTCACTTCTCTCGTCCCCAGGTCCAGGAGGTGGTTCGGCAGCAGCTTGAGGAGGCGGTCGTCCATGGATTCGTCGCCATACCAGTGGTGCTCGTGGTCGAGGTACTCAGGGAGCTGGAGCAGCGCCTTCTTGGCTTCGCTGAGCTGCAGCTCGTACCCGAAGAAGGAGAGGAAGAGCCTCGGCGAGGACGTCATGGCGAATTCGTGGTCCGGGGCGGCGTGGTAGATGTGACGAAAGTGGAACGCGTCCCCGGTGACGATGAACGCGCCTGCCGTCTTGAAGAGCAGGACGTAGCGGCCCGTGGTGCACTCGATGTTCTCGTGCAGCTCCTCCGGTGAGGCGGACGTGGCGGCGAGCCGCTGCACGATCGTCTCGTCGCTGTCGTCGGGACGCCGTGGATCGATGATGTAGCCGAGCAGGGCGACCTGCGTGGACTCGGTCGCGACGATAGTGACCTTCAGCCTCGCGTGCGCGTGGATGCGCAGGTCGGCGAAGTCGAAGCTCGCGAAGTCAGGAAGGTCGCACCTCGGCTCGGCGTCGCGGAGGGTGACGATGTACTGGTTGGTGAACATCCTGAGCAGTATGCGTGCTGCTCGCCGACGTCACAAGACGCCCGTCCCGCCGGGCCGGGCGGCGGGCGATGGGCCGGGCCGGGAGAAGGCGGCGGCGGACGCCGCCCGCCGACCCGCCGCCCCGCCGGTATACTCCCGGCGATGAGCCCCGAGCCAAGAGACACTATCCGCGACCTTCGCGAGACCGAGCTGTTCGCGTGCCTGGAGGACGACCAGCTGGCCAGGGTGGCGGCGCTCGCCCACCCGTTGGAACTGCCCGGCGAGCGCCTGCTCTTCTTGCAGGGTGATGAGGCGTCGGCCTTCTTCGTCCTCGCCGCCGGTCAGGTCAAGGTCTTCAAGATGCTGCGTGACGGACGCTCGGCGACCATCCGCCACGTCCGGCCTGGTCAGACCTTCGCCGAGGCGGCGCTCTTTCACGAGACGTACCCGTCGAGCGCCGAGACCCTCGCGGCCAGCCGGCTCTACAGGTTCGACACCGAGGAGTTCCGCAAGCTGCTGCTCGCCGAGCCGCAGCTCGCCGTCAGCCTGCTGGCCGCGATGGCCGAGCTGCTCGGCCTGCTCAATCGCCGCGTCGAGGAGCTGCTGCTCCCCGTGCCGGCCCGCCTGGCGCGCTACCTGCTTGCGCTCGCCGAGGCCCAGCTCGCACCGCCCGCGCAGGACGGCGGGCCGAGGGTCGTGCGCCTGCCGACGACCAAGCGCGAGCTCGCCGCGCGCCTCGGCACCGTCCCCGAGACGCTCAGCCGTACCTTCGACCGCTTCAAGCGCGCCAAGGTCATCCGCATGAGCAGCGGCCATGAGCTCATCGAGGTCCTCGACTTCGCCGCGCTGCGTCGCCTGGCGCAGGAGTAGGGCGACCGCACGGCACGCGCCGGGCGGCCGACACGCGAGCCGGCGGACTCCGGCGCGCCGCCCCGGTCTACGCGCGCTCGTCCGCCCGCGGCGCCAGCGTCGCGTCGGCGACGAGCAGCCCGACCACGAGGCCGGCGGCGATCACCAGAACGGCGCCCAGGACCTCGAGTCCGCCCGTCGACGTGCGCAGGAAGTCCGAGATGCCGCGGTAGCCGAGTGCTCCCGGCACGAGGACGGCGAGGCCCGGCATCAGCGCGAGCGTCGCCGGGCGCCGGGCAAGGCGCGCGTAGCCGTTGCTCCACAGGCCGACGACGAGGCTGGCCAGCGTCACACCGACGGTCGCGCCCAAGAACCAGGCGCCGAGCCGGGCGCCGGCCAGCGCGACTCCGACGGAGACCGCGACCAGCCAAGCGTCACGGACACGTGAGTTCGTCGCGATCAGCAGCGCGATTGTCGACAGGGCGGCGGCTACGGCGAGCATGGCGGGCGTCGTCGGCACGTCTGAGGGTACGCGTGTGCGGCATCAAGTCCAGCTCGCGCAGTATGGTGGTCCCGAGGAACGAGCCGATGCTGAGGTTGAGCAGCGTGACGGTCGCCCCGGCCAGCCTGGCGGTCCCCGCCGTGAGCTGGCGCGAGGCGAGCTCCGCCACGCCGAGCGTGATGCCGAGTCCGGGGAGCAGGAGGATCAGACTGGCCAGCGCGACCGTCGCCGGGCTCATGTCGCGCACGAGATGACCCCAAGCGAGAGCCAGCAGAGAGGCGACGAGGCCGGCGAGCAGCTCCGTCGGTCGGGCGAGCCGGTCGAACCGCCGCCCGAGAGCGATCAGCACGCCGACGCCGAGGCCGACGGTGGCGGCGATGCCGGCCTCGCGCCACGCGCCCCCGAGAAGGAGGTCGAACGCTGCCGCCCCGACGATCGAGGCGACGATGCCCATGTACCAGGGGAAGCGCGGCGGCGCCGTGGCGGCCAGGTTCAGCTCGGCGAGGCCCTGCTCGGCCGTGAGGCGGCCCTCTCTCACGCCGCGTAGGACGTCGTGTACGGTGCTCAGGCCCTGAAGGTCGATGCGCGCTTCCCGCGTGCGCAGGAGCACGGTCTCCGCTGCACGCCGCTGGGCCCGAACGAAGCGAAGACGGCCGTGGGAGTGGCAAAGAACTCGGCGTCGACGCCGAGCCGGCGGGCGCAGTCGCGCAGACCGCTCTCGAGGTCGTCCGCGGTCTCGCCGTAGCGCGAGAGCGCGCCCGCCATGGCAGCTCAGGAACTCGATGCGAGGGTCGCCGGCCACGCCGGGAGTCTACTCTCGACGACAGGCGGATGCGGCCGTGCCTTCGCCAGGCGACGCGGCTCGCTCATGCTCCCCGTCGCGCGGCCGAGGAGTACCATGATGCGTACAACGGACTCTGGGGGTGGACGATGGCACGCGAACCGCTCGACTCGCGCTGACTTCCTCAAGATCCTCGCCGCGGGCGCCGGCGGCGTCGTGTTCCTGCGCGGCTCCGAGGACGCGCTGGCGGCGCTGGCCGCCGCGGACGACGACCTCGACCAGGCGGCCCTCAGCGGCGACCTCACGACGGCCGCGGCCTACCCGGACATGACCGTCGTGAAGGGGACGCCGATCGGCACGAACGTGAGGACGGCGATCGCAAAGCTCGGCGGCATGCGCCGCTTCGTGAGCTCCGGCGCGGACGTCGTCATCAAGCCGAACATCTGCGCCGCCCGCACGCCCGGATACGCGGCGACCACAAACCCCACCGTGGTCGCGACGCTGGTGCGCCTCGCGCTCGGCGCGGGCGCCAGCCGGGTCCGGGTCATGGACAACCCCATCTCGGTGGCCGCGACCAGCGCCTACACGACCAGCGGCATCAAGAGCGCGGTGCAGAAGGCCGGGGGCGCGATGCAGATCATGAGCGGCACGCGCTACCGGGACTACTACGTCGGCGGCCTTCTTGGCAACCACCCGCTGTACCGCGACCTTCTCGAGTGTGACGTGCTCATCAACGTGCCGATCGCCAAGCAGCACGGCGCGACCGGCCTCACCCTCGCCGGCAAGAACATGATGGGCGCCACGAACGACCGCGGGACGATGCACACGAAGGGCCTCAGCAGGAGCATCGCGGAGGTCAACCGGAAGCTGAAGCCGAACCTGACGGTCATCGACGCGATCCGCATCCTCGTCGCGCATGGCCCCACCGGCGGCAATCTCGCCGACGTGCGCCGCAAGGACACCGTCATCGCCTCCAAGGACTGGGTGGCGGCCGACGCCTACGCGACGCGGCTGTTCGGCAAGACGCCGGGCTACGTGCCATACATCAGGGCCGCCCACCAGATGGGCCTCGGGGAGAACGACCTGTCGAAGCTGACCATCAAGAAGTACTGGGTCTGAGCGCGACGTGACGGAAGAGCGCGGGGCGACGGAGGCGGCGCGCGCCGGCTCGACGGGCGGCTGGAAGGCCGCCCGCTGGGCGCGCCGCGCCACCCAGATCGCCGCGTTCGCCGCCTTCGTCTACCTGCTCTTCGCGGGACTGCAGCGCCTCGAGCCGCTGCCCTACGCGAACATCTTCTTCCGCTTCGACCCGCTGGCGGCGTTCGCGACGATGCTGGCCGCCCGCGCCTGGCTGCCGGACTTCGCCCTCGCGTTTGTCACGCTGGCGCTGGCCGTCGTCGTGGGCCGCGTCTGGTGCGGCTGGATCTGCCCGCTCGGCACGCTGCTCGGGTGGCTCCGGTTCCGCTCCGCGCCGCGGCGGGCCGCGCGTGTGCCGCCCTGCCTTGCGGCGGGTGAAGTACGTGCTCCTCGGCGTCGTCGCGATGCTCGCCGTCCTCGCCAGACTGACCCTGCTGGTACTCGACCCACTGACCCTGCTCACGCGCACCGCGACGACGTCGCGTCATCCCCGGGGTCGTCTACGTCGTCGACAGCCTCGAGGAGGCCGGGATGCGCTGGGAGCCGACGGTCGGCGCCGTGACCTGGGTGGAGGACCACTTCCGCGGCAGCGTGATCCCGACGATCCAGCCGCGGTACGAGCAGGCGGTCCTGCTCTTCCTGCTCCTGCTCGCGGTGGTCCTTCTCAACGCCTTCGCGCACCGCTTCTGGTGCCGGTACCTGTGCCCGCTCGGGAGCACTGCTCGGCCTGGTCGCCAAGGTGCAGGTGCTGCGCCCCGTCGTCGGCGACGCCTGCGACCGCTGCGGCGCCTGCGCCCGGGCGTGCGGCGTCGACGCCATCGAGCTGGCGCCGGACGGCGGTGCCGCCGCTCCGGCTGCGATCCGCCGAACAGCGGTGCCGCCCGCGTCGTCACCTCGGAGTGCACGATGTGTCTCGACTGCCTCGTCGCCTGCCCGCAGCCTGGCGCCATGAGCTTCGGTCTCGCGCGGCGGCCCGGGCCGTGGGCGCCGTACGACCCGGGGCGCCGCGAGGTCGTCATCGCGGCGGCAGCCGGCGTGGGAGCCGCCGTGCTCTTCGGCACCGGCGTCGCGCGCGCCGTGCCGCGCCCGGGCCTGATCCGCCCGCCGGGCGCCCAGGACGAGGCGCGCTTCCTCTCCCGCTGTCTGCGGTGCAGCGAGTGCATGAAGGTCTGCCCCACATCCGGTCTGCAGCCGACGCTCGCCGAGGCCGGCCTCGAGGGGCTCTGGACCCCCGTCCTCAAGTCGCGCCTCGGCTACTGCGACTACGCTTGCACCGCCTGCGGGCACGTCTGCCCGTCCGGCGCCATCCCGAAGCTGGGCCTCGACGAGAAGCGCGTGCAGGTCCTCGGCGTCGCCGTCATCGACCGGGACCGCTGCCTGCCCTGGGCGGCCGACACACCCTGCATCGTCTGCCAGGAGATGTGTCCCGTACCCGACAAAGCGATCGAACTCGTCGGAGAGCACCTGATCACCCGCCCCGACGGCTCCCAGGACTACCTCTCGCGGCCGAAGGTGATCGCCGGCCGCTGCATCGGCTGCGGCATCTGCGAGTACAAGTGCCCGCTCGAGGGGACTTCGGCGATCGTGGTCCTGCCGTCGAACCCCAGTCTCGCCGGCGGCGCGACGCCTCTCGGCTGAGACGACCGGCGCGGCTTCCCTGCCGCCGTTGACGCAGGTCAATGCGCCGGCGGCCCGGTGCCGGTACATTAATCACCACGGCGGCAGTGTTTACTGCGCCGTGACCCACCGAACCGACACACCCGGCCGCCGGCGCCTGCGCGACGATCCCCCGTCGTGCCAACGGCTTCGGCGGCCGCAGAACCGGAAAGAGGTCACATAGCCATGGCAGTCCGCAGCATCGTGAAGATCGACGAGGAGCTCTGCAACGGGTGCGGGCTCTGCGTCACCCCGTGCGCCGAAGGCGCGATCGAGATGGTCGACGGCAAGGCCAAGGTCGTCAAGGACGAGCTCTGCGACGGCGCCGGCTTCTGCCTCGCCGTGTGCCCTACCGGCGCCCTCACCGTCGAGGAGCGCGAGGCGCCGGCGTTCGACGAGGAAGCCGCCGCCGAGCGCGTCGCCGAGAAGCTCGCCGCCGCCGTCGCCATCCAGCAGAACTGCTTCAACTGCGGCCGCAGCGAGATGGACGCCGTCCTCTTCCCCTGCCGCAACAAGGGCGCGAGCACCTGGGTGTGCGTCAAGTGCCTGCCCGCCCTCATCCACGGTTGACCGGCGCCCTCGGCGCCTGAAGGTTCCCGACTCTCCCAGGAGGAGCTCATGGCCGACAGCTATCACGCATCCGTGCACACCATGCTCTCGAAGTCCCGCGAGGACGGCGAGGACACCGCGTTCGACCGTATGGACGCGATGGGCCGCCGCTGCACCTTCTGCGAGCAGGGCATCCGCTGCTCGCTGTGCTCGCAGGGCCCCTGCCGCATCACCGAGAAGGCGCCGCGCGGCGTCTGCGGCATCGACGCCGACGGCATGGCGATGCGCAACTTCCTGCTGCAGAACACGATGGGCACCGCGACCTACACGTACCACGCCACCGAGGTCATGAAGACCCTGGCGCAGGCGAAGCCCGGCGGCACCTACGAGATCAAGGACTGGAGCAAGCTCGAGACGCTCGCCGGCGTCGTCGGCGAGCCCGTCGAGCCCAGGGACACGCTGCCCAAGCGCGTCGCCGACGCGATCCTCGCCGAGTTCAACCGCGACCACCAGAGCCCCTCGCCGTTCGTCGAGAAGATGGCGCCGGCGGCGCGCGTGGCCAAGTGGAAGGAACTCGGCATCATGCCGGGCGGCATCTTCCACGAGAGCATGTTCGCGACCTCGAGCTGCCTGACCAACGTCGACGGCAACTACGTGAGTCTGGCGCTCAAGGCCCTCCGCCTCGGGATCGCCACCGCCTACGGCGCGCAGATCCCGCTCGAACTGGCCCAGGACGCGCTCTGGGGCACGCCGACGCCGCACCCGATCAAGGTCGACCTCGGCATCATCGACCCCGCGTACGTCAACATCGCCGTCAACGGCCACGAGCCGATGGTCGGCGCCGCCCTGATCGCGGCGGCACACGAGCCGGCGGCCCAGGACAAGGCCAAGGCCGCCGGCGCCAAGGGCCTGCGCATCGTCGGCTCCATCGAGACCGGCCAGGAACTCGTCCAGCGCTTCGAGGTCGACGACGTCTTCGTCGGTCTCACCGGCAACTGGCTCACGGAGGAGCTCGCCGTCGCGACCGGCGGTCTCGACGTGTTCGCCGCCGACATGAACTGCACCGTGCCGACCCTCGGCGCCACCTGCGCCGCCCACGGCACGCTGCTCGTCCCGGTCAGCGACCTCGTCGGCATCGACGGCGCCGAGACGCCGATCGTGTTCGACGCGGCCAGGGCCGGCGAGCAGGCCGCGCAGCTCATCGACCTGGCCGTCGCCAACTACCCGAAGCGCAAGGCCCTGGGCCACGACGGCACCGGCGCTGCGCACGGGCGACGCCATCGCCGGCTTCAGCACCGAGAGCATCCTCGGCGCTCTCGGCGGCAGCCTCGACCCGCTGCTCGACGTGATCAAGAACGGCACCCTCAAGGGCGTCTGCGGCCTCGTGAGCTGCACCACCCTGCGCGACTCCGACCAGGACAGCCACACCGTGGCGATCGCCAAGGAGCTCATCAAGAACGACGTCCTCGTGCTGGCGATGGGCTGCGGCAACGCCGCCCTGCAGGTCGCCGGCCTGGAGGCGGCCGAGGCCAAGGAGATGGCCGGTCCCGGCCTCAAGGCCGTCTGCGAGCTGCTCGGCATCCCGCCGGTCCTGAGCTTCGGCACCTGCACCGACACGGGCCGCATCATGCTGCTCGTGGGCGCCATCGCCGACGCCCTCGGCGTGGACGTGCCGGCGTTGCCCGTCGTGGCAACGGCGCCCGAGTACATGGAGCAGAAGGCCACGATCGACGCCATGGCGGCGCTGGCCTTCGGCCTCTACGTGCACGTCAACCCGGTGCCGTTCGTGACCGGGGCGCCGAACCTCGTCAAGCTCGTGACCCAGGACCTCCCGGGCGTCACCGGCGGCAAGCTCGACGTCGAGACCGACGCCAAGCAGGCGGTGGCGAACATGCTGGCGTGGATAGCGGACAAGCGCCAGGCCCTGGGGATCTGAACCTAGCCGGAGAAGCCGGACCAACGAACCGTAAGACGACAGAGGGCGGGCCGCCAGGCCCGCCCTCTGTCAACTCAGACCCACGCGCCGGACCTCGCCGTTGGCGCCGGCGCACACGACGGCGACGCCGCCGTCGATCCACACCAGGCGGCGGACCTCGCCCGCGAACGGCCGCTCCTCCACGAGCCGCGTCTCGAGACCCGCGTCCAGCACGCGCAGGAGTCCGAACGCCGTGCCGACGGCTACCAGGCCGTCGGTCGCCTCGACGGCGAGGCTGGTGACCGCTCCGCCGGCATCGACGCTGCGCAGCTTCTCGCCACCGCGCCACAGCGCGACGCGTTCGTCGTCGTAGGCGACGAGCCAGCCGTCCCTGGGAGCGCCGGCAACCCTCACGACTGCACGGCCGCCGGCTTGCTCGCCACTCAGGACCGACGCCACGCCCTGACCGCTCACGTCGACGAGGTTGACCTCGCCGCTCGCCGTGCCGACGGCCACCAGGCGGCCGTCCGGCGAGAAGCCGAGCGCCGTCGGCGGCTCGATACCGTCGAACAGCACGCGGCCGATCTCGCTCTCCAGGAAGAACCCCGAGACCTGGGGGCGCTGGCTGCTCGCGGTCACGACCAGCGTCCCCAGCGGGCTGACGGCGAAGCAATCCGCTTCTTCGATCACGCCCGAGTGGGCCACTGAGACCGGGTCCTGCCCCGGCTGGGCGAGCTGGTCGGCCTCCTCGAAGGAGAGCTCAAGGATGCGGCCGCCGCCGTCGACGAAGGCGATGCGGCGCGCGGCGGCCCGACCGAGGCCGAGGGGCCTCACCACGGGAACGCGCTTGCCGCGGGCGGCCGTTCCGCCCCTGAAGAGGGTGATGTCTCCCGACTCTCCCAGGACGACGTACTCGTCGTCGCCGACGCGGGCGATGTCGATCAGTGGGCCGGCGTCGAAGAGCGCCTGACTCGGCGGGCGGCGACGCCTCCGGCGTGCCTCCCTCAGTCAGCGTCACCCGTTGGTGTCGCATCGTCCCCGGCCCCGGCAGCCGCCCCGTCGGCATCGGCCCAGATCGGGCGCTCGTCCCCGCCGTCCCGCTCCCACACCGGCCTGTCGTCGAACCCGCCGCCCATCGTCTCGCTCCCTTCGGCCCTGCCGTCCGCCGCCCCCAGGGCCGGGCCGACGCCGCTCGGCGACGCCCCGGCACCACCGTCCAGCGTCGACTCCGACGGCCCCTCCACGCTCGCGATGTCCGGTGTGGACATGGCCGCCGCGCTGGATGCACCCACAGGGTACACGTCGCCGTGCAACAGGCGCGCGCGCCAGCTCAGTGACGGCACCGCCACAGCCTGCAGCCAGGTCACGCCGATACCGAACAGCAGGACCCCGGCCGGCGCCACGAAGGCCGCCAGGATCGCGATGCCCATCTGCCACACGGGACTCGTGAGCACGGGCACGCGCCTGGAGACCGAGATGCGCGCGAAGACGCGCCCGGTGAGGACGGCGGAGGCGCCCAAGATGAGGGCCAGCGCGAAGTACGAGACCTCCCACACCGGGCGAAAGTGGGGCACCGCCAGGTCTGGGATGCGGATGACGTCGAACGGCAGCGCGCCCGCCTCGCCGGCGGCCCACCTGAGGCCCGCCCAGAGCATCGCCGCCGTGCCTATGTACAGGACCTCGAAGGCCAGGACGATGACGGACGACCAACCGGTGCCGTATCCCTCGAGGGTCATGAAGCGCACCACCGCCTCGTTGTCGCTCCCCTCGGCGCGGCTCGCGGCGCCCGCGACCTGGCTCATGACCACCATCTTGCGCAGCACCGCCAGCGACGCGGTCACGACGCCGGCGCTCAGGACGAGGATCCCCCACCCCGCGGAGCCCCAGTGCTCGTCCGATGGCGAGCAGGAGATGCTCGAGCCACGCCGCCGGGCTGGCCCCGGCCGCCGCCGCAACGGCGTCCCCGGCGTCCGCCGAGAACCCCCCGACAATGAAGACGGCGGCCAGGAGCAGCGCCGGGGCCAGGATAGGCGCCGCCGCGGCGCCACGACGCCACGCCGATCAGCACGAGGGCGGCGAGGTCGATCCACCCCCAGAACGAGGTGGCCGCCGCGCGAAGGGCGCCGCCGACGGCCTGCAGGCCGTCGGCGGCGCTGAACGCGCGCGACCCACCTCCGGCGGCCTCCGACCCGGCTCCGCCAGCGTCGGGTACACGACGAGCGGCGCCAGCACGGCGAGGACCATGACGAGGATCCCGAGGGCGACGAGCGCCTCGCCGTTGCGCCGGCTGTCGTTCCAGGCGCTGCTGCCGGCGACGACGATCGCCACGCCCATCAGGAGCAGGGCCGGCAACCACAGCCACCTGCCGCCCATGTCGCCCAGCCACATGGCGTCGACCGTCGAGACGACGCCGGCGCCGATCGCGAACCAGGCGCGGCCATACGCACGCATCTCCACGGCCCCGCACCCCAGCCACACAAGGATGAACCCGGCCCCCACGAGCAGGCCGACGACGACACTGCCGGCCAAGGCGCCGAACCCTGCCCCGAGGCCTAACAGCACGAGGGAGATCAGGGTGACGAGACCCCGATTCGAGCTCACGCAGCCACCCTCTCAGAGCTCGATCGACCGCGGCCGCGCACGGGCGTCAGCGGGTCGCGTCCGCCGAGGCGGCGTCCGGCGTCGAGAGCCGCACGACCTGCAGACCCACGTCGGCGAGGTAGTGCGGCAGCTCGCGCACGGTGACACGGTTCTCCTCCTTGACCTCCTCGGGAAGGTCGTCCCAAGCGACCAGCAGAGGGTTGGTCTTGCGCTGTGACGTCCTTGGGGCCGCGGCGTACGTCCACTTCGCCGCGCGGCGCTCGTCGCACCAGCGCTCGTGCTCGAAACGCGCCATCTCGTCGACCTCGCGTTCGGTGAACGTGAACCACTCCGCCTCCCAATCGGACAGCGGCGTGATGTCACAGCCCACGGCGGCCAGTCTCACGACCGCCTGGTCGGCCTGACGCCGGTTCGACTCGCGGAACTCGTCGGTCAGGTGCTCCCAGGGCGCCGTCGCGGGGTTGGTGCTCTCCGTCTCCCCGCGCGCCAGCTGCTCCGCCACGTAGCTCCGGTGCATCGCGCGGGCGATCGTCTCGTGCGTGCCGGCGAAGAGACGGTCGGGCTCGCACACCCAGCTGATCACGGCGAAGCCGGACAGGCCCTCGAAGCCGCCGGCGCCGGCGACCAGGCCGGCGAGCCCGGTGTCGTACGACATGCGCACGACGACGGGCACCGCGCGCCGCCGGGCGCGGCGATGGACGGCGAGCGCCGCGGAGAGGCCGCGCGAATCGTCGTCGAGACAGACGTAGGCGATGCTCACCGGCGGGCGCCGCTCGGGCCCTCCGTCGAGGAAGTCGCCGCGCTCGAAGGCGGCCGAGGTCACGTCGATCGGGACGCGGACCAGGTCGCAGGACTCGACGAGACGGGGCCATCGCGCCTCCATGGCCGCGCACCTCGCGTTCGCCTCCCGGTCGACCACCGACACTGTCAGGCGACGCTCCCTCCCCAGATCCGCGCGCCACCACTCCCGAGCGCAGCGCGCCACGACGTTGCTGCCCATGTTCCCGCACCCCACGACGAGCACGTGTGGCGCCGGGCCCGCGGCCGTGGCGGCCTCAGGCGAGAACGGCGGGTACTGGCGGACGAGCAACGCCGCGCGCCGCTCTCGAAGACGTTGAAGAACTCGAGACGCAGCAGATCTTCGCCGGAGCCGCGCAACTCCTGCTCCTTCAGCAGGCGGCAAAGGTCCCCGTCGACGATGTGCACGTAGCAGTCGAGCGCGGAGCCGCCGCTCTCGCGGCTCAGCTCCCGGCAGCGCAGCGCCACCTCGGCGTTGATGGCGTCGTCGCCGCAGACGGCGAGCACGCGTCGGGCACGCCCGGCGCGAGCGCGACGGAGCAGCTGCGGGTCGCTTGCGTCGCCCAGCAGGACCGTGACGCCGCGCTGGCGAAGGCGCTCGATATGGTCGTTGAGTTCATCGTTCTCGATCACGACGACACGCTCGCGAGCGACGGGTGAGCTCCTCGGCGACGAACAACCCCTTGCGGCCCAGGCCACAGATCACCGTGTGGTCGCTCCAGAAGCGCAGACGGGCAAGGCGCAGACGCTCGCTGAGCAGCGCGGTCACGGCGGCCGACCGCGGTCACCATCGTCACCGCGGGGGCGAGGAAGCGCGCCACCTGCAGTTGCCACGGCACCGAGCCGATCACGGAGCCCGACTCGATGGTGAAGAGCTGCAGGTCGCGGTAGAGGATGTCCCAGAACGTGGGCTGCTCCCCGGCCGCCTCGAAGTAGCGCGCGAAGCCGACGTAGCCGAGCACGAGCGCGACCACGGCGGCCGCCACGACGGCCGGCCACTGCACGCGACGCACGAACGTCGCGGAGCACGAGCGGGGCGCCGTCGTGCGCGCCGCGCTCGTGTCGTGGGTCGTCGTCCACGGAGCTCAGGGACGCTCCACCTTGACCCACAGCAGCAGCGCGCCGCGCTCGGAGGCGTAGGCGACGATCTCGGCCGTGCCGCCCTGGCCGCGGGAGCCCCCGCCGTCCCACACGGCGACGAGGACGTCGCTGCGGTCGGCGATCCAGCGTCCCTGCATGCTCGTAGCCGGCCTCGCGCGTCGGCGTGGGCGGCATCACCTCGACGCTCTGCGCCTGCGCGAGGAACTCGGCGAACTCGCGCTTGGACTCCTGTGTCTCGAAGTCGCGCGCATAGTCGTCGACGGGAAAGGGCAGCACCACGGACAGCGTCGTGCCGGGCAGGGCGAGCGCCTCACGGGCGACGAGGCGGTCGGCGCCCTCAGCGAGCGCCGAGATCATCTCGAGCCGCGCCTGGGCGCCGTCGCCCTCGTCGCCGGCCAGCGCGAGCACGCGCCGCAGGCCCTCGCGCACGCGGCGCGCCGCCTCCTCAGGGTCGTCGAACGTGCGGTGGCCGGTCACGCCGACGCGGATCACGCGCATGGCGCCGTGGCGCCGGCTCCCCTCCGCTCGGCCGGCGGCGCTCACGCTCCCCCCATCAGCCCGAGAAAGGCGCGCGCGTCGACCTGCAGCTCGAGCTGGTCTTCCGGCGGCAGGCTGGAGCGCTCGTAGCAGCAGCCTGCCGCCAAGGGCGCTGGTGTCGATGATCGCTTCCATGGACCGTGCGCCGTTCCGGTAACGATCGATCCCGATGAAGGCGCGCAGCAGACCCTCGTCGATCTGGAGCTTCCCCTTCTGGAACAGCTGCGGCGCCTTGCCCTGAGCATGCCGCGCAGCAGCAGGGCGCGACGCAACATGAAGGCCACGTCGTCCGGGCCGACAGGGTTGGGACCGAAGACGTTGACGTAGCCCTTGAGCCGGCTCAGGAAGTCGGGCTTCTTGGCCGCCTTCTCGGCCTCTTCGTCGCGCATCTCGGCGAACTCGTTGAAGCGTGGAGCACGTGCCGCCGGCGAAGACGAAGATGGCCGGCCCGACCGGGTGGAACGCGCCGGCCTCGCGGAACTCGCCGTCCTGCATGGGCGCAAGGAAGTAGCGCAGCCACCCGAGGCGTTGCCCCGCCGAGCGGCGTGTCGAACTCGTCCCAGAAGACGAGCGGCAGCGCCTGCCGCAGCACCAGGTCGCGGACCTGGTGGAAGGCCTGCGGCAGCTCCTCCTCGGAGCGGAACTGCGACAGGTTGAAGGTCGACAGGTCTCCGAGCCTGCCGGGCAGCAGGACCTTGGCGATCTGCTTGACGGCGAACGACTTGCCGGCGCCGGGCGGGCCGAAGACGGCGATGGAGAGCGGGCGCTCGAGACGCGCGCCGCGCAGGAAGTCGCGCGACGTAGCCGGCCATGATGTTGCGGACCGCGCGCATGCCCTCGATCTCGCTGCGGTCGACCGACGACCACTTGCCGACGGCCTCCACGGGGATGCCGGCGGGCAGGCTCTCGGGGCCTTCCACGGCGGCCTGGCAGGCGACGGCGGCGAGGTCCCGCTCGAGCCCAGCGGCTCGAGCGAGGATGCTGTGGGCCCGGTCTTCGGCGCCTCGGGCAGATGAAGCTGGGCGAAGGCGCCGGGGCGGTCGCCGGCCAGGGCGGCCGCGACCGCCCCGTAACGGAAAGCGAAGCCCGTGCACGCGCCGCGCGTCCTTGGCATCCTCCACGCTCATCGGCGCGCCCTCGGCGTCGACCACGTCGTATCCCTCGGCGTGCAGCGCACGCATCGCCTGCATGCTGCGATCGAGCAGGGCCGACGGGTCTCCGTGCGCCGCGCATGGCGTCGAGCAGCAGCGCGGCGGACACGCAGGTCGCGTAGCCCAGGACGAGGCCGGGGCGTTGCTTCTCCCAGTCGCCCTCCTGGGCGCGCGGGTCGAAGACGAGGGTGAAGCCGCCGTCGCGCTCGATCAGCATCACCCCCGCGGGACCGAGGTTGACGACGACGCGCGACGCCTTGATCAGATCTGTCGAACGCACGGCGACGTCGATCTCCTGCGCCGTCCGCTCCCACGACAACGGGCTCCCGACCTGCACACTGCCCTTGCGCAGGTCGTTGACCGGTACGACCACCGTGAGAGCGTCGGCGTGCCTCTCGTCAGTCGTTGCCACAACCTGCCGCTCGTCAGCGGCGCCGTCATCTTGAGCACGACTGCCCGCGGCGGTTCCTCAGCCTCGAGGAGCCGCGCCCACACCTGCTCCGCATCGCGGAAGCCGAGGCGGGAGTCGTCGACGGCGAGGATCGCGGGCGGCGGCACGTCGGCAGGGTAGACCTGCTCGAGGTCGCCGCCGTCCTCAGGGCCGCTCTGCCCCCAGAAGCTGACCATCCGCCAAGCGAGGGCCTTCTTCTCGCCCAGGCTTCGCGGGTGCAGAGCCCACGAGGTCCACGTCAGGTTGAGGCCGTCGTACGCCGGCGAGGCGAGCGCTCGCGACGGTACCGCCGGTCCGGTGACGCGGTAGGTCTTCGCGAGCGCGGGGTCGCCGGCGACCAGCGTCTCGAGCAGCGCGGCCAGCATCGCCGCGCCGCCCGGCTGCGCCGCGGCGCGGCACAGGTAGCTCCCCCAGATGTCGGGGTACTCGATCATCGAAGGAGCGCCGCCTGGGTTCATCACCATCCAGTCGACCGTCACATCGCCGACGACGGCGACCGTCTTCTTCTCAGCAGTCATCAGCGCCCCCCGTGTCGCATCATCCGGTCACCCTCGACTCACTCTGCGGGGAAGTCCGCCAGCGCCGTCGCGTAGTCCTCCTGCAGGGCGAACGCGCCGGTGAACAGCGTCTTCGGCTCTCCCTTCTCGTCGACCACCTTCAACCGCCCGACCCGCGCGCACTTGTTCTCGATGAACGTGAAGTCGGTCAAGGTCTCGTAGACCTCGTCCCACAACTGGGCCTTGGCCTGGTGGTACGGCAGCTCCGCGAGGCCGCGAGCGCTGCCGTTCCGCCACGAACGCAGGCCCTCGGCGTCGGCGTCGGCGGGGTCGGCGGCCCACTGGAAGTACTCCGCGAGCAAGCGGTGCCGCTCGCGGCCGACAGCGCTGAGCGGCACCGACAGTACCTTGCCGGCCGCCAGCTTGCCCTCGTGCAGCTCCTGTTCGATCTCGACCACCCGCGCGCGCACGGCGTCGCTTGCCTCGCGGTCGGCAAGGTAGTCGAGGTACGCCACCTCGCCGAGCTGGCGGTGGTAGTAGGCCAGGACGCGGGCTCCTTCCACCTCGCGTTCGCTGAGGTACGGCTCCAGGTCCTTGTAGAGGCGTGCCCAGACGGCCACCGGGATGCGCCGTCGCCAGCGCTCGAGCTCGGAGCCCTTCATCGTCTCCGGCAGGTCGTGGTACGCGCCCTCCGCGACGAACTGCCGCCAGTAGCCGTCGTCCCAAGCCAGCACGCCGAGCATCTCCTCCTCTGAGAGGCCGTACCGCGAGGCGGCCAGCAGGCTGAGAACGCGCCCCACGAGCTCGGGTCCGTGGTTGGCGGGGTCGGCGAGGCGGGCGAACATCTGCCGGATGAGGCCCGGCGTGTCGGCCGCCAGCGGCTCCACGCCGGCCCCCGAAGTCCAGAGTCGCGCCTCTTCGAACGCCAGCTTCAGGTAGAGCGGAATGGGGCAGCCGGCGAAGTACTGCAGAAGCCACGCGCGCTGCTTGGCGGTCAGCGTGCGCCCGGCGTCGTCGAGCCACTTGTCGAGCAGTCGCTCACCTTCGTCGACCGTCATCGGTTCAAGCTCCACGACGTGGTCCTCGTCGAGCTTGCGCTGCAGGGCCGCGAGGCACTCGCCGGGCGTCGTGCTCACTACCAGGCGCACGTTCTCGGGGACCTTCTCGGGCAGCCACACGAGGCTGCGTGCGTTGTTGGCGTCGGAGAGCTGGTCGAGGGCGTCCAGGAACACCCAGAGCGGTTTGCCCTGGTCGGCCAACGCGAGCTTGTCGGGGAACTGCTGCACCAGCTCCTCGTACGTGCGCCCCCCGGACGAACCCTCGCCCCCGTACAGCTCGTCGATCTTGCGCGAGAGGTCGTCGAGCAGGGAGCGGCCATCGTTCGAGCCTATGGCGCCGATGAACTTGGCGATCACGTTGACGTCGGAGGGCTGTTCGTCACCCATGGCGTCCCGCACCGCGCGGGCGACCACCGTCGACTTGCCCGAACCGGCGGTGCCCCACATGGCCAGCGCCTGTCCCGCGGCCCTCGTGAGGTACTCGCCGATGCGGTCGAGGATCGACACGCGCCCCGTGAAGAAGCGCGTGCGCTGCTCGACGAAGTCGGTCACCGCCGCGGCTTCGAACTCCTCGCCTGTCACGCCGGTCGTCGCGAGTTGCGGGCGGATGACGGCGGCCAGAGCGTCGTAGACGTCGCGGCAGAGCGTGCCGGGCTCGTCGCCCGGTTCGCGTCACGGGGCCGTCCGGGTCAGCCGAGAGGCGACCTACATGTTGCGTGGAGGCCCGGGACCGCCCTCGCCGCCCGTCTCCCACATGGCGGGGTAGGTCACGTAGTGGTCGCCGAGTTTCTCCCGGAGACGGCTCTTCAAGCCGATGAGCGCGACCTCGGCGCTATCGTCGAGCGAGCCGTCGTCGCGGAAGTTGCGGTACGCTCGTGCAGGGTCCTTCTCAGGCAGCGGGCCGACCGACTTCGGAAGCCCTTCCGGATCGAGTTCGCGGGCGAAACAGAAGACGTGCTCGGCTGCGTCGGGTACGTCGAGCGCCCCTTCGATGATCTCCTGCTCGGTCGCCGAGGCGTAGTACTTGATCACCGCGGCGCCGTGCAGGTCGGCCTCTTCGATCGCCGCGCGCAGCGCGGCCCGCAGGGCCGCCTCCTCCTTCTCCCACGCCTCGCGCAGCGCGGCGCGCTGGACCTCGTCCGCCTTCTCCCACGCCTCAGAATCGCGCGCTCTCAGCCGGTGGACCGGCGGCGCCGCGTTGTCGTCGCGCTCGTACCATTGCGTCAGCAGCAATGTACGGGCGGGGTCGCTCGTGTGCGCGAGGATCTGGGCGTACTCGTCGGCTGGGATCGTCGGAGGCAGCGGCTCCCAGCCGTATCGATCGCCGAGCAGGATGAGGAAGTCAGGCTTGAGCTCGGAGTCCTGGCAGCGCTTGAGCTCGGTCAGGCAGATGGTCATGGTCTGCTGGTCGAGCCCCGCCTCGTCGCTCACGCCCCAGCGCAGGTCGATGGGCTGGAAGGTGGCGCCCGCCTCGGTGCAGAGCCGGCCGAGGGCGGGGAAGACGTGCTCCTGCAGGGCGTCGCGCTCGGCCCGCAGATCGCTGAACGTGGAGCTTACGAAGACTCGAAACGTGCGCGTTGCGTGTGGCATCGCTCCCCCCGGCTGCCTGACGCGAGCTGGAGCCGCAGCGCCGCGGTCCCCACGTCCCCGGCCCTCTCGCGCTCTTCCTGCCTGTTATACGCCAGTCGCGGCTTCGGCGCGGTAGTGCGGACCGTTCGCCACTGCCCCTACTCGCTGTGTGGCAGGTCGTGCCCGTCTTGCAGGCACCACTGCGCCCCGGGGGGGTTCACGAAGCCGCAGCGAGGGCACCGGACCGCCGATCCGAGGCTGCACCATCTTCTGCGTCGGCTCGGTTCAATGGATTCCGTCCGCCGCAGGTCCAGCTGGGCGCCTCCGGCGACTCGTTGCACCGACGCAGCCAGATCGGCGACCGGGCGGAACACGGCGCCTTCCGCGCCATCCTGCTCCAAGCCATGCACGTCAATCGTGGAGAGGCGCCCGCCAACATCGCCGCAGGCCAGACGTGCAGCAGTCGGGTAGGCGGCAACGCAGCGGAGTGATTGGGGCATCGCCAGACGCGAGAATCTCGTGTCCGGTCTCGACGTCCCAGACTCTGAGGGTCATGTCGTCGCTCGCCGAGACCACGTGCCGCCCGCGGTGCAGAAGGCGCAGTCCCAGACCCAGTCGTCGTGCCCCTCTAGCGTCGCCTCGCAGCGGCCGGTCTCCGCGTCCCAGAGTCTGAGCGTCGTCGTCGCTCGCCGAGACGATGCGCCGCCCGTCGGGGGAGAAGGCGCAGGCGTTGACGCAGTCCCCGTGGCCCACGAGGGTCGCCTGGCAGCTCGCCGGTCCCGGCGTCCCAGAGCTTGAGGGTCTTGTCGCCGCTCGCCGAGACGATGCGCCGCCCGTCGGGGGAGAAGGCGCAGGCGTCAGACCCAGATCGTCGTGCCCCTCGAGGGTCGCCTCGCAGGCGCCGGTCGCGGCGTCCCAGAGCTTGAGGGTCTGGTCGGCGCTCGCCGAGACGATGCGCCGCCCGTCGGGCGAGAAGGCGCAGGCCGTGACCGTGCCGCCGTGCCCCTCGAGGGTCGCCTCGCAGCTCGCCGGTCTCGGCGTCCCAGAGCTTGAGGGTCCTGTCGTCGCTCGCCGAGACGATGCGCCGCCCGTCGGGCGAGAAGGCGCAGGCCAAGACCCAGCCTGTCGTGGCCCTTGAGGGTCGCCTCGGCAGCGCCGCTGTCTCGCGTCCCAGAGCCTGAGGGTCTTGTCGCCGCTTGCCGAGACGATCCGCCGCCCGTCGGGCGAGAAGGCGCAGGCGTGGACCTTGTCGCCATGTCCCTCGAGGGCCGTCTGGCAGCGCCCACTGTCGTCGGCGTCCCAGAGCTTGAGGGTCTTGTCCGCGCTCCCCGAGACGATCCGCTCGCCCGTCGGGGGAGAAGGCGCAGGCGTTGACCGTCGCTGTGTCCCTCCTCGAGGTCGCCTCGGCAGTCGCCGGTCTCGGCGTCCCAGAGCCTGAGGGTCCCGTCGTCGCTCGCCGAGACGATCCGCCGCCCGTCGGGGGAGAAGGCGCAGGCGTTGACCGAGCCGTCGTGGCCCCCAGGGTCGCCTCGGCAGTCGCCCGTCTCCGCGTCCCAGAGCTTGAGGGTCGTCTGTCGCTCGCCGAGACGATCCGCCGCCCGTCGGGGGAGAAGGCGCAGGCGTTGACCGAGTTGCCGTGTGCCCTCGAGGGTCGCCTCGGCACGCGCCCGTCTCGGCGTCCCAGAGCTTGAGGGTGTCGTCGTCGCTCGCCGAGACGATCCGCCGCCCGTCGGGCGAGAAGGCGCAGGCATTGACCCAGCGGCCGTGCCCCTCCAGGGTCGCCGCGCAGCGCCCGTCTCGGCGTCCCAGAGCTTGAGGGTGTCGTCGTCAGCTCGCCGAGACGATCCGCCGCCCGTCGGGCGAGAAGGCGCAGGCGAAGACCTCGCTCGTCGTGGCCCTCCAGGGTCGCTTCGCAGCGCCCCGTCTCGGCGTCCCAGAGCTTGAGGGTCTGTCCATGCTCGCCGAGACGATGCGGCGCCCGTCGGGCGAGAAGGCGCAGGCGCTGACCTCGTCGTCGTGGCCCTGCGAGGGTCGCCTCGCAGCTCCCGTCTCGGCGTCCCAGAGCTTGAGGGTCTCGTCCTTGCTCGCCGAGACGATCCGTCGCCCGTCAGGCGAGAAGGCGCACGCAGGACCACGTCGTCGTGTCCGCGAAGGTGCGGACGAGCGGACTCCGACTCCCTGGGTCGGGTGCGCAGATGGAGCCACGGGGGCCGGCCCGGCGGCGGCGCGGCGGGCGGCCTCCTCGGCCGCCCGCCGCGCCGCCCACTCCGGCAGCGTCCACTGCAGCCGGTTGTAGAGCTGCTGGAAGACGAAGGCCGGACAGCGCGTCGAGGTCGGTCGTCTGCAGGTTGTGCAACTCGCGGTTCACCGCTTGGCCGAACGCTTCCACTATCACCCGACGCTCGCGGCGAGCCGTGTCGCTTGTGACTTGCCCAGAGCTCACGGACCGTCTCTCTCCTGCCCAGCCGACGTCTCGCCGGCCGGCACGGTCGTGGCCAAGGTCCTCTCGGGACCCTTCGACGGCGTCCTCGATTCCCTGTTGCGAGCCCGCCGGCGCGGTCTCGGTCGCTACTTGGACTGCCACCATCTCTTCTTCTTCGTCTCGCCCTGAGCCTCTTCTCCCATCATGTCGCGGTAGGCTTGCTCCACGATCCCGCTTTGATCGAGCTTCTCGTTGGCCTCCTGGAGATCCCTCAGCTTCTGTGCCAACGGATCTGGCAGCTCATCCTCGCCGGTCTCCCCCTCATCAGTCTCACCGCCAATCATGTCAGTGGCGCGCGGCGACAGCTCGAGCGCCCTCCCGAAACACGTGGCCGCCTCATCGGATCTGCCCAGGAACTGCAGGGCCTGCGCCTTGTTGAACCAGGCGTCCGCGTTCTTGGTGTCCTTCTCTGTGGCCTGTTCGAAACAGGTGAGCGCCCCAACGTAGTCCCTCCGCTCCATCATGAGCTCCCTGCCTTTGGCGACCATAGCGCCCGACGAAAGCCCGGGTTCGAAGGATACTCGCCCTGGATGTTCTCGACGATCGTGACCTCGCCCGACCCGGGGTCGATCCGGATGCTGGCGATGCGCTGCCCCTTGGATAGGAGCAGCACGCACAGCGCATCGAAGTCCGTCACGGGAGAGGATTCGTCCGCTGCTATCTGCAGGACGAGAGCGTCGACGATCAGCAGGCCGAGTGATTGCTCCACGGCGAGCACGATCCCTGACTCCTCGCATACGGACTGGGCCGCCACCGCCACCTTGGGGTTGCTCTGGTTCTCAACTCCTTCATCGGTGTACTGGGCACACAAAGCCCCTGGATTCGCTGAGCATCGCAGGAGTGACGGTGGTGAGCATGTGCTGGATCACCACAGGATGCGGAACGTTGGTCACGCCTGAGAACACCATCCCGACCCCCATCATCGAGGGAGCCGGCCGTCGAGGGACCGGATCCCCATTTGCTCGAGTAGGTAGACGTTCCCCCCTGCGTCTCCGCAGCACAGCATGTCACTGCTGGGGCTGAAGGCGCAGCACGGCAGCTCGCCGCCCGCCGGGAACGTGTCCAGCAATCCTCCCGTCCGGACATCCCATATCGCGAGCACGTGGTCCTTGCTCGCCGATACCAGCCGAGTCCCGTCCCGGGAGAAGGCACAGTCCAAGACTTCATGCGCATGGCCTCCGAGAGTCCTCAGGTCCTCTCCAGTCTGGGCATCCCAGAGCTTGAGGGTGCCGTCCTTGCTGGCCGATGCGATAACCTCCCATCCGGCGAGAACGCGCAAGCGTTCACCGCGTCCGAATGTCCGCGGAGGGTCAGTATCTCCCCACCGCCGTATGCGTCCCAGAGCTTGAGCGTCTGGTCGTAGCTCGCCGTCACGATGACCATCCCATCCGGGGAGAAGGCGCAGTCCTTGACCGATATCGAGTGGCCAGTCTGTATCGTGCCGATATGCTCGCCGGTATCGGACTCCCAGAGGATAAGGGGCCTGTCGAGGCCCTCGCCCCCGCCCGTGGAGGCGATGCGCTTCCCGTCGGGGGAGAAGGCGCAGGCGTCGACCCAGCCCTTGTTGCCGCTGAGTCTCGCCAGCTCCTCGCCGGCGCCCGCGTCCCACAACCTGAGTGTCGAGTCATGGCCCCCCGAGAGGATGCGCTTGCCGTCGGGTGAGAAGGCGCAGCACAGGACGGAGTTGACGTGACCCTCGAGAACGGCCAGCACGCTCCCGGTGGCCGTGTCCCAGAGCCGCAGAGTCTGATCGGCGGCGGCGGACACCAGGCGCCGGCCGTCGGAGGAGAAGGCGCAGGCATTGACGGATGCGGTGTGGCCGGGGAAGGGCGTCCGCCCGCTTCCCGCCTGGGTGACGTCCCAGACCTTGAGGGTATCGTCGGCGCTCGCCGACACGATGCGATCGCCTTTCGACGAGAACGCGCAGCCCAGCACCGCATCCATGTGCCCGGGAAGCTCCGCCAACTCGGCACCTGTCCTCGCGTCCCGGAGCTGGAGAGTGCGGTCATAGCCCGCCGACAGGATGCGCTCGCCATCGGGAGAGAAGGCGCAGGCATTGGCCCCTCCATCGTGGCCGGTCACCGTCACGCGTTCCTCTCCGCTGGAGGTATCCCAGATCCGGATACTCCTGTCCCTGCCCGGCAACACTCGCTGGCCGCTCACGGACACGATGCGCGTCCCATCCGGTGAAAGGCCACATGCAATGACCCTCCAGGTGTGGCCGACCAGGGTGTTGGTCACCTCGCCAGTACGCGCGTCCCAGATCCTCAGGGTCTTGTCGTCGCTCGCCGACACGAAGCGGTCACCGCCGGGAAGGAACGCGCAGGCGTTGACCGCGCCTGCGTGTCCGATGAAGGTGGCAAGCTCCTCTCCCGTGTCCGCGTCCCACAGCTTGAGGCTGCTGTCGTGGCTTCCCGAAAGGATGCGCGTGCCATCCGGGGAGAAGGCGCAACAAAGGACTGCGTCCTTGTGGCCGGCGAGCGTCCGGAGCTCGGTCTGGTTCGTCACATCCCAGAGCCTGAGGGTCCTGTCGTCGCTCGCCGAAAGGACGCGCTTGCCGTCGGGAGAGAACGCGCAGGACCAGACGCGGTCGGTGCCGTGACCCTTGAACGTGCCGAGCTCCTGCCCCTGGTCCACGTCCCACAACTTGAGTGTGCCGTCCCTGCTGGCGGAGACCGCCGTCCGGTCACCAGGCGAGAAGGCACAGCCAAAGACGGCGTCGGCATGCCCTTGAAGGGTCCGCACCAACGCCTCCGCTTCCCTGAGCCTGGTCTTCAGGTGGAACCAGGCCTCCGCGCCGGGACGGCTTCTCCTCTCGAGTTCGGTGGCGAGAGCGTCTGCGACCAAGCCATCCGCCCACTGCAGGCGGTTGTACATCTGCTGCCAGACGATTCCCGGCCTGTGCCGAAGGTTGTGGGCCTCGCGGGTGAGCATCCGGGAAAAGGTCTCCAGAGTCGCCCGACGCTCCCTCATCGTCGCTTCAGTCATGACACGGCTATCCCACCTGTGACGGCTGCTTCCACGATCGGGAATGGCTCGAGCGGGTCCGCTGGGGCACGGCGATCAGGCGGCAGCTTGCACAGGCGGATGCTCGCAATCGTGTCTCACAGCGATCCGGGATCAGTCAGCCTTTCCCACCGCCGTCAACCTCAGCAAGAGGATGGACTGCCCCCATGGTACGCCATCATCCGCGCTCGCTCCCAGACGCGGAACAGATCGTCTCCGGGCGTTTGCATGGAATCCTCAAGCTCTGGGACGCCCAGACGGGAGTCTGTCGGCTGACGGTGAGGTCGTTGGCTGCAGCGCGGTCGCGGAGTCAATGGCCGCCCGGGGTCAGTCGCCGCCCGGGAGGTCGGACCCATCCTGCAGGCACCACCGCGCCCCCGAAGGGTTGACGAAGCCGCAGCGGGGACACGTGACACCGCCTCCGCCTTCCTTCGCGGGAACGGCGAGCGGTCGTTCGGCGACTGCGGCAGCACCAGTCGGTCGGAACGCGCAGGCGCTCCCTTCCAGCCCGTGAAGGTCGATGACGGAGACCACGCCACGACCGTCTCCCCACGCCAGATGCGAAGCGCCCCTGTCCGCGGCGATGCAGAACAGCGAGTAGAGGCTGGTGACTCGCGCGACCTCACGCTGTGTCGCGGCGTCCCAGACGGTCAGGGTCCGGCCATCGACGGTCGCGACGATGTGCCGGCCGTCGACAGAGAAGTCGGCCAGCCGACGGATCTCGTCGTTGACCGTGACCGCGCCGGAGGACTTGCCGGCGACCCAGACCGTGTATGGGTCCCCTCGGACCTCGAGTGTCGCCTCGCAGCGCCCGGTTCTCGCGTTCCAGATCCTGAGCGTCTCGTCCTGGCTCGCCGACACGATGCGGCTCCCGTCGGGGGAGAACGCGCAGGCGGTGACCGGGTCGCGATGGCCTTCCAGCATCGCGTGGCAGCTCCCGGTCTCCGTCTCCCAGACTCGCACGCCCCGGTCGTCGCTCGCCGAGACGATACCGTCGCCCGTCGGGCGAGAACGCGCAGGCCCGGACCCGGTCGTCGTGACCCTCGAGGGTCGCCTGGCAGCGTCCGGAGTCTGCGTCCCACAGCCTGAGCGTCCCCCGGTGGCCCACCGAGACGATGCGGCGACCGTCTGGGGAGAAGGCACAGAGCATGACAGGGTCGCGATGGCCCCTGAGGGTCGCTACGCAGCGCCGCGTCCCAGCGTCCCAGAGCCTCACGGTGCCGTCACCGCTGCCCGAGACGATGCGCCGCCCGTCGGGCGAGAAGGCGCCAGCCGTGACGCCCCGGCACTTGAGGGTCCCCTCACCGGCGCCAGACTCCGCGTTCCACAGCCTGAGAGTGTCGTCGTCACTCGCCGAGAGGACGGTCTCGTCAGCGGGCGAGAAGGCGCACGTGTGTATCGAAGCCTCGTGGCCCTCGAGAGTCGCCGTGCAGAGGCCCGTCTCCGTGTCCCAGATCTTGAGGTTCTTGTCGTCGCCTGCGGAGACGATGCGACTCCCGTCGGGGGCGACGGCGCAGCACTCGACCGAGCCCGCATGGCCTTCAACGATCGCCTCACAGGCGACGGTCGCCGAGTCCCAGACCTTCAGCGTCCAATCCTCGCTTGCCGAGACGATGCGACGACCGTCGGGCGAGAAAGCCCAAGCCCAGACCCGGTCGCCGTGACCCTTGAGGATTGCTTCACAGCTGCCCGTCACCGAGTCCAAGAGCCTGAGGATGCCATCATCGCTCGCCGAGACGACGCACCGCCCGTCGGGAGGTTGAGTGCGAGCCGCAAGAGCCGCCTCGCAAGCGCCGGTCTCCGCGTTCCAGAGCTTGAGGATCATGTCGTCACCCACGAAGACGATGCGGCGACCGTCGGGAGCAAAGGCGCAAGCCGTGACCGGGTCGCCATGGCCATCAAGGGTCGCCTCGCAGCTTCCCGTCCTCGCATCCGTGCGCTTGACGGTACCAGAGGAGTGCCCTGAGACGATGCGGCGCCCGTCGGACGAGAAGGCGCAAGCCGTGACCGGGTCGCCATGGCCCTCGAGAGTCGCCTCGCAGCTTCCCGATTCCGTGTCCCAGAGCCTAAGGGTCCTCCGGTCTGCAGACACGATGCGTCGCCCGTCGGGAGAGAGGGCGCAGACAGCGACCCCAGGGCTCTGGAGGGTCGCCTCACAGGCGCCGGACTCCGCGTCCCAGAGTCTGAGGGTGTCGTCCCAACTCGCCGAGACGATCCGCCGCCCGTCGAGGGAGAAGGCACAGGCCGTGACCGGCTCGACATGGCCGTGCAGGGTCGCCAGGAATGTGCCTGCCTCCCACAGCGTCAGGGTCCCATCGGCGTTCGGCGAGACCCTGCGCCGTCCGTCAGGCGAATCAGCGAAAAGCCCGGCCCTGCGGCCTGTGAGAGTAGCCTCACAGTCGCCTGTCTCCACATCCCAGAGCTTGAGGGTCTCGTCGTCGTTGTCATCGTGGCTCGCCGAGACGACGTGTCGCCCGTCGGGAAAGAAGGCGCAGGAGTGGACCCGGCCACGGTGGCCCTCGAGGGTCGCCTCGCAGCGCCCGTCTCTGCGTCCCAGAGCTTCAGGGTCTTGGCGAAGCTCCCCGAGACGACGCGCCGCCCGTCGGGTGAGAAGGCGCAGGCCATGACCGAGCTGCCGTGGCCCTCGAGGGTCGCCTCGCAGTTCCCCGTTTCTGCCTCCCAGAGCTTGAGGGTCTCGTCCGAGCTGCCCGAGACGATGCGCCGCCCGTCGGGGGAGAACGCGCAGGCCCCGACCGGCCCGGCATGGCCGGCAAGGGTGCAGATCAGCGACTCAGACTCCTCCGGCCGCGTGCGCACGTGGAACCACGGCTGCCGTCCGACGCCGGCGCGGCGGGCGGCTTCATCGGCCGCCCGCCGCGCCGCCGCCTCCGGCAAGGTCCACTGCAGGCGGTTGTAGAGCTGCTGGAAGACGAACGTCGTCAGACCGCCGATGTCGGCCGCTCGCAGGTTGTGCAGTTCGCGACCGAGAGCGCGCGAGAAGGCCATGAGCGCCGCGCGACGCTCGTTCACCACGACCCCACGCGCCGTGCTCGCGCGGCGACCCGCTCCTGACTGGCGAGGACGAGCGCGACGCGTTTGTGTCCAGTCCCATGGCCTGATCAACCTCGGTACGAGATCGGGGACTCTCTCCTACGATACGCCAAGGAACATGACGTCCTAGAACTGGATCCTTCCGGTGAATCGCGGCGAACTCCTCGTGGCCGCACCGGCGGCAGACCCTGTATTCGTTCTCCTGAGCCTTCCACGGCCCTATCGAGTCCCAGCCGCCCCAGTCCTCCCAACGGCACTCACTCTCGAACGCATGCGGTTCGACGAGGCCGCACCGCCGGCAACTGTGCTCTTTGGAGTCGGCGGGAACGTAGTCGTGCAACTCCGTGCCGCACGTCCGGCACCGACAGCCGACCCGCTGGTGATAGGCGTTTCTCGTCCGGGCGCAGACCGCGCACGTGCAGGAGCCCTCCCAGTCGTGCTCCTGGTCGCGGAGCGACCCGCAACGCGCGCAGCGGCAGTGGTCCCAGGAGTGCAGTCCGAAGAGACAGGGAAGAGGCTTCACGCGCGCGAGAAGGCCGCGAGCGCCGCGCGACGCTCGTTCACCACGACCCCACGAGCCCGATCCCGCGGTCTGCGCAGAGGCGCAACAGGTGGCGCAGGGCGCGCACCTCATCGGCGCTGACCGCGTAGTGCGCGTCGCGCGAGGCGCGCGCGACCTCGTCCGGGTCGCAGGCCTCGAAGGCGGCCGCCATGCGCGCCACTTCCTCCGGTGGGGTCCACTCCTCGCCCAGGTTCATGCCGGCGACCGCGTCGACGACGTCCAAGTAGACCTTGCCGCGGAAGGAGGCGCGGTCGGTCCACTCGCAGAGCGGCAAGCCGAGGCCGCTCAGGGCGGCCCTGTCCTCGGGGGTCAGGGTGACGTCAAACGGGGTCCGTGACAGGTAGATGTCGAGGCCCACAGTCGCTCCTCAGCCGCCGCCGGGCAGCACGGCCGCGGCCACGCATCCGATCACTGCTCCATCTCGGTCGCGCCCGCAGGAGGGACACCAACGGCACCCCGGGACTCTCGGCGCCACAGTCGGGGCAGGCGAACCGTTGCGCAGCGGCGTGTGGCACCTCGAAGGGGTTGAGGCGCATGCGCAGACCGCAGTCCGCACGCTCGGGCAGGTGAGTTCCGTGCCGAGGTCGTCGGGTGTCACGCGGATGCTCCTGCTGACAGGCCGGGCAGCGCGAGATCAAGGCCTCGCCCCACCTCGGCGGCCGTGACGAGATCGGCCCGTACTCGATGCCCGCAAGGTCGAGGAGGTACGGCGCCACGCCGATCGCCGCACGGCTGCGAACGGCCGCCATGGGTGCAAGCCCACGTGTGACGAGTATCGCAGCAGCGGGAACGTCATGGCCTCTCGTCGTTGTCGACGCCCCACACCGTAGCGTGCTATCCCTGCTCGCGGAGACGATCCAGGCTCCGTCCGGGCTCACCGCACAGCCCTTGACCTGCTGGGTGTGGCCGGTGAGGGTGCGCACTCTCGTGCCGGTGGCCGTATCCCAGAACCTTGCAGCGTCTTATCCCTGCTCGCGGAGACGATCCGGCGCCGTCGGGGCTCACCGCACAGCCTAGGACGGACCGGAGTGACCTGCGAGGGTGCGCAGCTGCGGCGCCCGTGAGCCGCATCCCACACCTTCAGCGTCTCGTCCCCGCTGGCGGAGACGATCCGGCTCCGTCGGGCGACGACCGCACAGGCCAAGACCCCGTCGGTGTGGCCATGAGGGTGCGCAGCTCGGTGCCGGTGACGGCGTCCCACACCTTCAGCGTCTTGTCGCCGCTGGCCGAGACGATCCAGACGCCGTCCGGGCTCACCGCACAGTCGTCGACAGGTCCGGTGTGACCGTTCAGAGTGCGCAACTCCGGTCCGCGTTTCGCATCCCAGACCCTCAACGTCTCGTCCCCGCTGGCGGAGACGATCCGGGCGCCCGTCGGGCTCAACGCACAGCCGTGGACAGGGTCTCTGTGGCCGCTCAGAGTGCGCAGCTCCCGACTGGCGGCGCATCCCACAGCTTCAGGGTTGGTCGGCGCTTGGCGGAGACAATCCACATGCCATCAGGGCTGACCGCGCAGTCGTTGACCCACGTCGGTGCTGCCGATGCGGGTGTCCTGCTCTGGCGGCGGCTACGTCCCACACCTTCAGCGTCTTGTCCCCGCTCGGCGGAGACGATCCAGACCCGTCGGGGCTCACCGCACAGCCGTACACGACCCCGGCGTGGCCGGTGAGAGTGCCCCGCACGGCGCCAGTGCCCGCGCTCCACAGCTTCAGCGGTGCCGTCCCAGCCGGCGGAGACAATCCAGGTCTGCCGTCGGGCTCACCGCACATCCGCTGATCTAACGCGTGTGCGCGAGGGTGCGACCACAGTTCATCGCCGGTGGCCGCGTCCCATATCCTCAGGGTCTCGTCATCGCTCACCGACAAGACCCAGGCGCCGTTCGGCGCCACCGCACAGCGCGTAGACTCCGCCCTCGTGACCCCGCAAGGTGCGGAGCCTGGCGCCGCTGCCTGCGTCCCACACCATCAGTGTGTAGTCCTCACTGGCGGAGACGATCCAGGTGCCGTCCGGGCTTACTGCACACGCCGTGACCGTGTCGGTGTGGCCGACGAGGGTGCGCAGCTCGGAGCCGGTAGCCGCATCCCACACCTTCAGCGTCTTGTCCTCACTGGCGGAAACGATCCAGGTGCCGTCCGGGCTCACTGCACACGTCGTGACCGTGTCGGTGTGGCCGGCCAGAGTGCGCAGCTCGGGCGGTGGCCGCGTCCCACACCTTCAGCGTCCCATCCAATGCAGGCGGACACGATCCGGTCCCGTCCGGGCTCACCGCACAGCCGTTGACAGAGTGCGTGTGGCCGGTCGAGGGTGCGCAGCTTGGATCCGGTAGCCGCATCCCAAACCCTGAGCGTCTTGTCCTCGCTGGCGGACACGATCCAAGTCCCGTCCGGACTCACCGCACAGCCGCGTGACAGAGCCAGTGTGGCCGGCGAGGGTGCGATTCAAGCGCTCCAGACTCACCGAACCGGGTCCGCGTGCGCGCCCAAGGAACCGCCCCGGGACGCTCCGCACCTCGCGTTGTGCGGCGACGAGGGAGGTGACGGCGGCTCGTCCTCCCACTGCAGACGGTTGTAGAGTTGCTGGAAGACGAAGGCCGGCATGGCTCCGAGGTCGAACACCTGCAGGTTGTGCAACTCGCGGTCGAGGGCACGCGAGAAGGCCTGGAGGGCCGAGCGGCGCTCCGGCATCGTCACCTCGGTTCGCAGGTTCGGCCCCACTATCGCCCCTCGCTCGTCACATCCCGTAGAGGCCGAGTCCGCGGTCGGCGCAGATGCGTAACAGCCGGCGCAGCCCGCGCACCTGGTCCGCCGTCGCCGGGTAGGCGTCGCCGGCGCTCTCGCGCGCGACGTCCTCGGCATCCCGCGCCTCGAAGGCCACGGCCATGCGCACGACCTCGTCGGGGGGGATCCACCTGTATCCAAGTACCACCCCGGCGGCCCGGTCGACGAGGTCGATGTACCTTCTGGCGCCGAACGAGCCGGTGCCGATCCACTCGTGGACGTGCACCTCGAGCTGCCTGAAGACGGCCTCGTCCTCGGGCGTCAGGACAACGTCGTCGGGCGAGCGCGAGGCGTACATGTCAATGCTCATGCGACGCTCACCACGACCCCACGAGGCCGAGACCCCGGTCGGCAAAGAGCCGGAACAGGCGGCGCAACGCGCTCACCTCGTCGGCGGTGACGGGGTAGTGGTCGTCCTGGGTGGCCTGCGCGACCTCCTCCGGGTCGCAGGCCTCGAAGGCGGCCGCCATCTCGGCGACGCTCCTCGGGCGGCATCCACAGCTCGTACAGCGACACGACGCCGGCGACGCGGTCGACGACATCGATGTAGACCTTGCCGCGGAAGCGAGCCGTCGCCGATCAGTCGCAGAGCGCAGGTCGAGCGCCGCTGAACGACCGCCTCGTCCTCGGGCGTCAGCGACGACGTCGCCGGCGCGCGCGAGGGGTAGGTGTCGAGCCCCATCAGCCCTTCGCCTTGTGCCCGATCTGCAGCACCTGCGAGATGTGGCCGATCAGCGACGGGTTGCGCAGGACGGCCGAGTAGTGCTCGAGGTAGCGGCGCAGACAGGACGTACTGCTTGCGGCCGATGGTCTCGCAGCCGGGGCGGTCCATGCACTTGGCGTCCTCCGAGAAGGCGTGCATCGCCATGTTGTTCGAGCCGTTGGCGTCGCCGCCGTCGGCGAGCGCGATCGCCTGGCACCAGCGGGCGTAGGACTCCTCGACGGGGCTGTGGCGGCCGTCGACCTCGAGGGCCAGGATCTGGGCGCGGTGGCGCTCGACGTCGACGCGGTGCGGGTCGTCGTCGCGGATGCGCAGCAGGAGCAGCAGCGTGAGATGGCAGGCGGCGAGGCGGCCGATCTCGAAGTCCTCGGCCGCCGCGTCGAGGCGCTTGCCCACCTCGATCGGCCTCCTCGTAGTGCTCGATCGCCCGGCGAGGTCGCTCGTCGTCGTGACTCAGCTGCCAGCGCCAGCGGTACAGGCCGGCGAGCTTGTAGGAACAGGCGAAGGCGTCGCGCAGGATGTCGGCCGGCGGGGACTCCTCCTCGAGCCGCGGCGCCAGGAGTCGGCCGCGCGCCGCATGTAGGCGATGCCTTCGTCGGCGGCCGACCAGGTCCGGGCGCAACTCCGACACCACCGACCCGTAGGCGAGGAGCTCGTCGAACCCCAGGCGCCCGGCGCCGTCGAGCTTCTCGTAGAGCCGGCTCGCGAGATCGTACTGGGCGAGGTCGTGGAGGCGCTTGGCGATCGCAGAGCGACATCTCCGGCGGGTGCTCCTGCGCCGAGCGCCAGCAGGGCGAGCGCCCGGCAGCCGAAGATCGAGCTGCCACACTCGGCCAGCAGCTCCCCGGCCGGCCTGCCCTCCTGCGCCCAGTGGTCGGCGACGACCTGCTGGAAGCGGTCGAGCGCCTCGCCCTGGCGGGCCGTTACGTCGCTCCTGGGCGGTGCCGCTCCCCGCGAGCGAGCCGGCGCGTCGGGCAGCACCCGCTCGAGCAGCGCGTGCACCGGGCTGTCGGGCGTACCCCGCTTGGCCTCCTCGAGGGCGAACTGCAGCTCATGGACGACGCGCTCGACCTCCTCCCAGTCCAGGTGCTGCCGTCGTAGTCGTAGAAGATGACGCGCGAGAGCTTGACGTCGAAGGGCAGCTCCGACCCCGCGCGGCACATGAGCACCGTGCCCTTCGCCGACATCACGTGACGGGCGCCGAGCTCGTAGAAGACGTTCGGGTTCTCCAGCGAGAGGTCGGCGAGCACCACGCCGCGGTCGCGCAGCTGCTTGAACATGTCGGCGTGGATGATGTCGGAGACCTTGCGCTCGTCGGCGCGCGCGGGCTCGAGCCCCGCCTGCCTGATCGCGCGCTGGATGATCACGCGGTAGACCTTGTCGAAGTCGTAGAGCCGGCCGGAGCCGTCGTTGAGCGGCTTGGTCCCGAACGGCATGACGACGAAACACTGCTCGGGCTGCTCGGATGCCATGGCTCCCCCTCTGTGTCGCCGGCGGCTACGGCCCCGGGAGGACCTCGCCGCTATGGTACTCCCGAGGGTCGTGGCCGCGTTGGTCCGCGACGCCGGTGGGCCGGACGACCGCGAGGAGTCGGCGAGCCGCCGACTGCGCGGCAACGCTGGCAGCTCGCAGCGCGAGCACGCCGCCTCTCCGAGTTGTGCAGGTCCGGTGACCGAGACGATTCCCGCGCTATCGCCAAAGGCGAAGCCGTCGGAGCGGCGGGGTCAACGCGACACAGTTGGCGAGTGGAGCGTCGAGGATGCCGGCGACTGCCCTCGCTTGTCGCCGAGAGCCAGCTCTCGGCGCCGTCGCCGAGAGCGTCGCAGCGCCGTCAGGGCGTCGCCGTGCATCGACGAGTCGCGTCCGTCGGGGAGGCGCAGCTCGCCGTCGACGGCGCACGGTCGACGGCCTTGCTCGAGCTCGAGAGTCAGCCCGCCGCCCGGAGGGCGCTCAGGCGCGACCGTACGCGCTGTGCCCCCGAGGGTCGCCTCGCAGGCCCCCGTCTCGCGTCCCAGAGCTTGAGGGTCTTGTCGCCGCTTCCCGAGACGATGCGCCGCCCGTCGGGGGAGAAGGCGCAGGCGTTGACCGCGTCGCCGTGCCCCTCGAGGGTCGCCACGCAGGCGCCCGTCTCGGCGTCCCAGAGCTTCAGGGTCGTGTCGCCGCTTCCCGAGACGATGCGCCGCCCGTCGGGCGAGAAGGCGCAGGCGTGGACCGCGCCGTGCCCCTCGAGGGTCGCCTCGCAGCTGCCGGTCTCGGCGTCCCAGAGCTTGAGGGTCTCGTCGGCGCTGTCATAGAGCTCCGCCCGAGACGATCGCTCGCCCGTCGGGTGAGAAGGCGCAGGCGTAGACCCAGTCCTCGTGCCCTCGAGGGTCGCCTCGCAGCTGCCGGTCTCCGCGTCCCAGAGCTTGAGGGTCTTGTCGCGCTGCGCCGAGACGATCGCGTCGCCCGTCGGGCGAGAAGGCGCAGGCGTTGACCGAGTCGTCGTGCCCCTCGAGGGTCGCCTCGCAGGCGCCCGTCTCGGCGTCCCAGAGCTTGAGGGTCTTGTCGGTGCTGCCCGAGACGATGCGCCGCCCGTCGGGTGAGAAGGCGCAGGCGTGGACCGCTCGCTTGTGCCCCTCGAGGGTCGCCTCGCAGCTGCCCGCCCTCTGCGTCCCAGAGCTTGAGGGTGCTCGGACATCCCTCCGCCCGAGACGATGCGCCGCCCGTCGGGCGAGAAGGCGCAGGCGTTGACCGGGCCGCCGTGCCCCTCGAGGGTCGCCTCGCAGACGCCCGTCTCGGCGTCCCAGAGCTTGAGGGTCATCGTCGATCGCTTCCCGAGACGATGCGCCGCCCGTCGGGTGAGAAGGCGCAGGCGTTGACCGGACCGCTGTGCCCCTCGAGGGTCGCCTCGCAGCTGCCCGTCTCGGCGTCCCAGAGCTTGAGGGTCTTGTCGTCGCTCGCCGAGACGATGCGCCGCCCGTCGGGGGAGAAGGCGCAGGCCTTGACCGAGCCGCTGTGCCCCTCGAGGGTCGCCTCGCAGCTGCCCGTCTCGGCGTCCCAGAGCTTGAGGGTGCTGTCGCCGCTCCCCGAGACGATGCGTCGCCCGTCGGGTGAGAAGGCGCAGGCGCTGACCGGCCGCCGTGCCCTTCGAGGGTCGCCTCGCAGACTGCCGGTCCCGCGTCCCAGACTTGAGGGTCTTGTCGTCGCTGCCCGAGACGATGCGCCGCCCGTCGGGCGAGAAGGCGCAGGCGCTGACCGAGCCGCCGTGCCCCTCGAGGGTCGCCTCGCAGCTGCCCGTCTCGGCGTCCCAGAGCTTGAGGGTCTTGTCGTCGCCGGCCGAGACGATGCGTCGCCCGTCGGGCGAGAAGGCGCAGGCGTTGACCCAGTCGCCGTGCCCCTCCGAGGGTCGCCTCGCAGCTGCCCGTCTCTGCGTCCCAGAGCTTGAGGGTCTTGTCGCCGGCTCCCCGAGACGATCCGCCGCCCGTCGGGGGAGAAGGCGCAGGCGTTGACCCAGTCACTGTGGCCGGCAAGGTCCGGATCAACGCCTCGGACTCCCTCTGTCGCGTGCGCAGGTGGAGCCAAGGGGGCGGCCCGGCGCGCAGCGCCGGGCCGCCTCATCCGTGATCCGCTCGGCGGCCTCGCCCTCGGTGACGGCCACTGCAGGCGGTTGTAGAGCTGCTGGAAGACGAAGGCGGGCAGGGTCTCGAGGTCGGTCGCTATGAGGTTGTGCGGCTCGCGGGTGGTCGCGCGAGAAGGCCTCGAGTGCCTGGCGCTGCTCGGCTCTCGTCATGACTCCCCCTGTCGCACGCCGACCGCTGTGCGAGTCCGATGCTATACCTGGCGCCCGCCACGACGGCGTCGCTACAGCGAGCTGTAGAATCGCTGGCGCGCCGCACCATCGGCGCGCCACAGGCGTCGTGCGGCGCGGGCACACAGCAGGCGAGGGAGGAAGCCGATGGGCCTCGACAACATCATCTCGCGTTCGCCCGACGAGGACGTGCTCACTCCCGAGGACGAGCGCGCTCTCGCCGAGTCCGGCATCGGCCTGTGCGGCGGGATGTTCAGCGACGGCGTCACTCCTTCCGCGGCAAGGTCTACGACATGTTCGTCTCGGAAGTCACGGGCGTGTCCCTGTATCAGGAGTGGATCCCGCCCGAGACGCTCGCCGAGATGGCCGACAAGCTGACCGCCTGCGACCCCGACGACGGTCGGCGAGCAGCTCGACCTCGGCGAGCACTTCACGCCCACGTCCCGGTGAGATCCGCGAACTGCGGAAGCTCTTCCGCATCTGCGCCGACCGCGGCTTGGGCATCATCGCCTGGGCGTGAGCGTCGGCAGCGGTCGTCCACACGGCCGCCTGCATATCGAGTCGGACACTCCGCGCACCTGCGGCACCAGAGACGGCAGGCACGACCGCGGTGCTATAGTCGGCCCTGACCGGCCGCCGCGGAGCGCGAGGGGGGCAGTCCATGGCCGTCGAACTGGGCAACTCGGCCAAGCTCGTCGTCTCGCACGCCGAGCGGGCGCGAGCCGAGCTCGGCCACCGCTACCTCGGCGTCGAGCACCTCTTCCTGGGCGTCGTCGCCCTCGACGACGTGAGCCTGCAGCGGCGCTTCGCCGCCGCCGGCACCGACATCGGCGAGGCCGCCCGCCGCGTGCGCGAGACGGCGAGCGGGGAGGTCTTCCCGGACGGCGACGATCTCGGCCTGACGCTGCGCGCGAAGCGCGTCATGCAGGAGGCCGAGAAGCTCGCCCTGGCGGTGCGGCCCAAGGACAACACCGAACGAGGTGGTGTGGGCGCCGCACATCCTGCTCGCCATCCTCGCCGAGGAGCACGGCCTGCCGGCGCGCACGCTCAAGGCGATGGGCGCCGATCCTGCGGCGCTCGCCCAGACGGTCCGCGACCTGATCGCCGCCTACGAGTGGACCGAGAGCGCCTATCGCGGCCGCACCACCATCGAACAGCCCGAGCTGGCTTCGTCGAGCGACCTCATGGAGACGCTGGGCCGCGACCTCACCGCCTTGGCGCGCGCGGGCAAGCTGCGCCCCGTCATCGGCCGCCAGATGGAGATGCTTCAGCTCATCTCCGTCCTCTGCAAGAGCGAGAAGAACAACCCCGTGCTCGTCGGCGACCCCGGGGTCGGCAAGACGGCCGTCGTCGAGGGCCTCGCGCAGCTCATCGCCCACGGCAACGTGCCGCCGCAGCTCATGGGCAAGCGCATCCGCACCGTCGAGGTGGCCAACATCGTCGCCGGCACCGGCGTGCGCGGCACCCTCGAGGAGAAGCTTCAGGCGCTCATCAAGGAGGCGCGGGACGATCCCTCGCTGATCCTGTTCATCGACGAGATCCACATGCTGGTCGGCGCCGGCTCGGTCGGCGTGCACGACACGATGGACGCCGCCAACATCCTCAAGCCGGCGCTCAGCCGCGGCGAGATCACCGTCATCGGCGCGACGACCCACGACGAGTACCGGCGGTACTTCGAGAAGGACCCCGCCCTCGAGCGTCGCTTCGCCATGGTCCGCGTCCCCGAGCCGAGGTCGGACGAGGTGCTCGAGATCCTCGCCGGTCTGCGCAGCCGCTACGAGGAGTTCCACAACGTCCGCATCGCCGACGACGCGCTGCGCGCCGCCGTCGATCTCTCCATGCGCTACGTGACCGACCGCCGCCTCCCCGACAAGGCGCTCGAGCTCATCGACCGCAGTTGCGCCGAGACCCGCATGCGCGAGTGGCTGGGTCTCCGCGACCTCGACTTGAGCGACCTCGCCCCGGAGGAGCGGCGCGGGCTCTTCGAGCATACCGAGCGGCTCGGCGCCCGGCGCCGACCTCGTCATCACCGCCGACGAGGTCGCTCTGGCCGTGTCGAGCTGGCGCCGCATCCCCGTCGGCAAGGTGAAGGCGAGCGAGGCCGACCGGCTGCTGGCGCTCGAGGACGCGCTGCGCCGGCGCGTCGTGGGGCAGGACCACGCCGTCGCCGCCGTGGCGCAGTCGATCCGCACCGCGCGCACCAAGTTCGGCGACCCCATGCGGCCGATCGGCTGCTTCCTCTTCCTGGGTCCCACGGGGGTCGGCAAGACCGAGCTCGCCAAGTCGCTCGCCGCGGTGCTCTTCGACGACGAGGACCGCCTCATCCGCATCGACATGAGCGAGTCGTCGAGCGAGTACTTCGTGTCCCGCCTCATCGGGTCGCCGCCCGGCTACGTCAATTCGGAGCTGGGCGGCATGCTGACCGAGGCGATCCGCAAGGACCCCTACTCGGTCGTCCTCTTCGACGAGGTGGAGAAGGCCGCCCCCGCCGTGCACAGCCTGCTGCTGGGGCTGATGGACGAGGGCAGGCTGACGGACGGCCTCGGGCGCCAGGCCGACTTCCGCAACGCCGTCATCGTGATGACCTCGAACGTCGGGTCGCGGAACATCTCCGGCAAGCGCTTCCTCGGCCTCCGCATCGTCAAGGACGAGATGCCGTCGGCGGACGAGGTGCGACGCGCCATCTACGCCGACCTGAACGACGCCTTCGCGCCCGAGTTCCGCAACCGCTTCGACGAGATCCTTGTGTTCAATGCCCTCGGGGACAAGGAGCTGCGCCGCATCGCCCAGGTGATGCTGGCCCGGCTGCCGATGCGCGTCGAAGCCACCCCCGGGGCCCTCGGCCTGCTTGTGAAGCACGACTTCGACCCGGCCATGGGTGCCCGGCCGCTGCGACGGTCGATCGACGACCTCGTCCGCGAGCCGCTTGTCGAACGAGCTGCTCAAGGGGACCATGAACGAGAACGACACCGTGCGCCTGCGCACGAAGGGCGGGAAGCTCGCGTTCGAGGTGCGGCCGTGCCAAGTGCCGCGGGCGCCGGAAGGGATCGGTACCCTGTGAGCGGCGGATGGGAGACCCGCTTCGAGATCGTCGCGGGACCGAACGACGGGTTCACGTTCGCGATCACCGACGAAGGCGTCGTATTCGAGGGCGAGGTCCTCGGTCCCCCGCCCGGCAGCGGCCTCGGCCCGAAGGACCTCGACGACGTGGAGGTCGAGGTCGGCGACGACGGCGTGAAGCTGACGTGCGAAGTCCCCTTCTGGCTGAACGGCGCAGAGGTCAGCGGCACTCATCCGCTGAACGACGGCGACATCGTCCGCGTCGGCATGACCGAGATGATGCTCGTCGGGCATAGCAGCGGCCCGCCGCGTGCGGACGACGCAGAAGGCAAGTCCGCGGGCGGGCCCGGCCCCGCGCCCCGCAAGTGCCTGCGACCCGGGTGCGGGGCCATGAACCCCCCCGACGCGAAGTGGTGCACGACCTGCGGCTGGGACCTCGAGAGCCCGGAGTGACCGTTGGCAGCCGACACGGCGGGAGGTAGGGACACGTGACCGAGCAGAGCCATCTCGCCGCGTTGCGCGAGGCCTGCAAGCGCTACCTGAAGAACAGCGGACTTCAGTTCCTCACCGACGCGCAAGACGATCTCGTGCTGCCGTTCGAGGACGGCGTCCAGGTCTTCGTGATGCCGCGCGAACTTCCCGACGGGCGCACCGTGGTGAAGGTGGAGACGCTCTGCGTCAAGGGCATGCGCATCGACGGCGACCTCGGCATCTTCCTGGCGGAAGAGAACGGGAAGATCCTCTTCGGCAAGCTCACCCTCTACCCGGAGCGCCAGGAGGTGCATTTCGAGCACGCCCTGCTCGGGGACTACCTCAATCAGGCGGAACTGGAGCTGGCAGTCCAGCTCGTCGCCTTCAGCACCAATCAGTACGACGACCAGATCAAGGAGAAGTGGGGGGGCAAGAAGCGCTCTGAGACGTGAGCGGCGAAAGGGGCGGCGGGCCTTGCGGCACGTTGAGCCCGGGCCGGACCACGGCCGAGCGGATCAGCCGAACCCACGCAACTCGAGAAAGTGCGTTCGTCCGCCGTTGTCGCACACAAGGACTCTCGTCCCGTCGAGCGAGACGGACGCCGGCATCAGAGGTCGCAGATCTCCCGAGAACGAGGCCGTGGAAAGCTGGCGGCCTGTCTCAGCGTCCCACACCGAGACCACCAGCGTCGATCGGCCAGCATCCGAGCTTGCCGCGCTGACGATGCGCCCGGATCCCGGCGGCACCGCCAGGCTCCAAGGCGCACCGATGCCGTCCAGCGGCACCCGGCGCCCTTCACCCTCCAGCAGCACGAACGATCCTCGGCCTGACTCGTCCTTCACGAGCGCAAAGCGCCCGTCGCGACTCGGCAGGATCGTCGACGCCTCCGACACGTCGAGGATCGGGCTCAGCTTGCCGCCGGGATGAAGACCGACGGTGCCCAAGAAGCGCTTGCCGAGGATCAGCACGCGGTCAGCCTCGAGGGTGGCGAGCACGCGTTCGACTCCCTCTATCTCGGCATGCGACAGGAGTTGCCCGGTCCCCAAGTCGGAGACGGCCAGCGAGCCCTCGGCGACGGAGACGACGCGCGTCCCGTCGGCAGTCACCGCGATCGACTTGATCCGTTCGTGCGGGACCTCGAACCTCCTCAGGAGAGCAGATTCCTCGAGGTCCCAGATCTCCACCTCGCGGCTCGAGCCGGCGGTCACCGCGTGTCGCCCGTCCGCGGTCACGGCGAGGGCCCAGACACCGAAGATCCCGCTCTGGCCGAGCTGTGTCCCCCCTCGCACGTAGGGTGTCAGGTCCCACCGCCGCACCTTGTCCGTGTACGACACGACCACGCACCGGTCGCACGACGGCGTCGCAGCGACCAGGTTGACGAGGTCCGTCGCAGCGTCGCCCACGGAGGCCTCCTCCCACCGTTCGAGGTCCCAGACCCGGAGCGCGCCCTCGGGGGTCGACGTGATCGCCGTCGTCGCGTCCGCCGATATGACCGCCCGCGCAAAGCTGACGGGGCTGTCCAGGACGCCGATCGCGTCGCCCGCGTCCAGATCCCAGACGATCACGGAGCGGTCCGTGGACGTGGACACCGCTCTGCCCCCCGACGCTCCAGTCGCCGCCGAGACGTCGAGCACGTAGCCCGAATGACCGATGAGCGTGGAGACGATCTTCCCGGCCTCGATGTCCCACACGATGAGCGTCTTGTCCTTCGAGCCGGTCACCGCACGGCGTCCGTCCGGGGTGACCGCCAGGCAAAGGATGGCGTCGTCGTGTCCGAGCAGGGGACCGGCGACGAGGCCCGCGTCGGGGTCCCAGACCCACAGGTCGTTGGCGACGGCCGCGACCACCCGGCCGCATCCCGGCGCGAGCGCCGCCGGTCCGAGATCGGCGGGTAGAGCGCAGATCGGTGCCGTCCCATGCCGGTGGGCACACGAGAGCCGGAGCTGCCCGTCGAGTGACACGAGCGCGCACGGCTCTCCGGCGTCGTGGGACAGAGCCACCACCTCGCCGTGCGCTTTCGTCACGGACATCAGCGTGCCGGTGGCTACCTCCCACGTGGTCAGGCTTCCATCGTTGAATGCCGCGCTCACCTGCCTGGCGCCGGGGGAGAGCGCGATCGCGTCCGCAAGCCGGCCCATCGCGTCGTGCTCCCATAGGCGCCCGCCCGACACGAGGTCCCAGGCGTGGATGAAGCCGTCGACCCCGGCCGCCATGGCGACGGCGCCGTCGGCGCTGATCGCGAGCCGGTAGACCGGGACCATGAGACCGTCGAAGTAGCCCAGCGCCGGGGCGCTGCTCGCCTTCCTCACGGGATGCTCCGGGATCACGATGGCCTGGCGCAAAGGCCCGCCGCCCGACGCGAGGCTCGGCGTGAGGGGCCGGAGCCACGGACGCCCCTCCCATCGCTGCGCCTGCCGGAGCAGTCTCGCGATGCCCTCGCCTTCGGTACCCAGAAGCCTGCCGACGAGCTGTCCCGCCAACTGCGCCGGGTCCTGCACCACGATGGGGACTGCAAGCGTGACGGCGCCCCAGACCCGGCGCAGCTCGGCCGCCGCGCACCCCGCAGTCACTGGCTCAGGATCTGCCGCGCCGACTCGTTCCCGCGTTCCGCCGCCTGCTGCACTTCGGCGAGGACGAGCGCAGCGTCCCGCCCGAGGGCCTGGTACACCCGCGCGAGCACCCAGTGCGCGTGGCCGGCGACGACGTCCGTGCCGGTGCGCGCGGCGGTCTCCAGCAGGGGCACCGCCTCCTCGTTGCGACCGGCCTGGAAGTACACGCCGCCGAGATTGTAGTTGGCCTCGGCGACCTCCGACCCGAGTGCGACCGCCTTCTCCCACGCGGCGATCGCGTCGGATGCCCTGCCCTCGTCGTGGTAGACCTGGCCGAGCTCCGCGTACCCGTCGGCGAAGTCCGGACGGAGGCTGACCGCGGTCTCGATCTCCGTGCGCCGTCGCTCCTGATCGCCCGCCCAACCGTGCGAGACGCCGAGCTTGAAGTGCCACCAGGCATCGTCCGGCGCGAGGCGTGTTGCCGCTTCAAGTGCGGAGACAGCGTCGGCGTAGCGGTCGTGTGCGAGGTAGATGGAGCCCAGCAGCCCGACGACCTCGGCGTCGTCCGGGGCGGAGCGCCGCGCCTTCTCGAGCTCGGCGATCGCCTGCTCCCACAAGCCCTTCTCCAGGTACCGCCCTGCGACGTCGGCGGCCGTAGGCGTGCTCGGTTGACGAAGCACGATCTCGGCCCCGTTCGGCATGGTGTAGGTGACGCTTCGCCCCCGCTCAGCTTCCATGGATGCCTCCTGACCTCGCGTGCGGCACGCCATCAGCGGAGCGCCCTCACGCGACTCGACGCTCCCATCGTACACCGCGTGGTGCAGCCGGGTCCGGCGCGGCCCCGACGCGGGAGTCGCCGCGGCGCACGACCGACGCGCGGCCTGCGGACGCACTCTGGTACGTCATGGCACGGGACTCACTCTGGCGCCAGACTAGCACGGGGGTCGCGGGTGGTAGCCTTGTCGCGTGGGCCTCTCCTTGTTCGCCACGGTGCCCAGGGGCATGGAGTCTCTGCTGGCCGGCGAGCTGCGAACGCTCGGCGCCGGCAGCATCCGTCAGCTGCGCACCGGCGTGTCGTTCGCGGGCACCCTGGAGACCGCGTACCGGGTCTGCCTATGGTCGCGCCTGGCCGGGCGCGTGCTGCTTACGCTCACGTCGGGGCCCGCCGGCGACGCCGAGGCGCTCTACGCGAGCGCACGCGGCGTCGACTGGAGCGAGCATCTCGGCGTGGACGACACCCTCGCTGTCGACTTCACCGGTGTCAGCGAGACGATCCGCGACACGCGGTTCGGCGCGGTCCGCGTGAAGGACGCGATCGTCGATCAGCTTCGCGAGCGTCACGGCGGGCGGCGGCCGTCGGTCGACGCGCGGGCGCCCGACGTGCGCGTCAACGCGCACCTGGCGCGCGGGCGCGTGACCATCTCGCTCGACCTCGGCGGCGACAGCCTGCACCGGCGCGGCTACCGCGCCGACAAGGAGCAGGTCGAGGCGCCGCTCAAGGAGACCCTGGCCGCAGCCGTGCTGCGCTTCGCCGCCTGGCCGCAGGAGGCCGCCGCCGGGGGCAGCCTGCTGGACCCGCTGTGTGGGTCGGGCACGCTGCTCATCGAGGCGGCCTGGATGGCGGCCGACGTCGCGCCCGGGCTGCTGCGCGCGGAGGCGGCGGATCCGTCGCTGGCGGAGGTCGATTGGGCGCCGCACGGGGCGCCCCGCGCGGCGGAGGGCTCGAGCCCTCGCGGCTTCGGCTTCACGCGCTGGAGGGGTCACGACGCCGCGATGTGGACGGTGCTCGTCGCCGACGCACAGGGACGCAGGCGAGTCGGACTGGAGCGACTGCACGCGGCCGCGCCCGGCCTCGTCATCCGCGGCAGCGACCGCGACGCGCGCGCCGTCCGCGTGGCGCGGGCGTGCGTCGAGCGCGCCGGTCTGCACGGCATCGTCGCCGTCGATCAGGCCGACCTGGCCGACGTGCTCCCTCCCGCCGCGCACGGTCTGCTCGCCGCCAACACGCCGTACGGCGAGCGGCTGGGCGACCGCGAGCACGCCGAGGCCGTCTGTCGCCTGCTCGGCGAGCGGCTCCGCGCCGCCTTCGGCGGCTGGCGTGCCGCCGTGCTCGCCGGCGACCCGCATCTGGCCGCGGCCGTCGGCTTGCCGCTCGTCCGCGACACCGTGCTCCGCAACGGCGCTCTCGACTGCACGCTGAGCTACTTCGATCTCGACGCGGCGGCGGCGGCGCGCAGCGCCCGCGCCGCCGCCCGGTCCTCAGCACGCAAGGCTCACGCCGATGCGCCGGCGGCGCCTGTCTCCGGCCAAGGTCCCGAGCAGCTCGCCAACCGCCTGCGCAGGAACCTGCGCCACATCGGCCGCCCGATGCGCCGCCAGGACGTGACCTGCTACCGCGTGTACGACGCCGACCTGCCCGAGTACAGCGTCGCCGTCGACGTCTACGAGCAGCGCCTCCACGTGCAGGAATACGCGGCGCCGCCGGAGATCGACCCGGCGCGAGCGGCGGCGCATCTGGCGGAGGCGGTCGACCGTCATCGCCGAGGTGCTCCAGGTCGACCGCGCGCGACATCGTCGTGAAGCAGCGCCGCCGGCAGCGCGGCGCGGCGCAGTACGAGCGCCGCGCCGCCGGCGGCGCCCTCCAGCGCGTGACCGAGGACGGTCTCGCCTACCTCGTCGATCTCGAGCGGTACCTCGACACCGGCCTCTTTCTCGACCAGCGCGAGACGCGACGACTCATCCGGCGCCTCGCCGGCGGACGCCGCTTCCTCAACCTGTTCGCCTACACGAGCACGGCCACGGTCTGCGCCATCGCCGGCGGCGCCGCGACGACGACCTCCGTCGACCTCTCGGCCACCTACCTCGAGTGGTCGCGGCAGCAACCTCGCCGAGAACGGTGTGACCGACGTCGTCATGGAGCGCGCGGGTCGCGACGCCGGCAGCGGCCCCTGCGCCGCCCACCGGCTCGTGCAGGCGGACTGCCTCGCGTGGCTTGCCCATGCCGAGGGCCAGTACGACCTGATCCTGCTCGACCCGCCGACCTTCTCGAACTCGAAGCGCATGGGAGGCGCGACGTTCGACGTGCAGCGCGACCATCCCGACCTCATCCGCATGACGGCACGTCGTCTGCTCGCGCCGGGCGGCAGTCCTGCTGTTCGCCTCCAACAAGCGCGGCTTCAAGCTCGACCCCGCCGCGCTCCCCGGCCTCGTGATCAAGGACCTCTCGCGCGCCACGCTCGCCCCCGACTTCGCGCGGCGCGCCAACGCCCACCACGTCTGGCGGATCGAGACGCGCTGAACGAACCCGGCGGCTCGCGCGTCACACCATCCGACGGATGCCGTCCGAGCGCCGTCCTCCGGCTGCGATCGACGTTTCGCAGCCGCGTCTGGACGCGTGCGCGGAACGGCGTAGCATGAGCGACAGGTGACGGCCGCCCGGCCGTCGGAGGGAAGGAGATGGGGTCCATGAGCACATGCACGAGCCGCAGGCGCGCCGCGCGCGCGCGCGGCGATCCTGGCTGCCTTGGCGGTCGTCGTCCTGCTGGTGTTCGCGGCGTCGGCGTATCGCCGCGCCGACGGAGCCGACGCTCACGGTCGACGAGCTGCGCGCCAAGCTCGAGAGCGGGCCGCTCGACGGCTACCTCAAGACCGTCGTCAAGGGCTACACCATCGAGAAGATCCCGGTGAAGTCCAGGACATCGTCGAGCTGCTCGTGGGGCGACCTGATCCTCGCCGAGGCGAGCGGACCCGTGATCGACAAGCTCGGCGGCGTCGCCTCCGGCATGAGCGGCAGCCCCGTCTACGTCGACGACGGCGGGGTCGACAAGCTCATCGGCGCCCTGTCGTACGGGAGCGACTTCACCATCGGCGGTACGTTCATGGCGACGCCGATCGCAGTACATGTCGGCGATCGAGGACGACTACGTCAAGCCGCCGGCGGCGGGCACGTACAAGCTGGCGGAGCCCGTGCAGACCGACGGCGGCCGCATCGAGCAGCGTCGTCATCGCCCGCAGCGTCAAGGCGGCGACGCAGATCGACGCCAGGGCGGGCCAGCTCGTCATGGCCCCGCTCGGGCTCATCGAGATCGGCGGCCTGCCGCCGCAGACGCGCGCCTACAAGGAGCTCGCCGCGAGGCTCGAGAAGCAGACCGGACTCCCGGTGGTGGCCGCGAGCGGCGGCTCCCTGGCGCCGCCTGGAGGCGCCGCCCCTCGAGGCCGGCTCGTCGATCTTCCAGCTCTTCTCGCAGGGGGCCGTCTGGTACGGCTCGGCGGGGACGGCGACCTACGTCAACGGCGACGTCGTCGTCGCCTACGGCCACCCCGCCTGGTGGACCGGCCCCTGCGGCGCGGCGATGGCCGGCGGCTACGTGAGCGGCATCTGGCCGAGCCAGTGGGCGCCTTTCAAGCTCATCGCCCCGCGCGACATCAAGGGCACCATCGTCCAGGACCGCAACTGGGGCATCGCCGGCATCGTCGGGCAGGACCCCGACATGATCCCGGTGACGTCGCGCGTGACCTTCCCCGAGAGCGGCCGTGACGTCACGACGGCGTCCACCGCGGCGGAGTGGGCCTTCAAGACGTCGGGCTACGAGGACCTGGCCGGCTACCTGATCATGCAGGCGCTGTGGGACGCCTGCGACGTGTCCTTCATGCCCGGCAGCGCGGAGACGACGACGACCGTCCACGTCTCCGACGAGACCGGCCCCTACGTCGGTCACGATCGACAGACACGTCTGGGATTCCTTCGACATCACCTTCGAGCCGATCTCCGACGTCATGGACGCGCTCTGGAGCCTCTCGGCCGACCCCGACGGCGTGCTCGACGTGCGCCTCGACTCGGTCGACTTCGAGGCGACGGTGTCCTCGACGAGGCTCTCGGCCCGGCTCGTCGACATCGTCCTGCCCGACGGCCTGAAGACCGGCGACAACGTCGTCGAGCTCACCTACTACGCCTACGGCTCGCGTGACCTCAAGACGCTGACGGCGACGCTGACGATCCCGGAGGGCACGCCGCCAAGCGGGACCATCGAGGTCATGCCGGCGAACTGGTCCTCCTGGGAGGAGGGATGGAGGGCGGCGCCGCGGCCGCCGACCCGTCCGCGCCGGCCACGCTCGCCGAGATCGTCGACGCGCTCAACGGCCGGCCGAAGAACAGCGACCTGATCGTGACCTTCTACCCCCGCGAGGAGGGTGGCGGCGACGGAGCCGGGGGGGAGCAGAGCAGCCCCGCCGCGAAGACCGGCGAGCCCGCCGGTGGCGACGCCTCGAAGTTCGAGCCCGTCGCGGTGACGGTGCCTACTGCCTGGGTGTTCCAGGACATGCTGAGCCTGTCGACCATCCCGGTCACGCTCGAGGCGATGCCGGCGCGGGTCGACCTCGGTGAGCCGGTCACGCTCAGCGGCACCGTGCAGGGCATCGCCGCCGACGTGCCTGTCTCGATCTTCCGGGTCGACGCCGCGACCGGCAAGGAGGTCCTCGTCGACACGGTGACGGCCGCTTTCTCGGAGGGCATGGCCTGGTTCGAGGCGATGGCACGGCCGTCGCCGCACAACACGACCTTCGTCGCCCGCGTCGGGGAGCTCGAGGGCTGGCTGCCCGGCAGTGCCGAGGACACGGTCAAGGTACGCGCCGCCGTGAGTCTGGCGACGTCGGTGAGCGGCCGCCGCGTGACGCTGACGGCCAGGGTGCGGCCGGCCGACACCGGGGGAAGGGTCGCTCTTCAGCGCTACGCCGGCGGAAGCTGGCGGACGATCGCGACCTTCGACGTGCCGGCATCGGGCGGCGTCACCAAGGTGTGGACCGCTCCCGGATCCGGCACCTACCGCTTCCGGGCCAGGTTCCTCGGCAGCGCGCTCAACGCGGCCGCGACCTCGCCGGTCAGGCGGGTCGCGGTCCTCTGACCAGTCCGGGCATCACGTGAGACCGGGGACCTCCGTCCCCGGGTGAGACGCCGGGGGCGGGCCATGCGGCCCGCCCCCGGCGTTTCCATGAGCGGCCGCAACGGCGCCGGCCCTACACGAAGTTCAAGCTGACCTACGTCGGCGACGCCGACACGTGGGACGTGACCACCAGGACGCGCACGGTCTCACCGCTCTGACGAGGCGGCCGGTCGCCGTGCGGCCCGCACGGCGACCGGCGCAAGACGCGAACGGCCGGGCGGCGGGCCCCAAGGCCCGCCGCCCGGCCGTTCGCACATCGGTCAGCTCAGACCGTCGTCACTCGCAGACGCACGCCAGCGCCAGGCCGACGATCATGAGCGCGATCGAGAGCGTCGAGAAGAGGGCGATGCAGCAGGCTGAGTTGAGACGTGGCAGCGCGTGCTTCATGGGCTCCTCCAAGCGAGTGTGCCCCTCCACTCGCATGGTACCACCGGACGGGGCCCTGTGCGACGGTTCGCGCGCGCTTGGCCGGTGTAGGCTGGCCGCGGAGGCACCGCGAGGAGGGCACGTGGAGACACCGTACGGTTCGTGGAGATCGCCGGTCGATGCGCGACGGATCGCTGAGGGCGGGGTCGGCCTCGCCTGGCCGCAGGCCGTCGGCGAGGCCGTGTACTGGGTCGAGATGCGCCCCCTGGAGGACGGCCGGTACGTGATCGTGCGGCGCGACCCCGACGTGACCATCGCGGACGTCACGCCGTCCGGCGTCAACGCCCGCACGCTGGTGCACGAGTACGGCGGCGGCATGTACCGTGCCTTCCTCAACGAGTCCGGCGGCGAGAGCGTGGTCTTCAGCGACTTCGCCGACCAGCGGCTGTACCGGCAGGACCTCGAGCCCGGCAGCGCGCGGCCGCTGAGACTGCCGGGCCGCAGGCCGCGGCGCGCTGGAGCGCGCCGCGGCCCATCACGCCCGGCCCTCCGGCGCCGCGCGCCTGGCGCTACGCCGACGGCGACGTGAGTCCCGACGGCCGGCTCCTCGTGTGCGTGCGCGAGCGCCACGAGGAGGACGGCGTGGTCAACGACATCGTCGCCCTGACCGGCCGACGGCGCGCGGAGCGCCTGGGTCGTGGTCGCCTGGCCACGACTTCTTCGCCGCGCCGCGGCATCAGCCCCGACGGCCGCCGTCTCGCCTACGTGTGCTGGGACCACCCCCGCATGCCGTGGGACGGCACCGAACTCCACCTCGATCGGCTGGACGCGGAGGGCCGCGCCGGCGCCTCGGCCCTCGTGGCCGGGGGCGAGAGCGAGTCGGTCGTCCAGCCGTCCTGGACGCCTGACGGCGACCTGCACTTCGTCAGCGACCGCAGCGGCTGGTGGAACCTCTATCGCCGCGACCGCGAGGGCGCGATGACCGCTCTTGCGCCGCTCGCGGCCGAGTTCGCCAAGCCCCTCTGGGTGTTCGGCCTCGACAACCACGTCCCGCTGCCCGACGGCCGGCGTCGTCGCGTTCTTCACGCGCGACGGCGTCGACCGCCTCGCCGTCCTCGAGGACGGCGACTGGCGCGAGCTGCGCCGTCGACGCTACGGTGTTCGTCGCCGTGGCGCGCGCCGGGGGCCGCGTCGCGACGGTCGCCGCCAGCCCGACGAGCAGCTGGGCGGTGCTCGTCGTCGACCCGGACGACGGCACCGTCGAGGTAGTCCGCGCGCAGCCGCGACGACGAGCTCGAGGCGCGCTTCGTCTCGCGGCCGGAACCGATCGCCTTTCCGACCTGGTACGAACCGGGGACGGTGAGCGGGCCCCTCGCCGACGAGCTCGCGCGCGCCGCCGAGCGGCACGGACGCGTCTCGCCGGACGATGCGTCCCGTCGCTGACGCGCCCACGCGCTCTACTTCCCGCCCGCGAACCCCGACTTCACGGCGGCCGCCGGGCGAGAAGCCGCCGCTCCTCGTGATCAGCCACGGCGGCCCGACGGCGGCGCACGAGACCAACCTGACCATGGACATCCAGTACTGGACCTCGCGCGGCTTCGCCGTCGTCGACGTGAACTACGGCGGCTCCTCCGGCTACGGCCGCGCGTACCGCGAACGCCTCAAGGGCAACTGGGGGATCGTCGACACGGTCGACTGCATCCGCGCCGCCGAGTTCCTCGTGGCGCGCGGCGACGTCGACCCCAAGCGCCTCGCCGTGCGCGGCGGCAGCGCCGGCGGGTACACGACGCTGAACGCGCTGACGCGCTTCACGACGTTCGCCGCCGGCGCCTCGCACTTCGGCCTCGCCGACCTGGAGAGCTTCGCCACCGGCGGCACGCACAAGTTCGAGGAGCGGTACCTCGAGTCGCTCGTCGGCCCCTACCCGGAGCGGGCGGACGTCTTCCGCGAGCGCTCGCCGATCCACCACGTCGACGACATCAGCTGTCCCGTCATCCTCTTCCAGGGGCTCGAGGACGAGATCGTCCCGCCGGCGCAGGCCGAGATGATCGTCGCCGCCTTGAAGAGGAAGGGGCTGCCCTACGCCTACCTCACCTTCGAGGGTGAGCAGCACGGCTTCCGCAAGGCTGGGAGCATCGTGCGCAGCCTCGAGGCCGAGCTGTACTTCTACGGCAGGGTCTTCGGCTTCACGCCCGCGGACGAGATCGAGCCGGTGGAGATCGCGAACCTGCCGAAGGTGAGGGCAACGGCGACGGCCGGCGCGCGCGAATCGGTTTGGACCTGGGAACAAGGCGGGTGACGACACGTCGCGTCGCCCCAGGGCGCGCGGATCGAGGGAAGTGAGGCCCATGCCCGGATACGCCCGCCTGATCGCGGACCAGCTCATCGTCGACGAGGATCCACGGCGCGAGGGCGCCACCGACGCGGAAGGGTCGGCCGGCGAAACCAGTCCGGCCCGGAGCGCGCCGGCGAGCGTCGACGAGCCGGAAGGCGCGGTGCTGCTCGACGCGTATTCGCAGGCGGTCATCCGCGCGGCGAAGCTCGTCGGTCCCTCGGTCGTCAACATCGAGGTCCGGCGACGGCCGCGACGTCGGCGGTGGCGGCCGCGCGGAGCGACGGCGCGGCTCGCGGGGCGGAACCCCGGGGAGCCGCGCGCCCGACGCGGCCACGCCGAGCGACCCTCAGTACGCCGGCAGCGGGTCCGGCTTTCTCATCACCGCCGACGGCTTCATCCTCACCAACAGCCACGTCGCTCATGGCGCCGACGCGATCGACGTCACCCTGAGCGACGGACGCGTGATCCCCGCGCAGCTCGCCGGCAGCGACCCGGAGACCGATCTCGCCGTCGTCCGCGTGGACGCCGACGACCTCCTGCCGGCGCGTCTCGGGGACTCGCGCCGCCTGCAGGTCGGGCAGCTGGTCGTCGCTATCGGCAACCCATATGGGTTCCAGGCGACGGTCACCGCGGGCGTCGTCAGCGCCCTCGGCCGCTCGCTGCGCTCAGAGACAGGGCACCTCATCGACAACCTCATCCAGACAGACGCCGCCCTCAACCCGGGCAACTCGGGAGGGCCGCTGGTGACCGCCGCCGGCGAGGTCGTCGGCGTCAACACGGCGATCATCGCGCCCGCCCAGGGCATCTGCTTCGCGATCGCCATCAGCACCGCCTTCTACGTCGCCGGCAGGCTCATCAAGGACGGTCGCATCACACGCGGGCGCATAGGCGTCGCCGGGCAGACGACGCCCATCCGGCGACGAGTCGTCCGCTACTTCGACCTGCCACTCGAGACCGGCGTGACGGTCGCCGGGGTCGAGCCCGGCAGCCCGGCGCAGAACGCCGGGCTCCTCACCGGCGACCTCATCGTCGCCGCCGATGGCGAGCCGGTGCCCGACATCGACACTCTGCACCGCCTGCTCACCGAGTCGACGATCGGTCAGCCGCTGCGCCTCGAGGTCATCCGCCTCACGCAGCGGCGCGAGATCGTCGTGACCCCCGAGGTCGCGGCGGCGCGCTGACCCGGCGGCGGTACAATCGCCGCATGAAGCGCCACGACCACGACCGCCGTCGCGCGCGCGGCGCCGTCACGACGGCGCTCGCCGCACTCGCGCTCGGGCTTGCCCTCGCGGCTCTGACGAGTCCCGCGGTCGCCAAGCTCGGCGGCGGACGCGTCCCGGCGCCTCGCCCCGCGGGATCGTCCGCGGCGGAGCTGAGACCCACGATCGTGCGCGACCTGATCCCCTACGGGGAGCGCCGTCGCGCCCAGATGGCCGACTACTCGCAGCGCCACTACGGCTTCCACACCTCCTGGCTCACCGACCCCAAGGTCGTCGTCCTGCACTTCACTGCCGGAGGCACCTATGCGAGTGCGTACTGGACGTTCCGCGCCAACACCCCGAACAAAGGTGAGCTGCCCGGCGTCTCGTCGCACTTCGTGATCGACAAGGACGGCACCATCTACCAGCTCGTGCCGCTCGCGGTGCGCGCCCGCCACTGCGTCGGCCTCAACCACCGTTCCATCAGCATCGAGTTCGTCCAGGAGACGGGCGCCGGAAGCCACTGGGCGGACCAGCAGATCCTCGCCCGCCGGCGGCAGGCGAACGCGGGGCTCAGGCTGGTCCGCTACCTCATGGCGCGCTACGGGATCGAGAAGGCGAACGTCATCGGCCACGCGATGGCGAACGACTCGCCCTTCTTCAAGGACCTGCGTGGCTGGCGCAACACGCACACCGACTGGCAGGCCGCGGACGTACGCGAGTTCCGCTCGCGGCTGTAGGGGACGGGAGGACGACCATGGCGATGGCACTCGACGGCATCCACTTCCTGGTCACGTACCGCTGCACCTGGGCGTGCGACCACTGCTTCGTGTGGAGCTCGCCCGACGCCGAGGCCACGATGACCCTGGCACAGCTGCGCGACGGGATCGACCAGGCGGCGGCGAGCGGGCAGGTCACGACGGTCTACTTCGAGGGGGGCGAGCCGACGCTCGCCTATCCGGTCGTGCTGGAGGCCGCGGCGTACGCGCGCGAGAAGGGGCTCGAGTGGGGCCTCGTCAGCAACTGCTACTGGGCGACCTCGGTCGAGGACGCGCGCGTCTGGCTGCGGCCGCTCAAGGAGCTCGGCATCAGCGACCTCTCGCTCTCGTCCTACGCCTACTTCCTCGAGGATGCCGACCCGACGCCGCTGCGCAACGCCGTGCTCGCGGCCCAGGAGCTGGGGATGCCCATGGCGGTGCTCGAGGTCGGGGCGCCGGCCTGCCTCGACGTGCCGGGCCTGGACCTCGGCGACCCGGCCGGTGTGATGCACAAGGGGAGGGCGGCCGTGGAGCTCGCGCCCGCGCGAGCCGCACGGCCGCCCGAATCCCTCGTCACCTGCCCCTTCGAGGACTTCGCCGAACCCGGCCGGGCGCATCTCGGCGCCGACGGCGAGCTGCAGCTCTGCCAGGGCATCAGCGCCGGCAACGTCTGGCGCGACGGCCTCGCCGCGATCGTCGAGCGCTACGACCCGGCGACGCTGCCCGTCGTGCGCGAGATCGCGAGCGGAGGCCCCTGGGCGCTCGCGCAGGCCTACGGCCACACGCCCGAGCGCGATCTGTACGCCGACGAGTGCCACCTCTGCTACGAGACGCGCGCCGCCCTGCGCGAGCGCTTCCCGGAGGTGCTGGCCCCGGCGCAGTGCTACGGCGCCGGCGCACGCGAGGAGGCAGGACAAGCCCACACGCCGTGAGCGCACAGACGCGCTCCGAAGGATGGACGAAGGAGTGAGCGAGATGCCGTCAGAGTGCGAGAAGTTCTGGGACGCGGACGTCTACGCCGTGGTCGGCGCGTCGGCCCGCAAGCCGTTCCCCAAGATCACCTACAACGCGCTGAAGGAGCGGGGCAAGACCGTCTTCGCCGTCGACGCCACGGCCGCGACGGTCGAGGGGGACAACGCCTACGACGACCTCGCGTCGCTGCCGCAGACGCCCGAGGCCGTCGTCATGGAGCTGCCCAAGGAGGAGACCGCCGAGTGGGTCGTGAAGGCGGCCGAGGCCGGCGCGTCGTCCGTCTGGATGCACCAGATGACCGACACGCCCGAGGCGCTCGCCGAGGCCGAGAAGCACGGGCTCAAGGCGATCACCGGCCACTGCGCGGTGATGTACAACGTCCCGGGCTTCAGCATGCACGCGCCGCACCGCTGGATCTGGAAGGTCCTGAAGAAGTACTGAGCGGACGAGCCGGCGCGGGCGTCAATCGGTGACGCCGTCGGCCGCCGGCACGTCGTCCGGCTGCGGCGGCACGGCGTCCTCGGGGAGGCCGCGCACGTGCTCGAGGGCGCGCTCGGCGGCGGCCGCGCCCTCGCGCAGGCAGTCGCCGATGCCGATGCCGTGATACGCGCCGCCGGCGAGCTCCACGCCGGGCACCGCGGCGACGGCCTCCTCGATGCGCGCCACGAGGTCGGCGTGGCCGACGCGGTACTGCGGCATCCCTTTGGGCCAGCGGAAGATCTCGACGAACTCCGGCTCCGCGGCGATGCCCATGACGTCGCGCAGCTCGCGCCGCACCAGCGCGGTCAGCTCGTCGTCGTCGAGCTGCGCCGACGCCTCGAGGCCGGCGCGCCCGACGAAGCTCCGCACCAGCACGTGACCCTCCGGCGCCCGGTGGGCGAACTTGCTCGAGCTCCAGGTCGTCGCCATGACGCCGCGGCCTTCGGCGCGCGGCACGACGTAGCCGAAGCCGCGCAGCGGGTGCGCCACCTGTTCGCGGCGGAAGGCGAGCGAGACGGTCGCCGTCGTCACGTAAGGGATCGAGGCGAGGTCGGTGGCGGCGAGCGGCGCGACGGGGCGCAGCAGCTCGCCGCTCGCCCACGCCGGCGTCGCCAGGACGACGGCGTCGGCCAGCTCGCGGCGGCCGTCGGCGAGCTCGAGGGCGTAGCGCCCGCTGCCGGCCCCCTGGCCGCAGCCGGCGCCGCTGCAGGCGAGCGAGCGCACGGCGGCGGCGCCCTGCAGCCGCTCGGCGGGCAGGCTCGCGACCATCGCGTCGCTGAGGTCGGCGAGGCCGGTCTTGAACGAGTAGAAGTACGAACGTGGCCCCGACCCGCCTCCGGCGGTCGTGCCGGCGAGCCGGCGGCCTCCGGCGAGCGCGCCGCCCGCGGCGGCGCGCGCCCGCGCCTTCCGGCGCTTCAGCATCGCCACGATCAGGCTGCGGTGCTCGCGCTCCATCTGCAGGAACATGGGGAAGGTCGCCTGCACGCTCATCTGCTCGGGGTCGCCGGCGTGGATGCCGGCGACGATCGGCTCGGCGATACGCGCCAGCGCCTCGCGGCCGAGGCGGCGGCGGACGAAGTCGGCGAGGCTCTCGTCGGGTGTGACAAAAGGGGCACCCGACCTGTCGCCGACCGCGACGCCACCACGCGGCAGCACCAGATCGAGTCCCATGCGCAGCTTGCCCGGCCAGCTCACGAGGCTGCTGAGCGCGAAGGGGACGATGCGCGTCGGCACCATGAGGATGATGCCCTCGGGCAGCTCGTGCAGGCGGCCGCGCGCGAAGACGAAGCTCTTGCGGATGTCCTCGTTGGAGTCGAGCAGGCGGTCGCCGATGTCGAGCCGGCGCGCCATCTGGATCGGCCAGGGCTTCTCGACGATCGCCGAGTCAGGGCCGCCCTCGACGACGAAGCCGTCGCGGCGCCGCGTGTGGACCTTGCCGCCGAAGCGCGACTCCTCCTCGAAGAGGACCCAGTCGACGTCGCCGCCGGCGAGCCGGGCGTCCTCGAGGGCACGGGCGGCGCCGAGCCCCGCCATGCCGCCGCCGATCACGGCGATCCTCGGGGGGCGCGCGGCGTCGGGCATCAGCTCACCCGTGCGGGTGCGGCTCGTCGGGCCGGTGAAGCTGCTGCTCCACCGGCCGCCTCGCCAGGTGGTCGATGACGACGTCGGCGAGCGCCTCGATGAAGGGCGGCGAATCGTTGGGCGGCGTCGAGCGCCGGTACTCCATGCCGTTCGCCTCGACGACGGAGCGAAGCTCGATGTCGAGGTCGTACAGCGTCTCGACGTTGTCGCTGACGAAGCCGACCGGGACGACGAGGAGCTTCTCCCAGCCGTCGGCGGCCAGGGCTCGAACCACCTCGTCGGCCTCGGGTTCGAGCCACTCGCCGCCGCCGCGCCCCTTGCTCTGGAAGGCGAAGCGCCAGTCCCCGGGCATGACCTGGGGCACGAGCTGGGCGATCGTCTGCTGCAGCTGCTCGACGTACGGGTCGCCCTCGAGCACGTTCTCGAGCGGCACGTTGTGCGCGGTGAAGAGCACCGCCCACTCGCTCGCGTCGGAGCCGTCGAGGGCCTCCGCGATGCGCTTTGACACGGCCTTCACGAAGCCGCGACCGGCGTACCAGCCCTCCAGGATCGGCACCTCGTCGCGCCGGCCTCGTCGAGCGCCTTGCGGTAGCGATCGCGCGTCTGGCGCGAGCCGAACGGCGACAGCGGCAGAGCGAGGACCTCGTGTCCGGTGAGCTCCTTGAGGCACTTCTCGACGCCCGGCTCCGCGAAGAGGAAGCCGTGGCGCACGCGCAGCGGAAAGGCGAGCTGCTGCACGAGCTTCGCCTGCAGGGCGCGCGCCTGCCGGGCCGTGATGTCCGGCAGCGGCGAGCCGCCGCCGATCGCCGCGTAGCGCTCGCCCACGACGGCGAGGGTCCCCTCGGTCGGCTCTCTGCCTGTCATCCGAACGAGGAAGTCGGGGATCAGCGTCACGTCGGACGGCCCGCCGAAGGCGAGCAGGGCGACATCGACCATGCTCTCGGTCATGGGCGCGAAGTCCTTTCAGTCCCGCGCCCCGGCCGAGAGCCGGTGCACGGCGTCGACCAGGTAGCGCACGTTGTCGGGGTCGATCTGCGGCACGAGGCCGTGGCCGAGGTTGAAGACGTGGCCCGGGCGCCCGCCGGCGCGCCGCAGCACGTCGGCGACGCGTTCCTCGATCGCCGCCGGCGGACCGAGCAGGGTCAGCGGATCGAGGTTGCCCTGCACGGCGACGTCGGCGCCGAGCTGCTCCCAGGCGCGGTCGAGGCCGATGCGCCAGTCGACGCCGTAGACGTCGGCGCCCGCCCGGCCCACGAGGTCGAGCATGCCCGAGGCGCCGTTGGCGAAGTAGATGACGGGCGCGCCGTGGCCCCGCACCTGGTCCACCACGTAGCGGACGTGCGGCAGCACGTGCCGCTCGTAGTCGTAGGGCCCGAGCCAGCCGACCCACGAGTCGAAGAGCTGGACGGCCTGGGCGCCGGCCTCGATCTGCGCCAGCAGGTAGCCGGCGCAGACCTCGGCGAGCAGCTCCATGAGACGGTCGAAGGTCGCCGGGTCGTCGAACATCAGCGTCTTCACGTGCGCGTAGTCGCGCGTGTGGCCGCCCTCGACCACGTAGCTCGCCAGGGTGTACGGCGCGCCGGCGAAGCCGATCAGAGGGGTCTTGCCGTCGATCTCGCGACGCACCAGGCGCAGCGTCTGCATCACGTAGTCCAGCTCGGCCCGCGGGTCGATGGCGCGGACGCCCTTCACGTCGCGGCCGCTGCGGATGGGCCTCTCGATCACCGGGCCGCCCTCGGGGGCGAAGTGGAAACCGATGCCCATGGGCTCGAGCGGCAGGAGGATGTCGGCGAACACGATGGCGGCGTCGAGCTCGAAGCGGCGCAGCGGCTGCAGCGTCACTTCACAGGCGACGTCCGGCCGCTTGCACATCTCGATGAACGAGAGCTTCTCGCGGATCGCCCGGTACTCGGGCAGGTAGCGGCCGGCTTGCCGCATGAGCCAGACGGGCGTGGCGTCGACAGGTCGACGGGCGCAGGCGTCGAGGAAGCGCAAGGTGCTCACCCCTCGAGTAGTCGCGGCGGTCGGCCGCCGCTCGGGTGAGCCATTCTAGCAAACGGGAGGCGGCCGCCTCAGGAGCCGGCCACGAGGGTCTGCCCTGGCGCCGGCCGCCGTTGCGCCGGCGCCGTCACGAGACCGGCCGGTACCCTTCGCCGAGCGCCGCGTTGCGACAGGTGTGGCAGGCCACGATCGCCGTCGAGCGGCGACGCGGTGAGACGAGCTCGAAGCGCAGCGAGGGCTCGGGAAGCGCCACGCCGCAGAGCTCACAGCGCACGATGGATGAGACCGGACGGCCGGGGTGGTCGACGATGACCCTGGCGTCACCGTCGACGACGGGGTGCAGCGGCTGGATCTGGCCCATGATCCCTCCTCGCCTTCGTCACGGTTGCACTTCTGGTATCGGAAGACGTCGCCGGAAGGTAAGGTCTACTTGCCCGCTTCTGCGAACCGTGTAACCACGACGGACAACGGTCCCAGACGCGGCCTGACCTTCACGACATCCCGATGGGAGGCGCGATGCGCACGACGGTCCTGGGGGCGGCAGCCGCCTTGCTCATGCTGTTCATGGCGGAGGGCACGGCGAGCGCGGCGGGCCTGCCGAGCCACCGCGCCCCCGACGGGCGCGCGCCTTCGCCCGCCGTGGCGCCGGCGCCGACCGCCCGCTTCGTCGCGCTCGGCGCCAGACTGGCCGGCGCCGCCACCGTGACCGGCCATGTATACGATTTCGACGGTTCGGCCATCGTCGACGCCCCCGTCAGTTGGTCGGCGACGATCGACGGCGCGTACGAAGGCGGCAGCACGGCGACCGGTGCCGACGGGCTCTACACCTTCGCCGGCCTTCCCGCGGCCGACGGGACCGGCGAGCTCCTCGTGTCCTCGCCGACGCAGCCGTGGGCGATCGGCCGCTACGGCGCCACGTGGTCGGACCCCGGCACGGCGACGTTCGACTTCCGCCCGGGCGTGGTGACCACCTCGGTGCAGCGCGGCGGCGACTGGGACGGCTGGTCGGAGGCGCGGGTATACCTCTACGGCAGCGACACGACCTCGGCCGTCGCCGGCATGTCGCTCATCGCAGGCGCGAGCGACACCGTCGTCGGCGACGCGTGGGCGATGCCGGGCGCCTACGACGTCGGCGCCGCGTACTTCTGGATGGACGAGGGCATCGAGTTCGCGACCGCGGCCTCCGTGACGGCCGGACAGCGCAGCGCGCAGACGATCAACCTCGATCAGTCCCTCGCCCAGCGCGTCACCGTGACGACCCCGTACTGGGGGTCGGGCAAGCCGGGCAGCGCCGTCAGGATGCTCCACGAAGGCTACCCGGGGCTCTGGAACCTCGACTACGCGGGCTTCTCGGACTCGCCGACGGCGCCCACGGTCAGGACGTTCGGCAGCCTGGCCACGACTGGCACCGGGCCTTTCACCAGGTCCTTCACGATCCCGACCCGGGCTCCCGCCGGCTACTTCTACCTGCTCGAGGTGCAACACCGGGAGGGGCCGCTCGTGCTCGACGCACCCTTCCAGGTCTGCACGCTCAACTCGAGCAGGACGTCGGTGCGCAATGGCGGCTCGATCAGGCTGAGCGGCGTGATCCCCACCGAGGGACACTGGGGCGGCACGCCGGGCAAGGTGAAGTACGTGACGCTGTACAAGCGCACGCGCCCCGCGACGGCTGCGCCAACGACCTGGGACGCGACGAAGAAGGGCTGGACGAAGGTCGCGCGCATCAGGGCGAACGGCCTCGGCAGGTACCTGAGCGCATACCTCAAGCCGACACGCACCACCTGGTACGTCGTCCGCTATCCGGGCGACAACTGGTACTGGCCCGCCTACACCTCGGTGCTCAAGGTCAGGGTGTACTGAGTCGACGCGGGGCCGGGTGAGGCAGCCGCCGAGGCGGCTGCCTCACCCGGCCTGAACGCGTCCACCTCACGGAGCGTCGACCCACTCGGGCGTCTGAGTGTGTCCCGGCGCAGCACGCCCCGGTGACCGATCGCTCGCGGAGCCGCTCGCCGGACTTGCCGTGGGAAGGTCGCGAGCCTGGCGACCCGCTCTTGTCGCCGCGCATCCTCTCACGTCTAGTATAAGCATCTGCGATTTGCAGGATTGGCATTGGTTATACACAATACGCTGGTCGTCCCCAACCGTGAGGAACCACATGGGTAGCAGGTTCTCCAAGACTCCGGACGCGCCTCGCACCGAAGGCGGCGTGCTGCTCTTCCGGAGCTGTCTCGTCTCCGCCGAGTACCCCGGCGTCGAGTCGGCGACGAAGTGGCTCTTCGAGCGCTTCGGTATCGAGTACACGGTCAACCCCGAGCAGACGTGCTGCACCGGCCTCGGCTACTACTCCGACCTCATGCCCATCCAGACCACCGTGAGCCTGGCGGCGCGCAACGCCTGCGTCGCCGTCGACGACGACCATCCCGTGATGAGCTATCTCTGCTCCACCTGCTACGCCATCAACAAGAAGGCGCGCAACATCCTTGACGTGCCCGACTACCGCGCGCAGACGAACGCGGTCCTCGCCAAGATCGGCCGCGAGTACGACGACCGCATCGCTGGCACCGTCGAGCACAAGCACACGCTCGAGATCCTCTGGGGCGCCCACGACAGCGTCCCCGGCCTCATCCAGCGGCGCCTCGACGGCATCAAGGTGGCGACCCACCCCGCCTGCCACTACTGCAAGGTCTTTCCGGACGAGACGCTCGGCAACAACGAGAACTTCATGGTCCCCGAGGAGCTGCTGATCCCGGCCGGCGTCGAGCCGACCGGCGCCTACAACGAGAAGCAGACCCACTGCGGCGCCGGCTTCCGGAACCGCTTCGTCAACCCCACCATCTCGGTCGCTGTGAGCGAGAAGAAGCTCCACCGTCTGGCGGAGGAGAAGATCGACGTGCTCGTGCACATGTGTCCGAACTGCCACATCCAGTTCGACCGCTTCAGCGACACGATCTCGGCGAACACCGGCGAGAGCGTACCCGTTCATCCACCTGCACGTGCAGCAGCTCCTGGCGCTCGCGCTCGGCGCCGACCCCGAGAAGGTGGTCGGCGTCCAGTCCCACTCCCAGGACGTCGAGCCCTTCCTCGAGCGCATCGGCGCCCGCCAGAAGGAGGCCGTGCGATGAGGGCGGGCGTCTTTCTCTGCCAGTGCGGCGGCAACATCTCCGGCGTGGTCGACCTCGAGCCGCTGGCCGAGCACGTCCGCACCCTCGACGGCGTCGTCGAGGTGGACATCAACCAGTTCATGTGCGGGACCGAGGGCCGGGCGATGATCGAGAAGGCCGTCGAAGAGCGCGGCCTCGACCACTTCGTCATCGCCTCGTGCTCGCCGCGCTTCCAGGGCCCGACCTTCGAGCGCATCGCCCGCGAGCTCAAGCTGGGCGAGAACGCCGTCGCCTTCGGGAACATCCGCGAAGGCTGCTCGTACATCCACGCCAACGAGCCCGAGCGCGCCCAGGAGAAGGCGAAGAAGATCGTCCAGGGCGCCGTCGCGCGCCTGCACCACATGAGCGACCTGCCGCGCCGGCGCACGTTCCTCAACCGCTCGGTCCTCGTGGTCGGCGGCGGCATCGCCGGCATCTCCGCCGCCGAGGAGCTCGCCGACGCGGGCATCGAGGTCCACCTCGTCGAGCGCCAGCAGAGCATCGGCGGCTACATGGCCCGGCTCAGCAAGACCTTCCCGACCGAGGACTGCGCCATGTGCTCGCTGGCGCCGCGCCTCACCGGCGTCGCGATCAACAGCCGCATTCACCTCCACTCGCTCTCCGACGTGACCGCGATCACGGGCCCGCCCGGCGAGTTCAACGTGACCATCCGCCACCGGCCGCGCTACGTGAACGAGAAGTGCGTCGGCTGCGGCGAGTGCGCCGCCGTCTGCCCGGTGACCTACCCGAGCGAGTTCGACTTCGGCGTCAGCGAGCGCACGGCCGTCTCGCGGCCCTTCGCCAACGCCGTCCCGGCGACCTTCGCCGTCGACCGCAAGGGCTGGAGCCCGTGCAAGACGGCCTGCCCGGTGCACACCTCGGCGCACGGCTACGTGGCGCTGGTCGCCAAGGGCCGCTACGAGGAGGCCTATCGGGTCGCCAGCGAGCCGAACCCGTTCCCCAGCGTCTGCGGACGGATCTGCACGCACGTCTGCGAGACCGAGTGCACGCGCGGCAACGTCGAGCAGCCGGTGGCGATCGCCGGCATCAAGCGCTTCATCGCCGACAACGGCGCCCCCAGCGAGCTGCCCGAGCCGCTTCCCGTGTTCTACGAGGAGCCCGTCGCCATCGTCGGCGGCGGCCCCGCGGGCCTCACCGCCGCCCGCGACCTCGCAGGCTTCGGCTACAAGGCGACCGTGTTCGAGGCGCTGCCGGTCGCCGGCGGCATGCTCCGCGTGGGCATCCCCGAGTACCGGCTGCCTCGCGACGTCCTGCAGGGCGAGGTCGAGCGCATCACCGCCCTGGGCGTGGAGCTCAAGACCGGGATGCGCTGCGGCACCGACTTCACCGTCGACTCCCTGTTCGCCGACGGCTACAAGGCCGTCTTCCTCGCCACGGGCCTGCACCAGAGCAAGAGCCTGCCGATCCCGGGCCTCGACCAGAAGGGCGTGCTGCGGGCGGTCGAGTTCCTGCGCGCGCAGGCGCTGGGCGAGGAGCCGACGACCGGCAAGCGCGTCGTGGTCGTGGGCGGCGGCGACGTCGCCTACGACGCCGGCCGCACCGCCTTCCGCTGCGGCGCCGACGAGGTGACGCTGGCCTGCATCGAGGACGAGCGCACCGCGCCCGCCTCGCCGGAAGAGGTCGAGGAAGGCGCCGAGGAGCAGGTGCACGTGGAGTACTCGCTCATGCCCGTCGAGATCCTCGGCAGCCGCGGGACGGCCACCGGCGTCAAGTTCCAGCGCTGCACGCTCGGCGAGCCGAACGAGCGCGGCTGGCGACCGCCGGTGCCCGTCGAGGGCGAGTACGTCGAGCTCGAGGCCGACACGGTCATCTTCGCCGTCGGCCAGGCGATCGTCGACGACTTCGCGACCGGCGCCGACGGCGTCGCCGTCGAGCACGGGCAGATCGTCGTCGACCCCGACACGATGATGACCGGCCGCGTGGGCGTGTTCGCCGGCGGCGACGCCGCGGCCATGGGCCCCTGGACCGCCATCGAGGCCATCGCCGCCGGTCGCCGGGGTGCGCGTGCCATCCACGACTTCCTGCGTGGCGAGCAGCTCGTGCCGGTCTGGGACTCCGAGGCCGACAAGGTCAAGATCCCGCAGACGGAGCTCGAGCCCTACGAGCCGCAGGCCCGGCGCATCATGAAGACCCTCGACGGCGTCGCCCGCCGCACCACGTGGGAGGAGGTCCGCCTCGGCTTCAGCGAGGAGGACGCGGTGGCGGAGGCCTCGCGCTGCCTCGACTGCGCCGTGTGCTCGGACTGCAAGTCGTGCATCACGGCGTGCCCCGCCGACGCCATCGACTTCTCCCAGCAGGCCTGGGACGAGGAGGTCACCGTCGGCGCCGTCATCCTCGCCACCGGCCACCAGGAGTTCGACGCCACGCGCAAACTGCCGCTCGGCTACGGGCGCTTCAAGAACGTGCTCACGCAGAGCCAGCTCGCCCGGCTGCTGTCGGCCTCCGGGCCGACCGCGGGCGAGCTCAAGCGGCCGTCCGACGGCACGGTGCCGAAGCGCATCTTCATGCTCCAGTGCGTCGGCTCGCGCGACTGCACGAGCAGCGGCAACGAGCACTGCTCGGCCATCTGCTGCCTGTTCGCGACCCTGCACAGCTCCCTGATCAAGCAGCACTACCCTGACGCTGAGATCACCATCGGCTACACCGACATGCGCACGCCGGGCAAGGCGCACGAGGAGTACTACCGCCTCGTGCAGGAGCGCGGCGTGCACTACGTGCGCGGCCGCGTCGGCGAGATCCTCGAGGAGCTCGACGGCAGCCTGACGGTGCGCATGGAGAACACCATGACCGGGACCAAGAGCGAGGAGCAGTACGACCTCGTCGTGCTCTCCGCCGGGCTCGAGGCCTCCCAGGGTACGCAGGACATCGCCCGGGTCGCCGGCGTCCAGACGGCCGCCGCGGGCTTCATCCGCGAGTTCCATCCCAAGCTGCGCCCCGTCGACACCCAGCGCACGGGCATGTTCCTCTGCGGCACCGCACAAGGCCCGAAGTCGATCCCCGACTCGATCGCCCAGGCCAAGGCGGCGGCGGCCCGTGCCATCAGCATGCTCAGCACGGGCTACGCGATGACGCCGGCCCAGGTGGCGGCCAGCGACCCCGAGGTGTGCATCGCCTGCGGCGTCTGTGAGGCGTCCTGTCCGCAGACGGCGATCGTGCTCACGGTCGGGGCCGACGCCCACTCCGTGGTCGACCCCAACATCTGCCGCGGCTGCGGCATCTGCGCCGCCGAGTGCCCCACGGGGGCGATGCAGCTCGGCGGCTTCAGCGATGCCGAAGTCCTGGCGGAGGTCACACTCGCATGACGACGGCAAGGCCGACGGCGACGCGGGGTGGAGGGCCGGCCGTGCCGACGACGGGCACCGTCGCGCGCGGCGCCGGCGAGACACGCGCGGGCCACGCGACGGCAGAGCGCTCCATCGTCGCCTTCTGCTGCCGTGAGTGTGCCTATGCGGCGGCCGACGCCGCCGCCAACGCACGCACCCCGCTGCCGCCGTCCGTACGTCTGGTCCTGCTCCCCTGCACTGGCCGCGTGAGCCCTCTCCACCTGGTCACCGCGCTGGCCGAGGGCGCCGACGGCGTGATGGTGGCGGGCTGCTTGCTCGGCCAATGCCACTACCGCGAAGGCAACTTCACAGCCGTCGACAGGGTCGCGTTCGTGCAGCGCCTGCTCGAGACCGTCGGCGTGGAGCCTGAGCGCTGCCAGATGTTCACGATGAGCGCCGGCGAGCCGCCCAAGTTCGTCGCCGCCGTCAAGAGAGATGGACCGGGCGATCGGCGCCCTGCCGCCGCTCGAAGCGAGGGGCCGTCTGATGCCCATCACGAACCGCGGCCGCGAGATCCTCGATCGGCTGCCCCCGACGCAGCCGCGGACGAGCAGCAGCATCGGCTGCGAGATCGAACGTCACGAGGAGCTCTGCGTCGGCTGCGGCACCTGCGCCAAGAAGTGCCCGTCGGGGGCGTCGCAGCGCGGCGACACGTTCGACGTCCAGCAGCTGTTGGGCGCTCCGGCCGACAGCCGGCGCGGCGCGCTGGGCGCCGCCCTGCGGCGCATCGCGCGCCGCGACCCTGTCGGCCTCGTCGAGGTCCCTCCACGAGTGACCGTCTATCGCACCATCCTCTACGACGCCGAGCGCTGCCTGGGCTGCGGCGCCTGCGCGCGCAACTGCCCGGCTGGGGCCATCGAGGCGCTGGCGCCGCACGTGGCGGTGACGTCGTGAGCGCCACAGGCCGCCGCCCCGCGCGGAGCGACAACGTCGCAGACTGCGCCGGGGACCGTCCGCGCGTCCTCCTCTGCGAGTGCGCCGGGACGATGGCCAACGTCGACTTCGACCGCCTCGCCGAGCACCTCGGAGAGCGCGCCGAGGTCGTCCGCGGCGCGCACTGGTGCGGTCGCGAGGGCCAGGCGCGACTGCTCGAGCTCATGGACTCTGGAGCCGGGGGCGAGGCAGACGACGGACGTCAGCTCGTCTTCGCCGGCTGCTCGAACGACTTCGCCGCGCGGCGCTTCCAGAGGCTGACCTCGCGCGGCCTGCGCATGGAGATCGCCGACATCCGCGAGAACTGCTCCTGGGTGCACGGCGGCGACGTCGACGCCGTGACGCGCAAGGCGATGGGGCATCGTCGACGCCGCCATCGGACTTCCCGACCGCGACCGAGGACGTGCTCGCGCACAGCACGCGCGAGAGCGCGGTCCTGGTCATCGGCGGCGGCGTCGCCGGGACGCAGGCCGCGGCTGAGCTCACCCAGATGGGTCATCGGGTCGAGCTCGTCGAGCGGCGGCCGTTCCTCGGCGGCCGCGCCGCCCGCATCGGCACCGTCTTCCCGACCAACGACTGTGGCCAGTGCCTTCCGACCACCGACGATCAGACGGGAGTGCGCAAGTGCGTCCACCGCAACGAGGCGCTCGACCATCGGCGACCTGCACATCTGGCGACGCACGACGGTCCAGGCGGTCAAGGGCCGTCCCGGCGCCTTCGAGGTCGCGCTCCGCCGGCTGCCCAACATCGTCACCGAAGCGTGCGTCAACTGCGGCGCCTGCGAGACGGTATGTCCCGAGCCGGCCTCCGAGCCGGGCAAGAGGTCCATCTTCCACGAGTACTACGACGGGCGCGTCGTGCGCACGATCGACCTCGACACCTGCAGCTTCTGCGGCGCCTGCGCCGAAACATGCCCGGTCGAGGCGATCGACTTCACGCAGTCGCCGGAACGCGCCACGGTGCGCGTCGGTGCGATCCTCGCCGCGACCGGGTGCGTCCCGGCGCCCCGCGAGCACGTCGAGTACCTCGGCTACGGCCACGACGGCGTCGTCACCCAGGTCGAGCTCTCGGAGATGTTGCCCGCCTGGGAGGAGCAGGCGGCGCTCGGCCACATGCCTGCGCGCGACGTCGTCATGATCCAGTGCGCCGGCTCGCGGGACCTTCGCTTCCTCCCGTCCTGCTCGCGGCTCTGCTGCATGATCGCGCTCAAACATGCGACGCGTCTCAGGACGCTCTTCCCGAGCATGAAGGTGACGATCTGCTACCTCGAGCTGAGGACGGCCGGCATCGGCTACGAGAACTGGTTCCGGGCGGCGCGGCGTGCAGGGGTCGAGTTCCTTCGCGGCACACCGCCCGAGGTCCAGTTCGACGGCGACGGCCGGCCGGTCATCGAGGTCGAGGACGTCACCGCGGCGCGCACGGCGGTGCTGCGCCCCGACCTGGTCGTCCTCTCCACGGGACTCGTACCGGCGCCAGAGACAGCCGATCTGGCCCATGTCCTCGGAGTCGATCTCCAGGAGGACGGGTTCATCGAGATCCTCGACGGCAAGAACCGCGCCACCGAGACGACGGCCGAGGGCGTCTTCGTCTGTGGCTCCGCCGCCGGGCCCAAGGCGCTGATCGAAGTGAGCACTGAGGCGTCGGCGGTGGCGAGCGAGGTCCACAACTTCCTCGGGTCGGCCGGACGACGGGGCGCGCCGGCGTCCGTGGTCGATGCGGCGGCCTGCGTGGGCTGCGACGTGTGTCTCGACGATGTGCCCCTTCGGGGCCGTCGCCCTCGTCGAACGGCCGGAGGACGCAGCGCGTCCGACCGCGGTGAAGGACGGGGGCAAGCTGGCCGTCATCGACGAGGGCGTCTGTCGCGCCTGCGGCGTCTGCGCCGCCAACTGCCCGGAGCTGGCGATCGCTCACAATCAGGGGGACGCCGCCATCCAGGGACGACTGGCCGCGCTGACGCACGATGTCGAGAACCCGATCGTGGGCTTCTTCTGCAAGGAGTGCGCCGGCGCGGCGATAAGCCTGGGGGGGCAGCACCGCGACAAGTACCCGGAGACGGTGCGCCTGGTCGAGCTGCCCTGCCTGGGGCGTATCAGCGCCCTGCACATCGTCGAGGCCGTCCGGCTCGGCGCCGCCGGCGTCTTCCTCGCCGGCTGTGCCGAGGACCGCTGTCACTATCGCACCGGCGACGCCAGCGCCGCGGAGCAGAGGCGAGTCGCCGAGGAGCTGCTCGCCGAGGCCGGCCTCGCCGTGCCGATCGCGCAGTGGCACCTGTGCGCCGTCGACCGCCTGAGCGTGGGACGGCGCATCCGGATGTTCCACGCCCTGGCCACGCACGACCAGGCCGGGCTCGAGGAGCTCGAGCGCGAGCTCGAGTCGATCGGCGGCCAACATGAGCCGCATGTCGCGGCGTCGCCGGCGGCGGTGCCGTGCGGCGGCCCCCCGGCGAAGGCTGAAGGAGGACGTCGTGACCACCTTCGCTGAGCGACGGCGGCGCCACGGCGCCACAAGGGAGAAGCTCGGCGAAGCCACGAAGTACCCCGAGGAAGTCGTCGAGGCCTTCGCCGCGCTCGCCGAGGAGTGCAACGCGTGCTACCAGTGTGGCACCTGCACATCGGCGTGTCCCAGCGGCCGCGACCTGGACCGTGGCCCGCGACGCCTCGTACGCCTCATCCTGGCGGGCGAGATCGAGGCGCTGCTCGACAGTGACGACCTCTGGCGCTGCACCGGGTGCGGAACGTGCACCCCCGTCTGCCGCATGGGGGTCGACGTGGCCTCGGCGCTCGCCAAAGCGCGCGCCCTCGGACGCGAGCACGGGCGCCCGCGCTGCCCCGAACGGTCGGCGGCCGATGTCGCCACCGGGCGCCTGCAGCGTCACTCCCGGATAGACAACGTCGCCTTCGGGGCGACGATGGCAGCCCGCGGGCACGTGCCGCGCGACCTCGTCGGCGCCGCCGGAGCGGCGACGAGACTCGCGCGGCACGCGGCTTTCGGGAAGCGCGCGGGCGGGCAGGGCAGCGTCGACCGCTCGAACAGGGCCGCGCCCGGCTCCGTCGTGCGAGGGCCCGTCCTGACCCTGCCCTTCTACGCGGGCTGCGCCCTGCCGCAGGACGGCGAGCTGCACGCCCTCGTGCACGAGGTGGCTGCCGGGTTCGGCGTCCGCCTCGACGAGGCGGTGGGCGCAGGCTGTTGCGGCCACCCCAGTCGCGGCGCGGTCCCCAGCCTGTTCACCAGCGCCGCGCCGGTCACGACGGCGTGCCCCGCCTGCGATGCCGGCCTTGCGGAGGCGTCGGTCGACGCGGCGCCGCTGTGGGACAAGCTGATCGAGCGGGCGCGCCGCGAAGGCTTTGCCGTGCGCGCCCGCTCCGGCGCCTTCGTCCCGTACGTCGGCTGCCTCGCCGACCGCGACCGGGCTCTCGCGGGCATCGCCGCCGCCGCCGAGCTGGCAGGTACCGACATGCATGTCGGCTACCCGAGCCTGCACGGCGCCTGCTGTGGGGCGCTCGGCGGCACCTACCGCGGCGCCACGGACGGCAGCCGACGCCTGCTCGAATTCGCCGCGGAACGCCGTGCGCCCATCGTCACCACGTGCGTCCTCTGCCGCGACAACGTGCGCTCCGCGGCGCGCCAGATGCGCCTCGATGTGCCGGTCTCGTACTGGCCCGAGTTCTTCCGGGCCGCCACTCCGCGCCCGGAGGAAGTGCCGCATGCCTGAGAAGAAGAAGCGCGTGGCGTCGGCCGTCACGGGCCCGGCCCCCGTCAATCCCTACGCCGTCATCGCCGAGGACACGTTCGCCTCTGCGCCGCGTCGCGATCCGGAGCTCGTGCAACGCATCCTCGACGACCCGCGCATGCACGACCACAGGGATGGCTTCCAGAGCTGCATCCAGTGCGGTGTGTGTACCTCCGGCTGCCCCGCCGCCCGCTTCACCGAGTACGCCCCGCGCGAGATCGCCCGCCGAGCCCTGGACGGTGACGAGACCCTTCTCACCGACGACTCGATCTGGTCCTGCTACTACTGCTACACGTGCCAGAGCCGCTGCCCGCGCCACAACAGCGTCGCCGTCATCAACCAGGTGATCCGCGGCCTGCAGGTCGAGAGCGGCTACGCCCACAAGCACGTCTTGCCCTTCGCGGAATGGTGCGCCACCTTCTACGACAAGGGCATGGGCGGCGACCCACACCTCCTGTTCCCCGCCATCGGCGAGGCGTGGGGCGAGAAGTGGGTCGACCTACATGGAGCACCTGCTCGAGATCCGCGCCGAGCTCGGCCTCGGGGACCTGTACCCGCCGGAAGAGGTCGTCAAGGAAGTCCAGACGATCATGGAAGAGACGGGGTTCAGGGAGCGGCTGCGGCAGGTGCAGAACGGGGTCGGCGAGGCAGGCGTCGCCGAGTGACGAGCCGACACGCCCGGCGAACCGTCGCGTGCGATAATCGGCCCGCGCGAGTACGACCCGCGGAGGCGAAGTGTTCGAGATCACCGTGCACCTACCCTCGAGCCTGACGGCGCCCGAGCCGGCGCGCGAGTTCGAGCTCGAGGCGACGACGGTGCGCGACGCCGTCGAGCAGGTCGTCGCCCGCGCGCCGGGGCTCGCGCCGCGCATCCTTCACGAAGGCCGGCCGCTCGTCGGCTTCGTCCTCAACGGCCGCCAGCTGCGCCCGTCCGAGGCGCTCGGCTACCGGGCTCGCGCACGGCGACCGGCTCGAGTTCTTCCCGCCGGTCGCCGGCGGCTGAGATCGTGCGACCGTGATGCGCGTGAAGGAGCCTCGCGCGGGGTAAACCGGCCGCACACCGTCCGCTGAATCGATCGGAGGCCGCCGTGGCCGCAACGTCCTCGAGAGCGCGCCGCCTGGGACTCATCCTCGCCCTCCTGCGCATCCTCATGGGTGGCATGTTCATCGCCGTCTGGGCCGAGAACCTGCGCAAGGATCTGTACACGCCCGACGGCTACCGCGAGTTCATCAGCGACCTCGCGGACAAGACCGACGTGACCATCTACGGCGACTTCATCCGCGAGGTCGTGGCTCCGAACGCCGCCCTGTTCGCCTACGGACAGCTGGGGCTCGAGCTCGTGGTGATGGGCGTCTTCCTCCTCGCCGGCTTCCTCACGCCGGTCTCGGCCATGGTCGCGGCCGGGTTCAGCGTCAACCTGCTCCTGGCGAGCTGGGGCGTGCCCGGCGAGTGGCAGGGGACGTACGTGATGATGATCGCCATCCTGCTCGCCGTGGCCGTCGGCCAGGCCGGACGGACGCTGGGGGTCGACGCGCGGCTGGCGCGCAAGAACCCCAAGCCGCGACTGCCGGTGTACTGACGCGACCGCGGCGACGTCACGGGTCGACGTGGAAGCCGAGCAGACGCAGGCGGACGAGGCACCACGTGATGTCGCGGACCGCGCCGAACGTGCCGCGCGCCGTGCCCGCGATCTTGGAGCGCCCGGCGCGCGGCCGGTACCGCGTCTCGCGCACGACGATCCGCGCGCCCAGCAGGTGGGCCTTCACCAGCATCTCCGTGGGGAAGGCGTAGGCACGCTCCTCCAGACGCAGGCGCTCGAGGAGGTCGAGACGCACGGCGCGGAAAGGCCCGTCGTCGGAGACGCGCAGGCCGAAGAGCAGGCGCAGAGAGAGCGCCAGCCAATCGTTGCCGAGCCGCTGGTGCAGCGGCATGCGTCCGGTGGCATCGGGAGCGGCGGGGGAGCAGGCAGCGGACCGGGCGCGTCGCGGGGCGCGGGGCCGCACGGCCGCCCGCCGCTCGCCGACGACGAGGTCGGCCGCCCCGGAGAGGACAGGACCGACGAGGTGGCGCACCTGCGCCGGGTCGTCGGTCCCGTCGGCCTCCATGAAGACGACCGCCCGGGCGCCGCGGGCGGCGGCGGCGCGAGCCCCGGTCAGGCACGGGTAACCATAGCCTCGGCGTGGCTCGCGCAGCACCTGACCGCCCGCGGCGGCGATGATCCGTGGACTGCCGTCGGTCGACCCGTTGTCGACGAAGAGCGCCTGCCCGAGCAGGCCGACGTGCTCCAGCTCGGCGAGCAGCGACGGCAGCGCGCCGGCCTCGTCGAGGACCGGCGCGACGATGAAGAAGTCGCTGGCGGGAAGATCGGCCTGTGAGTCCTGCACTGCTCCGGGCTTTCGTCGGGCTGGCTCTGATCGCCGCGGGCATCGTCGGGCTGGCCTTCTCGGGCAACCTGTCGATCCACGAGACGCGCTTCGCCGTATTCTACGGGCTGTCGCTCGGCGGGTTCGCGCTGCTGGCGACGGCGGCGAGGACCCTGCCGCTGCGCGGCGCCCTCCTCGCCGCCGTCCTCCTGCGCCTCGTCCTGCTGCCCGGTACACCGACGCTCAGCGACGACTTCTACCGCTTCCTGTGGGACGGGCGCGTCCAGCTCAGCGGGACCAACCCCTACGTGCACGCGCCCTCCAGCCCTGCTCTCGACGGCGTGGACTACGCCGACCGCGAGGACGTCGACTTCCCCGGACTGCGCACCCCCTACCCGCCGCTGGCCCAGGCGACGTTCCTCGGCGTGGCCGCCCTCGACGGACGGTGGCGCGCCCTCAAGCTCCTCTTCGGCGCCTTCGACCTGGCGACGGCCGCGGCGGTGTGGTGGCTGGCGGACGCGCGGCGACGGAGGGCGGCGACCGTGCTCTATCTGCTCTGCCCGGCGGTCATCGTGCAGACGTGGGACGCCGCCCACCTCGAGTCCGTGGCCGTCTTCTTCGTCGTGCTGGCGGCGGGCCTGCTGCTGCGCCGCCGCGACGCCGCCGCCGGCGTCGCCCTGGGCGTCGCGGCGGCGTTCAAGCTCACGCCGCTCGGCCTGCTGGTGCCGGCGCTGCTCGGCGGGCGGGCCAAGCCCGCCCGCCTCCTCGCCGGCTTCGTCCCGGCCTTCGCGATCCCGTACGTCCCCTATCTCGCCACCGGCGGCGCGACCGGCTCGCTCTTCGACAGCGGGACCGTCTGGACCGGCCCTGCGCTGCTGTTCTCGCTCGCCGCGTCGGTCGCCGGCGAGCAGGCCGCCCGCGTCGTGTGCGCGGCCGTCTTCGTCGCCGGCGCCGTGTGGCTCGCCCGCCGCCTGCGGGGGCGGACGCTCACGGCGCCGGCCTTCGCCTGGACCTTGACCCTGCTCACGCTCTGCCTGCCTGTCGTCCACGCCTGGTACTGGCTCGCGCCGCTGGCCCTCGCCCTGGCCGCCGGCCTGTGGCTGCCGGTCGTCGCCGGTCTGCTGGCTCCGCTGCCCGAGGCCTTTCCGTTGGCTTGGCCGTCCGCGTTGCCGCCGTGGCGGCAGGCGGCGACCATCCTGTTGGCACGGCTGCGGCCGTGGAACCGGACCGCAGTTGTCCGCCTTGGGACCGTGCCTCATACTGGTCGCGCGCGACCGTCGACCGAAGGGCACCCGTGACCCATCCTCCAGACCTGCGTCTCCACACCGGAGCCCGCGTGCTGGTCGTGATGGCCCGGCAGCTGGTGAGAGGCGCCGTGAAGACGCGGCTCGCGGAGACCATCGGCGACGATGCGGCGCTCGCCCTGTACGGACGACTGCTCGACGGCACCCTGAAGCAGGCCGAACGGCTCGAAGGCGTCACGCTGGTGATAGCCGAGGCGGACCACGGTCCGTCCCGATGACGCCCGACGGCGGCGCGCCGCCGACCCGCTCGTCGGCCGGGCAAGCCGCTGGCAGCGTCTTGAGCAGCGCGGCGAGACGCTCGGCGAACGACTCGCCGCCGTGTTCGCCGACGCGTTCGACGCCGGCGCCCAGGCAGTCGCCGTGATCGACAGCGACAGTCCGGCGATCCCTCTCGAGTATCTCGAGCAGGCCTTCTCGCGGATGGGTGACCGGCGTCTCGTCGTCGGTCCGGCCGCCGACGGCGGCTACTACCTGGTGGGACTCGACCGCTCCATGTGGCGCGGGCATGCGGAGGCTATCGTCGGCCTGCTCACCTCGTCCCCAATGAGCACGGCGTCGCTGCTCGCCTACACGGAGCGCGCGGCACGGGCGCGCGGTCTCGACCTCGTCCAGCTTCCCCTCTGGGTCGACGTGGACGACCCGGACGATGTCGCGCTGCTCGAGCGTCTCGAGGGCGGCGCGCTGCTGCGCGGTGAGCCGCTGCAGAGCCTGCGCGAGATCTACCTGCACGTCACCCACCGGTGCGGACGTGCCTGCCGTCACTGCTACAACAGAGACGCCCTGTGGGACCCGGAAGAACTGACGACGGACGAGTGGAGGGACGCCATCGACCAGTGCGTCGCGCTCGGCGCCTCGAGCTTCGTGTTCATCGGCGGCGACCCGCTCCTGCGCGACGACTTCGTCCCGCTCGTCGACCACATCACCGGCACACACGAGGCGAAGGCGCGCTTCTTCTTCAACAGCTACGTGGACGAGGCGCTGGCCAGCGAGCTCGCCCGGGTGGGACGCGGCCTGCTGCGGCCGCTGGTGAGCATCGACGGGCCGCGTGACATCAACGACGAGCTGCGCGGCGAGGGCTCGTACGACGACGTCATGGCATCGATCGCGAACCTCCTCGCCGTGGGGCTCGAGCCGGTGGCGAACACGGTGCTGGTGCGGCCGGCGCTGCCCGGCCTGGCGCAGCTCGCGCGCGAGCTGCGCGCCGCCGGGCTCAGCCGGCTCCACCTGATCCTGCCGCACCAGGCGGGCGGCGTCGCCGGAACGGATGCCGCACGACGCGGCGGCGCCGGCGCACGCCCCGCGGGAGACCCGCGACGTTCCCGGCGGCCTCGACCTCGTCCCCTCCGGCGACGAGCTCCTGGCCGCCGTCCGCGAGCTGCTGGGCGTCGCCGCCGACATCGGCCTGACCGTCGACAACTTGCCCTCGTGGCGCCGCCGCCTCGGGGCGCGAAACGACCTCTGCGCGGCCGGCTGCAAGGACCTCTCCGTGGACCCGTACGGCAACGTCCACGCCTGCGTCATCACCGCCGGCGACCCGGCCTTCGTCGCCGGCTCGTTGCGCGCGCAGCCGCTCGAGGACATCTGGCGCGCGTCCAGCAGCCTGCGGCTGCTGCGCGCCGCGCGCGCCCGCGACCGCGCCGAGTGCCTCGTCTGCCCGGTCGTCGACGCCTGCGGCGGCGAGTGCTGGGTGCAGGCGCACTACGCCGCCCGCGCCCACGAGCGCCCCGCCGGCTACACCGCGCCCTTCCCCTACTGCGACCTCGTGCGACCGATGCTCGAGGCTCTGGTGGCCGAGGCCGATGCTCGAGCTGCCGCCGCTCCCGCCGGCGTCGCCTGCGGCGCCGCCTGCGAGGCCGGCGGCGGCCAGTCCGCGGCCGGCGACGCCGACTACACGCTGTTCGACTGCATATGAGGGTACTGACGGCGCGGGCGTGACCCGCGCGAGACGGCCCTCAGCCGACCCTCAGCACCGCCGAGCCGCGCACCCGGTCCTCCTTGAGGTCGAGCAGCGCCTCGTTGGCCTGCTCGAGGTCGTACTCCTGCACGCGGCTGCGCACCGGGACGAGCGCGGCGTCGCGCAGCAGCTCGCGCGCGTCCTGACGCGTCGAGTTGGCCACGCTGCGAACGACGCGCTCGTGGTAGATCCACGGGTACTCGATGGGCGGGATGGGCGAGGAGTAGATCCCGCCCAGCGCGACGATGCCTCCCTTGTCGAGGTGGCGCAGCGCGTCGACGGCGAGCTCGCCGGCAGGGGCGAAGACGATCGCCGCGTCGAGGAGGACGCCGGGATCCTCCGACGTCTCCCCGGCCCACGCCGCGCCCAGTTCGAGCGCCAGGCCGCGGTGCTCCTCGCCACGCGTGAACGCGTAGACCTCCCAGCCGCGCCAGCGCGCGACCTGGGTGCAAAGGTGCGCCGCCGAGCCGAAGCCGTAGAGGCCGAGGCGGCGGGGCGCGGCCGGCTCCGCCGTCTCGGCGGCGTCCGAGCTGCCGCGCTCCTCGGCAAGCGCCTCCGCCTCGGCGCCGATCTCGGCCGGGGCGTCGCCGCAGGCGCTCGCGCCCCGGTCGCCCGCGACGCCCGGCAGCCCGGCATCGTCACCGACGATCCCGACGAGGCGCAGGCAGCGGTAGCCGATGATCCCGGCGCAAAGAAGAGGCGCCGCGGCAAGGTCGCCCATGTCCGGAGGCAGCCGGTAGACGAAGGCGGCCGGCGCGACCATGTACTCGGCGAAGCCGCCGTCGACGTCCCAGCCGGTGAACAGCGCGTTCTCGCACAGGTTCTCCTGACCGCGACGGCAGAAGCGGCAGACGCCGCAGGTGCGGTGGAGCCACGGCACGCCGACACGCTCGCCCAGCGCGAGCGGCGGCACGCCGACATCGCCGCCGGGGGCGATGCGCTGGGCGCCTTCGCCGAACGCGACGACCTCGCCCACGACCTGATGCCCGGGGACGACGGGCGAGCGGTGCGGCGGCAGCTCGCCCTCGAGGATGTGCAGGTCGGTGCGACAGATGCCACAGGCCCGCACGCGCAGCAGGACCTCGCCCGGACCCGGCTCGGGGACCGGAAGCTCGACGAGCCGGAGCGGCCGCTCCGCGGCGGCGCCGGGCGCCGCGAGCTGCATCGCCCGCATCGTCGTGGGAAGCGATCGACCGCCGTCCGCGGCTTCCATCACAAACCTCCCAAAGCTCTCACGCCACGGCGTGTCGCCCTGTCCGCCACTGCCGCACCGCCGCGAGAAGCAGGGCGCCCACCGCCGGCAAGAAGAACAGGCCCCCCTCGAAGGTGAGGAGCACGCACAGCGGCGCGAGCGAGCGCAGACCGCGACGCGAGCGAGCGGGGCTACGACGACACGTGCGCCGAATCCGATCGCGAGCGCCGCGGCTCCCCAGAGCGACGACGAGCCAGAGCGCCTCCCAGCCGACCGCCGTCAGGATGACGACCTCGGCGACGACGAAGAGCCCTATCGCTGCTTTCACCGATGCAGGCATGTTCTCACTCCATCTCAGCCTACGACAGCACGTCCTTGCGGCGGAAGAGGAGCCAGGCCATCGTCGTCAGACCCGCGCTCCACAGGCCGAACACCAGCACCGCCTTGCCGATCGGACGCCACGCGATCGGGTCGCGGAACAGGTTGACGTAGTCGTTGAAGTAGGTCGGGAAGACGTACGGCTCGAGCCAGGCGAAGTAGCTGAACGAGACCAGAAGCTGGATGACGACGTACAGCACGACCGTGGCGATGAGCGCCGTGAGGCTCGAGTCGGTGAGCGCCGAGAAGAGCAGCGCCAGCGAGATCATGCAGGTCATGGCGGCGAGCGCGAACACCGCCGTCAGGAGGATGAGGCCGACGCCCTCGGGGATGCTGACGGTGCTGCCGGAGAGCGTGACCATGGGCTCGAGCCCGAAGAAGACGGCGCCGAAGACGAGGCCGCCGGCGACGACGATGAGCAGCCCGACGAAGAGGTAGCAGACCGCCGTGACCCACTTGGCGAGCAGCATGGCGCCGCGGTCGACGGGGCGCAGCAGGACGATGCGCAGGGTCCCCAGCTCGGCCTCGCCGGCCAGCATGTAGCTCGCCACCATGATCGCGGCCAGCGGCAGGAAGAACGGCAGGAGGGCGGCGAGCGAGGCGAGCGGCACGTACATGCCGTTGTCGAGGACGCGAGAGAGGAACTCCGGCCCCTCGCCCGGTCCGGGCGGCGAGTCGGCGAGCTCGAGCGCGATGGTGATCATGAAGGGGATCGCCAGCAGGCCGGCCCAGATGACGTAGGTGCGCCGCGTGAACAGGAGCTTCATCCACTCGCGGCGCAGCGGACCCCAGGCGCGGCCGGCCATCGGCGCGCGGGTGCTGCCGTGACGGCGATCGTCCGTCCCGACCGCCGGCTCGTTCGCCGGCGGGGCCGGCGGGCTGAGAGAGACGTCGGCCGAGCTCATCGACCGCCTCCCGCCGGGCAGGCGCCGGGTCAGCCGGGCGAGGCCGCGCGCCTTCGCCGGCGGCCTCTCCTGCGACTCGTCCGGCGCGGTGAGCTCGAGGAAGAAGTCCTCGAGCCCCTGATCGGTCGCCGGCACGACGGCGCGCACGGCGAGATCGTCGGCGACGAGGCGCCGCACGAGCTCGGGCACGTCGTCGCCCGCCTTGACGATGAGGTAGCCGTCGTCCTCGGAGACGGCGCCGGGGCCGAAGGCCGAACGCGCCGTCTCGGCCGCCCTGCCCTGGTCGTCGGTCAGCACCTTGACGGCGAGCCCCTTCGGGCGCAGGTCGGCGACGGGGCCCTGCACGGTCACCCGGCCCCTGTCGATGATGATCGCCCGGTTGCACACCTGCTCGACCTCGTGGAGGAGGTGCGAGCTCAGGAAGACCGTCGTGCCGCCGCGACCCAGCTCCCTGATGAGCTCGCGCACGTCCTTCATGCCGCGCGGGTCCAGGCCGCTGGTGGGCTCGTCGAGGACGATGAGCTCGGGGGCATGAAGCAGCGCCTGGGCGATGCCCAGGCGCTGCTTCATGCCGTGCGAGAACCCGCCGACGCGAGACCCGGCCCTGTCGGAAAGGCCGACGATCTCGAGTACCTCGTCGATGCGCTCCTCGCTGACCGGCCCCGTCATGCTGCCGAGCAGGCGCAGGTTCCGGCGCGCCGACATGAGGGGGTAGAACGTGGGGTCGTCGACGAAGCCGCCGACGTGGCGCAGCGCCGCCTTGCGCTCACCCGGCACGCGGTGACCGGCGACCTCGGCGTGACCCTCCGTCGGGTGGATGAGACCGAGGACGAGACGGATGACGGTGGTCTTGCCGGCGCCGTTGGGGCCGAGAAAGCCGAAGACGTCGCCGCGGCAGACCTCCATGTCGAGGCCGTCGACGGCGCGCAGGGCGCCGAACTCCTTGGTGAGGCCGTGCGTCGTCAGGATCGGAGCGCGGCCGTCGCAGCTCTGCTGCCCGGGCCGCGCCACCACGGCGTCCTCGGACGCCGTGACCTCGCCTCCCGTCAAGGCCTGGCTCACGTCAGCGGACGGACGTCACGAACGCGACGATGTCGGCGCGCGGCACCATTCCGCCGGCGATGAGGGTCACGCCGTCCCGTTCCCACATGACGACCGAGCCCAGCGGCGTCACGACAGCCTTGGCCTGCGTGCCGCCGAGGTCGATGCTGTCGACGACCTCGGGAAGCTGCTTCATCTGCTCGCGGATCTCCGCTGTGGTCTTCGTCTGGGCGAGCACGATCGAGCCGAAACCCCTCGCCGTACAGCAGGACGGCGGCCGGGCCGGTCGCCGGCGGCGAACCACCTGCGGCGTCGCCGCCACCCGCGCCGCCGCCAAAGCCGCCCGTCATGCCGACCATGTCGAACACGGGCGACCCGAGAGCGTTCACGGGCATGCCTTCGTCGAAGACGTATGCCCAGCGGAAGTCGCGTGCCGTGTAGTCTCGCGCCCAGGCGAGCGGGAAGTCGACCAGCCCGGCGGCCTCGGGGCGCGTGAGCAGCGCCGTGCGTGCGAGCTTCTTCATCTGCTCCATGGCGTCGGCCGACTTCGCCTCGTCGCCGGCCCCCGCCTGCGCGCCGCCCTCGGCGTCCACCGTCTCGCGCTCGACCTTGGCGCCCTCGGGAGGCGTGAACACGAAGACCGCGTCGTCCACAGGCTCGTACGAGACGCGCGTGAAGCCGAACGACAGCGTCGGCGTGTCGCCGCCCTTCGCGACGACCTCCAGGCGCAGCGGCACGAACGTTCGGCCGTCGATCGCTGCCTCGATCTTGCCCAGCGCCGTGTCGGTCGCGGCGGGCGTCATCGTCAACACGTACGCCTCACGCCCGGCGACGTAGGTCTGCCCGCCGACCTCCACCGTCATGAAGCGCGCCGCGGCCTCGAGGAACCCGCTCACGCGCTCGGGCGTCAGCGCTTCCGGCGCAGGGCGCGTCTCTGGTTCGCCGCCGGCGGCGGTCGCAGTCGGCGCCGTTCCACTCGTAGAGGTGAGCGGTGTCGTCGACGAAGGTATACGTCCACAGCGTGCCGGCCTCGGCGTCGGCGACGAGGACCTGGTCGCCGCCCTGGCCCTGCGACTCGAGACGCACCTTGCCATCCTGCGCCCACATCCGGCCGGAGCCGCCGGCCATGAGCGGCGATGCCGCCGGCTGGGCCGACATGGTCCGGCATGAAGGGCAGCGCGCCGAAGAGCTCGTTGGTCCAGGAGATGTCGCCGCTGACGGCCTGCGGTGCCTGCGTGTGGTCGCTCATGCGCGCGATCAGCTCGGAGGCGGACAGGTCGGGCAGCTTGCCCGTGTCGCCGGCGGATGCGACCGCGACGAGGACGCCGGCGACCGCAGCCGCGACGACGACGAGGGCGATCGTGAGGGCGAGTCTGCTGCGCATGGGGACTCCTCTTGACGCTGCCGTGCTCTCTACCTTATGCCGCAGGCTCGGGGATACCGAACCTCAAGGCAGGGTCTGTACGTATGCGGTCCATCCCTCGACGAACTCATCCCATGTCACCCCGAGCGTCTCCCTCGGTGGCGGCGTTGAGCCCTGCCGGCGTGAGGTCAGAGTCGGCGACCGCGGTCACCCAGCGTCTTGAGCGTCGCCAGCCCCCACTCGTCGAGGACGTAGAGGACGACGGAGCCGGCCTCGAGGTAGGCGAGCTGGACCTCCTCGTCCGAGTTCCCGATCCACAGGCTGCCGACTGCGATCGCGGTCTCCAGGGGCACGCGCTCGTTGCCGCCGGCCAGCTCCTGGCGCAGGGGCTCGTAGGAACGTCCTCCCTGGACCGCGACGGCGAGCCCCTCGGCGAGGAACATCGGGTCGTTCTCCGTCTCGGCGAACCAGTGGACGGTGAACGCATGCGTGAGCTCGTGGGCGAGGAGCCCCGAAAGCCAGGCGTCGTCTTCCTCGAGGGCGGGGGCGAGGATGTTGATGTCGCGAGGCCACCACAGCGCAGCGGAGTACCGCTGGGCGGGCGCCGAGAAGAACTGAAAACGGCGATCGCGCGGACCGCCCGCGAGGGCGTCCTTCAGCTGCTTGCGCGAGGCGTAGAGGTAGAGCAGCACCGGGCGGTCCGGATCGATCCCCAGCAGGGCGAGCTTGTCGCGCGCCGCGCCCTCCGCGGCGACCAGGTCCTCCGCGACCGACCGCTCCTTCGCCTCCGTGAGCACGACGGCGGCGCGACCCTGCACCGCCTCCGGCTCTCGATACGCCATGAAGTACCGCCGGCGACGGGGGCCGGCGTCAGGTCGCCGGTGACGATGACGCGCTCCCCCAGCACCTCGAGCTGAAGGACACGATCGGCGACGAGCCGGTCGGCGGGGCCGACTCCGGCGAGCTCGCCGACGAGGCGGACGCGGAAGCGCCCCGGCTCGGAAGGTACCGGTTGGACGACGGGGGCGAGCGAGGTCCACGGGAGGTGCCCGAGCGTCTGGAAGAGGTCCGACGACGCCCGCCGGGCGTCGTCGCCCGACACGGGCAGCGCCGCCCGCCAGGCGTCTTCGTCGCCCGACGCCAGCGCTGCCACAGCCTTCTCAAGGGCGGCCCCCGCCTCGGTCTCCGTCGCCGGGCGCGTGAGGGCGGTCGCGGCGGCGGAGGTCGCCTCCTCCTGGAAGGCGAGTGGGAGCGAGACCGCCAGGACCACGAGCACGCCAAGGCCGGCGAGCAGGGTAACGGCCGCGACGAGCGCCGCGTGCGCGGCGTCGCCGGCCTGCCATCGAGCGCGCATGCGCGACGCCTTTCGTCAACGGGTCGACGGGAGGGCGCCGGCGGCCGCCCGCTCGGGCGGCCGCCGGCGCCCTCCGCACCTATTGTACCTCCGCCGCCGGCACGCGCCTCCCGCCCGCTGTGCGCCGCCCCGGCCCGGCGCGTACACTTGCCTACGCCCATGCGCCCTGAACTCATCCACATCGGCGACTTCACCCTGTACAGCTTCGGCCTCATGGCCGCGCTGGCGCTCATCGTGCCCGGGCTCGTCGTCGTCTTCCCGCTCCTGCGCCGCCGCGGCGCCTCGCCGGACTTCGCCTTCGAGCTCATCTTCGCCGGCGGCATCGGCGGCTTCGTCGGCGCCCGCCTCTACTACATGGCCGAGCACTGGTCCCAGGTCAGCGACGATCTCTGGGGCAGCCTCACGTCGGGCTACGGCTTCACCTGGTACGGAGGCCTCATCGGAGGGTTCGTCGGCGTCGTCGTCTGGTGTCTCATCCGCAAGGTGCCGCTGGGCATCGTCGCCAACACGATGGGCCCTGCGGTCGCGCTCGGCTACACGATCGGCCGCGTCGGCTGCCAGCTTGCGGGCGACGGCGACTACGGCACCGAGAGCGACCTTCCGTGGGCCATGGGCTACCCGAACGGGACCGTCCCCACGGCGCCGGGGGTCACGGTCCACCCGACACCGATCTACGAGATCCTCATGATGGCGCCGATCATCTGGGTGCTGTGGCGGCTGGCCAACAAGGACCACTCGGGCTGGTGGACCTTCGGCTGGATGCTCGTCCTCACCGGCGTCGAGCGGTTCGTCGTCGAGTTCGTGCGCCGCAACGAGGTGGTCGCGCTCGGACTCACGCAGCCGCAGTGGGTGGCCATCGCCAGCGTGGTCATCGGGGCGACGCTCGTGCTGCTCTTCCGGAAGAGGCCGGCGGAGCGGGTCGCAGCCCGCTGAGGCGCCGGGCGCGTCTCGGCATCCAGGCGACGGGGCGCCGACGGCTAGACCAGCATCTCCCCAGCGTCCACCGGCAAAGCCACCCCGGTGATGTGCTTCGCGGCGTCGGAGGCGAGCCACACGACGGCCTCCCGCACGGCGGCGACCGGCAGGACGTCCACCGGGAGCAGGTGCTCCGCCCGCGTGACGCGGTCGTGGTCCTCCTCGCTCGCGCCGGGACCCGCCCACACCTCGTAGCACTCCGGGTAGGTCACCATCGGCGTCTTCATCCGGCTCGGGCAGACGGCGTTCACCGTGATGCCGTAGCCGCCAAGCTCCATGGCGAGGCTGGTCATGAGGCCGATGCCGCCGTGCTTCGAGGCCACGTAGTGCGACAGGTTGGGACAGCCCCGCAGGCCGGCCGTCGAGTTGACCAGCACGATCGTCCCCGAGCCCTGCTCGATCAGGTGGGGGACGGTCGTCCTCAACGTGATCCAGGTGCCCTTGAGATTGACGTCGATCGTCTCGTCCCACTGCTGCTCGGTCAGCTCCCAGAGCTTGCCGTAGGTGGTGATGCCCGCGTTCGCCACGACGATGTCGAGGCGGCCGAGCTCGCGGACCACCGCCTCGACCGCCGCCGTCATGCCGGCCAGGTCGGTGACGTCGGCCACGCGCGTCACACAGCGCCGGCCGAGGCTCTCGACCTCGGCGCGCGCCGCGTCGAGGTCGTCGGCCGAGGCCAGCGCGTACGGCGTCGTGTCGAGCGGCTTGCAGCGGTCGAACAGGGCGAGGTCAGCTCCGGCCTCGGCGAGGCCGAGCGCGACCTCGCGGCCGACGCCGCGAGCGGCGCCGGTGACGAGCGCCACGCGGCCGCTCAGGTCCGGACCAGCCGCCCGCGTCCTTGCCCGCCGACCCCATCGCGTTCTGTCGCGCTCAATGGATCGTCCACCCCCCATCGACGAACACGGTCTGGCCGTCCACGTAGCGCGCGCCGTCCGAGGCGAGCCAGCAGATGACGTCGGCGATGACCTCGGGCTCCTCCACGCGTCCGATCGGCACCATCGCGGCGAGGCGTCGCTCCTCCTCCGGGTCGGCCATCGGGTTCATCGCCGTGCGGATGAAGCCGGGCGCCACGGCGTTGACCCGGATGCCGTGCGGACCCAGCTCGAGCGCCATGGCCTTCGTCAGCATCCGCACGCCGCCCTTGCTCGTGCAGTAGGCCGAGCAGCCCTCGCGCGGCGCGCTCGCCGTAGATCGAGGCGACGTTGATGATGCTGCCGCCGTGACCCCGATCGATCATCGCCCGGGCTGCGGCCTGACCACAGAAGAACACGCCCTTGAGGTTGACGGCGAACGTGACGTCAAGGTCTTCTTCGGTCACGTCGAGGAAGGCGCGGTCCCGCGACACGCCGGCGTTGGCGACCATGACGTCGAGATCGCCGAGCTCGAGGCACGTCTCAACGAGATGGTCCACATCGGCACGCTTCGCGACATCGACGACCATCGCGTCGCACTCGTGGCCGGCGGCGCGGATCAGGGCGGACGTCTCCGCGAGCCCCGCGGGCACGATGTCGGAGACCACGACGCGCGCTCCGGCCGCGGCGAACGCCGCGGCTGTCGCGCGCCCGATGCCGCTGCCGGCGCCGGTGACGGCGACGACCTTGCCGGTGAGCTCAACCATCGCTCGCGCTCCTCCCATAGTCCCGCGCGGCAGCCTCGGGCGTCACATAGCCGTTCTTGAGGTCCCACGCAAGCGCATCGGGGTCCCGTTTCTCGGGTGGGCCCCACCCGCCGCCGCCCGCACCGCGAAGCGCGAGCCTGTCGCCCTGCTTCTTCTCGATGTGGACTCCGCGGGCGCGCAGCTCGCGTGCGTCGTCGCGCCCGGGGTTGTCGACGAACGCCGCGGGCCAGCCGCGAGCGCCGCCGTCGAAGCCCCACGCCCGTGTCTCGTCCGTCGTCTGGTCGCCGTACCATCCGGCGATCGTGAGCTGCGGCGCGATGACCTCGTACCACCGTTCGACGGCCAGTCCGCCGCGATGCCTGCCGGCCCCGCCGGAGTCGGGTACCAGCTCGGTCTTCAGCACGCGCAGCGGAGCCTCCAACTCGAGGGCCTCCGCGAACATCATCGCGCAGTTGCCGAGGTGCGTATCGATCGCCGAGAGGCCGTCGCCGCGGTCGTGGCCACCCATGCCTCCACCGACGATGTCCGCGCAGAGATAGGGCTCGCCTGTGCGCGGGTCGATGCCGGTCGCGCCGAAGGTCGGGAAGCTGACCGAGCAGCCCGCCGCGCTGCGCTCCGGCTTCGCCTCGCAGAGCGCCTTGAGCATGAGGTCGGCGACCTTGAGCGAGGTCGGGTGACGCACACTCACGGCCGCGGGCGCCACCGGGTTCAGCAGCGAGCCCTCGGGCACTGTCCAGCTCACCGGCCGGTAGCAGCCCTCGTTCATCTCGACGTCCGCCTCGATCATGCAGCGCACGGCGTACCAGATGGCCGAGACCGTCGAGGAGAGCGGGCAGTTCATGCTGCCGCGGACCTGCTGGTCGGTGCCGGTGAAGTCGGCGTGGATCTGACCGTCGCCCACGGTCACCGTCACGACGATCTTGACGGGCTCCGTGCCGTAGAAGTCGGGGTCCATCAGGCCCTCGGCGTGATAGACACCCTCGCCCATGGCGCGGATCTCGTTGCGCACCATCGTCTCGGTGTAGGCCCAGAGGTCCTCGACGTATGCCTCGAGCTCGTTCGCGCCGTAGCGTTCGCAGAGCTCGACCCAGCGGCGCTCGCCGGTGCGGCAAGCGGCGATCTGCGAGCGCACGTCGCCCAGCGTCTCCTTGGGGATGCGGACGTTGGCCGCGAGCACATCCAGGAGGCCCTGGTTCGGCACGCCGCGGTCGTAGAGCTTGACGACGGGCAGCAGCAGGCCCTCCTGCCAGACCTCCGTCGCGTCCGCCGCCTCGGACGCCGGCGTCTTGCCGCCCACGTCCATGTGGTGCGCGTTGGTCCCGGCGTAACCCATGAGCCGGTCGGCGTAGTAGATCGGCGTGATGACGATGAGGTCGTTGCTGTGGGTCGCGCCGAAGTAGGGGTGGTTCATGATGAACACGTCGCCGGGTCCCGTCTGCTCCGCGGGGAACTTGCGCAGCATGAACCTGATCGCCGAGCTCATCACGCCGAGCTGCGCCGGCAGGTTCTCGTCCTGGCTGATCAGCTCCCCTCCGGGGCCGAACATCGCGCACGAGAAGTCGAGCATGTCGTAGATGATCGCCGAGTAGGCGCTGCGCCGCATGGCGCGGCTCATCTCCTCGGCCGCCGAGGTCAGGCTGTTGGCCACCACCTCGCGGGTGATGGGGTCGACGGACCTGCCTGCGTTCGCGGGGTTCACTGCGCCACCTCCACGATGATGTTGGCGTAGCCGTCGACGGTGGCGACGTCTCCCGGCGGGATCCACGTCGTCGTGTCGAGCTGCTCGACGATCATCGGACCGGGGTATGGCCTGCACTCCTCGAGCCGGCTGCGGTCGACGACCGGAGTATCGAGCCAGCCCTCTCCCTTGACGTAGACGGGACGCCGGCGATCGTGCTCGTAGCGCGGCGCGATCTGTTCGCGCCAGGCGCCGCGCGGCACCGTGCCCACGCCCTCCACGCGCAGGTTGACGAACTGCGTGGGCTCATCCTCCGAGTGGTGCCCGTAGGCCTGCTCGTGGTGAGCGTGGAACGAAGCCACGAGGCGTTCGACGGCGCTCTCCGGATGCGCTGCTCCAGGACCTGCCAGCACCTCGTCGCAGGGGATCGTCAGCTCGTAGGCCTGGCCGTGATAGCGCATGTCGGCGTAGCGCTTGAACGAGATGGCCTCGGGCGGGATGCCGTCCTCAATCAGCTTGCGCTCCGCCTCCTCGCGCAGCGTCTCGAAGATGCGCTCGGCCTCGACGAAGTCGGCCTTCTCGGTGGGCACGATGAACGGCGCCATCATGGGATGGCGGATGTCGGTCATGAGCAAGCCGACGGCGGAGGTGATGCCGGGGTGCGGCGGCACGATGACGCGCGGGATCTTCGCCTCGCGTGCCACGCCGCAGGCGTGCATCGGACCGGCGCCGCCGAAGGCGACGAGGCTGAACCCGCGCGGGTCGAGGCCCTTCTCGACGGTGATCAAGTCGGATCGCGCCGAGCATGTTCGCGTTGGCGATGGCGATGATGCCGGCGGCGGCGTCCTCGACCGAGAGGCCGAGCGGGGCCGCGACGTCGCGCTCGACGGCGGCGCGCGCGGCATCGGCGTCGAGCACCAGGTCGCGGCCGAGGATCGTGTCGGCGCCAAGGACGCCGACAACGAGGTTCGCGTCGGACACGGTCGCCCGTGTGCCGCCGCGCTGGTAGCAGGCCGGCCCGGGCACGGCCGAGGCGCTCTCCGGCCCGACCTTGAGCCCGCCGGCGGCGTCGACGTGCGCGATGCTGCCGCCGCCAGCGCCGATCGTCTCGATATCGACCATCGGCGTGCGCAGCGGGTAGCCCTCGACGTCCTTGAGGTGGGTGCGGCCGGGCTCGCCGCGCACCACCGTGGCGACGTCGCAGCTCGTGCCGCCCATGTCGAAGGTGACGAGGTCCTCGAAGCCCGCGGAGACGCCGAAGAACGTGCCGCCGACGACGCCGCCGACCGGTCCCGAGAGGATCGTGTTGACCGGTCGTTCCTTGGTCGTCGTCGCCGTCATCAGGCCGCCCGTCGACTGCATCACGTGCAGGCCGGCGCCGATGCCGTTCTCGCGCAGCTGCCGCTCCAGACGATCGATGTAGTTGAAGACCGGCGGCATGACGTAGGCATTGATGGTCGTGGTGCTCATGCGCCAGTACTCGCGGTACTCGGGACTGAGGCTCGAGGACAGGGAGACCATGGCTCGCGGCATGATCTCCGCCGCAAGCTCCGCGAGGCGCCGCTCGTGGGCGTCGTTCATGAAGGAGAAGAGCAGGCAGATGGCGAGCGACTCGACGCCTTCGGCCGCGAGTTCCTCGAGCGTGGCGCGCGCGGCCTGCTCGTCGAGCGGCGTCACCACGCCGCCGTCGTAGGCGACGCGCTCCGGGATGTCGCGGCGCAGGTAGCGCGGCACGAGCGCCGGCTGCCGCGACTGCACGACGCTGTAGAGCTCGGCGCGCTGCTGCGTGCCGATCTCGAGCACGTCGCTGAAGCCCGCGGTCGTCAGCAGCGCCGTCTTCGCGCCCTTGTGCTCGAGCAGCGCGTTGGTGGCGACCGTCGTGCCGTGGACGAGGAACTCGACGCTGCCCGGCTCGGCGCCGGCCTTCTCGAGGCCGGCGAGGATGCCGTCGATGAAGCCGACCGACTGGTCGCCGGGCGTCGACGGCACCTTCTCGATCCACACCTGGCCACTGTCGGCGTCGAGGACGCAGACGTCGGTGAACGTCCCGCCGACGTCGACGGCGAGCTTCAGCATCTCCGATTCTCCTGTTCGTTTCGCCGGCATCGGTCGCGCACGGTTCTTCACCGGGACGGGCCATGCGGGGTGAGTCTCGCGCTACCGTGAGCCGAGAGGGCCCCTCTTCGGTCGCGGTCTGGATGCCAGCAGACCGACGAGGCGAGGCCCTCACTTGTCAACGACGTGGTGACACCGAGAATCTAGACCGCGGCCGGCACCAGGTAGACCGGGCAGGGCGACGCCTCGAGCAGGGCGCGCACGACCGGGGCGCGGTCCTTCGCGAGGCTGCCGCGCCACGAGATGACGACGAGCTCGGCGTCGAGATCGCGGATCTCGCGGATGATCGCCTTCGCCGGGTCGCCGACGCGGACGCAGACGCGGTGCCGCCCGCCCTCGACGCACTGCGAGAAGCGCATCGTGAACTCCTCCTGCCAGGCAGCCCACTCGTAGTGCTCCTGGTCGACGATGCGCGGCGCCGGCAGGCTGCCCGGCTCGAGGGGAGAGTCGCTCGTCACGACGTGCAGCATGACGATCTCGCGTCCGCGGGCGCAGAAGGCGTCGTCGGCGTGCTGCATGGCGGCCGAGGCCGACGGGCTGCCTTCGAGCGGCACGACGAGCCGGCGCAGGCGGTCGACGGCCCGCATGCCGGGCCGCACCACGAGCATCGGGACGTCGAGACGGCCGAGAAGGGCGAGCGCGAGTCCGGCCGATGCCGGGGGCGGGCGTGGCGCGGGCGCCGAAGGCGACCGCGGCCACTCCCGCCATGGCGAGGCGGCCGACCTCCGCCGCGACGGCGCCCTCGGCCTCGAGCAGCTCGACGCCGGTGAGATCGAGGCCCTTGAGGGAGGCCGCGCGCCCGGTCGGCGCCTGCGGCTCGCGGACGTGCACGGCGCGCAGAGGCCAGCCGGCGGCCGCGGCGACGCCGCGGGCTGCCTGCAGCAGCTCGGCGTCGCCCGGGCCGCCGCTGAGAGCGACCAGCAGGGTCACTGCTTCTCCTTGGCCCACCGGCCACCTCCGTTGCGGGTGAAGACATGGCGGCCGGGAGCGAGCGTCCGCTCCTTGCCGTCCAGCACGACGCGCACCGGCGCCTGTTCCACGGTTATACCCAGGCGTTCGGCGCCGCGGGGCCGGCCGCGTTTCACCTCGACCTCGAGGCGCGCGCCGCGGAACCAGAGCGGCACGCTGAACCGGCGCCACTTGGGCGGCAGCGCCGGCTCGACGGCGAGCGCCTCGCCCCGCCGCCGGATGCCGGCGAAGCCCATCACCGCGGCCTGCCAGAGGCCGCCCATGGCGGCCATGTGCAGGCCGCGGGCGGCGTTGCCCATGTTGTCGGCGAGGTCGATCGCCGCCGCCATGGCGAAGTCCTCGAGCGCGGTCTGCATGTCGCCGAGGCGCGCCGCCACGGCGGCGTGCGTGCCGGGCGAGAGCGACGAGCCGTGGCAGGTGATGGGCTCGTAGTAGTCGTAGTTGGCGCGCGTCACCTCGAGGGGGATCTCGTCGGCGAGTGCGTGGCAGAGCATGACCACATCGGACTGCTTGACCACCTTCGACATGAGCTGTCACGTCACGGCCGAGCAGCAGGTCGGCGGCCATCGGCCGCGGGCGCAGCTTCTCGATGGGGACCTCGTCCATGGCGTGGAACCCGGCGAACTGCTCGTAGATCGAGCGTGTCCGGGTCGAAGCCATCGACGAGCGCGTCCGCGACCTGGGCCCACTGCGCGAGCTCGCGGTCCTTCAGACCGAGCCGCTCGCGCAGGGCCCGGGCGCGCGGCCGGTCCTCGGTCTCGAGCCACCGCAGCGCCTCCGCCGCGCGGCGCATGTTCCAGCGCGCGAGGACGTTCGTGTAGGCGTTGTCGTCGACGCCCTCGTGGTACTCGTCCGGGCCGACGACGACGCGGATGTGCCGCCGCCCGTCGGCGTCGCGGCTCGTGCGCGAGACCCAGAAGCGCGCCGTCTCGAGCATGATCTCGACGCCCATCGTGGCCATGAACTCGTCGTCGGCCGTCCCCTTCCAGTACTCCCAGACGGCCCACGCGACGTCGGCCGAGATGTGGTGCTCCATGAGCCCCGAGAGGATGGGGATCATGTCGCCGTCGGGCCCGAACCCGTACGGCGGGGTCGTCTCGACGCCCTTGTCGGCCGACTCCCAGGGGTAGAGCGCGCCGCGGTGTCCCATCAGCCGGGCCTTGGCCCGGGCGCCGTCCAGGTTGCGGTACCGGTAGGCGAGCAGCGTACGCGCCGTCTGCGGGTGGGAGTAGATGAAGAACGGCAGGACGAAGATCTCGGTGTCCCAGAACACGTGCAGGAAGTAGGACATGCCGCCGAGTCCGCGGGCGCCGATCGAGACCCGCTCGTTGGTCGGGTGTCCGGTGCTGATGAGATGGAAGATCGAGAAGCGGAGGGCGCGCTGAGCCTCGTCGTCGCCCTCGACGACGAGGTCGGCATCGCGCCAGCGCTCGCGCCACGCCGCGCCGTGGCGCGCGAGGAGCTCGTCGAAGCCGAGCGTCTCGGCTCGCGCCAGGGCGCGGCGGGCGACGTCGGGCGACGGCACCCCGGTGCGCCGCGCGACGATCGCCGCGAGGCGGTCGACGGTCGCCGGCTCGCCGGGCTCGAGGCGGCCGCCGATCACGTCGCGCGCCTGCTGCACGCGGCGCGCGATGGGCGACCCGGCCGTCGGGCGCGTGGTCACCGCGAGTGCGTGGCCGCCGCCGGCTCTCCCCTTGGAGAGGCCGATGAAGCCCGGGCTCGTCGCCGAGCGCCTCGAACGTGGTCTCGCGAGTCGGCCCCCCGGCGTGGCTCACACCGATGAGGCCCTCCCAGACGAGGTGCCCGCCGAAGTCCTCAGGTACGGCCTCGGCGCGGATCGCCATGACAGCGCGATCGTCCATGCGAGGCGAAGCGCGCCGTGCGCACGGCGATCGTCCGCCCCGCGCCGTCGCGCTGCCGCCAGAAGCGGTAGACGACCCCGTTCCGCATGTCGAGCACCCGCTCGTGGTCCAGCACCTCGCCGTTGCTCAGCGTGAGCCGCATGTCGCCGATCTTGAGGCGCAGGCCGAGCCAGTCGGGCGCCGGCACCGGCTGGCGGAAGCGCGGCTCGCCGGCGCCGTCGCCGAAGACGCCGGCGACGAAGGTCGCCGGCGTCGAGACGGCAGAGCCCTCTTCGAGCGAGCCGCGCGTCCCCGTGGCGCCGTTGGCGATGGTGAGCCACGTCTCGACCTCGCGCTCGCGGAACGGGTCGAAGCCGGGGACGGCGAAGCGCCAGGCCGGGTCCTCGACCGGCACCGGGAACGCGGCGCGGGCCCGGCGGCCGCGGCGCGCGATCTGCTCCTCGAGCACGGCGAGCAAGGCGGCCGAGCCTCCGCCCAGGGCCTGGACCTTGGGCGGCAGCTCGACGCCGAGCTCGCCGACCGACACCACCGTCGCGCGCCGCAGCTCGGGGATCACGAGTGACGGGTCCGGCGCCGTCCGCCCCGGCGCGCCGCCGAAGGCGGCCGCCAGCGCCAGCAGGTCCTCCGGGCGCGCGGCCGCGCCCGGCGACGAGGTTGCGCACGACGTAGCGCAGCGCGTCGGACTCGTCGACCAGCCCGATCTCGACGTGAGTCGGCCAGGCGGCCACGCTGACGTGCGCGAGGCCCGCCTCGCGGGCGAGGTCGCGCGCGAGCGTGGCCGCGGCCGCCACGTCCGGCAGGCCGCGCTCGCCGAGGCGCACGCCGCCCCCGTCGCCCCCGCTCCCTTCGTCGTGCGTCGCGCGTCGCCGTCCGGGGCGACGCGGACGATGCGCCGGTCGGCGGGGGCGAACACGAGGTCGGCGGCGGCACCGGCGGCGGCCAGCCGGGCGCGCAGCGCCTCGGCCGCCGCCGTGAGCGCCGCCGCCTCGTCCGCCGACGCCTGCCGGCGCTCGAGCAGCCGCGGCCCGGTCGGCCCGACCACGTACGCCTCGGCGCCACGCGAGAGGAGGAGGAAGAGGCGACCCTCGACGGGCGGGCGGGCGCGAAGCAGACCGTCGACGGGCGCCACCCCTTCGTCGGCGAGCACGGCGACGTCCACGCCGAGCGCGGTGAGGCGCTCGATCGCGCTGCAGAGCGCCGCCGCGCCGATCGCGCGGGCGACGTCGTCACCGACCTGCGTCTCGGGCGAGTCGGCCGTGGCGGCGGCCCAGTCGACGGCCACGACCGCGAAGTCGCGGTCGAGGGCCTTTCTGGCCGCCGCCACGCCACGCGCCCGCTGCTCGTCCGTCGTCGCCATGCTTTGCCGCGTCCTCCCCTTCCGGCGCGTGCCCGAGCCCGGCTGCGGGTCCGCCTCCCGGATGCTACACGGTAGACTACTTCGGCCGACGAGTCGAAGCCCGCGGGGCCGCGCCTGTGTATCCGCGCCGCCGGGGCGAAAGGAGAGCCGCCATGGCCCAGTTTGACGTCGCGTGGGTGCGCGCCCAGTTCCCCGCCCTGTCCCGCGTCATCAATGGGCACCCGGTCGCCTACCTCGACGGCCCCGGTGGCACGCAGACCCCGCAGCGCGTCCTCGACGCCGTACGGGACTACCTGGTCAACCACAACAGCAACACGCACGGCTTCTTCGCCACCACGGAGGAGACGGACCAGATCATCCTCGACGCCCGCGCCGCCATGGCCGACATGTTCGGCTGTTCCCCAGGCGAGGTGTCGTTCGGCGCCAACATGACGACGCTGAGCTTCATGCTCGCCCAGTCCCTGGGCGGCAGCTCTGGGCCCCGGCGACCAGGTGCTCATCACCGAGATCGACCACGAGGGTAACCGCGGCCCGTGGCTGCGGCTCGCCGAGCGCGGTGTGCTCGTGCGCGAGGTCCCCGTCCACACGTCCACGTGCACGCTCGACATGGAGGCCCTCGAGCGCATGGCGCACGAGGGCCGCACGAAGGTCATCGCCGTCAACTACGCCTGCAACGCCGTGGGCACGATCAGCGACGTCAAGCGGGTCGCCGAGATCGCCCGTCGCGTCGGCGCTCTCTCGGTCGTCGACGCCGTGCACTACGCGCTGCACGGGCCGATCGACGTCAGGGAGATCGGCTGCGACGTGCTCCTCTGCTCGGCCTACAAGTTCTTCGGGCCGCATGTCGGCGTCATGTACGTCCGCCACGAGGTCGCCGAACACATCGACGCGCTGCGCCTGCGTACCCAGGAGCCGACACCGCCGGACAAGTTCGAGACCGGGACGCTCGATCACGAGGGCATCGCCGGGACCGTCGCCGCCGTCGACTTCATCGCCGAGATGGGCCGGCGGCACCTCGACCTCGTCGAGGCGGACCTCCCCGAGGGCCTCAGCCGGGCGGCGCCGCGAGATCGTCGCCGGCATGCTCGCCAACGAGGCCTACGAGCAGCCCCTGGCGCGCTACCTCGCTGACGGAGCTCGCCGACACGAAGGGCATCACGCTCTACGGGCCACCGGCGGGCCACCCGCGCACGTCGACCGTGTCGTTCACGATCGAGGGCTACACCGCCATGGAGGTGGCGCGCACGCTGGGCGAGCGCGGCCTCTTCCTCTGGGACGGTCACTTCTACGCCATCCGTCTCGTCGAGCGCCTTGGCCTCATCGAGCGCGGCGGACTCGTGCGCGTCGGCCTGTGCCCGTACACGACACGTGAGGAGCTCGACCGGCTTCTCGACGCCGTCCGCGGGCTCGCGACCTCGGCGCGCTGACCGTGAACGCCGAGCCGCGCACCGTCAAGCTCTGCCTGCTCGGCTTCGGCAACGTGGCGCGCGGCTTCTGCGCGCTGCTCGCGCAGCAGGAGCGCGCGCTCGCCGACGAACACGGCCTGCGCGTCGTCGTGACGGGCGCCGGGACGCGGCGCGGCAGCCTGATCGCCGCGCAAGGAATGGCGCCGGCCGCGGTGCTGGCAGCGGCGCCCAAGGGGGCGCCGCTGCCCGAGCCGCCGCGGCCGGCGCCCGAGCTGCTCGCCGCCTCCGGCGCCGACGTGCTCGTCGAGCTCACCGTCATGGAGGAGGACTTCGCCCCGGTCGCGACCGGCCACATCGAGACCGCCTTCGACCTCGGCATGGACGTCGTCACCGCCAACAAGGGGCCGATCGCCTGGAACTGGGGGCGCGTCGCGGCCAAGGCGACGGCGACGGGCCGCCGCATCCGCTTCGAGAGCACGGTCATGGACGGTCTGCCCGTCTTCAGCCTGCTCGAGTTCACGCTCATGGACTGCCGTCTGCACGGCTTCGACGCCGTCTTCAACAGCACGACCAACTTCATCATCGACGCGATGGCACGCGGCGAGAGCTTCGACAGCGCGCTGAGGCACGCGCAGGACGAGGGCTTCGCCGAGGCCGACCCGAGTCACGACATCGACGGCTGGGACGCTGCCTGCAAGGCGGCGGCGCTGGCCAACGTGGCCATGGACGCCGGCATCACGCCGGCGGACGTCGAGAAGCAGAGCCTGCGCGACGTGCCGCTGGCGCGCATCGAGGCGGCGTACGCCGCCGGCAAGCGCCTGCGGCTGGTCACGAGCGTGTGGCGCGAGGGCGCGGGCAGCTCGGCCGGCGCCGCGGCCGCGAGCGGCCGCCCGGCCGGCCCGGTCCGCGCCCGCGTCCGCGCCGCCGAGCTCGACATCGACCATCCGCTCGCCCCGCTCGGCGAGGAGTCGCTCGGCGTCATCCTGCACACCGACCTCATGGGCGACGTGGTCGTCGCCGAGATGGGCGCCCTGGTGCCGCAGACCGCCTACGGGGTCTACGCCGACCTTCTGCACCTGTGCCGGAGGACCTGACGACGCAGGACCGCCCGGCGGGCCCGGCCCCGCGCCGCCGCTCGGCGCGCCGCGGCCCGCTGCCGGCGCAGCCGCTCACGCGCGGGCCCGTGCGCGCCTCCACTGGCGACCCGGCGCCGGGCCGTGGCTCGCGCTGCTCGTCCTCGTCGCCGGCGCCGCCCTCGGCGCCGCCGGCTTCGCCGCCGAGCAGCGCTGCCTTCGTCTGGAAGCCGGCGGTCGTGACGGAGCACGTCGGGCGGAGGCTGGCGCGTCACGGGCTCGGCGGGCTGCGGCCCGACCGCCCCGGCGATCGCCGGCGGCCGCCTCGCCTGGGGCCAGGGCGGCTACACGTGCGTGATCGAGCTCGACGTCCGGCGACACCCACGTCGTCGGCGCCGCCCCGCGCGGGACGTCGATCTGGCCGCCGGCCGCCGACGAGCGCTACGTCGCCTGGCTCGAGACAGCCGAACGATCGGGCCGAGGCACGAACGCGCCTGTGGGTCTACGACACCGAACGCGGGCGCGACAGAGCGTTCGACCGTCGGCTCGGCGGTCGGCGCCGACGCGCCTGTCGTCTCCGGCGACCTCGTCGTCTGGTTCGACGTCTCGCGCAGCGGCATCGCCGCGAGATCGCGGCGCTCGACATGAGCACGGGGCGCCGCGTCCGTCATCGCCGAGGGCCGACGTCGATCTTCCCCGGTCGTCGCCGGCGACGGCCTGTCGGCTGGCTGGTCAGCCAGGTGACGACGGCCGCGCCCCGTCCGTCGTCGTCCGCGGATCTGCGGACCGCGACGGACGACGACCGTCCCGCTCGCCGCCGACGGCAGTGGGCTCACCGTCGGCGACATCCAGATGGGCGGCAGACCCTGCTGTGGACGCTCCGAGCGTCGACCGCGCACGCGAGTCGTCGACCTTACGACCTCGACACGCCATGCGCCACGGTCGTGGTCCAGCGGCGCCGTCGTCCAGAGTCCTGCCACCGACGGCGAGGTCGTGGTCTGGGCGGCCGCGGACGACGCGTCCGGTCGTGCGTCGTCCGCGGCGTGACGCTCGCCGACGGCGCCGACGGCTCGAGTTCGAGGTCGGCCGGCCCGCAGGCGTGGCCGACGTCGCTCGCCGTCGGCGGCGAATGGGTGGCCTGGGCGTTCGACGACGGCTCCTGGTCGTACCTCGAGGCCGTCAAGGCCCGTGCCGTGAAGCTCGCCGTCGCCGCTACATCCCGCCCCCGCTGGGCGAGGCCGGCCAGCGCGTCCTGCTCCTCGTCCTCGTCGAGCTCTGCCTCCTCAACATCGCCGACTTCGCCCTCACCCGCTACGCGATGTGGCTCGGCTTCGCCACCGAGTCGAACGGCGTCATGGACTTCCTCTTCAGGCAGAGCGACGTCGCGGCGGCGGTCTTCAAGTTCAGCATGGTGACGGGCGGCGCGGTAGCGCTGTGGTTCCTGCGCCGCTACCGCGCCGCCCTTCTCGCCGGCGTGCTGCTCGCCGGCGTGTTCGCCGCCGTGGTCGTGTACCAGGCGCTCTGGATCCTCAGTCTCTAGTCGCCGCGGCCGACTAACGGGAACGCCCGAGCGCCAAGGAGACTGGAGCGGACGCGGGCGGGGCGGCCCTTCGGCCGCCCCGCCCGCGTCCCGCTCTTCGCTCACTCTGGCGCGTCAGCGGTACCCTGAGACCGGCCTCACACCACCGCCGGCACTCCCAGCTTCTTCTTGACGATCTTGAGCGACGTCTCGAGCACGTTCAGGCTCTCGTCGACGTCTTGCTGCGTGTGTGCCGTACAGGCGAAGAAGCGCTCGAAGTTGAAGTTGTGGAAGTACACGCCGCGCTCCTGGCTCTCGGCCTGCCACTCGGCGAAGAAGGCCGTGTCGCACGCACGCGCCTGGCGGGAGCGCGTGACCGGTTCCTCGTAGCCGAAGAACACCTGCCACATCGGGCCGACCTGGTTGATCCACGCCGGGATGCCCTGCTCCGCGAGCATCGTCTTCGTGCCGTCGACCATCGCGTCGGCGATCTTGTTCAGGTGCCCGTAGACCGCGTCTGTCTCGCCCAGAAGCTTGTCGAGGGCGGCGTTCATGCCGGCCAGGGTCATCGGGTTGGCGCTGTAGGTGCCGCCGTGGAGGACCGTGCCGTCGGCCTCGATCTCCATGAGCTTCGCCGAGGCGCCGAAGGCCGCCGCGCCCGGCGTGCCGCCGCCGACCGCCTTGGCGACGCAGGTGATGTCGGGGATGACGCCGTAGCGCTCCTGAGCGCCGCCCAGGGCGACGCGGAAGCCGGTGATGATCTCGTCGAAGATGAGCAGCACGCCGTACTCGTCGCACAGGCTGCGGAGGCCTTCGAGGAAGCCAGGGTCGGGCGGGATGATCCCGCAGTCGGCGAGGATCGGCTCGGCCAGCACGGCGGCAAGATCGTCGGCGTTCTGCTTGATCAGCTGCTCCGCGCTGTCAAGGTCGTTGAAGCAGCCGACGATCACGGTGTCCGCGAAGGCCTTCGGGATGCCCGCCCCGGACGGCTGCGTCTTCGGGGACTTCTCGGCCCCCGCCGTCGCGATGTCCGCGATGTGAGAGAAGGCATGGGGGTCCAGGAACCCGTTGTAGCTCCCCTCCCACTTGAGGATCTTGTCCTTGCCGGTGTAGCCGCGCGCCAGGCGCATCGCCGCCTGCGTGGCCTCGGAACCCGAGTTGGCGAAGCGGAGCTGCTCGATGCCGGGGACGGCCTGCACGATCTTGCGTCCCACCTCGTAGTCGAGCTCGTGGGGGAACGTGTAGAGCATGCCGCGCTCGGTGATCTGCTCGGCGATGGCGTCGACGATGAACTTGGGCCGGTGGCCGAAGATCATCGGTCCGTAGCCGATGCACCAGTCGATGTAGCGGTTGCCGTCGACGTCGTAGAAGTGGGCGCCCTCGCCATGGCTCATGACGATGGGCCGCGTCCCGATCAGGCGCGCGTAGCTCGACTCCCCGCCGGCGATGACCTCCTGGCACTTGCCGAACAACTCGGCCGTCTTGGGAAGGTGGGCGTTGTCGATCAGATGCTTGCTCATGTCGCGAGACTCCTCCTCGAACTGATTGACACGGCGCGACCACCTGGCGGACGAGCCGTGTGAGTCCGGCGCGGGTCGGTGATGGCTGACCGACCCCTCCGCCTCCACCTTCGCGCCCCGCGGTCCGGCCGGGCTCATGGCAGGGATTCTGACAGACCTGTCGTCTGTACGTCCAGGACGGCCCGACGACCGTGGCCGCCCGGCACTGAAGGTACGGGAAGGGCGGGGCATGAAGCCGCGCGAGGTACAGCCTGGCAGCAGAAGCGGGGGGCGCCCGGCGCGCATCGCGCCGGGCGCCCCCCGCTCACGACGGCGCTGCCACGGCCGCCGTTAGGATGCTTCTTCGGCTTACTCCGGAGGCAGCTCGCCGTAGGTCATCGAAACGTCGACGCCCACGGCCTTGCTCCGCGACTTCCAGAAGAAGTACCAGACCACACCGAGCACCCACACCCCGACGAAGAGGACGATCGAGTCGTTGGTGAACTGCCGGGCGGCCTCGTTGAAGATGAAGTAGTAGAGAAGGATCATCAGATAGGCGATGTCGACGAGCGCGCCCCACACCACGACCGGCAGGCCGAGGAAGGTCCACTTCTTGTAGGGCGAAGAGTCCCAGATGCCCCTGCACCTGCGCATGTACGGGAAGAGCAGGGCGGCGAAGGCCGTCGGCAGGAACACCGAGGTGATCTGCAGTCCGGTGACCACCACGTTCTGCATCACGGCGAAGCCCGAGAACATGTAGATCACCAGCAGGATCTGGCTCAGCGCCAGGCAGAGGATGTGGTTCTTGACCGGGCTCGCCCAGCGGGGGTTGATGTCGGTGAACCACTTCGGACCCATGCGGTCCATGCCCCACGCGAACAGGATGCGCGGGAAGGCCAGGTACGACAGCGCCAGCCACCAGAGCGTGAAGAGGATGTAGGACGCGGCCATCAAGAAGGCGAGGATCTTCTCGAAGGCCCCGAGGGCAGCGCTGTCGGGCCCGAGGCAGTAGACGCCCAGCGAGATGAAGTCGCTCGCGAAGGGCATGTTGTACGTTTCGATCGCCCCGTTGTTGTCCATCCACGAAGCGGCCTGGATGAACTGGTAGCCGACGGTCTTGTTGACCACGATGGCGGTCCAGAACATGAAGACGAAGGGCACCACGATGGCGAACACGTTCGACCAGATGATGGTCTTGTCGGGGCGCTTGACCTCGCCCGCGATGAACGAGATCGAGTACGCGTAGGCGAAGAGCCACGACATCACGACCATGGTGCCCATGGTCGCCGTGAGGTTCCACGTCGTCGGCATGACCTGGCCGGCGGCGTCGCCGATCTGGGCGATGAAGTCGTGCGTATCTCGGCGAGTCGCTGGCGTCGGCGGCCGTGTTCCAGTTGGCGATGAAGGTCGCCTTGCTCGTGAAGGTGAAAACCAGACCGATGACGATCGCGCCGCCGATCGCGAAGAGCATGACGAACTTCTGGGTGATGGCGAAGATCTTGATGCCGAACACCACGAACAAGAAGCCGATGAAGTTGAACAGCGCTCGCGATGACGAAGATCAACCAGTTGTTGTCGTCGATCGTGGCGGCCGCATCGGTCCAGCCAAGGTAGCTGAAGAGCACGCTCATCCCCGGGCTCGCGCACAGCGGCGCCAGCACGTAGAGCCACATCAACCAGATGACGGCGTCGCCGAAGCTCTGGGCGATGCCGAAGACTGGATGGATGATGCGCGAGTTGTAGATGTACTCGCCGCCCGACCTCGGCATGGACCCGCCGAGCACGCCCCAGACGATGGGGAAGCCGATACCGGCCATGACGACCGAGATGATGGCGGCGAGAACGAGGTTGCCGCCCAGGAACGTGCCGAGTCCGAGCGTGAAGATCAGCCAGATGCTCGGCGTGATCCCCTGGTTCATGAAGCCGACGGCGAATGCGTCCGTCATCGACAGGCCGCGGACCAGGCCGCTGGCCTTGCGTGCGAATGCGAGTTCTTCTGCCATGTTCCCCCCTTCTGCCGCTGGTCCGTCCGATAGACTCGATGGACGTTCAGCGATTCAGTCCGGTCTCCACGCACTCCACAAGATCACTCTCAGCCGAGCACCCCCCTCCGTGTCGCCGGCCGCACTGGCCGCGGCGCTGCCTCGGGCGACAGCCACAGGCTCAATCCGTCTATCGCCCTTGTTATAGGTATGCTTGGCCTTTGTCAAGAATCGCAGCCTCGACCTCGGCGCTGTCGGCGCGGCGGTTCTCCGGCCGTTCGGACGCCTGATCCACGCAGAGGGCAGCCGCGCAGACAGCGCCAGACACGAGCGGCAGAGAGGGGATCGTGGCGCCGCGGGTCTGCTCGCGCTGCACGAGCGTCGCCGTCATCCCGAGGGTTCAGGGGCGTCGCTACCCCAGAAGCGAACACCGCCGAGGAGGCCGCAGGCCGCCTCGAGCACGCCACCGGCGACCGCCAGGGCCTTGTCCGACACCGTGAAGCAGTGCTCTCGAGCAGCGCGTGGGTCCACGTCGCCCAGCTTGAACCCGGGAGTCACCTCGAGCCCGGGGTGGAGCAGACCGCGCAGCGCTCCGTCCAGCGGTGAGCGAACCGGGGCGTCGCCGACGTGACCGACGATCTGACCCTGAGTGACGCGATCGCCGATGTGAAGTGCGCTTCGGAAGACGCCTGCGGCGGGTGCTCGCAGAAGCCGCTCTTCGCTGTGACCGCCCACCTCTCCGGGGATGCCGGTGTCGGGCAGCGCCTCGCCGCGGGTGATGACCCGGCCGAGAGTGTGGCCCCGTTTGGTCTCGATCACCGCGTGAGCGTCGCGACCGGCGAGAAAGCCCGGACCCAGAGCGACGACGACGGGCGCGTCGGCGATGCTCGTTCCAAGATTGCGCTTGGCCATGATGGCGTCGACGAGCAGGGAAGGCCTCACCACGCGAAGCGTGGCACCCTCGGGATCGACGACGACCGAGATCATCCCCTGCCGCATCGCGGCCTCGATCTGGGCAGGATCGTCCACTTTTGATGCCCTCGACTCCTTCGACGACCGTGCGCCCCTCGTAGACGGCCTCGGCGAACGCGACCGTGCGTCGCACCACGGTCGGCCGCGCGATCTCCGTCATGACGACGGCGAACCCCGAACGCAGCAGGCGAAGGGCCACACCAGTGGCCAGGTCGCCGGCACCCTTGACGAGCGCCTGTGGTCGCGCGCCCTCGTCAGAGTGGTGCGCGACACGGGTCACGGCGCGGACTCCTCGACCGCGTCGTGCCTCCTCACGGCCGCCGGCATGCGGCCGCCTGGCCGGCCGTACTGCTCGGCGACGATCTCGGCCATGATGCTCACGGCAAGCTCGGCGGGCGTCTCGGCGCCGATATCGAGGCCGATGGGGGAGTGGACCCGGCCCAGCAGCTCCCCGGCCACTCCCTCGTCACGAAGCCGCGCGAAGATCGTCAGCACCTTGTTCGCGCTGCCGATCATGCCGATGTAGGCGGCCGGCGAGTCGATGACCGAGCGGAGCGCCTTCTCATCGTGCTCCGCCGAATGCGTCAGGATGACGATACTCGTGCGCGCGTCTATGTCGCACAGCTCGGCCGCACGCTCCGGGTCTCCGCAGACCAGCCCGGCGGCCTCGGGGAAGCGTTCGCGCGTGACCATGTCGGCTCGTGAGTCGAGGACCACCACCCTGTGGTCGAGCATGCTGGCGTACGAGCACAGCTTCTGGCCTATGTGTCCCGCGCCGACGACGAGCAGCACACGATCGGGGACATGAGGTTCGAAGAAGACGGTGACGTCCCCCCCGCACAGGCTCCCCAGGGCGCCTTCACCCTCGGGACGCAAGTGGTACGTTTGGCTGCGGGGCGTGCCCGAGGCGAGAGAGGCGCGAGCCTCCGCGATCGCCTCGCCCTCCAGCGCGCCCCCGCCGATGGTCTCCTCGGTCGTGCCGTCTGCGAGGATCAGCATCTTCGCCCCCGCGCCGCGCGGGCTCGAGCCTTTGACGTCGGTGACGGTCGCCAGCACGAACGGGGTGCCGTGCTCACTGAGCTCGGCCATCCTTGCGTAGAGACTGCCAGCTTTCATGCACCCTTCTCCTTCTCGTACTCGCAGGGCGAGTCGATATCCACGAGTTCGTGGGGGTCGTCGATAGGGACCATACAGACTTCATCCGCCCGGCGCTCGATGACGCGCCGACCCCCCACGTCGCCGCGCTCCTCGACAAGCTCGGCGAACAGAGCGGCGCTGACGAGCACGGGGTTGCCGGGACGCCCATCCACCGACGGCCGCACGACCTGCTTCGCGCAGCGCGAAAAACAGTCGATCAGCGCGTCGAGAAGCGCGGCGCTGACGAACGGCTGGTCACCGAGCAGAATGAGAGCCCCGTCGGCTGCCGGGTCTACCGCCGAGAGTCCCGCGCGCAACGACGTGCTCATGCCTTTCGCGTAGTCCGGGTTGGCCACCAAGGTGACCGGCCGGTCGGCAAGGGCCTCCGACACCTTCTCCGCCTCGTTCCCCACGACGACGATCGTCTGCGAGGCCTTCGAGTCGAGCGACGCGTCGACGACGCGCTGGACCATAGGCCGCCCGCCGACGGGCAACAGCAGCTTCGCGCCTCCCATGCGGGTGGCGCAGCCGGCGGCAAGGACCACCGCTGCAACGGAGCTGCGGCCGGTCGCATGCTGGGCCTCGCGCACCACGTCGCTCACGCCTCCTCCGCGACAACGGCGAAGCGTCCGTCGCGCAGGCTGCCGACGATCACGGAATCCGGGCGCCCTCCGGACTCGCCTTCCACGCGATCTCCCTCGCCCCCCGGCCCGACGGCCGCGCCCTGACGCCCGAGAAGCTGCAGCGCGATGTCGAGTCCCGCCGCCTGCACCTCCGGCGTGTCGGCCTTGTTCAGCAGGACGACGATGCGGCAGCCCGCGTTGCTCCGCCGCAGCCGCGCGACCTGCGCCCGCAAGCCGTCAGCCATCACTCGCGCCGTGACCTCTGAGCCCAGCGGGATCGCCAAGGATGGAGGCAAGCACCTCGGCGCGATGGACGTGCTCCTCGGTCAGTGGGACCCCAAGAGCATCCAGTCCGGCCACGTCCACGATCGTCGTGGCCGTGGAGGGCACCTGCGGCTCATGCGGTCCAAAGGCCTTGAACGGCAGGCCCCGGCTCCCGTCGGCCTCGACGATGAGGAAGTCGGCCAGTCCATGAGCCCACAACCGGTCGACCGCCGCCGGCGACAGGCCGACCACTTTGCCACCCTCGCCGTCAGAGTGCGCGACAGCGGCCCGCTGTCCGTCCGCCAAGACGCTCTTCAGTCTGGCGGCCAGCCGGCCCCCTTCCGCCTGCCTGAGCACAGGTCCGACGGCGGACATCTCCCGGAGAAGCATGGCGGTCGTCGTGGTCGTGATCACGCGGCTACCGCCTGCCGTCAGTTCCGCCCCCAGGAGGCGCAGAGCAGTGGTCTTTCCTCCCGCCCCCACGAGCGCTACCACCTCGTTGAGGCCGAGGCCGAGGGCGCCGGCGAGCGTCTCCTGTGCGATCGCGTGCACTGTTGCCTGTCACTCTCTTCCTTGACGCTCTCGAGCGATGTGTGGCGCACCGACGCGACTCACTCAGCCGGACGGTCAGCTCGGAGACAACGTTCCCAGGAACCGTAGTGTGGCGAACCGCCTTTCGCTGCCCCTTGCACATTGGCTTGACCACAGGCACCATGGCGGCACCGCGACATTGTAGACGGGAATCGAATTCCTTGCTACACATATAGCGAATATGCGACAATCGTGTTTTCGGCAGTTGCCGACCAGGACTCCTCGCAGACTCTGACGGAACATCTCGGAAGAGAGGTTGCAGGTATGGAAGCGCGCTCGTTTGCGACCGTGGGCGCAGTCACTCGGCGAAAGGATGGGCTGGCCAAGGTCACCGGGACCGAGGTCTACCCATCGGACATGTACCTTCCGTACGCCCTTCACGCGCGCGTGCTGAGGAGTCCTCATCCCCATGCCCGGATCGTGTCGATCGACACACGTGAGGCCGAGAAGATGGGGGCGATCTGCATCACCGCCGACGACGTACCGCAGAAGCGGTACAACGAGCGCCAGGTGAGTATCCCTTCGAAGACCTATCGCGACCGCACCGTGCTGCCCAGGGTGGTGAGGCAGGTCGGGGAGGGCGTCGTCGCCGTGGCCGCGAGGACCGAGGCGCTGGCGGAGCGGGCGATCCGCGCGATCAAGGTGGAGTACGAGGTGCTGCCCGCCGTCTTCGACGTCCACAAGGCGATGGGGCCCGACGCGCCGCAGCTCTACGAGGACGTCCTCCTCGGTGACGTCGAGCTGCCGATCGAGAACAACGTCGCCTGCCAGCGCCAGGTCACCGTCGGGGACGTCACCGTCGGCTTCGCCGAGGCCGACCTTATCGTCGAGCGCGAATACCAGACCGGCCGCGTCTACCACGCGCAGATGGAGCCCAAGTCGGTCCTCTGCCGCCCGCAGGCGGACGGCGGCATCGAGCTCTGGGCGACGGCCCAGTCCATCCACAACACCCGCCAGTTGCTGGGCCGGATCTTCGACATCCCTCTCAGCAAGGTGATCGTCCATCGCAGCTCGATCGGCGGCGCCTTCGGCTCGAGCATCCAGATGAACACCCCGATCGCCATCTGCGTGGCCCTCGCCCTCAAGGCACGCAAGCCCGTGAAGCTCGTCCTCACACGCGAAGAGGACATGTACGACCACTGCAAGTACCCGACCATCATCAGGCTGAAGTACGGCGTCAAACGCGACGGCACCATCGTGGCCGGCGAGCTCAAGACCGTGGTCGACATCGGCGCCCACAACATCCAGGGCTATCCGCTGCTCGGCTGCATGTCGGGCTGGTTCGTCTCGCTGTACCGCATGCCCCACATGAACTTCGAGGGCACGGCGGTGTACACGAACAAGGCGCCGGCCTGCGCCATGCAGGGCTACGGCAACCCCGACGTCTCCTTCGCCGTCGAGTCGACTATCGACATCATGGCCGAGAAGCTCGGGATGGACCCGATAGAGCTGCGACTCAAGAACTACGTGGGCCTGGGTGAGACCTTCTGGGGCCAGGGCCCGACGGTGCGCTCCATCATCCGCAGCTGCGGCGTCGAGGAGATGCTCAAGAAGGGCGCCCCGATGATCGGCTGGGCCGATCGCGGGCGCCCGGAAGACAAGACGGGGCGCTACAGGAAGGGCGTGGGGGTGGCACGGACCTTCCACACCTCCGGCACCGGAGCGGCGATGCCCGGCGAGGTGATCGACTACTCCACCGCCATGGTGAAGGTGAACGAGGACGGCTCCGTCGACTTCTCGACGGCTCTGATGTGCCACGGCGGCGGCACGCTCGAGGCCTGCGCCAAGTTCGTCGCGGAGGAGATGGGCGTGCCGTTCGACAAGGTCGGCATCTCTCCGGCGAGCACGACCGACACCGGCTACGACGTGTGCACCCACGCCACGCGCGGGGTCTACTGCGGCGGCGGCTCGGTCGTCGAGGCGGCGAAGGGCGCCAAGGCTCGCCTGCTCGAGTTCGCTTCGCGCCTCATCGAGGTGAACCCAGCGGCGTTGCAGATCGAGCCCGACCCCGAGACGGGCCAGGGCGTCATCTTCCTGGAGGGCGCGGCCGACAAGCGCATCACGGTGGCCGAGGTGGCCAAGCAGGCCCAGCTCAAGGGCTGGGGGACGGCGGTCGCCGTCGAGAGCCACCGTATGGTCAACTGCCCGCCCTGCTTCGTGACCAACTTCGTCGAGGTCGAGGTCGACACGCACACCGGCGAGGTCGAGGTCACGCGCGCCGTGTGCGCGGTCGACTGCGGGACGGTGGTCAACCCCGACCTCGCCGCCGGCCAGCTCGAAGGAGGGCTCTGCCGCGGCATCGCGCAGGCGCTGCTCGAGGACACCGACTACCGCAGCGACACGGGCGAGCTCACCTGCGGCGGCACGTACATCGACTACAAGCTGTACACGGCCGCCGACATGCCCTCGGTCGATGACGTGCAGATCTTCTTCGCCGAGACGTACGAGCCTTCGGGCCCGTTCGGCGCCAAGGGCATCGGTGAAGCGGCGAACAACGCCGTGGCCGCCGCCGTCATGAACGCTCTCGAGAACGCCCTCGGCATCCGCTTCCAGTTCATCCCCATCACACCGGAGATGATCCTGGCCGCGATCCACGGCTGGGCGTGCCAGGGGGTGATCCCGGAATGAGCGCCCCGGTCATGAACACGAGGGTCCTCGTCAACGACTTCGAGTACATCCTGGCGTCATCCCTCGACGAGGTGCTCGCGCTCCTCGACAAACACGGCGAGGACGCCAAGGTCCTCGCCGGCGGCACGGACCTGGTCATCCAGATGAAGATGGGGCGCAAGGCGCCCAGGTTCGTGATCGACGTCACCAGGCTCGAGGAGCTCAAGCACCTGGAGGACGGCGACGTCGTGCGCCTCGGCGCCGGTTGCCGCTACGTCGACGCGCTCGAGCTCCTCAAGCGCAACGGCCGCTGCCACAGCCTGGTCGAGGCGATCGAGTCCATCGGCAAGATCCAGGTGCTCGCCGTCGGCACGGTCGGCGGCAACCTGTGCAACGGCTCGCCGAAGTCGGACACCGCCCCGCCGCTCATCACCTACGACGCGAAGGTCCGGGTCATGAGCGCTCACGCCGAGCGGATCATCCCTCTGCGCGAGTTCCACACGGGCTTCAACCGGACGGTCATGGCGCCCAACGAGGTGATGACCTCGATCGAGTTCGACGCCGCGCCCGCGGGCAGAGGGAGCGCCTTCCGCAAGATCGCCCGCGTCGCCTGCGACATCTCAAAGCTCACCTGCGCTGTGGCCGTGCAGCGGGACGGCGACGTCTGCACCGCGTGCCGCATCGCCCTCGGGGCGGCGGGCCCGGTGCCCCAACAGCCTCAGGCCGCCGCGGCGCTCCTCGCCGGCCAGCCGATCGACGGCGCACTGCTCGACAGGGCAGCCGCCGAGGTCTCCCGCGAGATCGATCCCCCTGCGGCCGGCCGCTGCTCGGCGGAATACCGCCGCGAGGCGGCCGGCGTCCTGTTCAGAGACGCCTTCGAGACAGCATGGGAGCGTGCGCGATGCTGACCTCCTGCTCCAACGCCATCGTCCTCACGGTGAACGGCGAGGACCACATGCTCGTGGTCGAGCCCAACGAGCTGCTGATCAACGTGCTCCGCAACGAGCTCGGGCTCACCGGCTCCAAGTACGGTTGCGGCACGGGCCAGTGCGGCGCCTGCACGGTCCTCATAGACGGCCAGCCTGTGCTGAGCTGCATCACCCTCGCCGTCGCCGTCGACGGCAAGGAGATCACCACCATCGAGGGCATCGCAGGCCCCAACGGCGAGCTCGACCCGATCCAGGAGGAGTTCCTCAACGAGAACGCCGTCCAGTGCGGCTTCTGCACGCCGGGCATGATCCTGGTCGCGGGAGACCTGCTGCGGCGGAATCCGCATCCGACCGAGACGGAGATCCGCCACCACATCAAGGGCAACATCTGCCGCTGCACCGGCTACAACGGGATCGTGCGCGCTATCCAGAAGGCCGCGACAAGGCAGGGAGAGCCGCAGGGCGACGGCATCGCCGACGGGGAGAAGGGGGTCTCGCGGTGACTGACACGCGCTACATGCGACCCGGGAGCCTGGAGGAAGCGCTGGAGATGATGGGGGAGCACTGGCCCGGGGCGAAGCTCCTGGCTGGTGGGACCGATCTGATCCCGCTCTTCCGCGCGGCGAGGTACTCCGGCGACTCCGGCTCGGCCGACTTAGGCTTGCAGGGCGGCTGCAAATGCGGTGATTGCCGGATAGAGCCTTTCCCTGACGTGCTCGTCGACGTCGGCGACCTGGACGAGATCAAGGGGATACGCAGGAACGATGGCGTTCTCGAAGTCGGAGCTGCGACCGTCATCGCCGATATCGCCTCGGATCCGCTTCTGAACGAGACGGTCCCGATCCTGGCCGAGGCAGCCAGGTCTATCGGCAACCCCCTCGTCCGGAATCGGGCCACGATCGGGGGAAACCTGGCCACTGCCGCCCCGTGCGCTGATACAGCGCCACCTCTCCTCGCCCTCGATGCGATCGTCCAGCTGGCGAGCCCTGAAGGCCGACGAGAGATGCCCATAGCGGACTACTTCCTCGAGTACCGGACCACCAGCCTTCGGGAGACCGAGATGATCACGGGTCTCCTCATTCCTATTCCTCCGGAGCAATGGGCTGGAAGCTTCGAGAAGGTCAGATTGAGGAGGTCCGGCGCCATCAGTGTCGCGTCCGTCGCTGTGATGGTGCAGTCGGACGGAGCGACGTGTCTGAACGCGAGGGTCGCCCTGGGGTCCGTGGCGCCGATCCCGCTGCGCGCGGCGGCCGTCGAGAAGGCCCTTGAGGGACGGCGGATCGACGCTGAAGTCGTCAGAGAATGCAGCAGGCTGGTGCAGGAGCACATCTCACCCATCGACGATCTCCGCGGCTCGGCAGAGTACCGGAGATGGGTGACGGAGGCGGTCGTTGCTCGGACCATCTCGAAGGCGGCCGGGATCGAGGGGACAGACTGATGGGAAGCTACAGCATTGCGATCAGTGTGAACGGTCAGTGGATGAAGACCGAAGTGACCGCCCTCGACACGCTTCTCGAGGTGCTGCGCAACAGGTTCGGGGCACTCGACGTGAAGAACGGCTGCGGCCAGGGAGATTGCGGAGTCTGCACGGTCCTCCTCGACGGCGTGGCCGTCAATTCCTGTCTTACTCTGGCTGCTCAGGCCGACGGCAAAGAAGTGACGACGCTGAAGGGGCTGGGCACGCCCGACGACCCCCACCCCCTGCAGGAGAGCTTCGTGAGGCACGGCGCGATCCAGTGCGGCTTCTGCACGTCGGGGATGGTACTCGTCGCCAAGGCGTTTCTGGACGAGAACCCGGCTCCGTCGCGCGAGGAGATACGGGAGGCCATCTCCGGCAACCTCTGCAGGTGTACCGGCTACAAGAAGATCGTCGATGCGATCGAGGACGTAGCCGAGGGGCGCGAGCGCGTGGGGGGGCGGTCCTGATGGCGACGACCGTCAAGACCCCTGATCACGGGACCGTCTCGCCGCCGACAGGCGCCCAGGAGTCCGGGTACACGGTCATCGGGCAGCCCATGCCGCGTCACGACGCGCGTGACAAGGCGTTCGGCCAGACGAAGTACGCCGACGACTTCGAGATGCCCGGGATGCTCCACGGCAAGGTGCTGCGCAGCGAGCATGCGGCCGCGAGGCTGCTCGCGATCGACACCAGCGCCGCCGAGAAGATGCCGGGCGTGCACGCCGTGCTCACGGCCAAGGACGTCCCCTGCAACGAGACCACCAGCAAGTTCGGGCAGACGCACTCGGCGGGCGGGTTCGAGGGCCTCTATCGTGTCCTCGCAGACGGCAAGGTCCGCTACATGGGCGAAGCGGTGGCGCTCGTCGCCGCCGAGACCCTCGAGCAGGCGGAACACGCGGTCAGAGCCATCCGCGTCGACTACGAGCCGCTGCCGGGCGTGTTCGATCCCATCGAGGCCATGAAGCCGGACGCCTACCGCGTCGGAGAGGAAGAGACGAACGTCGTCTGCACCTACAAGGTCCGGAAGGGAGACGCCGACCAGGCCCTCGAGGGCGCGGACTTCGTCGTGGAGAACACCTACCACGTCCCGTTCGGGGACCACGTTTATCTCGAGCCGGAGTCCGGCGTCGCCTGGATCGACGAGGACGGGGTCATCACCATCCGGGCCTCGACCCAGGTCATCGAGCACTTCCGCGATATCGCCGACATCATGAAGGTGCCCCACAACAAGGTGAGGGTGATCGCGCCGATGCTGGGCGGAGGGTTCGGTGGCAAGGAGGACATCACCGTCGAGGCCTACCTCGCTCTCCTTGCGAGCAGGACGAAGCGCCCAGTGAAGCTCACCTACACGCGGGAGGAGTCCCTTCTCGCCCACTCGAAGCGTCATCCCTACTCCATGACGTACCGGACGGGAGCGACGGCCGACGGCAAGCTGGTCGCCATGGAGGCTGAGCTGATCTCCGATGCCGGCGGGTACGCCTTCCTGAGCCCCTGGGTCCTGCTCTACTCGACGGTCTGTGCGACGGGGCCGTACAAGATCCCGCACGTGAAGGTCGACAGCTACGCGGTCCTCACCAACAACACCTTCACCAGCGCCTATCGAGGCTTCGGCGCGCCGCAGGTCTGTTTTGCCTACGAGCTCCAGATGGATGAGCTCGCCGCGAAGCTTGGCCTCTCGCCGCTGGAGTTCCGCAGGCGCAACTACCTCCATACCGGGGACGAGACCGGGACCGGCCACGCCCTGCAGACGGCCGTATGGACCGAGGAGACCGCCGAGCAGGCCCTGGCCGCCCTGGGCGAGCCTTCCAAGCCGCGATCCCCCCGCGAGAGGATCGGCAGAGGCCTGGCTTCGGGCATGCAGAGCTACGGCCGGCTGATCTACATGCACGACAGCTCGCGCTCGTACGTCGGGTTCGAACTCGACGGGACCGTCGTCGTGCGCTGCGGCGTCCAGGACCTCGGTGGTGGTCAGGCGTCCTCTCTTGCCCAGATCACGGCGGAGATACTGGGCGTGCCGATGGACGACGTCACCGTCTACATCGGCGACACCGCGCTGACGCCGCTCGCCGGTACGACGACGGCGACGCGCCAGCTCTACATGTCCGGCAATGCCACCCTGAAGGCGGCGAGAGCCGTCAGGGACGAGCTGGCCAAGAAGGCCGGCGAGATCCTCGGCGTCGGCCCCGAGCGGCTCGAGCTGAGAGGCAGGGCGTTCCACGTGCTCCCGGCCGAGGGGGGCGGGGGCGGTGCCGCGGCGAGCGGGGAGGATGCGGTCCGATCCGACGAGTTGCCGCTGAAGGAGGCGCTGAAGGCGTGCGCCTCGACCGGCGTACCACTGTGGAACCTCGCGCAGTTCAACGCACCCGCTCGAGAGGTGGGGGACGTGCAGAACGTGCAGGGCCAGATCTTCCCGGACTTCACCTTCGGCACGCACGCCGCCGAGGTGGCCGTCGACGTCGACACGGGGCAGGTCGAGGTGCTCAGGTTTGTGGCGTCGTTCGACGTGGGGCAGACGATCAACCGCCTGAGCGCGGAGGGCCAGCTTGAGGGAGGCTCCATCTGCGGACTCGGCTACGCCCTCCTCGAGGACCTCAAGCTGAGCGACGGGAACACGATCACCTCGGCGCTCGACACGTATCTCGTGCCGACGTCGATGGATTCACCCGACGTGGTGCCGATCCTGATCGAGTCCAGGGGAGGGTTGGGGCCGTTCGGCGCCAAGGGCATCGGCGAACCTTCGTCGACGTCCGGAGCGCCCGCGATCGTCAACGCCGTCGCCGACGCGATCGGCATCTGGATCACCGAGCTCCCGCTCACTCCGGAGAGGGTGCTCAGGGCGCTGAAGGAACGCGAAGCTGAGGAGGCCATTCCTTCTGGCGGTTAGGTTCGCAGGCATCAGAAGGGACGATCCCGTCGCGCCAACGGAACCGCGGGGGACGGACGACTGACGGAGACCCGGCGCTGTTGGGCAACGAGGCGGAGCATTCTTCGTCGGAAGACCGTGAGTCGTAGACCCCGGTGAGCTCCGACCAGTGCCGATGCAGTCGATGACTGCTGGCACGGGCCCTCGCTCTCGTCTCGCAGCAGGGCAGGGCAGAGAAGGCAACAGAGGACGAAAGGAGACGTGGTGATCGCCAAGGCAGCTGTCACTCCGGGGCTGAACCAGCCGTTCGTCATCGAAGAGCTCGAGTGGGACGACCCCCGCGACGACGAAGTCGCCGTCCGCGTCGCCGCCTGTGGCGTCTGCTATTCCGACTACCACGGGATCAACGGCGACTACCCTATGATCTACCCCGCCGTCCTCGGTCACGAGGGTGTCGGCATCGTCGAGGGGGTCGGCAAGAACGTCACGCGGGTGAAGCCCGGCGACAAGATCGTCATGTCGTGGATGCCGTCGTGCGGTCACTGCCCGTCGTGCGTCTCCGGTCAGGGACAGCTCTGCGACCGGGGAGCGCGCCTCCTCTCCGGTGAGCGGGACGACGGTTCGAACCGCATCCGCAACAAGAAGGGCGAGAAGGTCACCCAGTTCTCGTTCCTGTCGGGGTTCAGCGAGTACGTGGTGATCCCCGAGGACGGCTGCATCCCGCTCGACCCCGACGTCGACCTGGTCAAGATCCCGGTGGTCGGTTGTCGTGCCCCCACCGGCATCGGCGCCGTCATCAACACGGCGAAGGTGGAGCCGGGCTCGACCGCCCTGGTCGTGGGTCTCGGCGGTGTCGGCTTCAACGTCATCCAGGGCCTCAAGCTCGTCGGCGCCCACCTGATCATCGCGGCCGACATCGTCGACAAGAAGCAGTGGGCCCTGGAGTGGGGCGCCACCCACTACATCGACGCCGCCAGGCAGGACATCGTCGCAGAGGTCCTCAGGATCACCGGTATCGGCGTGGACTACGCCTTCGACGCGATCGGCCGCGGCGACGTGCAGAGCGCGTGCGTGGCCGCCACGCACAAGGGCGGCCGCACCGTGTGGGTCGGCGTGGCCCCCGTGAGCCAGAAGTCGGTCGATCTCGACGCGATGAACATCACGCTCTACCAGAAGACCGCCGGCGGAACCTGCTACGGCGGCGCCAGCCCCTTCGAGATGGTGCCCCAGATCATGACCCTCTACAAGGCGGGCATCGTCAAGCTGGACGAGCTCATCACCAGGTACTACCGCCTCGACCAGATCAACGATGCCTTTGCCGACATGCTCGCCGGCAAGAACATCTCCGGCTGTATTCGCATGGACTGAGGGCGCGCCGCCCTCACAGATACTTGTCGAGCCCCATGTGCCGGTGCGCGGCGAGGAATCGCTCCGGCCCGAGCCTGGGCAGCAGGGACAGGTACGCACGTCCCTCGAACGGCAGTGCGTAGCGTTCGAGCCCTGGCTCGGTGCATCGCCCGCACTCCGGGAAGTGCCCGATGCCGCGGCGCAGCCGGCGACTGGCGTGAGACGTCCAGATATCGCCGATAGAGCCGTCCTGCAGGTCCCCGACGTCGGTGCCCAGCAGAGGACAGAGATGCACCCGGCCGGTGCTTCTCACGAAGAGGTAGTTGAGGCCACACGAGCAGGGTCTCCGCGTCTGGCCTGTCTCGAGATAGGCGATCATCGCCTCACGGTGGTAGTCCCATCCGCCGCCCCTCGTGCGGTAGAAGCGCAGCATCCCGGCGACGTCGTCCTCGTCGAACGTGAGGGTGTCGGCCAGGTCGGCGTTGGAATAGCGCCCCGCAGTCACGATGAACGGGGAGACGATCGTGAAGTGGCCGTTGGCCTCGGCGTACTCGGCGATAACGTCGAGCTGGCTCACGTTGGCGGGGACGATCGTCGTCTTCAGTCCCACGATAAGGTTGTCGCACCCGGCTCGCAGGGACCGGAGCCCCTCGAGCGTCTGTTCGAGCCTGGACCAGGCCCCCGGCACATTGCGCACCGTGTCATGGACGTCCCCGATCCCGTCGAGCGCGCAGACGACGATGAGATCGACTCCGGCGCTTCCCAGCTCCGCCGCCATCTGCCCGGTGCACCGCACCACGGTCTCGGTGAGGAGCGCGTTGGTCGTGACCGCGACCGATCTCAGCCGACGGAGGTTCCCCCGCGCGAGCCGCGCCACGTGGGACATGAGCTCGGCCAGATCCTCTCTCAGAAACGGCTCGCCGCCCGTCACGTCGAGCTCGCGCAGGTCCGTGAGCAAGGGGTGCGCAAGCAGGCCCACCCATTCCTCAAGCCTCAGCTCCGGCTGGGGCGGCGACCGCCAGATCCCGCACATCACGCACCGCGAGATGCAGCGCCGGGTGATCTCGATACTGGCCGCCTGCGGCCGCGCGGCGCGCCCGCTGCGCGTGAGGAAGCGGTACCTCGCAGCGTTGCCGGCCAGCTTCAGGGCGATGGGCGCGACGTCGCGCGCCGCCCTCAGCCCGCGGCCTGCGGCCTGCGCGGCATCGACGCCGGCGCTCACGATGGACGACCGCGCAGGAGGGCGCTCACGCGTCACCCGGCCGCAGCGCGAAACGACAGCCTGTAGGGCCGCACGGTACGCTGCCGCAGACAGCCGAGAGCGACCCCCACCTGATACGCCGAGTGCTCGAGCACGTAGTAGGCGAGAAAGGCGGGGTAGCCCAGTCGCGGGCGCCGTGTCGAGTAGTCCACCGCCGACGCATAGAGGGCGGCGAAGGCGGCCACCGGCCATAGGGCGGGTAGCACGAACCCGGCGGCGACCAGCGCCAGCAAGTGGTAGCGCACAAGGCGAAACTCCAGGAAGTAGACGTACGACAGGTGGCCACGAAGGCTCGCCAGGGCGACGCGCCGAGCCGGTATCCGGACGCCCTCGCGCCGGAGATGAGACCCGCGGCGCGTCGCGTCCCAGACCAGCGGCAGACAGGCCAGCGGGACCAACCTCGCGTCGCGGACTACCAGCGCGACGGTCAGCGAGAGGAAGGTCAGGAGGGGCAGCGGCGTCAACGGGAGCTTCGGGCGCTTGTCCTTGTGGAGGACCTGCAGCTCCGCTTCGGAGGTGCCGTACTGCATCCTGCGCCGCAACATGGCCCCCAGCCGGTCGCGGTGCTTGTGGCTGACGGCACCGACCGGCGCATAGACCATGGCGCCTCCCCGCGCACGCAGACGCCAGCAGAGATCGACGTCCTCGCCGACGCGCATCTCATCGCGGATCCCGCCGGCGGCCAGGTAGTCCTCGCGACGCACCAGCAGATTGCAGGTGGGGACGTAGAACGTGCCTGCCTCGTCCAGCGCCAGGAGCAGCCGCCGGCCCATGTTCAGCGAGGACGAGGCCTCCTCGTAACGGTCGAGCGCGGAGGCCGAGGAGAAGCCCGTCACGAGCCCTCCCACAGCCACGACGCGCTCCCAGGCGAAGAACGGCACGAGCTGGCGCAGCCACCCGGGTCGGCGACGCAGTCGCTGTCGATGAAGGCGAGGATCTCCCCGGACGCCCGCGTGGCCGCGAGGTTGCGGGCGAACGACTGGCCCCGGGTCTGTGGATTGACGAGGACGCGGCAAGGGAAGCGGCCGGCGACCGCCGCCGTGTCGTCGGTGGAGCCGTCGTCGACGACGAGGACCTCGAGGGCCTCGCGAGGGTAGTCCACGGCGAAGACCGCGGCGAGGCACTCGGCCAGCTCCGAAGCCCGGTCCTTCGCCGGGACGATCACCGAGACGCGCGGCGTGACGTCGACGGCCGGGTCGATGCCGACGTCCAGCAGTCCCTTGCCGCGGAAGTACTCGCACAAGCGAAGCGTCCGTTCCTCGTCGATCGCCAGCGCCGCGGCCAGCTCGGTGACAGTGGTGGTCCGGCGGGTCCGCCCGAGAAGCCGCGCGGCCGACTCGTTGACACGGAGTACGCTGAGCGGCAGATCACAGACGGCACGCCACGAACCCGCGCTCTGCGTCAGCTGTACCTGGTCGCGCAGCCGGTAGGTGAGGGGGATCATGCCGTAGACACGAGACCGACCGCGTCGCGTCAGGCGTCGCCGCTCGGCGAGCGCAGGTGATCGAGCCAGCCTTCGCGCACGAGGCAGTCGAAGATGTCTTCGGCGATCTGTTCGTCGGTCCCCTGGACGACGCGTCCCGCGCGACGCCGGACGCTGCCGGCGACGATCTGCAGGATGCGGTCGAAGGCGGGCGCCGCAGCATCTGGGGCCGCGATGTACCGCATGGGCGGCCGAGGGGGACCCAGCTCACCCGGCCGAAGGGCCTGCCCGGCCTTGCGCAGCTGGTCCGCCCCGACCCCAAGGCCCGCCAGGTCCCACACGGGGATATCGCTCTCCTGCGCGCGCAGCAGGCTCGGCAGTGGGGCAAGCTCGTCAGCGTCGTCGCCGGGCACGACGGTCACCACGGCCGGAAGAGCGACTTCGACTCGCTCGCGATAGCCTCGGGCGAGGTCCCGCGTGACGTGCAGCGCGAGCGCCGCCGGGACTGCCTCCAACCCTTCGTGAGCGGGGCACTCGACGCGCGAGGCGTTGGTCACACAGGGGACGCCCAGGTGCCGCGCCAGCAGGACGCCGAGCTGCCCTCCGGCGCTCGCCGCGTTCGCCGTGCCCGTCAGGACGAGATCGGCGCCGTGCGACCGCACTGCGGCGGCGAGAACGAGGGCCTTGGCCTGCGTCCCCACGAGCGCCAGCTCGTCGTCCCACACGCGCACTGCGGCGTCGCATCCGCGAGCCGCCTCCTCCCGCATCCAGTGGATCGCGTCGGCCGGGCCGAGATGCATGAGGGCCACTTCGGTGCCGGGATGGTCCGCCTTCAGCCCGAGGCCGACGGCAAGGGCGTGCGCGTCGGCAGCGTCTACTCTCGCGATGTGCCAGTCGTCGGGCGCCCGGGCGGCGTTCGCCTGGCGCTCGTCCCTGATGCCCACGGCCTGCTCCTGGAGCGCCACCTCGGCGGTGAGCTCCTGCAAGACAAGGACCCTCATCGCGAGAACCTGACGCCGAACCCGCCCACCGGGTAGTGCCAGTCGAGGGCGTCCCTGTCGCAGACCGTCAGACACGTGCCGCACTCCAGGCAGGCCTCGTAGGCGAACTCCACGCGGCCGCGCTCCTGGCTCCATTCGTAGCATCGTGCCGGGCAGGTGAACGTACACGCGTGGTGGTCGCACAGCCGGCAACGCTCGTGGTCGAGGCGGATGTGCGCTTCCCGATGCACCCTGAAGCTGGTCAGGTCGAAGAGGTCGTCGACGATCAAAGGAAGGACCTCCCCGCCGCGATCCCGTCACGAACGAGCTGCCGGAGCGGCAGGCTCTCTCGGGCGACGTCGAGGCCGTGTCTGCCGATCCTCCGCTTGGGCTGGCCGTCTGATCGGTAGACCCTCTCCATGAGCTCGCCCACCATCTTGGGGTAGGCCGAGAAGAGCTGGTCCCTACGCATGAAGTCCACCGCGCGCGCCCAGGTCTTGAGGTCCCTGATCACGTAGCTCTCCCGGAGCCGCTGCTCGTAGCTGGCCAGACCCACGGCGGAGATGTCTCCGGACGCCAGCGCCTCGATCGCCGTCTCCGCCGCCAGCTTGCCCGATGTCATGGCCAGGTTCATGCCCTCGAACGTGAGGCCGTTCGTGTAGCAGAGCGCGGCGGCGTCACCGGCCACCAGGAGACCCGCCGCGGACAACCGCGGCACCATCGCGATGCCTCCCTCGGGGAGCAGATGCGCGGAGTACTCGGCGAGTCTCGCGCCCTTGAGAAGCGGAGCGACCCACGGCGACGCCACGAAGCGGGCCAGCAGGTCGTAGGGTGGGATGCGCTTCTGGGTGAGCGAGTCGAGATGTGCGACCACGCCGACGCTCAGCGTGTCGACCTGCGAGTACACGAACCCTCCACCGCGGACGCCGTCGGTACAGCCGAGGAACTCGTTGGTCGCTCCCTGCAGGCCGCTGAGCCCGAGGCGATCGTCGACCTCGTCTTCGGTGAGGCGATACAGCGCGCGGACGCCCAGCGCGAGCTGGTGCGGCGTGAAACCGGCGTGGAGGCCGGCTTCTTTCGCGAGCAACGACGTCGCGCCGTCGCAGGCGACGACCAGTGGCGCCTCGATGACGCCATCGGGCCGGGCCACGCGTACCCCGCACGACCCTTCCATCGCGCAGGACCAGCCCCTCGACCAGACAGCTGCAGACGAGCGTCACGCCGGCGTCCCGGGCCCGCTCCGCGTACCAGCGGTCGAACACCGGCCTGTAGAGGGTGAACCCGGCATAGGGCTCCCGATCGGCGGCGTCGGACTGGTGGACGACGGACGTCGAAGTCCCTTCGCCGACCACCGTCAAGACCCGCTTCACCACGTGGCGCTCCCACGGCGCCTGCTTCCAGAAGCCCGGGATCAACTCCTCGGGCGCCGCGCACGCGGCGAGCATGCCGCCGAACATGTTCTTGGAGCCCGGCGACTCGCCGCGCTCCAGCAGGAGCACGCGCAGACCCTTCTGCGCCATGGCCAGAGCCGCGGTCGTGCCGGCGGGACCCGCTCCCACCACGATAGCGTCGTAGCTAGGCGTCGTCGGCACGTCGTCCTCCTTCCTCGTCCTGCCAGCGCCGGATGCGCCGCAGAAGGGCAGGCAGGACCGCGGAGAGGTCTCCGGCGAAGCCCGTGTCCGAGAACGCGTGGATCGGGGCGTGGCCGTCGCGGTTGACGGCGAGGATCTGCCCGGCGTCCTGGATGCCCGCGACGTGATGCGGCGACCCTGAGATACCGAGGGCAAGGTACAGGTCGGGCGCCACCGTCTTCCCCGTCTGTCCGATGAGTCGCTCCTTGGGCAGCCGGCCGTCATCGACGACGGGCCGCGTGGCGCCCACGGCGCCCTGCAGCAGCCCGGCCAGCTCCTGGACGACTTCCAGCAGGCCGTCGCTCACGGCCCCGGCGCCGACGCCCACGATGCGCTCGGCGTGGACGATGTCGACCGTCTGCGCATCAGGTGCCAGGAGCTCGAGCCGCGTCACGTCAGGGGGACGAGCGTCCTCAGCCGCGCCCGCGCGTCGAGGTCGAGCTCGAAGAGGTCGTGAGGCGTCGGTGCGTCCGCCACGCCAGACGGCGAGGCCATCGGCAGGAGCGTGGCTACCTGGAGGTGGCCGGGCGTGTAGGTGACCTGCCTCGCGAGCCACCCGCCGTACACGGGCTTCACGTAGCGCACGTCGTCCCCGTGGACGACGATGTCGCTGCAGCCGAGCACCGCGCTGGTCCCCATGTCCAGGGCGAGCATCGGCGCCAGCTGGCGGCCGAGGTCGCTGTCGGCAAACAGCACCGCCCGCGGGCCTCGATCGCGCACCGCGCCGGCGATACCCGAGGCCAGGAGCTCGACGTCCGCCGGCGCAGACGTCGTCCATGTGATCCCCCCGCAGGCCACGCGGAGGGCGCCCGCCAGCCGTGCCGCGCGCGCCAGCAGCGGCGGACCGTGGTCCTCGCCGGCGTCGCCCGGGGGCTCGAGGACCGCGAGGACGCCGGTCTCGGCGGCCACGGTCTCAGCGTCGACCATCGGAGCCCCGGGTCGCGCGCTCACAGCCGCTTCCCGACCATGTAGCCTTCGTGGATGGCCATGTCCACGCGGCGAGGCGCCACGCAGTCGCCGATCCGGTACAGCTCGCCGATCTGCCCCTTCAGCGCGAAGTAGAGCTCGTCGTTCGCGTCGTTCCCCATGGCCGTCACGACGCTGTCGTACCCGTCGATGGTGGCCCACTCGTTCGAGTAGACATTGAAGCCCGTTGCCGCCGTGCCCTTGACCTCCATGACGGCGAAGTCGGGCGTGAAGGTCACACCTTTGGTGAGAAGCCGCTGCCGGGTCAGGTAGAGGTCCTGCGTCGGGCCGAGCTCCGATCCGACGAACAGGCTCGAGGTGATGATGTGGACGACCTTGCCGAGGTCAGCCAGGTGCTCGGCAGTCGCGGTGCCCTGGTGGTGCCCGTCGTTGTCGATGAGCAGGACTCGCTCGCCGAGCTCGGCCTCCCCGTTGAGCACCTGCCAGACGTTGAAGACCGCCGGCCCATCGCAGCCCGCGACCGGACAGGCCTTCGGACGCGATCCGGTCGCGAGCACGACGGCATCCGGCTGCTGGACGCGCACGAGGTCCACCGTGACGTCCGTCTCGAGGATCACCGGCACCTCGAGTCTCTGCAGCTGCTGTCGCTCGTTGCGGACGATCACGCCGAACTCGTCACGGCCGGCGCCCTTCATGGCCAGCAGCACCTGACCGCCGAGCTCAGCGCCCTTCTCGTAGAGGATCACGTCGTGGCCGCGAAGCGCGGCGGTCTTGGCGGCCCACATCCCCGCCGGCCCTCCGCCCGCGACCAGCACCCGCTTGCGGGCTCGCGTCGGCCTCAGGTGACGCTCGCCTTCGCTCGCCTCGTGGCCCACCGCCGGGTTCTGCACGCAGCCGATCGCCTGGTTCAGGCCGACGCGACCGTAGCACCCCTGGTTGCAGGCGATGCAGGCGCGGATCTCGTCGGTGCGCCCTTCCCGCGCCTTCGCGCAGAACTCCGGGTCGGCGATCTGCCCGCGCACGACGCCGATCATGTCGGCCTGGCCGTCGGCCAGGATCCGTTCCGCCAGGGCCGGATCGTTGATCCGGCCCGTCGCGAAGACGGGCAGCGACACGGCTTCCTTGATTCCCGCCGCGAGAGGCACCGCATAGCCCAGCGGCAGGTGCATGGTGCCGCCCACCAGGTACAGGTTGTAGAACGTCGCCAGGCTCAGGTTGACGAAGTCGATCTGGCCCGTCGACTCCAGAAGAGCGGCGATCCGCTTGGCGTCGTCGAGCGTGAACCCTCCGGGGATCAGCTCGTCCGCGCACAACCTGACCCCGACCGTGAAGTCATCACCGACCGCACCACGCACGGCGGCGATGACCTCGAGGGCGAAGCGCATGCGGTGGTCGAAGTCGCCGCCGTACTCGTCGGTCCTGAGATTGGTCAGCGGAGACATGAACTGGCGCACAAGCGAACTGTGACTGCACTGGATCTCCACACCGTCAAAGCCGCCTTCACGAACGTGGACGGCCGACCGGGCGAACGACTCGACAATCTCCTGAACGTCCTCGATCTCCATCGCCTTCGGCGTCTCGCGGTGCAGCACGTCCGGGATGGCGGAGGGCGCCCATACCGGAAGCCGCGAATAGGTGCCGCTGCACTGCTGCCCGTTGTGGTTCAGCTGGGCGAAGATCCTCGTGTCCCAGCGGTGGACGGCGCGCGTGATCATCCTGTAGCCGGGGACCACCTCCGGCCGGAAGGCCTCGATCAGGTGCTCGTAGGCCCGGTCGGTCGGGTGGACCGACTGCTCTTCCGTGATGATGAGGCCGGTGCCGCCTTGAGCGCGCGCGGCGAGGTACTGCGCGTAGCGCTCCGACGGGAGACAGTCCTCGGCGAGATTGGTCAAGTGGGCCGAGAACGAGATGCGGTTCGGCACGGTGACCGTACCCAATCCGAGCGGGGAGAACAGGTGAACGAACTGCATCCGGGTGATCCTCTCTTGACCGGTCTCCGACGGTGTCTCCGGGGCTACGACACCCCAGCCATGACCTCACGCAGGCACTCTGGATCGGGCACGCCCACCGACCTGCTGACGAAGTACGCGACCGCCGGACATCCGCCGTGGCACGTCGCGAACCTCGTGCAGCTCCGGCACGATTCTACGTCGGTTTCCCGGAGCCGCTGAAAGACGCCGGCGTCACGGAAGATCGTGATCGGCGACGCCTCGGTGACGTTGCCCGCCAGGAAGGCGGGGTCACTGAGGAACGCGCAGGGGTAGACGCCGCCGTCGGGTGCGATCGACATGGTCATTCTGGCGGCGCCGCATCGGTTCAGACCGAGCTCTCGCCGGCTCTCTGGCTCCAGCGCGAAGAAGGAGTCGCCGGTCAGGATCTCCGGATGCTCGCCAAGGTACGCGGACAGCGAGCGAAGCTGCGCCGCGCTGAGCCGCAAGGCTTCCCATGTGCGGCACGCGGCCCCCGAAGGACGAAACCGCGACAGCCGCGCCTTGGCGCCGTACGACCCGGCGAGACTCACGAAGTCGGCGATCTCGCCGGCGTTCAGACGGGTGACCACCATGTTCAGACTGAGGTCGGGCAGCCCGTGTTCGCTGAGACGATGGATGCCGGCGACGATGCGTGCGAACGAGCCGGCGCCGCGGATCGCGTCGTTGGTCCCCGCCGTGGCCCCGTCGAGACTCACCTGCAGAAAGAGATGGTCCATGCGGAGCAGCTCGCCGATGAGCCGGTCCGTCAGGAGCGTCCCGTTCGTGCTCACGCAGGTGGTGATGCCCTTTCCCTGCGCGTACTCGAGCACGTCCAGAAGGTCATCCCGAAGGAACGGCTCGCCGCCGCCGAAGTTGACCTGAAAGACCTCCGCGGCTGCGAGCTCGTCTACAACGGCCAGACACTCCTCGAAGGTCAGCTCGCCCTTCCCCTGGGCGCGCAGGTCGGCGGACAGGCAGTGTCGACACTCGAGGTTGCATCTCCCGGTGATCTCCCAGGTCACGTTGACCGGGGCGACGAGGGGCTCACTGCTCAGCAGATCCGACCGCAACGACCAATCCCTTCGCCTCGAGGCCTTCGAGCAGTCGCGCGACAGCCTGACCGCGGGGCGACTCAAGTTCGGCGACGGCAAGCTCTCGTGGTCCAGACGAGTCGTGGGCCGCGGGAATCACGCTGTCGCCGGAGGCCACGTAGGTGAGCCGCGCCGAGCGGGTGTCGTAGAAGAGCAGGCCGAAGCACTCGCGTCTCACCCGCGCGGACGGGGAGACGAAGTACCTCGGGCTCGACCGCCGCTCAGTAGACTCCGCAGATGCCATCGACCGCGAGGTCCTCGACCTCGATCTCATCGATGACGCACGGTTCCGCGAGCTCCTCGTTCGTGGAGTCACGCGGCGTGTCGGTATCGTGCGCGTCCGGCTTCACTTCCGATTCCTCCTTGACACGGATCTCACGCTCGGCGGCTTCCTCGACCGTCCGGTCGGGTGAGACATCGATGGCGACAGGATACTGCACTCCCGACGACGAGCATTCCGGCGGCGCCCGCTCGCGTCGCGTACGCCCGCGTTTCTCACACGGTCCTCCCGCGCGAGCGGAGCGGCGCGCGGCCCGCATTCTGGCACACTTGCTATATGTATGTCTAACATTCACGGCGGCCGCATCGCCGGTATGGTGACGGCCCCGTGGCGCGAGGTACTATCGGTCCGAGCTTGGGCGACGTGAGGGAGTGAGGCGCATGGGTGACAACGCGCAAGGAGCTGGATCGGCCCCAGAACTGCCGCGTGGCCGTGGTCCAGGCTTCGCCGGTGTTCCTGGACCGTGACGCGACGGTCGACAAGGGTGTCGAGCTCGTCAATGAAGCCGCCGATGAAGGGGCGCGCATCATCGCCTTTCCCGAGGTCTGGGTGCCCGGGTATCCCCTCTGGGTCTACGGCGCCGCAGGCTGGGGCGACGAGAAGGCGAAGCGCGCCTACGCCCAACTCCTGGCGCAGTCGGTGGAAGTGCCGAGCGCGACCACGGAGACGCTCTCGAGCGTCGCGGTCGAGCGCGGCGTGAGCATCGCCCTGGGGATCAACGAGCGGTCGGGCGGATCCCTGTACAACTCGCTCCTCTACATCCAGCCCGACGGACGACGTCGCCGTGCACCGCAAGCTCGTGCCGACCCACGCCGAACGGATCGTGTGGGCGCGTGCGGAGGACGGCAGTGGCCTCGTGGTCCTGGACACACCCTTCGGCGGCCTCGGCGGACTCGTCTGCTGGGAGCACTGGATGCCGCTGACGCGCTTCGTCATGCACGCCCGGTCCGAGCGCATCCACGTCGCCGTGTGGCCATGGGGCTACGAGCTTGCGCACCTCGCCAGTCGCCATTACGCATTCGAGGGACGGTGCTTCGTCCTCGTGGCCGGCACGTTCATGCCGGCGGACGCCCTGCCCACGGACTTCGAGCTTCGCGAGGACATGAGGGCCGGAGCCGACCCCGAGGGGGGAGAAGATGTCCTGCTCACTGGAGGCAGCGGAGTGATCGGCCCAGACGGGCAGTGGATCGCAGGGCCCGTCTTCGGGCAGGAGTGCATCGTCTACGCGGACCTTGACCTGGAGCAGGTGGCTCGGGAGCAGTTCGCGCTGGACACGGTCGGCCACTACAGCCGCCCCGACATCTTCGAACTGACTGTCGACACCCGGAGGCGGCCGCAGGTGACATGGATCGAAGACCGCGAGGCGCAAGAGCCGACTCAGAAGTGTGGGCCCGCTCTCCAGGGGCGACGCGAGGCGAGGGCGCAGGGCGACGACAGGTAGCGCCGAAGCCGAGCGCGCCGGGCGAGGCCGGACGTCAGCGCCCGTCGGGCGGATCGCCCAGGGACGCGGAACCCACAAGGCGTGACGCGAAGTCGAGGCACAGACCTTCGGCCATCGACACCGTGACGCCCTCGACGCCGATGAGACAGTGCAGCCAGGCGCCTTCCATCATGGCGATAAGGCCCCTGCCCGCAGCCGCGGTGTCGACGTTGTGGCGCTCGCCGGCGGCGGCGGCGATAAGCCTGCCCAGATAGGCGCCGATCTCCTCGTAGAGCGCGTTGTTGAGGCGCGCGATCTCGTCGTCGCTGCGCGCCAGCGCCCAGAACCCGAGCCAGGCGTACTGGTAGTCGCGAGCGCCCTTCAGCCGCTCGAACATCGGCAGGATCGCCTGGCGCAGGCGCAGCACGGGGTCGGCCTCGGCCTCCGTCTCGTCGTCGAGCATCCCCAACATCCGGCGGAAGTTGTCGGCGAGAAGCTGGAACGCCTCGGAGAGAAGACGGTTCTTGTTACCGTAGTAGTGGCGCACCAGACCCCGAGACACGCCCGCCCTGTGGGTGATCCGTTCGATCGATGCACCAGCGACCCCGTCGTTGGCCATCGAGGCGATGGTCGCCTCGAGGAGGCGGAGACGCATCTGCTCGCCGCGCTCGGCCCGGGTCGGGGAAGCGGCGGCCAGTGCCTTGTCTGCGGTCATAGTCGCAGCATATCAATCGCTCGGCATGCTGGTCACCACCCCTGAGCATCCCGGCTTCGCGCGACAAAGCTCTCAGCGCCGGGGACCCTACACTCAAACTCCTCGTAAACCACGCCGGGGACGCTCCCTTGACGACCGACGGCGCGGCAGATTAGATTGCGATTGCATACAACTCGTGCACAGATAGCATGCAGGGTGATCCAGTCGGGCAGCGCAAGTGTCCAGAAGGTGCCGGAGCGGGGGTGCGATGGTGGGCGGTATCACGCAGTTCGACCTTTCGGGAAGGATCGCCGTGGTCACGGGGGCGGGCCGCGGGCTGGGCCGCGGATACTCGCATGCCCTGGCACAAGCCGGAGCGCACGTCGTGTGCGTCGACGTCAACGCAGACGATCTCGAACAGACCGTCGCCGAGGTGCGGGATGCTGGTGGCGAAGCTTCGTCGCGCGCGCTGAGTGTCACGGACGTCGCCGGGTTCCGGCAGTTCACGCAGGATGTCGCCGACGAGCACGGTCACCTCGACATCCTCGTGAACAACGCGGGGACGGAGATCCCCAAGGACGCGGCCGACGTCACGGAGGCCGATTTCGACCATATCATCGGGGTCAATCTCCGCGGGACGTACTTCTGTGCGCAGAGCGCGGCCGCGGTGATGGTCAAACAGGGGTCAGGCAAGATCATCAACATCGGGTCGTTGGGCAGCCAGATCGGCCTTGCCGGCGCCACCGTGTACTGCTGCTCCAAAGGGGGAGTACTGCTGTTCACCCGGGCCCTGGCCATCGAGCTGGCGAAGTCCGGGGTCCAGGTGAACGCGATAGGTCCGGGGTACTTCCGCACGCAGATGACGGAGCCGTTCTTCCAGGATCCCGTTCACAATGCCTGGATCGCGGAGCGCATCCCGCTTGGGAGAGTCGGCACGCCTCAGGACCTTGCCGGCACCGTGGTGTTCCTCGCCAGCTCCGCCTCGGACTACATCACGGGGCAGATCGTCTACGTCGACGGCGGCTGGCTGGCGAGCTGATCTGGTCGGCCAAGGGAAGCACGCGGAGGATAGAGGGACTGATGCGCGCAGCTCGGTATCACGGCGTCCGAGACCTGAGGATCGAAGATGTGGCGCGGCCGGATGTCGGGCCTGACGACGTGCTCGTGAGAGTCGCGTACGCCGGCATCTGCGGCTCGGACCTCCACGTGTACACCAAAGGGATGTTCGGGATCGTCCCGCCGATGACCATGGGCCACGAATTCAGCGGCGTCGTGGAGGCCGTCGGCGACTCGGTCGACGGGCTGCGTCCGGGCGATCACGTGGTCGGCGACCCCAGGCTGGGTTGCGAGCGGTGCGAGTGGTGCCACCGGGGCGACTATCACCTCTGCGCGGAGCTGGCTTTCGTCGGTGAGGCGATACCCGGAAGCTACGCCGAGTACATCGTGCTGCCGGAGCGTCGACTCGTCCCCGTGTCCGCGTCCCTCGACCTTCAGCTTGCCGCGCTCGTGGAGCCCATGGCGGTTGCGGTCCATGCGGTGAATGCCGTCGCCCAGCCCGGGCAACGGTCCGCAGGGATCATCGGAGCGGGTCCCATCGGTCTGCTCACGCTCATCGTGGCTCTGGCGACGTCGGAATGGCATGTGCGCGTCGCCGAGAGGGTGGCGAGCCGTCGAGGGCTCGCGAGCGCCCTGGGAGCCCATGAGGTCTTCGAGGATGCCGACGCGGCCGGCGATCGCTGGGCCGACGTGGTGTTCGAGGCCGCGGGCAGACCGTCGACCCTGACGGGCGGCGTGCGTTGGCTCAGGCCGGGCGGGCGTATGGCGCTGATCGGAATCTACGAGGACCCTGTGACGTTCGACCCCACCGATGTGGTCGTGAAGGAGGGTCAGCTGGTCGGAGTGAGCGCCTATGGACGGCAGGACCTTGTCGACGCGGTCGTCCTGCTCGAGAAGCACGCCGCGGCGGCACGCCGGGTCATCTCCGAGGTGCTCCCGCTCGAACAGGCGGCAGAAGGTCTGGAGAGGAGCGGCTCCGGCGCCGCAAACGGCAAGGTCCTTCTCGACTGCGGTTTGACGGATGCTCCCGGAGGGCGACGCTCGTGACGGCGAAGCGGATCGGCACTCGCGCAACGCCGGCGCGACGGATCAGCCGTTCTCGCGAGGCCTACGAAGCTCTCAGGCACGCCATCGTCAGCGCCGAGATCGCTGCCGGCGAGGTCGTCGATGAGGGCGAGTGGGCAAGCCGGCTGGGCATGAGCAGGACGCCGATCCGTGAGGCCCTGAGTCGGTTGGTGCAGGAAGGGCTGGTCGAGCGGGTCCCCAACCGAGGAACGTTCGTGCGTGAAACGTCGCTTGAGGACTTGAGAGACATCTACCAGCTGCGGACGGTGCTCGAGGCCCTCGCCGCCGAGGAGGCGGTCCACCGCCTCACCGAGACGGAGATCCTCGAGACCGAAGCAGCCTGGACCACACTGGCGCGGTCTCTCGAGGCCGGTGTCACTCCCGACTATGAGACCGTGGGGCGACTCGACAATGCCTTCCACATGATGATCGTGAGTCACTGCACCAACACGCGTCTTCGCGAGTTCATGCAGGGGCTGAATCAGGAGGTCCTCCGCTACCAGCTGCTCACGGCACGCAAGCTCGGGAACGTCAGTAGCACGGTGGCGCAGCACCTGACGCTCACCCAGCGGCTGAAGGACCGTGACGGAGAGGCCCTCGCGAGCGCGCTCAAGGAACACATCGAGAGCGCCGCAGACGTCATCTTCTCGGCGCGATGACGACCAGGATCGATGCGCCGGCGACGCTGCGGCCAAGGATGATCGGGAGCGGCTCGTGGACCTGACCGAAGACGACCGACGCATGCTCGAGGGCGAGCACGGCGAGGGCGCCGCCCTCGCGATGCGCGTCCTGGTGGGCGTCGGGGAGGCCTTCGACGCCCCCCACCTGGTGGACGTGAGCCGGACGCACGTCGCGCTGAGCAACCAGGAGGCCGACACCTGGTTCGCCAAGCGCCTCGCCGACGGCGGTGCGCGCGCCCGGGTCGCTCCCACAGTGAACCCGGGCTTCAGCATCGACTACTTCGAGGCGCACACGGACCTGCCGGAGGCCGCACGCGCCCACATGCAGCTGACGCACGACACGTACAAGAAGCTGGGCGCGCGGCTCACCTACAACTGCACGCCGTACCTCGAGCTGAACATCCCGCGGCAGGGGGAGATCCTGGCGTTCTCCGAATCGAGCGCGACACCGTTCGTCAACTCCGTGTGGGGGGCCCGGACCAATCGGGAGTCCTCGCAAAGCGCCCTGTGCAGCGCAGTGACCGGGCGTACACCGCTCTACGGGCTCCTTCTCGACGAGAACCGCCACGGCGAGGCCGTGGTCGACGTGCAAGCCGACCTGAAGGACGAGTTCGACTACCATCTGCTCGGCTACGTCGTGCCCGGCAGGATCGGCGCGCGGACCCCGGTCTTCACAGGCATCCCGCGGACGGTATCGCCCGAAGCGCTCATGAACCTCGGCGCCCAGCTGAATACCGCAGGGGCCGTGTCGATGTACCACATCGTCGGCGTCACTCCGGAGGCGCCCACGTTGGAGGCCGCGCTGGGAGGCCGCGAGCCGACGGCACGGGTGACGGTCGACGACGAGGATCTGGCCATACAGCGGGAGGCGCTGTCGGAGCCTGCCGGCGACATCGACTTCGTGATGCTCGGCTGCCCGCATCTGACGGTGCGCCAGGTGAGCGACATCGCGCGCGCCCTGGCGGGGCGCACACTCAAGGCGGAGCTCTGGATCTGCACCTCCTTCGCGACGCGACACCTCCTCGAGCGCATGGGCCTGCTGGCGATGATCGAAGCCGCCGGTGGCCACGTGTGCCCCGATACGTGCATCGACCAACCGTGCTGGCATCACCTCTCCGGCAAGAGGGGCATGACAGACTCGCCCAAGTGCGCGTACTACGCCAGCATGCGAGGCATGACGTTCACGCTGGGCCGCCTCAGCGAGTGTGTGGACGCGGCGATCGAGGGGCGGACGAAATGACCGGCAGCGAGGTGCGGTTCGCGTGCCGGGGCATCGTCCAGGGCCGAGCCGAGGGCACGGTGCTTCGCTCGTCCGATGGCATCTGCTTCTACCTCGTGGAGCCGGAGTCGGGCGTGATGACGGAGAGAGGGCACCCGCTCAAAGGCAGGTCCGTGGCAGGGGCGGTCCTCGTGTTCCCGACGGGGAAGGGGAGTTCGGTCGTGCAGCTCGACGGCCTGTATCAGCTCGTCAAGCACGGTGTGGCTCCCCGAGCCATGGTCGTCGAGAGTCCGGACACCGTGCTGGTCGCCTGCGCCGTGATCATGGAGATCCCTCTCGTCATGGCCGTGGACCCGACGTTCCACGATCGCGTGTCCGATGGTCGGCAGGTCGCCGTGGATGCGGATGAGGGATGGCTCGTCATCCGGTAGAGTCACGCGGGCGACCCGGAAACCTCAACCGAGAGCGGGAGAGATGAAGGTACTCAAGGAAGCCGCGAAGACCGCCCCGGACGCGAGCGGCGTGAGCGATCTGGTCGCGGGTCTCGTCGCGCAAGTCCGCTCCGGAGGGGACGCGTCGCTCCTGGAGCTGACCGAGAAGTACGACGGTGTCGCCCTCGAGGCTCTTGAGGTGCCGCGCCAGGCGCTGCGCGATGCCTACGACCGCGTCGGGACCGAGACTGTCGAGACCCTCGAGTTCGCCGCGGAGCAGCTACGCGGGTTCGCGAGGAAGCAGCTCGACTGCTTCGCGCCGCTGCGCTACGAGTCGCTGCCCGGGATCACGCTGGGCCACCGCCTCGTGCCGGTCAAGTCGGTGGGCGCGTACGTGCCCGCCGGGCGGTATCCCCTGCCGTCGACGGCGCTCCACTCGGTCATTCCCGCCAAGGTCGCGGGCGTGGGCCATGTCGCAGCTTGCTCGCCGCCCTCCAAGGGTTTCGACGGGGTCCACCCCGCCGTCCTCGTCGGCCTCGACATCGCCGGCGTCGACCAGGTGTTCTGCATGGGCGGCGCGCAGGCCATCGCCGCCTTCGCGTTCGGGACGGAGTCGGTACCGAAGGTCGACATGATCGTCGGCCCCGGCAACAAGTACGTCACCGAAGCCAAGCGGCAGATCTCGGGTCGCGTCGGGATCGACCTCCTGGCGGGACCCAGCGAGGTCCTCATCATCGCCGACGACTCGGCGGACCCGCGGTGGGTCGCCGTCGACCTCCTCGCCAAATGCGAGCACGACCCCGACTCCATCTCGTGGCTCGTGACAACGAGCCCGGACCTCGCCCAAGCGGTCCTGGACGCCATCCCCGTCGAGTGCGAGACGCTGGGCACGGGAGCGATGGCCCTGCAGACCTGGAAGGATAACGGCCGTGTCGTGGTCGTCGACTCGCTGGAGGAGGCCGCCGCGATCTCCGAGGACTTCGCCCCCGAGCACCTCCAGGTGATGACCAGGAGCGACGACGTCGTCGTCGAGCTCCTGTCGAACTACGGGTCCCTGTTCGTGGGCCCGTACGCGCCAGTCGCGTATGGCGACTACGTTTCGGGGACGAACCACACGCTGCCGACGATGCACTCGGCCAAGTTCATGAACGGCCTCTGGGTCGGGACGTTCCTCAAGACGCTCTCCATCCAGAAGCTCACCGCCGAGGGGTCGGATCGGTTGGCGAAGCACTGCGCCCGCCTCGGGGGCGTCGAGGGCCTCCTCGCCCATCAGCGATCCGCCGAGCTGCGCATGGAGGGAAGAGCGTGATGGAGAGCACGGTCGCTGAGCCACGCGGCGGTCCCGCCGATCAGGCCAGAAGCACACCCGCGCTCGTGCTCAAGGACGTCTCCAAGTTCTTCCCGGGGACCATCGCGCTGCGCGACGCCAACATCGAGGTGCGCCGTGGTGAGGTGCACGGCATCATCGGCAAGAATGGCGCCGGCAAGACGACACTGGTCAACATCATCGCCGGTCTCTACGAGGCGACGAGCGGCACGATCTTCATCAATGGACGCGCGATCCCCAGGCTGACGCGGGCGGTCGCGCAACGGGAGCGTGTCAGCATCGTCCCCCAGGAACCCCAGGTCGTCGCCGACTTCTCGGTGGCCGAGAACCTCTTCCTCGGACACGAGGTGACACGAGGACGCGTCGTCGACTGGCGCGGTATCCACCGCCAGGCACGGGAGACGCTCGACCGCGTCGGCCTTCCTCTGGACACGCACATCAAGGCCTCCGACCTGAGCGTGAGCGAGCAGCAGCTCGTGCTTGTGGTGAAGGCCTGCTACGTGGACGCCGCCGAGATCATCATCTTCGACGAGGCGTCGGCTTCCCTGACGCACGCCGACGAGGCGCTGCTGCATGAGATCGTCGCTGAGCGGCGCGCCGCCGGGTGCACGATCCTCTACATCTCGCACCGGGTCGATGAGCTGCTCAAGGTCTGCGATCGCGTGACCGTCCTGCTGGGCGGCGAGTCACGAGAGACCGTGCCGTGCGCCGAGCTGGACGAAGTGAGCCTGGCCACGCTGATAGTCGGGGAGGAGTTCGCGTCGACGCAGTTCGAAGCCCAGCAGAAGCCCAGCGACGAGATCGTGCTCGACGTCTCCGGGCTGACGAGTGCCGGCCGGTACACCGACGTCTCCCTGCAAGTCCACCGCGGAGAGGTCCTGGGCATCGCCGGTCTGCGCGGCAGCGGGCGGACGGAGGTGCTGAAAGGGATCGCCGGCATCGAACGTGCCGACAGCGGGACCGTGACCCTCGCGGGCGGTGAGCCGGGGCTCTTCGGCCACCCGGCGAGCGCGCTGAAGGCGGGTCTCGCCTACCTGCCCGAGGACCGTGAGCACGAAGGCCTCGTGTCGACGTCGAGCGTCACCGTCAACTGCCTCCTCAGCTCGCTCGGGCAGGTCAGCAAGTTCGGCGTCATGAAGGGCCGCACCGAGAAAGCGCGCGTCAGAGAGGTGGTCCGGCTGCTCGACATCAAGGTCAGCGACATCTCCCAGGAGGTGTCGGGACTCAGCGGCGGCAACAAGCAGAAGGTCATCGTCGGCCGCATCCACGAGGCGCGGCCGTCCGTGTACCTGCTGGACGAACCGACGCGCGGCGTCGACGTGGGCTCGCGCCAGGCCATCCTGAAGATCATCCGCGAGCAGGTAGCCGCCGAGGCGGGCGTCGTCATGACGTCGCCCGGCCTCGACGACCTCCTGGCGGTCTGCGACCGCATCGCGATCATGGGGCACGGTCGCGTGGTCGACGTCGTCGAGCGCTCGGCGTTCGACGAGACGCGCCTCTACGTTGCCGTCCAGTCAGCCTCAGCCGCCGCGGTCCGCTCCGGCCAGGACAAGAGAGGGATGGAGGAATGAACCTACGCGTCAAGTTGTTCCTGCTCGACAACGTCATCTGGTTGCTCGTCATCGGGTTCTTCCTGCTGAACGCCATCTTCACGCCGAGCTTCTTCACCTGGCAGAACTCGACCAACATCCTCTACCACTCCGCGATCATGAGCATGCTGGTCCTCGGCCAGGGCATCGTCATCGTGGTCAAGGCACTCGACCTGTCGATCGAGTCGACGCTGGCCTTCGCCCCCGGTGTCGCCATGCTCATCTGCACGCAGTGGCTGCCCTGGGACCTGCCCTCCGCCGTCGCTATCGTGCTCACGCTCGTCGTGGGTGCCCTGGTCGGGCTCTTCAACGGGTTCTTCGTCGCCAGGGTCGGCATGAACCCGTTCATCGAGACCATGTCCACGATGATCATCATGCGTGGCCTCGTGCTCTTCCTCGTGCCCTTTTCGATCTTCCCGCTGGCCGAGGTCTACAAGTTCGCCGGCCAGGCACGCATCCCGGGTGACATCCCCGTCGCGGTCCTGCTCATGCTCCTCGTCTACGCCGTCTTCCAGTTCATCTTCGGCTACACGGCGTTCGGCCGGCGTCTCATCGCCACCGGCGGCAATAGGCAGGCGGCCTTCATCGCCGGCATCAACACCACGCGCATGATCATGGCCGCCTTCGTTCTCGCCGGACTGCTGGCCGCCTTCGCCGGCCTGCTCACCGCCGGCCGCCAGGGCTCGATCTCGCCCTCGATGGGCATCAACATGGTCCTGCTCTCGTTCGCGGGGGCGATCCTCGGCGGGGCGAGCCTGGACGGTGGCAAGGGCGCGCCCATCGGGTTCCTCGGCGGCGCGCTCCTGCTCGGCATGTTCTCCAACGCGCTCAACCTGCGCGGCGTCGAGGTCAACCTCGTCTACGCGATGCAGGGGCTGCTGATCTTCGCGGCGATCCTGCTTGACCGCGGGCGCGAGGCCGTGCGCGCCCGCGTCCTGCGGCAAGAGCAGGTGGCACGGTTCGAATCGGCAACGACAGGCGCGGCCACGGAAGCGTAGGCGCGCGAACCCCCACTATCGCGGCGCCCGGAGGCGACGCGCCTGACATGGCAGTGAAGACGATATCAAGGAGGTTGGCATGATGAAGCGCACGATCGGCTGGGTGGTACTGATGCTTGCCCTTGCGGTGCTGCTGGCGGTCGCCGTGGCCGCCTGCGGCAGCGACGAAACGGCGACTGGCGACGCCACGGCCAGCGGCGACGAAGAGCTCTACTACGTGATGGCAGTCCACTACCCGACCGCCCCCTTCCAGCAGGCCTTCCGCGCGGGAGCGCTCGAGAAGGCCGAGGAGCTCGGCGCCACGGTGGAGATCAAGGACGGCCAGGACGACTCGCTGAAGATCATGGACATCATGGACAACGCCATCACGCAGGGTGCCGACGGCTTCATCATGGCCGGGACGGTGGACCTCAAGGCGATCGTCCCCGGCATCGAGCGTCTGAACGAGGCCGGGATCCCGGTGTGCGCGCTGGACAGCTCGCCCGAGGGCGGCAAGGTCGCCTATTACATCTCCTTCGATCTTACCGAGTCGAGTGAAAGGGCGACCGAGGCCTTCATCCAGGGCGTCAAGGACCGCAACGGCGGCGAGGTGCCCGAGGGCGTGGTCATCTGCGTGGAGGGCCCGCCGCAGGACATGTTCTCGCAGGCCTGCGTGCAGGGCTTCGACAACGTCATGAAGGAGTACCCGCAGCTCGAGGTGGACGCCGGCGCCGGGAACTGGAACAACGACGACTCGAGCAAGGTCGTGGCCGACAAGATGACGCGGCACGGCGACAAGGTGGTGGGTGTCTACGTGATCACGCCCGACATCATGGGCCCCGGCGCCGTCGAGGCGATCAGGTCCCAAGGTGAGGATCCCGCTGACTACGGCATCTGCGGCATCTGCATCGGCCCCGAGGGCCTGGCGCTGCTCCAGAACAACGAGGCGTTGGCGATCGTGGAACAGCCCGCGAAGGTGTCGGCCGAGATGGCCGTCGAGCTCCTGACCAAGATCAACAGGGGTGAGGACGTGCCACAGATCGGCGACACCATCACGGAAGAGGGCATGATCTGGTCGCCCGCCCCGGTGGTGGACAACCCCTGGGCCGACGGCGCCTTCATCAAGCTGTCCGCCCCGGTCGTCCCCGTCGACGTGCCGATCGACGAGCCCCAGCTCTGGGAGAACGAGCTCAGCGACCTCTGGACACAGTAGGCCAGGGCAGACTGAACGAACGCGCGCCGGGGGCCACGACGTGGCCCCCGGCGCAGGCCGCGGCTGTCATCGTGGCGGGTGCCGCGTCGTCCATGCCGGCCGCGTCCCCCGGGCCGATGACCCGTGGAGATCAAAAGGCAGCGAGTGGGCGGCTACTACGCTGAGACGCTAGCAGGGGAGCGTCTGCGGCGATGCTACGAGCTGGCGTCGCCCCGGGTGCGGCAGTATCTGGAGGCGGAGATCCAGTATGTGCTCGGTCATCTCCGCACGACTGACGCCGTCCTGGAGCTCGGCTGCGGCTACGGACGCGTCGCCCTGAGACTGGCCGAAGTGGCCGGGCGCGTGGTGGGGATAGACACTGCGGCCGAGAGTCTCCGGCTCGCCAGGCGGCTCGATACGCGGCAGCGCTGCGAGTTCCTGGAGATGGATGCCCTGTGCCTCGCCTTCGCGGACGGCCTCTTTGATGCCGTCGTCTGCGTCCAGAACGGGGTGTGCGCCTTCGGGGTGGACCAGGAGGCCCTCGTACGCGAGGCCCTGCGGGTGACGCGCCCTGGGGGCCTCGTCCTGCTCTCCACGTACGCGGACGGCTTCTGGGCGGAGCGGCTCGCCTGGTTCGAGGCCCAAGCGGCCGCCGGGCTGATCGGCCAGATCGTCCGGGCGGAATCGGGCGACGGCGTCATCGTCACCGAGGACGGATTCCGCGCAGGGCGCCTGACTCAGGATGGCTTCAACGGACTCTGCTCAGCCCTCGACCGAAAAGGGACCATCACCGAAGTGGATGGGTCGAGCGTCTTCTGCACGCTCATCAAGTAGGGCACGGCTCGCGGCCGTGCCGGCGTCCCCGGCACGGCGCCCAGTCCAGATCACCCGATAGCAGACAGCCCTTCTTCGGCCGTGACGAGACCGAGGCACTCGACCGAGAGTCGTGGGACAGTCGAGGTGACGAGCGAGACGATCGCTGCCAGCTCGCCCCCTTCGCGCTCCAGCAGGTTGCGCACGGCGGTCGAGAACTCCCATTTGTGGACCCTGTCGGCGACGAACACGCCCCGAGGGTTCGCCGGGAACGCGCCGGAGGCGCCGACGAGGCCTTCGAGGTTGAGGGCCCGAACGAGGGGTAGCGCGAGCTCGCGCGCGACGACGAACCCGAGGATGAGGTCGTTCGCGCCCTCGCCCACGACGACGAGGTTCGGGTCGACAGTCCGGGCCTTGTCGGCCAGGAGGACGCCGAGCTGGTCCACGCCGGCAGGGTCGAGCATGCCATGGTATCTGCCCACCAGGACCGGCTCACCTTCGCTCTTGCCCGTATCAGGGGCGGACGCCTCCACCGAAAGGCCGCCCCGGCGGAGCATCGCCCAGATCTCTTGACTCGTCACGTTGTCCTCCCGCCTAGATGAGACGAAGACGCCGGGGTGGTGCCCCTCGCAGCGGAGCCGAGGCGACACAACGGCGTGTTAACTGTTCGTTCTCGAGCCCGCGCAACCTTGGTTATGCCCACCGGGCCGGATCGTCATGACCGATGGTCGGCCCGCCCCGCGGCGGTCGTCGGCCTCGTGCTCGTCGACGCCCCCGGGACACGGACGGCGCAGCAGGTCATCCGAAGACCTATGACACCGCCCGTCTCACGAGCTGCCCGCGCGCCTCTCCCCGCGGCTCGCGGTCGGTCATGACGACCGAGCCGCGCAGGAGCGCGACGACAGGGGAGCCGCGCAACTCCATGCCCTCCAGCGGCGTGTGGCGCTGCACGCTGTGGAGCCGGTCGCCGCGGATCGTCCACTGCGCGGACGGGTCCACGAGGGTCATGTCGGCGTCCGCGCCGGGCTGGATCACGCCCTTGCGCGGGTACAGCCCGTACAGACGGGCCGTGCCCTCGCTCAGCACCCAGCTCAGGCGCTCCGGGGTGATCCGTCCGGCGCACATGCGGTCGATCATGAGCGGCGCCATCACCTCGACCGCCACCATGCCCGCCGGAGCAGTCGCGAACGGCTTGGACTTGTCGGCGAGCGTGTGGGGCGCGTGGTCCGATCCGAGCGACGCGATGGTCCCGTCGTCGACCCCCCGCCAGAGCGCCTCGCGGTCGGCGTCCTCCCGTACGGGAGGGAACGCCTTCATGGCGGCGTCGCGACCCTCGCAGTCCGCGGCCACGAACAACAGGTAGTGCGGGCAGGTCTCGGCAGTGACCGCCACGCCATCGTTCTGCGCCAGCCGTACGAGATGCGTGGCGCGCGCCGAGCTGATGTGACAGACGTGGAAGTGCGCGCCCGCCGCTCGCGCCAGCTCGATGCCGAGGGCGACGGACCCGGCCTCCGCCACGTCGGGCCGGGCCGCGGCCAGCTCCGCATACCGCTCCGGCGCGTGGCCGAGCTGCCTCTGGGCGACGTCCAGGATATCGCGGTCCTCACAGTGCGCCGCGAGGATCCCGTCCGCACGGGCGATCTCCTGGAGGATCTGCATGACCTCGCCGGTGGTGGCCGGCGCGATCACGTCCTCGCTGTCGCCTGTGTTGTATACGAGGCGCTTCGACTGCCGGTCCAGGGCGTAGCCCCAGAACAGCTTCATCGCCACGGCTCCCTCGGCGAAGAGCCCCATGATGTCGTCGAGATTCTCCAGGCCGAGCGACAGCGCCCAGAGGCCGAAATCGACGAAGGCGACCCTCCCGTGTTCCTCCGCCCGTTCGCGGAACGAAGCCACGTCGGTCACGGGAGGGACGGCGTTCGGCATGACCAGGATCGTCGTGACACCGCCGGCGGCGGCGGCTCGCGTCGCGTGCGCGAAGTCCTCCTTGTGCGTGTCGCCGGGGTCACGCGCATGAAGGTGGGGGTCGATGAAGCCGGGGAAGACCAGCAGGCCCGACGCGTCGAGCTGCTCGTCCGCCTCAGCGGCTTCGCCGGCGTCGAGGACGGCGACGATGCGCTCGTCCTCGCACAGGACATCCGCCCTTCGCTGCCCGTCCGGCGACACCACCGTGCCGCCTTGAACCAGGAGTCTCATCCGCCGCCTCCGTGTCTGACAGGGACCGCCAACGAGCGGGCTCTCGCCGCTGCGGGAGACCCGCATCATCTCACCTTTGTCGTTGCCGCGACTCAGCCAGCCGCGGCGTCTCCAGCATACTGCGCGCACGCCGCGGCCAGCTCCCGTACCCCGCGGCGGACCTGGTCCTCGGAAGAGGCCAGGCTCAGGCGCACCCTGCCGCGTCCCTGCTCGCCAAAGGCCTCGCCGGGAGCGACCGCCACTCTCCGCTCGTCCAGAAGCCGGTCCGCGAAAGCTCCAGGAATCGTCGCAGCCCGCGTCCACCCAGAGATAGAAGCTCCCGGCTGCGCGCGCGTAGCCGATACCGTGAGCGTCCAGCTCCGCCGTCGCGATCGCCATGTTGCGGCGGTACGCCTCCCGGGCCGTCGCGACGCACTGCTGGTCTCCGGACAGAGCGGCCTCCGCCGCCTTCTGCGAGATGGCCGAGCAACAGGAGATGTAGGCCTCCTGGAGCTTGGCGATCTGGGCGGCCACATCGGCGGCGGTCAGCGCCCAGCCGATGCGCCAACCGGTCATCGAGTACGTCTTGGACAGACTGTCGGCGACGATGACCCGGTCGTCCTCACCACGGCCCCAGGCCGACGTGAACGGCGGCTCGAAGACGATCTTGCTGTAGACCTCGTCCGAGATCACGTACAAGTCGTGCGCACGGGCGAAGCGCAGCACCGCGTCGACCTCGGCGGCGGAGAAGACCGCCCCCGTCGGGTTGCCCGGGTTGTTGATGAGGACGGCTTTGGTGCGGGGCGTCAGGGCCGCCTCGAGCGCGTCGACAGTCGGCACGAACGAGTGCTCGGCGATCAAGCTGTAGGGCCGAGGCTCGGCGCCCGAGACCCTGACGATCGAGGTGTAGTTGGGCCAGCCGGGGTCGGGGATCAGGACGTGGTCGCCGCCGTCGACGACCGCGCGCACGGCGCTCACGAGGGCGCCGACGGCGCCGACCGTGACCACCACGTTGCTCTCGGACGCGACCGCCCCCGTGTCCGAGGTGACGCTCGCCGCGATCGCCTGTCTCGTCGAGGCCAGACCGCCGCTGAAGGTGTACTTGGTCGCCCCGCTTCTCGCCGCCTCGAAGGCGGCTTCGGTGATGTGCGCCGGAGTGGCGAACTGGGGCTCCCCGACGTCGAGGCGCGCGACATCCCCGAGCGCGGCCGCCTTGGCCATCATCTTGCGGATGCCGGACGCGGGCAGAGCGGCGACCAGGCTTGACGGGCTGGGCATGAAGCATCAGCTCCCTTCCTCGCGGCGCGAGGCTAGACGACGGGCCCGGCTTCCGCGACCTCGCGCGGTACGCGGCCGTCGTACTGCGCGAAGTTGGCCCGGAACTGCTGGGCCAGCTTCGCGGCGGCGGCGTCGTAGGCGGCAGTATCACGCCAGGTCTGCCGCGGATCGAGCTTGCTTGCCGTGACGCCTCGACAACCGGTGGGCACCAGGACCTTGAAGACCGGGTGAGGCACGCATTGCGCGTCGTCGAGGGCGCCGTCCAGCGCGCTCTGCAGCAGGCGGCGTGTGAAGGCGATGCTCATGCGCTCGCCGACGCCGTAGGGCCCGCCGCTCCAGCCGGTGTTGACGAGCCAGCAGCGCACGTCACCCGAAATGAGCCGATCACGCAGCATCGATGCGTACACGATGGGGTCGCGCGGCATGAACGGCGCTCCGAAACACGTCGAGAACGTGGGCCGCGGCTCCTTCACGTCGGCCTCCGTGCCCGCCACCTTGGAGGTGAACCCCGAGAGGAAGTGGTAGCTCGCCATCTCAGCGGTGAGCCTCGAGATCGGGGGCATGACGCCCATGGCGTCGCAAGTGAGGAAGAAGACGTTGCGCGGCAGCCCGGCCTCTCCTCCGACAACGGCATCCGGGATGTGGTCGATCGGATAGGTGGCGCGCGTGTTCTCCGTCACGGAATCATCGCCCCAATGCACGACCCGGGTCAGCGGGTCGACGACGACGTTCTCCAGTACGGAGCCGAAGCGGATCGCCTCGTAGATCTGCGGCTCGGCCTTGGGCGACAGGCGGATCACCTTCGCGTAGCAGCCGCCCTCGAAGTTGAAGATGCCGTAGTCGGCCCAGCCGTGTTCGTCGTCTCCCACGAGGCGGCGGCGCGGATCGGCCGAAAGCGTCGTCTTGCCCGTCCCCGACAGGCCGAAGTAGAGCGCGACGTCACCCTTGCGGCCCACGGTCGCCGAGCAGTGGAGGGGCAAGACCCCGCGCGGCGGCAGCAGGTAGTTCATGACGGTGAAGAGCGCCTTCTTCATCTCGCCGGCGTACATGGTGCCGAGGATCAGGACGAGCCGGCGACTGAACGAGATGCCGATGAACGCCGCCGAGCGCGTACCGTCCACGTCGGGGTCCGCATGGAGCGAGCCGCAGCCAACGACGGTGAAGCCGGGGGCGAAGTCATCCAGCTCGATCGGCGTGGGTTGCAGGAAGAGCGTGTGCGCAAAGAGCGCGTGCCAGGCCGCATCGGCGACCACCCGGACCGGCAGCCGGTGCTCCCTGTCCGCACCCACGTACCCGTCGAACACGAAGACCTCACGGTCGTGAAGATAGGCGCTCGCCTTGCCCATCAGGCGAGCGAAGAGCTCCGGCGTGCACTGCTGGTTGACCTCGCTCCAGGCGACGCCGTCGGCGTCCGGCTCGGCGACGATGAAGCGGTCGGCGGGCGAGCGGCCGGTGCGCGCGCCGGTCCTCACGACGAGCGCGCCGTTGGCGGCCAGGATGCCCTCTTGCCGGGCGAGAGCGCGCGCCGTGAGCTCGGCCGCCGGCAGATTGCGGTGCACGCTGCCTACCGTGAGGCCGATGTCCTTCAGCTGCGCGCGGGCCTGCACGTTCTGCATGATGCCCTCCGCTGTCGTCGGGACCGGGGTCAGGCCTTGCCGAGCACAAGCGCGAGCAGCGCCATGCGCACGTACATGCCGTATTCCATCTGCCTGAAGTAGGCGGCACGCGGGTCCGTGTCGCACTCGACGCTGATCTCGTTCACGCGCGGCAGCGGATGCATCACGCACATGTCCTGCTTGGCGCGCGACAGGACTTCGGGCGTGATGACGTACGCGCCCTTGACCTTGTCGTACGCCGTCGGGTCCTCGAAGCGTTCCTTCTGGATGCGCGTCACGTAGAGGACGTCGGTGTCCGGAAGCACCTCGTCGAGGCCGTCGTGCACGGTCTGGGTGACCCCGCTCTCGGCGACCTCGTCGACGACCTCCTGCGGCATGCGCAGGATCGACGGCGAGACGTAGTTCAGCTTGATGCCCTTGAATCGCGTGAGCAGGCGCGCCAGCGAATGGACCGTGCGGCCGTACTTCAGGTCGCCGACCATGGTCACGGTGAGGTCGTCGAGGCGGCCCAGCTCCTCGCGCATCGTGTACGTGTCGAGCAGCGCCTGGGTGGGATGCTCGCCCGCACCGTCCCCGGCGTTCAGGACCGGGACGCCGGCGTGCTTGGCCGCCTCGGCGGCCGAGCCGACCTCGGGGTTGCGGATGACCATGACGTCCGCGTAGCAGCCCAGGGTGGCCGCCGTGTCGCCGATGCTCTCGCCCTTGGCGACCGACGAGGTCTTGGCCTCGTTGATCGGGATGACGTCGCCGCCCAGGCGCTGCATGGCAGCCATGAACGAGCACGACGTGCGCGTCGAGGGCTCGTAGAACATGTTCGCGAGGACTCTGCCCTTGAGCAGGTCGCTGCCGCCCTGGCTCTCGACCATGGCCCGCATGTCGTGCGCCACGGCGAAGATGCGGTCCAGGTCCTCACGACTGAACTGCTTCACCGCCAGGACGTGCCTGCCGTACCAGGGCGACGCCTGGGCGCCACCGGCAGCCGGATCCGCGCTCTTGATCCTCATTGGAAAGCCTCCTCCACTCGTGACACCGCACTGTCTCTCGATCTCTGACGACGCCAGACTACCGCGCAGACGCGACGCCCGACGACGGTGCGTCCGGGACGATCCGCGTCCCTGTGCGGCCGGCGAGCGCCTCGACGGCCTTGTCCAGGGAACTGACGATCGCCCGGGTGCCGCCGTCTTCGACGAACTTGATCGCCGACGCCATCTTCGGCCCCATGCTCCCGGCGAGGAAGTGCCCCTGGGCGGCCAGTTCCTTGGCCTCGGTCACGGTCACTTCCCCTACGGGCGCGGCCTTGTCGCTGCCGTAGTCACGATAGGCGTACTCCACGTCCGTAAGCATCATGAGCGTGTCGGCGCCGAGCGCCTGCGCCATGACCTCGCCCGCCCTGTCCTTGTCGATCACGGCCTCCAGCCCGGCGTAGTCGCCGTCCGCGTCCTGCATCACGGGGATGCCGCCGCCCCCGGACGCGATCACGATGATGCCCTGCGAAAGGATCCTGCCGATGGCGCGCGCCTCGACGTTGGCGCTGGGGATGGGCGAGGGCACACATCGTCGCCAGCCCTTCTCGGCGCTCGGCTTCACGTTCTTGACGACGTACTCAGGATGTCGTGCTTTGAGCTCCTGCGCCTCTGCCTCGCTGAGGAAGTTGCCGACCGGCTTCGACGCGGCATCGCCCACGAACTCGGGGTCGTCGGGGTCGACGAGGACCTGATTGACTACCGCGACGACGTCGACATCGAGCCCGCGGGCCTTCAGGTGCTTCTGCAGCGTGTTCTGCAGCATGTAGCCGATCTGACCCTGGGTCATCGCCCCGATGACGTCGAGCGTCTGCACGGGGACGAGGTCCTTGGCCGCCTCCATCTGCACGCTGAGGTTGCCCGACTGCGGGCCGTTGCCGTGGGTGATGGCCATCCAGTCGTCGGCGCCGAACCCGGCGACGATCGCGGCCAGGTCCGCGGCGGCCCTGTCGCAGTTGGCGAACTGCTCGGCCGTCGTCCCGACTTCGTCGGCCTGCTTGATGGCGTTGCCGCCGAGCGCGACCAGCAATCTCATGTGCACCTCCGGCTTCCGTTCCACCAGCACGCACCGGGCTTCAGGCAAAGGCCTGTCTTCCGGGTCCCCCGTCGGACCCGCGCCCGCCGCGCCCGTCTCCAAGCTTGCACGTCAGCGTACGGGCCTCACCGACGCAGGACGCGCCCAACGAAAGAGGCATTATCCCACACTAGCTATATGTATAGCAACGCCTCGCGCGGCATCGCACCGGTCAGCGTCTTGGAACAGATCGGGGAGGTCCACGAACGTCGCGAAGTCAGGTTCGGTCTTCTGGGCGCGGACGCGCAGCGACAGCGAGACTCTTGCGCATCTGCCTCGACGACGCCGCGAGGTCCCTGTCGATGGAGTCGCTGGACGAACCGCGCGAATCCGAGGAGGCGTTCGCCGGGATGACGCGTGCGGGTCCGCCTCGCGGTGCGCCGAAGCCAGCACCGCGAGGCGGACCCGCACCTTGCGCCGTGGATCCGACGCTTCTAGAGCACCGAGTAGTCGATGCCGATCTTCTGGATCTCCGCCTTCTTCTTCTTGTACATGTCCTCGTAGAAGTCGAGCGGCTTCACGCGATCGAGGTCGTAGAGCTCGCTGAACGTCTTGCCGAGAGGGGCGTTCGGGATGTCGTCGCCGTACCTGGCGAGGATCTCCTTCACCACCTTGTTCGCCTGGGCGCGGGTCATGCCCGACTTGGCGACGGCGTGGCACGTCTCGGCGCCGAGCCTCAGCTCCAGTGTCCCGATGTGCTCGGGGTTCTTGTCGCGGGCGATGCCGCCCTGGACGCTGTGCGCGCCCGAGACCGTGTGCGCGATGGCGCCGTTGACCATCTCGTAGAACAGCATGTCGGTGGACGGTCCGCCGGCGGCCATGGTGGTGCAGATGTTGAGCATGTTGCTGTTGCGGGCGATGGCCTGGCAGTACACGCTGACCAGCCAGAGCATCGGCAGCGTCGTGCTGCACGTCTGGTGGATGTCGATCGGGAAGCAGATGTGGTACTCGACATCGAAGGCGAGCAGGCCCGAGGAAGAAGTGGGCGATCTGGACCAGCATCGTCCCCTCGGGGCCGCCGGCGTACCCGCCCATGAGCGGCCCGTAGAGCCCGGCGAGCCCGAATGCCGCACTCTCGCTGGAAGGCGACCTTGTTCATGCGCTCGTAGTCGACCTTGAGCTCGGCGATGAGCGCCGTTCTGCGTGACGTCCCTCGGCAGTGCGCCGAAGGCCGGGTGCGATGGACGGCGATGATGGACGCCGTGCTCTCGCCGACCGGACACGTGGGCGTAGAGTCCCAGGCCCGGCCGCCCCGCCAGCCGCGCCGCCTCGCGGCGCTTGGTGATGTCCCACATGCACGCCGCGACCTCGACCGGGTGCCCGGACTTGATCGGGATGCCGCGGAACGTGTCGTGCAGCGACACGCAGCAGAAGGCGTCCGCATACTGCTCCTGCGCCTGCGCGAGGCAGACCTTCGGGAACAGGTCCTGCTTCACCGGAACGCCGAGGTGCGAGAAGATGCACGTCGGCGGCTTAGGGTCCTCGACCTTCCGCGGCCCCATGACGTGCTGGTCGCGGCCCTCGCCGAAGACGTACTCGTTTCTTCGCGTGCCGGACCGCCTCCTCGACCTCCTCGCTTCGTGAAGCGCACCGCGCGCTGCGTGCTGGTGCAGTAGAAGCCCGTGGCGACGAACAGCTCGAGGGCCGCCTGGTAGGCGCGGTCGGCGAGGCCGTCGTCACTCGGCACGGCCGTCTCTCCGTCGAAGTGGATGTCGTACTTCTCGATCACGCGCGCGCACGTTCTGATAGAGCATGGCGTCGAAGTCCGACTCCTTCATGCGCTCGCCGTGCGAGGTCCGCTCAACCACATCCCAGAAGGTGACCACTTCCTCTGCTCCTTTCGTCAGTGCGAGGCCGGAGCGTGCCCGCGGCCACGCGGCGACGAGATGATCCGGTGGTCGCAGCAAGGCTGACTCGGACCTCGTCAGTTCGACCAGGTTCTTGGCGACCTCGATGGCGGCGAAGGCGTCCTTCGCGTACCCGTCGGCGCCGATCTCCTTGAGCCCAGTCCGCCGTGACCGGGGCTCCCCCGACCATGACCTTGAAGCTTGTCGCGCAGGCCAGCCTCGGAGAGCTCCTCGATGAGCTCCTTCATGTACATCATGGTCGTCGTCATCAGCGCCGAGACGCCGATGATGTCGGCCTTCTCGTCCTCCGCCTCGTTGATGATCGTCGCGACCTTCACGTCCCTGCCGAGGTCGACGACCTCGAAGCCGGCCGTCGACAGCAGGATCCGCAGGATGTTCTTGCCGATGTCGTGAACGTCACCCTGAACGGTGGCGACGATCACCTTGCCCGCGCGGCTTCTCGGCGGCCTTGTCGGCCGGCATCGCCTCCTCGAGAACGGCGATGCCGGCCTTCATCGCCTCCGCCGCAAGCATCATGTCGGGGAGGAAGAGGCTTCCGTCCTCGAAGCCCTTGCCCACGACCTGCATGCCTGGAGCGAATCCCTCCTGGATGGCCTTCAGGGGCTCTACGCCCGACTCCAGCGCCTTCTTCGCCAGGTCGACGCACGCCTCTTTGTCCCCTCGGACCACCGCATCCTTCATCGCGTTGTAATCCGTCACCGCCACGACACCTCCATTCGACTCCTTGCCCACGAAGCGCGGCCCCTGCGGTGGGGAATCAGGCAGGTGACCGGCTGGGACTGGCTCAGATGGCTGTTCTGGGCCGGACGTCGTCAGAGCGTCCGGCGAGCCTCACTGTCGAGCAGAATGCACTTCCCGCGACCCTTCACCCCCCTCTGGTCTCACCATGCCGGTGCAGGACGCCTACGTGCCGGCGTCCGCAGTCTCGATGAGCGTCGCGTAGCGAGGGTGATCGTTGCCGGAGTCGCCCGCGCCCGCCAGGTTGTGCCAGACCCAGACCGCCCGGGCGGGGACATCGCCGGCGTTCCAGAACCGGTGGGGGGCGCTGGAGTCGAACGCGATCGAGTCGCCGACCTCGAGGTCGAACTCGGCGAAGCCGATGGCGCCCCCCAGCCGCCCCTCGAGGACCAGGCCGTACTCCCAACCGTTGCGGCGGAAGAAGTCGTCGCCGTCGTGACCGCCGACCTCGTAGACATACTCGACGAACTCGAACCCGTCCTCGATCGCGGGGATGAGCATCTCCCACTTGACTCCGCCCGGCAGGGAGATGCCGCGGCGATCGGCCGACACGCACGATGCGACCTGGCCACGGTCCGATGTCCGCCGTGTTCAGCGATGGTGTATCGGATGTCGCGGCGGCGAGGAGGTCGTCAAGGGACAGACCCAGCTCCCCGACCATGCTGAAGAGCGTGTGCACCGACGGGCTGGTCACGCCGCGTTCCACCTGCGAGATGTGGCTGGGCGAGCATCCCAGCCTGCCGGCCATCTCGCGCACGCCGATGCCTGAGGCCTCGCGCGCGCGGCGGAGGACTCGGCCCAGGGCCTCCAGGGGGATGTCGTGCGCGGACTCGGTGCGCGCGGTCTGCTGACTGTTCACTCATGGTGCACATTCTTGCGCGCATGGCCGCAACATCGTCAAGTAGCTGAAGAACAGTGACCGGTGACGCGGCGAAGAGGCGCCGGTCGTGAAGGCTCAGACGAGCGCGGCGAGCAGACTCACTCCGACGATGGTGCAGGCCAGCCCCACCCACTGATGGCGGCGAGGGCGCTCGTGGAGCAGGACGAAGCCGAGGATCACGGCGAACGTGCCGAACTGCGTGCTCGTCACGCTGGCGACGGTGGCCGGGCCGAGTGCGAGGGCGTTCGTCAGCAGCACGAGGCCGCAGAGCTCGAGCGCGCCGGCGCCTAACGCCTCGACGCGCAGGCCCTTGGGCAGCCCCAGGCCGCCGGTGAAGAGCGCCGCCGGCAGCGCGATGCACAGGGACACCGAGCGCGAGATCGCGGTCTGCGACAGCCAGGAGATGTCGCCCGCGTTGCCGTAGAGCACCATGACGCAGGCGAAGAGGACACCGGACGCGAACGCCCACGCCGCGCCCCGCGTCGCACGGCCGCGGCGCCCGTCGGCGGCGTCGGGCCTGCCCCACTCCTCGAGCGAGGTGAGGACCGCGCCGAACGCGCAGAGGGCGAGCGCTCCCCCGAGGGCGGGCGTGACCGGCGCGCCGAGAAGCACGAACGCCACCGTCGCGTACGCGCCCATGAGCGAGTTGAGGGCCGAGATGAGGCTCAGGTCGCCGACCTGCAAGCCCCGCAGAAGGCAGAAGAAGGCGCCGAAGTAGGCGACGCCGCCGAGCGCAGCCAGGGCGGCGCCGCGCCACTCGGCGCCCTGCGGGAGACCGTCGACGAGCAGCGCGACCGGCAGGATGATGACGACCCCGGTGATGAGGACCCAGGCGACCTGCGAGAGCGGCCGCGTCCGGCGGGTGACGCGCTGCGAGATGAGGTCGCTGAGCGCGTACGAGAACGCCGAGGAAAGGCCGGCGAGGATCGTCAGCATGCGGCCAGTCTATCGAAGCGCCGGCCGGCGGCGTGCCTTGCGCGGCAGCACCGGGGCGGTGAGGATAGCGCCATGGACGACAACGCCCAGCTCCCTGTCGCGGCCCCCTGGTTCTCCGTCACCTGGGTGACGGCACGGACGGCCGTCCTCGCGGAGCCTCACGTCAACGAGTTCCTGCAGGGCAACATCTGGTACCTGCGCGGCCGCGAGCGCGATCTGCTGGTGGACACCGGGAACGGGGTGGCGCCGCTGCGCCCGGTGCTCGCGCGTTTCGCGCGCAGCGGGCGGCCGCGCGAGATCGTCGCCCTGTGCACGCATGCCCACGCCGACCACGTCGGCGGCTTCCACGAGTTCGACCGTCGACTGCTCCACCCGGCCGAGACGGAGGCCGCAGCCCGAGCCGGCGACGAGGCGCCGCTGCTCGCGGCGACGTGGGTGGCCAAGCTCGGCGAGGAGCTTGCGAGGACGAGGCGCTTCCGCCCGTTCTCGTCGACGCCGCACCGCACGCCGGCTTCGACCCCGCCGCCTTTCGCATCACCCCCGCCGCCCCTACGCACTTCGTGCAGGGCGGCGACGTCATCGACCTCGGCGACCGGACGCTGACGGTGATCGACCTCCCGGGCCACACCCCGGGCAGCGTCGGGATCCTGGACGAGCGGGAGGGCGCCCTTCTCTCAGGTGACGCCGTCTACGACGACGAGCTCATCGACACGCTGCCCGAGTCGGACGTCGAGCAGTACGTGCGAACCATGGAGCGACTCCGCACGCTCGAGGTCGACGTCGTCTACCCCGGGCACGGGGAGCCTTTCGGCCGCGAGCGCCTGCGCGCAGCTCGCCGAGGCCTACCTGCGCCGCGTCGGCGGGTGACGCGGCGCCTCGGGGCGAGGCCCGGCGCCTCGGTCCTCGCCTCAGCCCGCCTCGTGGCGGCACACCGACGCGTCGGCGAAGCCGCGCGGCTCCAGGCCCTTGTGCTTCTCGGCGATCGTGTCGGCGAGCGCGTCGAGCGCCGCGAAGTCGGCCTCGCGCGGCATGCCCTTGACCATCACCGGCTCGAGGAGCTCGACCTTGAGCTTGGGCATCATCCCGACGAGCGTGTCCACCGTCTTGCCCGCCCAGCCGTACGAGCCGATCACGGTGGCGTACTTGGCCTGCGGCCGCAGGGCGTTGGCCAGGAACGCGGCGTGCGCGGCCAGCGGGTGCGGCCCGGTCAGCACCGTGGGCGTGCCGAGCACGATCGTGCCGGCGTGGACGAGCGAGCTCGCCAGCTCGCCGAGGTCGACCGTCGTGAGGTCGAAGCGCTCGACGGCGACGCCGCGGTCGACGAGCGCCGTCGTGAGGTGGTCGACCATGAGCCGCGTGCTGTCGTGCATGGTGACGTACGGCAGGCACACGATGTTGCGCGGCTCGCCGCCCGCCCAGTCGCGGTAGGCGTCGACGATGAAGCCCGGGTCGTCGTACACGGGCCCGTGGCTCGGGGCGATGTACGTCGATGGGGTACTGCGTGACCTTGTCGATGTTCTTCGTCACCTGGGCGCCGAACGGCATCATGATCTCGGCGTAGTAGCGCTTGGCGCCGTCGTAGACCTCGTGCTTGTCGGCGAAGACGTCGCTGGTCGCGAAGTGCGAGCCGAAGAAGTCGCAGCTGAAGAGGACCTTGTCCTCCTCGAGGTAGGTGCTCATGGTCTCGGGCCAGTGGACCCAGGGCGTGAAGAGGAACTTGAGCGTCTTGTCACCGAGCGAGAGGGTCTCGCCGTCGGCCACGACGTGGAAGCGCGCGTCGTCGACGTGCAGGTGGTCGATGAGCATGCCCTTCGCCTTCTCGTCGCAGACGATGGTGATGTCGGGGTAGCGCTCGAGGACGAGCGGCGTCGAGCCCGAGTGGTCCTGCTCGACGTGGTGGATGACGAGGTAGTCGGGCGCGGGCAGCTCGTCGAGCTGCGCCGCCAGCTCCGGCCACTTGGCAGGATCGACGGTGTCGAGCAGCGCGCTCTTCTCGCTGCCCTTGACGAAGTAGGAGTTGTAGCTCGTGCCGTCGGGAAGCGGGATGAGGGCGTCGAACAGACGCCGGTCCCAGTCGACGGCGCCGATGAGGTAGACGTTCGGGACGATCTGACGTGGCTTCATGGCGCTCCTCGAGGGGTATCGGGAGATGACGTACCGACCTGCCTGTGAGTATATCCGCGGAGCCCGGACTCACTCCCGACGAATGGACGAAATCGCGGGCGCGAGCTAGGCACGCGGTCAGGGCGACAAGAGGAGCGGCGGCGATGGAACCACGGATCAGCGTGATCACCCTGGGCGTGGCGGACGTGCCGAGGGCCCGAGCGTTCTACGAGGCCCTCGGCTGGCCGCTGAGCGGCGAGCCCGAAGCCGGCGTGGCGTTCTTCCGCAACGCCGGCTCGCGGCTCGCCCTGTACGCCCTCGACGGGATCGCCGAGGAGGCTGGCCAGCAGCCTGCGCCGACCGGTTCGATCCGTATGACGCTGGCGATGAACGTCGAGAGCAGGGAGCTCGTGGACGCCGCCCTGGACGAGGCGGTGCGGGCCGGCGGCACGCTGTTGCGGCCGGCCCAGGACCGCTTCTGGGGCGGCTACTCGGGCTACTTCGCCGACCCGGACGGCCACGCCTGGGAGGTCGCCTTCAACCCGTTCTGGCCGATCGGCGAGGACGGGCTGCCGCAGCTGCCCTGACAGCTAGCCGCTCCCGCTCAACGCCAGCAGCGTCACCGCGGTGACCGTGGCGGCGATACCGGCGATCTGCACCCGCGCCGGGCGCTCGCGCAGGACCGCCATCCCGAAGATCGCCGACATGGTGCCGGTCTGGGCGGCCAGGACGGACGCGGTCGCGACAGGGCCGATCGCCGTGGCCGCGACCCAAGCCGCGAAGCCGGCGACGTCGATCACCCCGCAGGCCGCGACCCGCGGCCGGAAGGCGCGCCGCAAAGCGAACCCGCCGAGCAGCGCCGTGAAGGGCGTGAGCACGAGCAGGCTCGTCACGCGTCCGATCGTGAGCACACTGAGCGACGGGAGCTGCGCCGTGGCCTCGCCGATCAGGACCGGCACGACGCCCCAGGCGAGCGCGCAGAGCAGCCCCCACCCGGCGCCGGCGGTCGCCGTCACCCTGCGTTCGTTCTCGCCACCGCGCTCCACCGACGACAGGACCGCCCCTACGACCGCGAGCGGCAGGCCGATGACCGCGAGGCCGGTCACCGGCTCCCCCAGCGCGATGGCGAACGCCGCTCCGAACCCGCCGCCCAGCGCCGCGAGTGGCCCGACCACCGACAGCTTGCCCACCGCCAGTCCCTTGAGCAGGCAGGCGATGGCGACGATCTCGATCGGTCCCGTCAGGGCCGCGATGCCGGCGGCGCGCCACTCCTCCGCGCCCTTCGGCAGCTCTTCGAGGATCAGCCACAGAGGAAGGAGGATCGTGAGCCCCACGAGCTGCACCCAGAAGAGCGCCGTCAGCACGGGCGTCGCGCGCACGACGCGCATCATGAGGTAGTCGTGGATCGTGTAGGCGAAGGCGGCCGAAAGCGAGAGGGCGGCGGTCAGCACGCCGGTCAGCCGCGCGCGTCGAGCTCGCCCGCGAGCTGCTCGACGAACAGGCCGACGTCGGTGACGATGCCGATGGCCTGGAAGCTGCCGCGGTCGGCGAGCTTCGTCACGACGGCAGGATTGATGTCGGCGCAGACGGTGCGCACGCTCGCCGGCAGCATGTTGCCGACGGCGATGCTGTGCAGCATGGTGCTCAGCATGAGGCAGGCGCCGGCGCGCTGCGCGTACTCGCGCATCGCCTTCTGCGCCTGTATCACGTCGGTGATCACCTCGGGCATGGGACCGTCGTCGCGGATGCTGCCGGCGAGCACGAACGGCGTCCCCGTCGTGACGAGCGTGTGCATGAGGCCGCCGGTGAGCACGCCCTGGTCGACGGCGGCCTTGATGCCGCCGCAGCGCCGGATGGTGTTGATGGCGCGCAGGTGGTGCTCGTGGCCGCCGGCCACGGGCGTGCCCTGCTTGAGGTCGATGCCCAGCGACGTCCCGAAGAGGTTCGCCTCGACGTCGTGCGTGGCGACGGCGTTGCCGCCGAAGACGGCGCCGACGTAGCCCGCCTCGATGAGGCGGGCAAGGCTCGGCGCCGCCCCCGTGTGCACGACCGCCGGGCCCACCACGGCGATGGTCAGCCTGCCCTCGGCCTTGACCTGCCGCAGCAGCCGCGCGACCTCGCGCACGATCTGCGCCTTGGGCTTCTCGCTGCTGACCGCCGAGGCCATGAACTCGAAGGGCTGGCTCTCGCGCGGGCGCTCGAGCGGCAGCACGCGAACGCCCTTGTGGCCCGTCACGTAGAGCTCGCCCGCCCGCACGTCGCCCATGGCGATCGTCTCGGCGGTGCCGGCCTCGACGTCGACGCGGATACCGCAGTCCATCTCGGGGTGCTCGACGCGCACCCACTCGCCCCTGCACGCGCACGAGGGTCTCGAGGTTGGTGGTCGAGTAGAAGCTCTGCGGGAAGACGCCGTCCATGTCGGCGGCCTCGAGCGCCGCGTCCTGCGGTCTGACGGCCACGACCCCGTGCGCGGTGATCGCCGTCAGCAGCTCCTCGAGGTGGCCGGCGTCGCGCCCGAAGACGCGCATGACGGCGTGCGACGGGTCGTCCTTCATGTGCCCGACCTCGAACGAGAGCACCTCGAACTCGCCGTCGAGGTCCATGATGTCGTCCATGATCCTGGGCATCATCAGCGAGTCGATGAGGTGGCCCTCTGATCTCGACGTCCTCGTAGGGCTTCTTGGGCATGGTGCCTCCCCTTGCCGGATGTGGAAGTCTACCGCGGCGGCCCCGCCGCGGAGCCCGTCAGCGGCACCAGGGCGTCGCCAGGCGTGACCACCGCCGGGGTCGCCCCCGGCCCGACGCCCGTTCCCCGGCCGCCGGTGTCCCGTCGCGCCGGCCACGTCTCGATGATCAGGATCCCGCTGAAGATGAGGGCCGCGCCGGTGACGAGGCGCCAGGTGAGCGTGTCCATGCCGAAGATGATGCCGAAGAGGGCGCTGAACACGCTCTCGAGACAGAGCAGGACGGCGGCGTGTGTCGACGTCGTGCGGCGCTGCGCCCACGACTGCAGGAAGAAGGCGTAGATCGTCCCGCTCACCGCCGTCCACACGACCGCCGCCCAGACCTGCCACGGCAGGTCGAGCGTGACCTCGGTGACGAACGGGGTGATGACCGAGGCGATCACGGCGCTCGTGCCGCCATCTGCGTCACCGCCAGGGTCACCGGCGGGACCTTGGGGGCGAAGAAGCCCGTCGTCATGATGTGCAGGGCGTAGAAGAGGGCCGCGAGCAGCGTGAGCCCGTCGCCCCAGCTGATCGTGAAGTCGCCCTGCAGCGAGAGGACGCCGAGCCCGACGGTCGCGACGATCGCCCCCAGGATCTGCGTCCAGCCGGGCGAGCGATGCGCGACGATCCAGTAGAGGAAGGGCACCATGGCCACGTTGAGGCCGGTGATGAAGCCCGACTTGCCCGGCGTCGTGTACTGCAGGCCGATCGTCTGCACGATGAGCGCGGTGAGGTAGAAGGCGCCGAGGATCGCGCCCATGACCCAGGCCGAGCGCGTGCTGCGCGTGACGCTGCGCGGGACGATGGCGGCGAAGATCGCCGTCGCCACGATGTAGCGCAGCATGACGTAGAGCATCGGGTCGACACGGTCGATGACGTCCTTGATGACGACGAAGTTGAAGCCCCAGAGGACGGCGATCGAGAAGAGCGCCAGGTCGCCGATGAGGACCTGGCGCCGGTCGTGAGCCGCGCCGCCTGCGGCCGGCGGCCTCGAGGCCCGGCGCCTCCGTCTGTCCGGTGGCCCCGCTGGTCTCGCCTTCAGGCACAGTACCCGCCGTCGACCGAGCAGCGAGACGCCGTCGACGAAGCTGGCCTCGTCGGAGGCCACGAAGGCGACGGCGGCCGCGACCTCCTCGGGCCGGCCGATGCTGCCCAGCGGGTAGCCGTCGGTCTGGACGGCCGCGTAGGCCTCGGGGTCGTCCGACGTCGGCCGTGGCCTTGGCGAGCATCGGCGTGTCGATGATGCCGGGCGAGATGCAGACGACGCGGACCTGGTCGGGACCGTGGTCGTGGGCGAGGGTGCGGCTCATCATGATGACGCCCGCCTTGGCGGCGGCATAGGGAGCCGCACCGGGCTCGCCGTGGTGCCCCGAGTCGCTGGCGAAGTTGACGATGACGCCGCCGCCCTGGGGCACCATGTGCCGCAGGGCGGCCTGGTCGGTGAAGAACGTCCCCTTGAGGCAGATGTCGACGACCGTGTCCCAGTCGTCCTCCGTCATCTCCAGCGTGGGCTTCTCGATCCAGACGCCGGCGCTGTGGACGAGGACGTCGATGCGGCCGAAGCGCGCGACGGTCTCGTCGACCACGCGCCGGCAGTCGGCCACCGAGCGGACGTCGCCGGTGACCAGGCGAATCTCGAGACGGCGTCGGCTCCCGGTGCCGGTGCCGCCGCCGCCATGGCCGCGACGACGGCGCGCAGGCGCGCTTCGTCGCGGCCCGCCACCATCACCCGACAACCCTCGGCCGCCAAGCGAAGGGCCGACGCCTCTCCCAGCCCGGACGAGCCCCCCGTCACGAGGGCGACCTTGTCCTTCAGTCCGCGCATGACCCTGCTCCCTTCTCTCGGTCCGCCCGACTCAGGCGACGCCACACCAGCGCATGGCGGCCAGGACGACGGCGACCACCTTCTCCTCGAGCGTTGAACGGACCTCGGCCACGCCTGTCTCCTCTCCGCTCGCCCGGCCCGGCGGGCCGGTCGTCCCATGCCGCAGCCATTCTATCCGGGCCCCGGCGGCGACGGCCCCGGCGGCTCCAGCTCCGCCCGGCGCCCTTGAGTGCGACGCCCCTCTGTGGTTATCTCAGCCCAGAGACCGACCTGCCGCCCGTGAAACGCGAACGGCACGCCAGCGACGAACGCCGGGGTCCCCGGCGAGGAGGCACCATGAGCGAGGGCAACAACACGAAGATCCGCGTCATCAAGCCCGAGGACATCACCTGGGAAGAGGCGATGCGCTTCGCCGAAGAGACCGACGCGCCCGGTCAACAGTTCACCGCCGCCAAGTCGGTCGACGACAAGTTCAGCTTCGGTCTCTGGCAGCGCGAGGTGCAGCGACGGCACTTCGAGCGCACCTACCACGAGATCGCCTACATCATCGAGGGCCAGGTGGAGATCACCGAGGAGGACGGCGAGGTCATGGTCGCCGGCCCGGGCGACATCCTCATCACCCCCAGAGGCTCCAAGGGCTACTGGAAGAACCTCTCGCCGGTGAAGAAGGTCTGGGGCATCTACGAGGAGGCCGGCGCCGACATGGAGTCGTACATCGGCCCCGGCGGGTTCTGAGCGACTCCTCACATCCGACGCCCGACACCGACCCCTCGGGGGGCGGGATGCGCGCGCGCCTGCGCGCCCTCGACCCCAACGTCCGCAACATGGGCTGGGTCAGCTTCGTCGCCGACCTCAGCTCGGAGATCGTCTACCCTCTCTTCCCGATCTTCGTGACCGGCGTGCTCGGCGCCCCCGTCGCCGTCCTCGGTTTGATCGAGGGCATCGCCGAGGCGACCGCGACCGTGCTCCGCTACCCGTTCGGTCAGCTCTCCGACCGTCTCGGGCGGCGCCGGCCGTTCGTCCTCGCCGGCTACGGGCTGAGTGGAGTCGGCAAGCTCGTCATCGCCCTGGCCGGCGTGTGGGGCGTCGCCCTCGCCGGCCGGGTGCTCGACCGCATGGGCAAGGGCATCCGGACGGCGCCCCGCGACGCCCTCATCGGCGCCGGCACGAAGCAGGAGCAGCAGGGCCTCGCCTTCGGTCTGCACCGCACCATGGACACGATGGGAGCGGCGCTCGGCCCGCTGATCGCCCTGGTCGCCCTCCAGGCCGGCCTGTCCCTGCGCTGGGTGCTGGGCCTGGCGGTCATCCCCGCCCTCCTCAGCGTCGTCGTCGTCCTCGTCGCCGTGAAGGAGCGACGGCTGCCGCCGTCGCCGGCGGCCTTCCGCCTGCGCCTGCCGGCGTCGCCGGCCTACCGCTGGCTTCTCGCCGGCTCGCTCCTCTTCGCCGCCGGCAACTCGAGCGACATGTTCCTGCTTCTCAAGGCGAGCGACGTCGGCATGGGAACGAGCGCCGTGATCCTCGTCTACGTGCTCTACAACCTGGTCTACGCGGCCACCTCGCTGCCGTTCGGCGGCCTCTCCGACCGCATCGGCCAGCTGCCTCTCGTCCTCGGCGGCTACGTCGTGTTCGCCATCGTCTACGCGGGTTTCGCGCTCGCCGGGTCGTGGCCGGCGGTGGCGGTCCTCTTCGCCGCCTACGGCCTCTACATCGCCGCCACCGAGGGCACGAGCAAGGCGCTCATCAGCCGGGCGACACCGCTCGCCGAGCGCGCCGCGGCGATCGGCCTGCAGGCGACGCTCACCGGCCTCGCCAGCCTCGTCGCAAGCACGCTCGGCGGCGTGTTGTGGTCGGCGGTCGGGCCGTGGGCGACCTTCGCCTTCGGCGCGGTCTGCGCCCTCGCCGCCGCCGCCGTCCTCGCCGCCGGGCGCCGCCCCGTGCGCGAGAGCCTTGCGGTAAGCTGAGGTCGCCTGGGCGCAGGCACAGTCGAGTGACCGCGAGCGCAGGCATACCCTTGTCAGCCTCAAGGCAGGCACAGTCGAGTCGGCCAGATCGGAGGAACCCTTGACCATACCGAACGAGCAGTGGGCGCGCGTCGCCGAGATCGTCGGCGCGCCCGACTTCGTCCTCCCGTGGCTCGACCGCTTCTACGACCCCGCGGACGCCGACCTCGTGGCGGCCCTCGGCGACGGCCCGCGGACTTCGTCCGCCCTGGCCGTCGCCCTCGGCGTCCCCGAGCACGACATACGTCCGCTCCTGACGAGGGCGCACCGGCGCTACGTGGTCGACCTTACGGACGACGTCGCCGCCGCGTCCTCGTTCGCCGACCGTTCGGCCCTGTGGGCGCAGTTCGAAGGCTGGAAGGACGTGCCCGACACCGTGCGCGCGCACGTCGTGGAGTGGTGGCTCGACGTCTACACGGAGTCGGTGCGCGACGCCCTGACGAAGCTGCGCGACGGCCACCCCGATCCCGGCCGCGACGCCGACTACGCCTACCTGCAGCTTGCCGAGGCCGAGGACCTGGTCCGCAGCCAGGAGCACGTCTACCTGTGGCCGTGCGACTGCCGCACGCTCAAGGGCGCCTGCGACCAGTCGGTCTACAACTGCATCCGCTTCGCCAACGACCGCGACATCGGCTGGGAGATCTCGGCCGAACGCGCGATCGAGATCCTGCACGAGGCCGACGCCGCCGGGCTCACGCACACCGACTACGTCGGCCTGGGCGGCGAGAGCGACCCGCACGCGATCTGCAACTGCTGCACCGACTGCTGCCAGCCGCATCTGGCCGCCGAGCGCCTCGGGAGTGAGCGACATCTGGCCGCGGCGGCGACACGTCGCGCGCCTCTTGCCGGACGTCTGCACGCTCTGCGGCACGTGCACGGAGCGCTGCCCGTTCGGGGCGCTCGCGATCGAGACCGGCGAGAGTGGGGAGGAGGCGTTGGTGCTCGCCGCGGCCGAGTGCCGCGGCTGCGGCCTGTGTGCGACGGGCTGCCCGGAGAGTGCGATCGCGATGGAGCCGCGCGCGGCGGCGGCGAGCATGGGCAAAGGGTAGGAGTGGCGGGAGCGACGAGACTCGAACTCGCGACCTCCGGCGTGACAGGCCGGCGTTCTAACCAACTGAACTACGCCCCCGCGAGGGGCGCCGAGGGGCAGGCCGGCACCCGGCCGCCGCGCGGCGGAACGGGAGTGTAGCACAGGCGGCTTCTGCCGTCAGCCGCTCGCCAACGGCAGCTCGACGAACGCCGACGTGCCTTCCCCCTCGACGCTCTCGAGCCACACGCGACCGCCGTGTTCCGCGACCAGCGCCCGCGTCACGAACAGGCCGATCCCCAGGCCGCGATCGGGCCGGGCTTGCACGGACCGTCCCTGAAAGCCGAAGTCGAAGGCTCTGGCGAGCTCGTCCGCGGGCATGCCGGGACCAGTGTCGCTGACGGTGACGCGAGCCACGCCGGCGTCGACGTCCACCTGGACGAGGACCCTGATCTCCCCGTGTGGCGGGGAGGCGACGCAGGCGTTCAGCAGCACGTTGCGCAGAGCCCGCCGCAGGCACTCGCGGTCGCCGCGCACGTCGCACGGCGCGGCGTTCACGTCGAAGCGCGGCGTGCGGCCCGGCTGTCTCGGCAGCGTGGCGATCGCCTCCGCGACGACCTCGTCGAGCCTGACCAGGTCGTCGCGGCGCGGCAGCGGGCGCCACCTCGAGCCAGCCGCTGTCGGCGAGGCTGACGATCATCGCCTCGAGTCGCGCCGCGTTGCGGTCGAGCATCTCGACGTACTCCCGCTGCTGCTTCTTGAGATGACCCGCCGACCCGTCGCGGAGCATGTCGATGACCGGCCGCAGGACGGCGAGCGGGGTGCGCAGTTCATGACGGACGAAGGACTGCCGCTCCGCGGCGCCGCCGTCGTCCCCGTCTCCGACCGGACCCGCCGCGGGAGCCTCGTCGGCAGACGCCTCCGGAAGCCCGTCCACTGCGCCTGTCTCGCGCTCGTCGCTCATGCCGCTACCCTACCGCACGCGCCGCGAGCAGCACGAGGAGGCGCGAGGCTGGAGACTGAGGATCTCCGGCGACGAGCTGGACTGGTGGGCGATGTTGGATTTGAACCAACGACCCCCTGCTTGTAAGGCAGGTGCTCTTCCCCCTGAGCTAATCGCCCGCCGATTCGCAGCTCTTCCGCCAGAGCTGATCGCCCGTGGATGCGTAGTATACGACGCACGACGCTCAGGCTCGTGAGCGCCCCCGCCGACAGCGGGATCGCGGTCGTCGACCCGGCCTTCGAGCTCACACGGCTGGGCGCAAGAAGAAGGGGCGAGGCGCCCTTCGGCGCCCCGCCCCGACACGCTCTCCATGGACCTGGCCAGCGCCCAGCCGTCAGATGGGCCTGATCTCCCGCCAGGTGTTGGGCACCTGCTTCACCGTCAGGGAGAACCGGTTGGCCAGGTTGGCGATGCAGTTGTCGTTGTAGAAGATGTCGGTCGTGCCGCGCATGTCCTGGTCGCTGTCGACGACGACCATGCCATGGACACCGTACTTGCCGTGGCCCTTCTGGACCGCGCCGGTGACGTAGATCACGCCGTAGTAGTCGCCCCCGCCGCCGTAGTCCAGATCACCGCCGCCGAGGATCATCAGGATGCCCGGTTGCGCCTCGGAGTTGTAGTTGCCGCGGATCGAGTAGCCGGCGGCACTGTCGATCACGCAGAGACCGCTGATGCCGCCGGCCGGGCTCCAGTCTGGGTCCACCGGGCTCGCCTCGGCCGCGGCGCCAGACGTGAAGTACCGTCCGTGGTCCTTGGCCAGCTGGGTGAGGCCCTCGACCAGCGTCGGCGAGAACACCTCACTCGGCTTCTTGGCCGCGTTGCCCTCGAACTTCGCGATCGGCGGGGTCTGGGTGACGCTCTGCGCCTCGATGGTCCCGCGAACGTGTACCGAGGTGACGCCGCCGGGCACGACGTCGTCAGGCGGGGGCACTTCGACGTAGATCTTGGGGTTGTTGCCGCCGCCGTTGCTGTACAGGTTGCCGCCAGCACAAAGGGCCACGCCGCGCGGGAGGTTGGTCGTGTAGGGGATACGCTCCACGAGCACGCGGATGCGCGTCTTCTTCGGCCCGACGCCCGCTTGGGCCTCCACGTACATCTTGTTGTCGGGCAGAGTCGCGTTGCCCGGCTGCCCCTTGTCCCACTTGATCGTCTTGTCGATGGTCGGCTGGTTGTCGTAGTACTCGACCACCACGAACTGGCCGGAGTTCGGGTTGGGGAACTCCGTCGTGGCGAACTGACCGCGGAACGACGTCTGCCAGGCGGCGGCCGCGAAGTCCGGCCCGGCGCCGCTCGTCTTCGGCCACTTCGCATTGAGGCCGTACATGCTGACGTCGACGGCGGCCTCGGCCACGTTGAAGGCCTTGGCGCGCGACCTGTCAGTCGCCGTGTTGTGCTGCACGTTCGCGGTAAGCGCAACGAGCGACATCGCCAAGATGCCCAGCGCGGCGATGACGCCGATGATCAGGATCAGCCCGGCCCCCCGCTGGCTTCGTAGTCTGCCCATGCCCCGCCTCCCTCTCAAGCTACTGCTGATTCCGCAGCTGCGCCGTTGTCAGAAACTCCGAGTAGATCGGCGAATGCGCCGGGTTGAGGTCGACGAGCAGGTTGAGCTGCACCGACACGACCCTTCTGCGATTCGCCGCACCGATAACGGTCGTATCTTGGACCAGCACGCCGTCATCCCGATAGTAGCTGTAGCGGAAGAGCGGCGTCGGGCTGGCGGTCGACGGCACCTTGTCATTGACGACGTCCTTCACCAGCATCCGTCCTCCCTCGCCGTTGACCTGCTCGGCAACGGGATTGGGATTGGCGGGCCAGCCGTCCACGGACATGTCGACGTTCTCGATCGACCCGTTGCCGTTCTTGTCGTAGAACCGCCACAGCTCGCCGTCGGGATAGTACCGGTACATGACCAGGTGCGGGACCTTCGAAGGGCTCGCGTTACCCGACATGTTGAAGGTCGTCGAGACGACGACGGTGCGTACGCGCGCGCGGATGAGAGCCGCCTCGCTCGTGGCGGGGTTGCTCTCGGCGTCGCGGACCTCGCGGACGAGACGCGCGGTCGCTTCGCGCGCGTTGTCCCGGGCCTTGCTGCTTGTGGCCGAGTACGAGTAGGAGCGGCTCAGGGCGAACCACGTGACGAGGACCATCGCCGTGATCACCGACATGATGGTCATGCCGACCAGCAGCTCGACGAGCGTCATGCCGCTCTGCCGGTCCGTTCGGTGCCTGTGCATCTGCGGGCGCATGCTCAGAAGGAGATCGTGTTGTTGCCGGCCGTCAGGTCGCCGCTGCCGCTCTTCGAGGGAAGCTCCGGGACGCCGCCCGTCGCGGTGCTGGCGAGGACCAGGTACACGCCGGATGGGAGGTTGGCCCAGATAAGCGACTTGTTCTTCTTGATGTTCTGCCCCGCGGGCTTGGTGCCCTGCGCGACGCCTGCCGTGGAGTACCACTGGCCGGTGCCCATGTTCTGCACCCACACGTAGATGCCGACGCCCTGCGTGTTGTTCACGGTGAGTGAGTACTTCGGTTGGGGATCGGTCGTCACGGGCCCGACCGATGCCGTGAACGCCGACGTGTTGCCCGCGTTGTCGATGGCCGCGACGTGGTAGTACCACGTCGAGCTCCAGCCGGCGCTGTAGTCGGGGTAGGTGGTGTTGGGGTAACTGCCCTGGAGCTGCGTCCAGCCCGACGTTCCGTTGGGGCTGCGCTCGATCACGTAGCCGGCCACGCCCGTGGCCGGGGTGCCGAGGTCGGTCGACGGCGTCCACGCCAGGTCGATGGTGCCGGTGCCGGCCTGCTTGACGGCCGTGAGGTTCGTCGGCACGGTCGGGGCCACCGTGTCCGCCTGTACGGCGGGCGTGGCACTCACTTCGGCCGAGAACGAGCTCTTGTGACCGTCGGTGTCGACCACGAGCACCTGGTAGTAGTAGGTCGTCCCGTTGGTCACCGCGGAATCGGTGTAGCTGGGGTTGTCGAGGGTCGTGAGGAGTGTCTCGCCGCCGCTCGTCGTGCCTTTCCACAGCTCGTAGTGATCCAGGTCGCCGATGCCAGGCACATCCCAGGACAAGGACACCTGGCCGTTGCCGGGGGTCGCGACGAGGCCCTTCGGCGCCGGCGGGTTCAGCAGAGCGACATTGAACTGGGTCGTCGCCGTGCTCCCCTGCATCGACTTGGCCGACACTGCGGTGATCTCGAACTTGTAGATGCCGTCCGCGGCCTCCGAGTTGTCCCACACGTACCGGTAGTGTCCGGGCTGGTTGTTGTAGATGGTGCGGACCTCTTCCGCCGCGACCGGGCCTCCCCCGGTGTAGGGGCTCACGGTGAACTTGACCCAGCCTCGCTTGGTGGGGTCGGGGTCGCTGGCGTTCATGCTCGTGATGTCTTCCGGGCTGAGGACGACGTCGATGACCACAGGCGAGCCGATGATGGTCCGGCCGTCGGGGTCGGTCAGGTCGAAGACGCTGGGAGGACCGACGGTGACCGACTGGATCTCGGGGCCGGCGTACTGGCGATACACGAGAGTCTGGAGCACGGCCGCCTTCACCGGAGACGGAGGGGCGGACCAGGTGACCCGGACCTCCACCTTCTTGTACTGCTCCTGACCAGCCGGCGGCCCCAACCGGCACCTGGGAGACCGTGTACTGGATGGTGTAGGTCCGCGTCTTGCCGGCGCGCACGAAGTCCCAGGTAGTACCGAACTGCCCACCGGCGAAGGTCGCACTCTCGAGATTGCCCTGGGTGAGCTGGTCGTAGTCGAGCTGGCGGACCTTTTCGATCTTGTCCTGGGCGACCTGCAGGGCTGTGTTGCGGACCTTGTCGGCCGAGTTCGTCTCTTGCGCCTGCACGAAGAGTGGCACCATCGCGGCGAAGGCGACGCCGGCGATGACGATGGTGATCAGAAGCTCGACGAAGCTGAAGCCGGCTTCGCTGCGCCGCGTGTGTCCGCTCATATGCCATGCCTCCGGAAGGCTAGGTTAGCTCTCTTCCCCAGTATCGGCGAGGGAGTCCGCCGACATGAGGCTCCGCTTACCAGAACGTTGTCCCGGTAGGCGTCATCCTTAACCTTCTTAACCTTTCGGCCGCCGAAGCCTCGCCCCTGCAGCTTCGGCTGTCGCCGCGCCTGACTACGCTTCGTGGAGATGCAGACGCGCTGCTCGCTGTGGTTCGGCGTCGTGACGGAGGCGCCGTCAGGAACGCCCGCGGGGCGGGGAGGCCGTCGGCCTCCCCGCCCCAGGCACGATGCTCGCAGATAGCTGATCGTCGTCGCCGGGCGCGCTCACTTCAAGGGCAGCTGCTGCCATGATCCAGGGACGATCTGCGTGGTGGTGGTGGTGGTCGTGATCGCCGTGTTCGACACCGCGTCGATGACGGCCTGGTCGTAGGCGATGCTTGAGGCGCCGGTGAGGACGATGTCATACACGGACGGGGAGGTGCCGCTCTTGTAGGGCGTGCCGTTGAACACGGCGCCCACGACGCACGGGGTGATTCCATCGCCGCCCGTGATCCGGAGGCAGGCTTCCATGATGACCATGAGTCCGCAGAAGGTGCCGGTGCTGCCCCACTCACACGTGTTCGAGTAGAGCTGGTCGTTGTCGCACATCATGTAGTAGACCATGGGCGCGGTCGCCGTGCCGAAGTTGACCTCGCCGGTGGTCACTGTCTTCTCCGTGGTGGCAAGGAGCGGGCACATCACCGTGCAGGCGGTGCCCGAGGAAGGCCCCGTGAACCGGACGGCAACGTCACTGGTGCCGGCGTTTCCCACACACCACGTGGGGCCGTAGACGTCGTTGAACGTCCCGCTGCGATCCAGGATCCCGATCCACATGGGGGCGGGCTCCGCGGCAGCATTCGTGTAGTCGGTAGACTGCACTGAGGCGGCGCCGCTCCAGACGGCCTTGCCCGCCACCCAGATGGGTCCGAACTGGTCGGTGACGGGACTGCTGGCGCCACTGATGCCGAAGTCCGTGTCCGTGTGGTCGGAGCCGCCGACGACGACGAGGGCAGTGGTTCTGGCCGTCACGTTCCCGGTCAGGCTGAGGTCGTCAGCGGCGTAGAGCAGCCCGGTCGTGGTGATGATGTTGCTCATCGTCAGCGGCCCGCCCACGTAGAGCGACGCGGAGCTCAGGGTCACTCTGTTCGCCACGCTGCTGCTGCCGGTGCCGGCCACGTAGAGAGCCCCACCGATGGTGTCGGTGACCGCCGTGGCGGTGGTGTTGTTGATCCTGAGGGTCCCGTCCACGCGAAGGTATCCCGAGACGTTGAGCGTCACCGGACCCGTCACCGAGAGGTTGCCCCTCACGTACAGGTCCTTGAAGCTCAGCGTGCGCGCGGTGGTGCGCGTGATGGTGATGCTCGTGCCGCTGGCAGTCTGCACGCTGGTATTGGCGTAGGTGGTGTAAGGCGTGGTCGTAGAGGAGTCCTGGATGGCGGCCACAGCGGACGCACTCAGCGTAGTACTGGGCGTCGGGGTCGGAACGGCCGGCGCGGCCGCGTGGGTCTCGCCGGCCTGCGCTTCGTCCCCGAGGTCCGCCTGCGCGGCCTGGTCGAAGTAGTCGCTCAGCAAGCCAACGCCGCCGATCACGGTGCCGCTGAACGTGTTTGGCGACACCGAGCCATTGACATTGATGTTCACCGACTGGGCCGTGGAAGTCGGCGCCGCGAGGTTCGCGCTGGTCGTGGCGTCGAAGTCCTGGGCGTTGGCGGCGCTGTACTTGCCCCCGCCCGCCATGATGGTCGTCGCGTATACGCCGCCATGTGCTGCCGGGACATAGGGCCTGGTGCCGCCAAGGCCGTCGGCCTCGATCGCGTAGACATCGCTCGTGCCGGTGAGATTGATGCCCGTGTCGCTGTACACCACGGCCTTGGGGAACACCTTCACGACCGACTGCGTGGTCTGACTCACAAGGGCGCGCAGCCGGGTCGTCTTGCCCTGATAGGTGATCGTGACCTCGATCCACACCACGCCGTCCAGGTTCGAATCCCACCAGATGCTGTAGTCCACCGTCGCAAGGTTGTCGTAGACCTTGAGCGACTTCAGCTCGGCCCCTTCCGGGAATCCCGCGGCTTCCAGTGCGGCGAGGACCTCCGACGTCGGCAGCCAAACGCTGCCGGAGTTCGTCGTCGGGATGGTCTTGGCCTTGGCGATGCTGACCGCGGCGTCAAGGGCGCCCTCCGCGTAGTAGAGCGAGGTCTTGCGCGAGCGCTCGGCGGCGGTGGCTCCCTGCTGGTTGGCGAGCACCATGACGAGGCTCGCCGCAAAGACCGCCAGTGCCGCCATGATGCCCAGCAGCAGGATCAGCGCGGCACCACGTTGCCCTCCATGCCTCTTCATAGCCCTTCCCCTCCTACTGGTCGACGCTCGCGTTGCGCGGGCGCACCGTGGTCGTGAGGTCGATGGGCGACGGCGCCCTGTTCAGATTGGCGTCGACGATCAGTCGCACCTGGACCGCGATGATCTGAGTGTCGGCCAGATCGGCGCTCGGGATCGCGTCAGCCTTCGAGAGTGCGCCGGACGCGTCGCGGTACCAGTACCTGAAGATGGCCGTGTATGGGGCCTGCGGGGTCACGCTGCTGTTGGGGATGCTGTTGTTCACGACGTCACTCGCCAGCAGCCTCGTGCGGTCGGCGCCGTCGATGATGTCGTTGCCGTTGGTATCACGCTGCCAGTACAGGTCGAGCTGCGGCGTGGAGCCGGCCGTGTCCAGCCAGATGCGGGTGAGGCGCCGCGCCGTGCCGCTGCCTTCGTCATCCGCTCCGGCCAGGTTGAACACCGAGTAGAACTCCACCTCCGTAGGCTGCGCGATGGTGAACAGCGCGGGCATGGAGGTGGACGCGGGCGGCGCGGTGGGCAGTGCTGTCGGCTGGCCGTCACGGAGCTCGCTGGAGATGCGCCCGAGCGCGTCGCGGACGGTCGCGCGCGCATCCAGAGTCTGAACCGCGAACACGCTGGACCGCTGCAGGTTGATCCACCCCCCCACCAGCATCGTGGTGACGATGGCGAAGATGGTCAGCGCGATGAGGATCTCGATGAGCGTCATGCCGGCCTGGGGCCGGCACCGCTGCCTGGAGTATGGCTGCGTCGGCGGACGCATCACGATCCGCCAGGATTGGTGTCGAACTTGAGCCGCGCGCTCTTGAGCAGGTGGAAGGGGGGAGAGACGAGGGGCTCGGTCGTGCTCCACTGGCTGCTGTAGCAGCTCACGGTATATGTGTAGTTGGCGCCGCCGGTCAGCCCGGTGAAGACCACCGTCGGGTGGCTGGCGTCGGCAGGCCAGGTGTGTGGCGACGTGACGATCGCGCCCAGTGGCGGCGTCGACGCGTGTCCAGAACACGCCCTTGGTGCTGCTCCGGATGACGTGTGCCCAGTTCTTGAACGAGACGGTGATCGAGAGGTCGGTGGTCGGCAGCGGGGTGGAGGTGCCTCCCGTGGTCACCTCGACGACGCCGGGCGCGGGATTCCTGACGATCGTCGTCATGGTCGTCGTGAAGCCGCCACCCGGCCGACGGACGCTGACCGACACCTTCTGGGCGACGGTCGACCCCCTTCGGCGTTCAGTTGCGGTTCCACCGTGTAGCCGATGATGTACGGCCTCGACTGGCCGGTCAGCGTGTAGGTGGTCCCGAATCGGCCGTCGCCGAACTCGCTCGCCGGGTCAGGGGGATTGTTCAGCTTGCTCTGGTCGATGTCGGTGTACGCGAGCAGGCGCACCTGCTCGATGCGATCCTGGGCGATGATCTGGGCGTCGTTGCGCAGGGCATCGCCCGCCGTCGCATGCAAGACGTTGGCGAACAGCGGCACCATGGCCGCAAAGAAGATACCGGCCAGCACGATGGTGACGAGGAGCTCGACCATGGTGAACCCGTCACCGCTGCGACCCCTATGCGTAAGGCCGACCATGCGTAGTCCCTCCCTGCAGTTGCAGCCGAGCCTCGCGCCCGCGGCCCTTGCCACGCCGCAAGGCTCCACAAGAGAATCGGCACTCTCCCGCGTCGCCTGTAGTTTGCCGCACGCACGAAGCGTACTCGACTCAGACTCGCGCGGTGCCGTTTGCCCCGCCAAGCGCTCGTCTCCTCTGGGCGCCTTCTGCATCGCGTGTCCATACGCTCAAACAAGCGTGCCCGCTCACAGCCTGAAGGCGGGGAGCCTCCCGTCCATAGAACATCCGTCCAAGGATTGTCGCACGCAATGCGGCACGCGCAACGCAACGGAGCGTGGGCCGAAGCTCGCTACGTGTGGAACGTGTAGGCAGTGCAGGCGACGCTACTGGAGATCCTGCAGCTGGCGCAGCGTCTCCTGCAGCGCTTCGACCTGGCGCCCGTACTCGGCCCAGTCGCCGGCCTGCTGCGCCGCCTGCGCGGCCTCGAACTGGGAGTTGGCCTGCTGGATCAGCTCGAGGGCGCGGGCGTTGAGGCCGGCGCCGGTGCCGCGCCGGTCCCCGTCCCGTTCCTCCGCCATGCCGGTGCCGGTGCCGCCGCCGGTGCCGCCCGTGCCGGGCGGCCCGATCGGCGGCGCCACGCCGAAGGCGTCGGCCAGCGCTTCGGCCAGCGTCGGCGCCATGACCACGATCTGCTCGGCGTCGCCCTCGGAGCCGCCGCTGGCCCCGCCCTCGCTCGGCATCCGGTAGAAGACGATCACGCGCTTGAGCTGCGGCAGCTGCGTCTGCTCGCCGACCAGGTACAGCGGCTGCACGTAGAGCAGCGTGTCCTCGATCGGCACGATGATGAGGTTGCCGAGGATCACGCGCGAGCCCTGCTGGTCCCACAGCGAGCGCTGCGCCGAGATCGCCGGGTCCTGGTTGATCGCCGCCTCGACCTGCGCCGGGCCGTAGACCGTCGTGCTCTCGCTGAACTGGTAGACCACCGACTCGCCGTAGGCGGCGCCGTCCGACGGGCCCCCAGCCACGAGATCATGTTCGGCCGCGTGTTCGGGGTGAAGGGCAGGATCAGGAGGAACTGCTCCTTCTCGGCGCCGGGGAGCCGCATGATGACGTAGTAGGCCGACATCGGCCCGTTGTCGCTCAGCGAGACGTTCTCGGGGATCTGCCACTGGTCGCCCTTGTTGTAGAGCACATCCGGGTCGTCGACGTGGTAGGTCTCGAAGACGCGCGCCTGCGTCATGAACTGGCCCTCGGGGTAGCGGATGTGGTCGCGGAGCGTCTGCGGGATCTCGTCGGCTGAGACGAAGAGGTCGGGGAAGATCTTGCGATAGGTGCGCAGCAGCGGGTCTTCTTCGTCGAAGACGTAGAAGCGCATCGTCCCGTTGTACGCGTCGACGACCACCTTGACGGAGTTGCGGATGTAGTTGAGGTCGCCCTCGGGGGCGGCGTACGGGTAGCGGTCGGTCGTCGTGTAGGCGTCCTGGATCCAGAAGAGCCGCTTGTCGGCGATCACCATGTACGGGTCGCCGTCGAGGGCCAGGAACGGGGCCGCCGTCCTCACCCGGTCGACGATGTTGTTGCGGATGATGACGCGGCTGTCGTCGTCGATCGCCGACGTGGTGAAGAACTTGATCGTGCGCTCGCGCCACGCGAAGGCGAGTTTGGTCATCACACCGCTGATGGGGATGCCGCCGGCGCCCTCGTACTCCGTGTAGACGTCGCCCGACGGCCCCGGGATAGTCGAACTCGCGCTCGCTCGTCTTGACCAGCGTGTAGTCGGTGCCGACCTCACCGTAGTAGATGCGCGGCTGCTCGATCTCGAGGCCGGCGACGGAGCTGCGGCGGGACGTCCTGGATGAGGAAGTCCGGCGAGCCGTCCTTGGTCACCTGGTTGACCGCCGACATGGCGACGCCGAAGCCGTGCGTGTAGGTGATGTGCTGGTTGACCCAGGTCTGCGCCTGCTCGGGCAGGCCGGCGATGTTCAGCTCGCGGGCCGAGACCATGGTCTGCGTGTAGACGCCCTTGACCGTGTAGCGGTCGACGTCGGCGTCGACGAACGAGTAGTACGGCCGCAGCTGCTGGAGCTGGCGATAGCTCGCGACCAGGGTGTCGGGGTCCCACAGGCGGATGTTGCGCAGGGTGAGCGCGTTGTCCTTGAGCACCGCCGGCGTGATCTTGGTCTTCATCTCCAGCGGCTTGGCGGTCCCGCGCTCGAGCTGGTACGCGGCCTTGGTCGCGGCCAGGTTGTTGGCGATGTACTCGCGCTCCTTGCACCAGCTGGTTCGGGTTGACGATGAGGGACTGGACGACGCCGGGGACGATGCCGCGCAGGACGACCAGGGCGACGACCCAGACGACGATCACGGCGGGCCACCACTGGCGGCGGCGCCAGACGTTCCAGACGAGCACCGCCGCGATGGCGAAGGCGAGCACCATCGTCACGCGCGTGAGAGGCAGACGGACGACGACGTCGGTGTAGCCGGCGCCGTAGGTCGCGCCGGCGGTCGAGTACAGCAGGTCCCAGGCGCGGAACAGCTGGCCGAGGCCGACGACGACGAAGACGGCGGCGAGGATCGCCGAGAGGTGGGCGATGGCGCGGCCGCTGAGGTTCACGTCGACCTGCGAGCGCACGTACGCGCCGGGCCGCGTGGGCATGGCCGCGGGCGGCTGCCCCTCGGCGCCCGGCGCCTTGAGGCGGTACTCGATGCCGCCGAGCACGAGGTGCATGAGCGCCGCGAGCACGAGCGAGACGAGCAGGGCGAAGAGGACGAAGCCCTGCACCGCGTGCCAAGCGGGGACCGAGAAGACGTAGAAGCCGAGGTCGCGGCCGAAGACGGGGTCGTCGACGCCGAAGTCGGTCGCGTTGAGCGCTTTCTGGAAGGTGAGCCAGGCGGAGGACGCCGCGACGCCCGCGGCGACGGCGATCACCGCCGAGACGGCGAGCCCGATCACGCCGGCGTGGCGGCGCAAGGGCTCGCTCTTCGGCTCGATCACGTCGCCCGCGGCGTTGGTGCGGAACGCCGGCGCGAGCCTGCGGGCCAGTTCGACGTTCACGTACACGATGACGAAGAAGAGGGCGGCGGCGGCGATCCCCAGCACGAGACGCGACCAGATGCCGGTCCAGAAGACGGAGCGCAGGCCGATCTCCCCGAACCAAAGCCAGTCCACGTACAGGCCGAGAAAGCGCCCGGCAAGGGAGGCGATGAGGATGACGAGGACGACGATGGTGACGAGGATCGCGGGCCGGCGGCGGGGCGGCGGGCGCCGCGGAGCCCGCATGGGAGTGACATTGTCCATGGGCCCAGTATGCCACAGGGGGCCCGTACTCACGCGCGAGGCGTGCGACGTCGCAGCAGACGGGGCCCGTCAGGCTGGGCCAGAGACGGCGGGCGGCTGCGTCAGGCCGCCGACGAGGCTTCCGATCCGGCGGCGCCGCGCAGCATGGTGAGGAAGCGCTGCACCATGCGCGGATCGAGTTCGCGGGCGGCGGACGAGCGCACCCGCGCGACGCCGCCCGCATCGAGACCAGACTGCCTGTACTGTCGACACACGGCGAAGGCCCGCGCCACGCGAGGGATCGCACTGCCGCGCCGGCCCTCGGGATAGCCCGTGCCGTCCCAGCGCTCGTTCCCGTAGAGGAGCGCCTCGACGGCCTGCCGGCGGACCTCGCGCATGGCGGCCAGGCCGCCGTTGCCGCCCGTCCCGTTGCCCGTTCCGAGGATCGCTTGCACCTCTTCGGTGAGCGCGACGCCGACCTCGTGGACGGCCAGCGCGGTGACGAGGCCCGCGGTCTCGACCTCGCTCAGGTCGAGCGCCTCCGCGAACTGCCTCCCGAGGTCGACGAGGTCGCCCTCGATCCCCGCCGCGAGGCGGGTCACGTCTTCGCCCGCCAGACACACGCGGTCTCTCCCTCGCGCCTTGGCGCGAAGCAGGGCCGCGTCGGCGGCGGCCAGGACGCCGTCGCTGTCGTGGGCCGAGTCGGGGAAGGACGCCACACCGATCGACATGGTCACGTGGAGCCCGGGATGCCCGACGGCGATCTCGGCGACCTGACTGCGCACGCGCTCGGCGAGCGTGCTCGCCTCGCTCAGGCCCGTCTGCGGCAGCAGCATGACGAACTCCTCGCCGCCGTAGCGGGCCTGGTAGTCCGACGCGCGCGAGCAGCCGCGCAGCACGTCGGCCACGGTGCGCAGCACGTCGTCACCCGCCTGGTGCCCGATGGTGTCGTTGACCGCCTTGAAGTGGTCGAGGTCCATCATCAGCAGGCAGAAGGTCTCGTCGTAGCGCTCGGCGCGGCTGATGGTCGCCTCGAGCGTCTCGCGGAAGTGGCGGTAGTTGTGGATGCCGGTGAGGCCGTCGCTGATCGCCTGGCGCTCCATCTCCTCGTAGCTGCGCGCGTTCTGGATGGCGATCGCCGCCATGTTGGCGAAGAGCTTCGCGGGCTCGAGTTCCTGCTCGTCGAAGGTGCGCCCGTGCAGCCGGTCGATGCTGAGCACGCCGGTGACCTTGTCGCGCACGTTGAGCGGCACGATGATCGACGCCTGTGGCTCGCCCTCCTCGGTCCCGGGGATGAAGACGGCCCGGGGGTCGTGGTCCATGTCGTTGACCAGCTGGGCCTCGTTGTGGCGCACGACCCAGCCGCTGACGCCCTCGTCGAGCGAGCTGCGGAAGCTCAGCACCTCCTCGGCGTTCTCGTCGCGCGCGTAGATCGCGACGAGCTCCTCCGCCTCGTCGTCGACGAGCCGGATGTCCATCGTGTCGTAGTCGACGATCTGCTTGAGCATCGAGGAGATGAGGGTGAAGACGTCCCCCTGGTCGAGGGTCGAGAGCAGCGCCGTGCTCAGGTTGAGGAGCTGGTGGCGCAGACGGAGCTGACGTTCCAGCTCCGAGCTCGTGCTCTCGAGCTCCTCGTACTGGCGCGCGTTCTCGATCGCCACGGCGGAGTGCGCGGCGAACACCTCGAGCGCCTGGATCTGCTCCAGCTTCGGGATGGTCTCTGTCGACGGGGTCGTAGAGGTCGAGCACGCCCATGAGCCGACGCCGCTTGTCGTAGAGGGGCACGAGCAAGTCGTCGTCCTCGTGCCACTCGTCTGCGGCACGCTTGCCGAGCGGGAGCGGCGGCAGGTAGTACAGCTGCTCCTCGGTCCAGCTGTGCAGGCGGTGGTCGACGAAGAAGGACGAGCCCATCTGGTACCGCTCGAGGAAGAGCTCGTCCCAGATCCGCCGCGGCACCGGACGGGCGAAGATCTCGGCGTCGTAGTCGGGGTGCTCGCCGACCGTCGCCAGGGCGCGGAAGGTGACGCCGTCGTCGTCGACAAGGTAGACGGCCGCTTCACGATAGCCGAAGGTCTGGGTCACCGTGGTGGCGACGGCGCGCACGATACCCTCGAGCTCGGGGCTGCGTTGCACCTCGCTGGCGAGGTTCACCAGCCCGCGCAACAGCTCGGCCTCGCCGTTCGCCGACGTGCGTTTCTTCGACCCGAAGGCCACCAGCGCTCCTGACCCGCGTTGAACAGACTCACTCTCGCTCAGGGCAAGTGTACTCCCGGGAGCGCCGCACTCCGTGCGAGCAGGGAAGGTTCGGTTGTCAGGGTTGTGGACGCCGGGGCTGCGGCGGTCGTCTGACGACCGCCGCGGCCCCGGCGCGTCCCGTCTCCCGACGAGCTACTTGTCGTACGGCGCGAGCTTGAGGATGCGGCGCGCCTCGTCCGGGGTCGCGCACTCGCGCCCCCACTCGGCGGCGAGCCGCGCGACGCGCGCCGTCAGCTCGGCGTTCCCCTCGGTGAGGACGCCCTTGTGGTAGTAGATGTTGTCCTCGAGCCCGAGGCGCACGTTGCCGCCGAGGGCGAGCGCCGTCATCGTGACCGGCATGTGCCAGCGGCCGATGCCGGTCGCCGTCCACGTCGAACCGTCGGGCAGCCGGTCGACGAGGAAGGCCACGTTGCGCGGCTCGCCGCTCATGCTGCCCGGGACGCCGAGCACGAGGTCCCAGTGCATGAGCGGTCCGGCGGAGCCGTTCTGTCTCACCAGCCGCAGGGCGTTGTCGATCTGGCCGGCTTCGAAGATCTCGAACTCCGGACGCACGCCCTTGGCCTGCATGCGCGTGTAGAACTCCTTCATCAGCGCGGTGTCGTTGAAGAACACCTCGTCGCCGAAGTTCGCCGTGCCGGTGGTGAGCGACGCCATCTCGGGGTTCAACTCGAGGGGCTGCAGGCGCTCGTCGGCGGTCATGCCCATGGCGCCGCCCGTCGAGGTCTGGATGATGATGTCTGTGCGCTCGCGGATCGCCGCCACCGCGGCCGCGAAGACGTCCTTGTCCTGCGTCGGGGTGCCGTCCGGCCGGCGGACGTGCAGGTGGTAGATGCCGGCGCCGGCCTCACGGCAGCGGGCCGCGTCCTCGCCGATCTCCTGCGCCGAGATGGGCAGCGCCGGCTGCGCCTCCTTGGTCGTCTCGGCGCCCACCCCGGCGACGGTGATGATGAGCTTGTCCATCGTCCTCCCCCTGGTCCCTGGGCTCACGACTCGATTATGCGCTGTGGGGATACTCCTGCGCCACGTAGGCGAGGCTCTCCTCCACCACCTCGAGGGCCCTGTCCAGGTCCTGCTCGGTGTGCCGGTAGGCGATGTACCAGTGGTGATAGGGCTGGACGAAGAGACCGCGGCGGATGCACTGCGTGTAGAACGCGACGCGGCGCTCCTTGTAGTGCTCGTCGACCTTGTCGAAGGTGAGGAAGGGCATCGGCGGGATCCCGCTCTTCGTCACCGGCACGCCAGAAGCGTCGATGATCTGCCCGAGCCGCTCGAGGAACCGCGTCCCCCGTTCCCAGATCACGTTCTGCACGTCCTCGCGCTCGAGGATGTCCATGCACGCCATGGCGGCGGCCATCTCGAGGCTGTTGGGGAAGAAGGTCGAGCTCAGGAAGGCCGCCTTCTCGTACATCGAGAGGACCTCGCGCTTGCCGACGACGGCGGCGATCGGGTAGCCGTTCGCCATCGCCTTGCCGACCGTCGTCAAGTCGGGCGTCACGCCGTAACGCTGCTGGGCGCCGCCCATGGCGACGCGAAAGCCGGTGCGGATCTCGTCGAAGATCAGCACGGCGCCGTTCTTGTGCGTGAGCTCCTTGACTTTCTCGAGGTACCCTTCGGGCGGCGCCATCACGGGCGCGGCGAGCGGATGGCCGACGGGGGTGATGATGACCGTCGCCACCTTGTCGGGGTTCTCCGCGAACACGCGCTCGAGGTCGGCGACGTCGCCGTATCTGAACTCCTTGGTCAGGTCGACGACGGCCTGCGGCACGCCGCCGTGGTTCTCGACGCACCAGTCACCCCAGCCGTGATAGCCGCAGCGGGCGATGACGTCGCGGCCGGTGTAGGCACGCGCCGCGCGCACGGCGGCGTTGGTCGCGTCGGAGCCGGTCTTGACGATGATCGTCTGCTCGCCGCAGGGCAGCGTGTTCGCGAGGCGCTCCTCGAGCTCGTTCTGGATCGGCTGCACCAGACTGAAGCAGAAGCCCAGGTCCATGCGCCTCTTCACGGCGTCGTTGATCTCCGGCTCGACGTAGCCCAGGATGATCGGCCCGTACGCGCAGAGCATGTCGATGTACTCGTTGCCGTCGACGTCGAAGATGTGCCCGGCCTTGCCGTGCGTGATGAAGATCGGGTACTCGCCGACGACGAAGTTGTAGGGGCGGCGGATGCCGCCGACGCCGCCCGGAGTCAGGCGCTGGGCGTCCTCGAACATCTGCAGCGACTGGCTCAGGTCGAGCTTGGGCGCGCTCTCGACATGCTTCATGGTGCGGGCTCCTTTCGGCGACTCAGCGCGGGGGATGCGAGGGTAGGGGGCGCAGGACCCGGCAGCGGTGCGGGTCGGACGGTGCTGCGGATGAGACGGGCACGCGGGTCATGTCGCCTCCCGTCGAAGCCTATCGAAAAGCGGGCGCGCTGGCACCCCCGCGCGTGCGCAGGTCGGGCACGCGCCCGCCGCCTCACGTCGGCAGCTCCAGGACGGGGGCCTCGCGCTCGCCCCAGAGGAGGATCAGGACGCCGGCGGTGACGATGAGGGCGCCGCCGCGAGGGCGTAGCCCGAGGCGGAGCGGTCCCTCACGGTCCCGTCCCTCCTGGCCCCGGCTCGGTCGCCACCTCGGGGCGGCCGAAGACGACCACGAGGACGCCGGCGACGACGATCAGCGCTCCGCCGACGATCGTCGCCGCTTCCGGCGCCTCGCCGAGCAGCAGCAACGCGTAGAAGGGCGCACTCACCGGCTCGAGATAGCCGAGGATGGAGGCGTGCTCGACGCGGATCCTCTGCAGACCCTCCGCGTAGAGCACGTAGGGGATCGCCGTGCACAGGACGCCGAGCGCGAGGCTGGCGATCCAGTCGTTGCGCGTGAAGTGGTACCCGGCGCCGACGACCTGCCAGGCGGCCAGCGGGAGCAAGAAGACCGCGTCGAGAGCCATCTCGCCCAGCGCGACCGTGGTGCTGCGCGCCCTGCGCAGCAGCCTCTTGGTCACCAAGGCATAGCAGGCGTAGAGGATGCCGGACGCGACCCCGCAGGCGATCCCGGCCGCGGAGACCCTCTCGGCGCCGAGGATGCCGGGCAGCAGGATCGTCGCCATGCCGGCGAGGGCGACGACCAGCGCCGGATAGACGATGCGGTCCGGGCGCTGGTGCATGAACCGCGGCGCCAGAAGCGCCACGTACACCGGGGCGGTGAACAGGAGGAACATGCCGATCGCCACGTCAGTGAGCCTGATGGCGACGAAGAACAGCATGATCGTGCACGAGCTGAACGCGCCCATGATCAAGAGCAGCGGCCAGACGTCGGCGCGGCGCACCTCGACGAGCGTCGCGCGGCGCGCGAAGATCGCGCCGACGATGAGCGAACCGATGACCATGCGGACCACGTTGAGCGCGCTTTCGGGCATCGTCGAGTACCGCACCAGGGCGCCGATGGCGCCCCACATCAGGAAGCTCACGGCGACGAGCGCGTAGCCCTGGAGGGCGGTGGCCGGTCGACGCGCCGCGCCCGGCGACGGCGTCGTCCCGCTGGCGCTGCCTTCACCGCCGGCGCGCCGTCATCCGTACACCTCCTCCTCGGCCTTGCCCAGCGCCACGACGGCCACGCCGGCGGCGACGATGAGAGCGCCGCCGGCGAGGGTCCAGCCCGACGGCCGCTGACCGAGGATGAGGAAGGCGTAGAGCGGGGCGCTCACCGGCTCGATGTAGCCCATGATCGAGGCGTGCTGCACCTTGATGAAGTGCATGCCGTCGATGAACAGGCTGAAGGTGAGCGCCGTCGTCACGACGCCGAGGATCACCGCCATGAGCACGTTGGCGGCGGTGAAGTCCGCGGCCGTGCTCTGGGCGAGGCCCCACGGGAGAAGGACGACCGCGGTGATGAAGGCGATGACGAAGACGATGCCGGTGGCCTCCAGGCCGGCGCGGCGCAGGTTCTTGCTCAGCAGCAGGTAGACCGCGTAGAAGGCGCCGGCGGCGACCCCGGCGGCGAGGCCGCCGGGGTCCAGGCCGGCGCCGCGCAGCCCGGGGACGAGGATCGTCAGCATGCCCGCCAGGGCGACGGCGAGGGCGACGATCACGACGGGCTCCGTGCGGCCGCCGGAGAAGCGCGGGGCCACGACGGCGACGTAGACGGGAGCCAGGTAGGACGTGAAGATCGCGATCGCCACGCCGGTCTCGCGGATGGCGATGAAGTAGCACGTCAGGTTGGCGGCAAGGACGAGGCCGAGAAGGACCAGGCGCCAGGCCGTCGCCCGATCCCTGGGCCGCGGCCAGCGCCGGCGGACGCCCAGCACGAGGGCGAGCGCGCCGGCGGCGAACGCCATGCGCAGCGAGACGAGCATGACGACCGGCATGGTCGCGTAGCTCACGATGGTCCCGATGGAGCCGTTGACAAGCGCGGCCGAGAACGTCTCGCCGTAGCCGCGCCAGCGGCTGTGGGCCCAGCCTGTCACGGCCGGGCGGGCGTCGCCGCCATCAGCGGCCGCGCGAGACCCGCGTCAGCCAACGGCTCGGAACCCGAGCCGCGCCGCGAAGGCCTCCTGGAAGTCCCGGTTCGTCGCCAGCTCGAGGAAGGAGATGCGCGTGCGCAGCTGCGCCATGCGCCGGCGCGCGCGCACGTCGATGAGCGCCATCTGCGCGCCCACGCCCGCCGCGTTGCCGACGAACACGACGCGGTCCTTGGGCACCGGCGGCAGCAGGTCGATGGCCTGAGCGTGGCCCAGGTCGAGGTAGTTGCCGAAGGCCCCGGCCACGTACACGCGATGGAGATCGTCGAGGCCCACACCGAGGCTCTCGAGCAGCAGCGCCCACCCCGTCGCGATCGCTCCCTTGGCGAGCTGCAGCGCACGCACGTCGTGCTGCGTGAAGACGATCTCGCCGGTCGGCCCCGAGGTGAGCAGGTACTCGGAGGCCCCGTTCTCGCCCTTGCGTACCAGCGGATGCGTGGTCATGCGCCCGCTGCGGTCGACGACCCCGGTGCGCACGAGCTCGGCGAGCAGGTCGACCACGCCAGAGCCGCAGATGCCGATGGGCTGGGAGCCGCCGATGGTCGCGATCACCGCCGGCCGGCCGTCCTGGTGCAGCCGGACCTTCTCGATCGCTCCCGCCACCGCCTTCATGCCGTGGGCGATCTGGTAGCCCTCGAAGGCAGGGCCCGAGGCGCAGCTCGTGACGGTCACCTGACCGTCGTGTACGAGCGCGATCTCGGTGTTCGTGCCGATGTCGACGGCGAGCGACGGCCGGCGCTTGCCGGCCAGTCGAGTGGCGGCGATCACGGCGAGCGCGTCGGAGCCGACGAAGCCGGCGATCGGAGGCGGAAAGTGCACGCCGCCCTCGGGGTTCATATCGATGCCGAGGTCGGCGCCGCGCACCGTGACGGGCTCGGCCGCGACCGGCGCGTACGGCGCGGCGCCCAGGCCCTGGGCCGGCAGGCCCAGAGCCAGGTGGTGCATCGCCGTGTTGCCGACCACGGTCATGTCGTAGAGGTGGCGCGGCGCGATGCCCTGCCGCTCGTACAGCGCGCCGAGGCACTGGTTGATGCCGGTGCGCGCGGCGGCGGCGAGTTCCGCGCGCCCCTCGTGCGTCGCCTGGGCGATGCGGCTCACGACGTCCTCGCCGTAGCGCATCTGCGGGTTCTCGACCGCCTCGGCGTCCACCTGCTCCCCGCGAACCAGGTCGAAGAGGTAGGCGATGATCTTGGAGGTGCCGATGTCGACGGCGGCGCCGTACGGGACGTCGGCCGCCTCCGGCGTCTCGACGTCGATCAGGCGCCGCCCGTACCGCGTGAACGTCGCCCGCCAACCGTGCTCGCGCAGGACGTCGGGGATCTCCCGCAGCGCCCGGAAGGGGACCTCGACACCGTCCAGCACGGCCTGCACGCGCTCGAGGTCGCTGCGCGCGTCGCCGATCACCGGCGGGTCGAGCTCCGCGGTGACCCGAGTGACCGCGGGGTGCGGGCGGCCGTGGTGGAGCCGGCTCGTCGTGAGGATGCGCCGCCGGCCACTGGTCTCGCGCACCTCGATGCTGACGCGCGACGACGTGGGGTGCGCCTGGCAGGCCAGGCGCCAGCCGGCGTCGCGCAGCTTCTCCGGCACCTTGCGCCGCTCGATCTCCGTCGGCGGCGAAAGCTCGCCGGCGCCGAGCCGCACGAGGCACTTGCCGCACGTCCCGCGGCCGGCACAGACGTTGGGGACCTCGATCGCGACGCGCGTGAGCGCGTCCATGAGCGTCTCGCTCTCGGCGACCTCGAACGTCACCCCGATCGGTTCGACAAAGACCTTCGCCATCGCTTACTCAGTGCACGACGTGGAACGGCTCGGTGTGGATGTCGGCCATGAGGGCCTTGCGGTCCTCGACCTTCTTCCACCGCGCCGCCCAGACGTCGCGGAGCGTCGGCTCGGGGGAGTCGAACAACTTCGCCACCCCGGTCTGCTCGACCCCGGACGCACAGTCCTCGCAGTGGCAGTCCGAGATGTAGTCCGCCGGCTCCGTGTACTGCGAGATGATGCCTTCATAGTTGCGCAGGATCACCTGGTGGTTCGCCTGCGAGATCAAGTACGTCGGGATGACCGGTGTCTTCCCACCTCCGCCGATGGCGTCGATGATGTAGGTCGGCACGGCGAACCCGGTCGTGTGGCCGCGCAGGCTCTCGTAGATCTCGATGCCCTTGGCGACCGAGGTGCGGAAGTGCCGCGTGCCCTCGGCGAGGTCGCACTGGTAGTAGTAGTAAGGCTTGACGCGGATCTTGACGAGTCCCTGCACCAGCCGCTTCATCACCTTGCCGCAGTCGTTGATGTCCTTCATGAGCACCGACTGGTTGCCCAGAGGGATGCCGGCGTCGGCGAGCATCTCGCAGGCGCGCGTCGACTCGGGCGTGATCTCCTTCGGGTGGTTGAAGTGCGTGTTGAGGTAGAGGGGGTGGTACTTGTGCAGCATCTCGCAGAGCTCAGGCGTGATGCGCTGCGGGCAGACGACCGGCATGCGCGACCCGATGCGCACGATCTCGACGTGGTCGATCGCGGTGACGTTCTGGAGCAGCCACTCCAGCCGGTCGTCGGACAGCGTCAGCGGGTCGCCGCCGCTGAGCAGGACGTCGCGCACCTCGGGGTTGCGGCGGATGTAGGTGAAGGCGTTCTCGAAGTCCTTGTCGGAGACGGCGTCCTCGTGCTCGCCGACGATGCGGCGCCGGGTGCAATGCCGACAGTACATCGAGCACATCGCGGTGGTGATGAAGAGCACGCGGTCCGGGTAGCGATGCGTGATGAGCGGGGTCGGTGAGTCGATCGCCTCGGTGAGCGCGTCCTTCATGTCGTCGTCAGCGACGATCAGTTCCGCTGGGGTGGGGACGCCCTGCTGGCGCACCGGACACTTCGGATCGTCGGGGTCCATGAGGGAGGCGTAGTAGGGCGTCACGGCGACGCGGAACTTCCCCATGCACCTCTCCAGATCTGCGCGCTGCTCGTCGGTAAGATGCAGGACCTGGTCCAGGTCCTCCACCGTGGTGAGGCGGTGGCGTACCTGCCAGTGCCAGTCGTTCCACTGCTCCTCGGTCACATCCTTGAAGAGGGGTATCTCGCGGTAGTGCCTGGCCATCGTCTTCGACTCCTTCTCCGGGCTCCCGGCCCATGGTGCGGTTCGTCAGGTGCGGGTGCGGCGCCGGCCGGCGAAGCCCGCCGGCGCCGGATTCAGGGCTGCATCGGATTATTGCAGACCGGCGGTCGCGATGATGCGTTCGAGCGTGGCCGCCGGCTCGGCATCGAGCGGCTCGGCCTCGTGTCCGGCGAGCAGCGTGCCGGCGAGCTCCGCCGCCCTCTCGGCCGCGCCTTGGCGACCGCCGGCCACCCAGGCGTCCCAAGACGTGCGGTCGAGCAGCCGCGGCCGCCACACGTCCATCATGTGCCGCCGGGTGTGCTTCTGGCCGAGGAAGTCGCCGCAGACGCCGACCTGCTTGATGGCTTCGACGGCGAGCGTCTCGTCGTCGACCTCGATGCCTGCGGTGATGGCCGCGCACCACGAGTGGATCTCGCTGTCGGCGACGAGCTGTGCCAGCGAGAACTCGGCGCCGCTGCGGAGGGTGCCGGCGCCGCAAAGGAGAGCGGCGCCGGCCAGCCCGCCGCTGAGCGCCCCGAACGAGCCGTCGGTGCAGCTCTGCCAGTCGGGAACGGGGGCGGAGGTGGCGAAGGCGCCGGCGGCCGCGGGCAGCCCGGCGTGCGTCAGGACCTGCGTCGCGGCGGCGATGAAGATCGCCGCGGCTGGGCCGGTCGCGGGCAGGCCCGCGAGCGCCGGCCAGACGGGCGCGATGTACGCGGCTCCCGGCGCCAGCGCCTGGACGGCGGCGTTGGCGGCAAGGACGTCGGCGACGAACGCGACCAGCGCTTCGGTGACGTCGGCGGGCGAGGGATCGCTCGCCGCCGCGGGCCCGCGGCCGGCGTCTCGAGCCGAAGGTGCAGCGACGAGCGCGCCGACCGGGATCCCGCGCACCGCGAGGACCGCGGCGGCCGCGAACGACTCGGGGCCGCCGAGAAGCGAGAACGGCGGGCGGCGGCGCAGCGCGGCTTCGTCCGCGCGGAACGCGCCCGCCATATCGGCGAGCGAGGCGGCCGTCGCCGCGCTGACCGCGTGCATGACCTGCACGTGCTTCCTCGTCGCACGCAGGGCGCAGGCGACCTCGGCCAGCCTGGCGCGCTCGTCGCCGACGGCGGCCGTCACCAGCGGAGGCCCCGCGACCACGTCGACCTCGGGAAGCGCGTCGGCCAGCCGGCAGGCAGCCTCGAGGTCCGCGAGCGTGGCGGGACCTGACGGGCCGCCGGCCAGCGGCTGCGCCCGCGGCGCAGCCGGTCCGCCGGCGGCAAGCAGGCGCGCTCCCGGCTCGAGCACGACGTCGAGCTCTTCGGTGCGCGCGCCCAAGGCGACGCGCTTCGGCGCGCGCGCCGCGGCCTCTTCCGCCAAGCTGGCGCTCAGGCGCAATGCGCCGCCGTCGGCCTCGCTCGCGCCGGCGGCGAGCAACGCCTCGCGGGCTTCGCGCGATGCCGGCACGACGCCGTCATTCGCCAGCCGGTCGAGCGCCGCGGCCTGCACGCGGGCGACGTCCTCGGGCGCGAGCAGGCGCAGCTCGGGGCCACGCGGTGTCGCGGGTGCGGAGCCGGGGTCTGTCATCGTGATCTCATCCGGGTCATACCTCGCAGCCTCTCCTCGGGTTCGGCGGGATGAGGGCGTGGCGACTGGTGGCGGCGACGAGGCCGCGGCGCACCAGGCGCGGCGGCCCGAGGCTCAGGAGCCGTACGTGAAGTAGATGTGGCTCACGGATGCGGCGGACATCGCCGCCACTCTACCACCGGGCGGCCGCACTACGTAGCCGCCGCGAAGCTGGACACACGGGGTCGGACGCCGCATGGATCGGCCGGTCGCCGCCCCGGTCGCAGCGTCATACAGTAGGGCTCAGGCGGCGAAGGAGGTCGGAGGTCATGAGGATCGAGGTCGACTGCGAACGCATCCGCGCCAACGCGGCGGCGGTGACCGAGCTCTGCGCGCGACACGGCATCGAGGTCGCCGGGGTGACGAAGTGCGTCTGCGGCGAGCCCGAGGTCGCCCGTGCCATGCTGGCCGGCGGCTGCACCATGCTCGCCGACTCGCGCCTCGCCAACGTCGCCCGTCTGCGCGACGCGGGCATCACCGCGCCGGTCCTCCTCCTGCGTCTCCCGGCCCTGAGCGAGGTCGACGACGTCGTGCGCCTCTGCGACCTGAGCCTCGTGAGCGAGGTCGAGACCGCCCGTGCCCTCTCGGCTGCTGCCACCGCCGCGAGCAAGATGCACGAGATCATCCTCATGGTCGAGTCGGGCGACCGCCGCGAGGGTGTCATGCCCGAGGACGCCCTCGACGCCTGCCGGGCGATCCTCGCGCTGCCGGGTGTGGAGCTGGCGGGCATCGGCACGGCGCTGAACTGCCTGTGCGGCGTCCTTCCGACCGCGGAGAACCAGGAAGCCTTCGCCGCTGTCGTCCAGCAGGTCGAGGGCGAGCTGGGCATCCGCTTCCGCCTCGTCTCCGGCGGGCACTCGGGCAACCTGCACCTCGTCCAGTCCGGCCACGTGCCATCGTGCTTCAACCACTTCCGCGTCGGCGAGGCGATCCTCACCGGCACGGACTTCTCGACCTGGGCCGACCTGCCGATGCCGTACATGGACGCGTTCAAGGTCTACGCCGAGGTCATCGAGGTGAAGGAGAAGCCCTCGATGCCGGACGGCGAGATCGGCCCCGATGCCTTCATGGAGGTGCACGAGTGGACCGATCTCGGGATCCGGCGCCGCGCGATCGTCGCCCTCGGTGAGATCGATCTGCGCACGTCGAGCCTCAAGCCGCTGCGCGCGGGCGTCACCGTCGTCGGGGCGAGCTCGGACCACCTCGTGCTCGACGTCACCGAGGCGGATCCCCCGGTCGCCCTCGGCGAGGAGCTCGGGTTCGACACGCTCTACCCGGCGGTCTCGACCGGCTGGGCGAGCTCGTGCACGACCAAGGTCGTGCACCCTCTCGCCGGCGGCTGAGCCAGACCGCCGCGGCGCGCGGCGGCGCGCCGGCCGCCCACAGATCGTCGACCGGCTGGGGACACGATCGTGAGCCCCCGCGGAGGCTCGTCACCCTTGCTGCCCGGATGTGACCCCTTCAGCATCGGACCATGCTTGCCGTCGCCGCGTTCACGGGGTACGATGTTCCCATATTGGGAACAGCGGCGACTCGTCCCGTCCGCGCCGCCGGATACCGCTGACGCATGCTGGTCGTCGGTCGCCACGAACTCAGCGCGTTCGCGAGGGCGCACGCCGATGCGCGCCGGAGCTGCGAGTCATGGCTCGCCTTGACCACCGCGGCGTCCTGGCGGCGCCCGCACGATGTCGTGGCGGCGTTCCCCAGGGCGAGCATGGTCAGAAACGGGATCGTGGTGTTCGACATCAAGGGCAACGACTATCGACTCGCGGCACGTATCGACTTCTCGCGTGGCATCGTCCGCGTCCTGCGGGTCGGGACCCACGCCGAGTACGATCGCTGGAAGCTCTAGGAGACCCGATGGCACGCATCATCCACACCGACGAAGAACACGCCGCAGCCCTGCTCGATCTCGACCGGCTGCTCGAACTGGATCCAGCGCGGGGATCGCCGGAGGCTGACGAGCTCCAGCTCCTCGCGCTCGTGATCGAGATCTACGAGCAGCGCCGATGGCCCGTCGAGCTGCCAGACCCAGTCGACGCCATCCTCTTCGTCATGGACCAGCGCGGCCTGACGCGTCGGGATCTGGAGCCGTACCTCGGCAGCCGCTCGCGCGTCTCCGAGGTCCTTGCCCGCAAGCGGTCGTTGAGCTTGCGCATGATCCGCGCCCTCCACGAGGGCCTCGGTCTTCCGCTGCAAGTGCTCGTCCAGGCGCCCGAACGCGCGGCGTAGCGTCCTGGGCGCGGACGTCCCGAGGGCCGCGGCGCCGGCGACCTGCCGGGACGCGCGTGATCAGGCTTCCGGGCCGGCTCTCCTCCACCTCGGCGAGGACACGGTCGAGCTCGGCCTTGACGGCGGCGCTCAGCTCGAAGGCGCGGGGTTCGGCGCGCAGCGCCGCCACCCGCGCCTTGAGCCGGTCGACGAGCGTCGGCGAGCCCTCTTCGACCCAGTGGGTGTGGCGCGACGTGTCGAAGAGGTCGCTCTGCCAGATCTCGCGGAAGTGCCTGCGCGTATAGGGCCGGGCCAGATGGTTGCCGCCCGGCCCCACCGCCTTGATCTCGTCCAGAGCCAACGCCTCGTCGTCGACCTTGAGCTCGCTCATGAAGGCCTTGGCGTAACCGATGAGCTCGTTCCCGAACACGATCGACTCGTAGCTGCTCTGCAACCCGGCCTCGAGGTAGCCCACGTCGTGGAGCAGCGTCGCCCGCGAGAGCAGTCCCGTCACCGCCGTGATGGCGGCCTCGGCGCCCCACTGCTGATCGAGCGCCTTGCTGTCGCTGTGCGCGGCGTAGCTGAAGCTCGGCAGGTCGTACCAGCGCGCGAGGTCGGTCTGCGCCTGGTAGCCCTGGATCGGGCCGGCCGAGGCGTACACCTCGTTCATGGTGCGCATGTTCATGGCCCCGACACCGACGCCCCAGACGAACGGCGCGCCGGGCTTGACCGCCTGGCTCAGGACGAGGCCGGCGAGCGTCTCGGCGTTGGCGACGACGATGACCGACGTGATGCTCGCCGGCGCCGTCGTGCCGGCGGCCGGAGCCGGCGCCCAGATAAGCGGGATGCCGAGCTCGGCGCAGGCGATCACCTTGCTGGCGCCGTCTTCGTCGAACATGAGCGGCGGCACCGGCATCGCGTAGATGCCGAAGCTGTCGGCCTCGCCGGCGGCGGCGCACATCTCCTTCATGCGCCCCAGGATGTGCCCGTCGCGCGGCGCAACGAGGAGCGGCTTGCGCGTGCCGCGCAGCATGGCGTCGACCTGGGCGAGATCGTCGATCGCCAGCGGCACGTCCTCGGGCAGGCCCATGCTCATGACGAAGTCGATGTGGGTGAGCTTCTCGCAGAGGGCCGCCTGCCCCTCGACGTCGGCCTTGCGCACGCGGCGCCGCTCGCGTGTGTCGGGGTCGCAGATGTAGAGCACGTCCGACCCGGTGCCGCAGTAGACGTGCTGCGCGTCGAGCACGAGAGGCTGGGTGTCGCCGCCGCGCGGCTTGAGCAGCCAGCCGCGCGGCGCGCTCTTGATCGCCGCCTCGACCAGCTCCGCCGGGACGCGGACCCGCGTGCCGTCGACCTGCGCGCCGGCGCGCTCGAAGATCTCGAGCGCCGGCGCGTACCGCACGTCGACGCCGGTCTCGGCGAGCACCTCGAGTGTCGCTTCGTGCACGCGCCTGCAGGCATCGTCCTCCCAGATCACCAGACGTGCGCTGTTCACCGTGCCACCTCCTCTGGCGCCGCTGCCCACGGGCGCGTCGGTCGACGGGGTCCCATTCTCTGCGACGGAGGGCGTGGAGGGAAAGCGCGGCGGCGGGTCACGCGCCTGGCCGCTTGGCGATCCGGATTCTTGGGCGAACCTCACGCGTCCGCGGCATGTCGCGGTTCGCGTCTCTGCTCGAAGTTGGCGAGCGGCGGGGCCAAGCCTTTACGGGCGCGCCCCGCCGCCGTAGCCTCTGCGTTGACGGGAAGGAGCCCCATGAAACGGAACCTGCATGCCGGCAATCTGCGCGGTGGCGGCCTGAGCCTCAGCGTGTTCACCGAGGCCGAGATGGACGACATCCATCTCGCCACCCTCGAGGTGCTCGAGCGCACCGGGGTCTGGGTCGAGGACGACGAGGCGATGGACATCTTCGCGGACGGCGCCTGCCGGGTCGACCGCGAGACGCGCATGGTCAAGATCCCGCCGCACGTCGTCGAGGACGCGATCCGTTCGACGCCGGCGAAGATGGTGCGCGGGGCGCGCGACCCGGAGAAGCGCATCGTGCTCGAGCCCGGTCGCGTCTCGTTCTGCAACTTCGACGAGGGCATCATGGTCAACGACCTGCGCACGGGCGAGCACCGCGAGCCTGTGCTGCAGGACGTCGCCGAGATCGCCCGCCTGGTCGACGCCCTCGACCACATCGACATGTACGAGCCGGCCGGGAGCCCGACCGACCTGCCCGCAGGAGACCGCCGTCCTGCACGGCACCGAGGCCGCCCTGCACAACACGTCGAAGGCCGTGGGCACGGAGTCGACCTCGGCCTGGGAGGTGCGCCAGGTCGTCGAGATGGCCAAGGCCATCGTCGGCGACGAGGACGCGCTGCGCGACAACCCCATCGTCGGCTTCGGCGTCTGCCCGGTCAGCCCGCTCAAGCTGCCGCGCGACGCCACCGAGGTGATCGTCGAGTGTGCCCGCCTCGGCATCCCGTGCGGCTGCCTCTCGATGGCGATGTCCGGCGGCTCCTCGCCGGTGACGCTCGTCGGCACCTTCGTGCAGCACAACGCCGAGGTCCTCGCCGGCATCACGCTGTCGCAGCTCACCACGCGCGGCGCGCCGATCGACTACGGCTCGTCGACGACCGCCATGGACCTGCGGCTGGCGGCGGCCTGCGTCGGCTCGCCCGAGCTCGCCCTCTTCAGCGCCGCCACGGCCCAGATGGCGCGACGGTACCTGATCCCGAGCTTCGTGGCCGGGTTGTAGGCGGACTCCAAGCTCGGTGACGCCCAGACCGGTCACGAGAAGACGCTCACGGGCCTGACGGCTGCGTTGGCAGGGGCCAACCAGATCTACGGCGCGGGGATGATCGAGTCGGGAGTCACCTTCGATTGCGCACAACTCGTCATCGACGATGAGATCGCGGCCATGATCGAGTACGTGGTGCGAGGGTTCCGCGTGGACGACGAGGCCCTGGCGGTGGAGGACATCGCCGCGGTCGGGCCGTTCGGCGACTTCCTCTCGCTCGACGCGACCATGCGCCACATGCGCGAGCAGAGCATGCCGAAGTACCTCGACCGCCGCGTGCGCGAGGACTGGAAGGAGCGCGGCGGGTCGGACCTCTACGAGCGGGCCAAGGGCGGCGGCGCTCGAGATCATCGAGAGCCACAAGCCCGAGCCGCTCGACCCGGACGCGGCGAAGCAGATCCGCGCCATCGTCGAGGCCGCCGACCGCGAGCGCGGGGTGGCCTGAGTCGAGCCGCAGACGACCCTGCGGTCTCAGTAGCCGACCGTGAGGTCCAGGTCGTTGTACCACTTCCTGGACAGGTCGCTGAGCGACCCGTCCCGGTGCATCTCTGCGACCGCGTAGTCGAGGAGCTTGACCCAGTCGCTCTCGCCCTGGGCGACGGCGATACCGAGCTCTCTCGTAGAAGAGCGGCGTGCCCGAGGGCTCGATCGGCTGGCCCTCGAGGATCGCCTGCTGGCCCGTCGGGCCGGCCGTGAGCACGAAGTCGAGCGTGCCGTTGCTCAGGTCGGAGAGGGCGTCGGCGTCAGTGGCGTAGGCCTTCACGACGGCGTCGGTGTTCTGCGTGAGGAAGTCGTAGTAGGTCGTCGCCATGCCGACGCCGACGGTCTTGCCGGCGAGGTCGTCCGACGCTCTCGATCTGCGGACCCCCCTTCGCCACGAACACCTGGGCGGGCGTGGAGGAGTAGGGTCGCGTGAAGTCCACGAACGCGTCGTACTCCGGGGTGATCGGCATCGAGCCGATCGAGACGTCAAAGCGCTTCTGCTTGAGGCCGGCGGGGACGGTCTCCCACTCCGGGTTCTTGAAGATGACTTCCAGGCCGAGGATCTCGCCGACGCGTTTGGCGACGTCGACATCGAACCCGACCAGCTCTCCGGTTGATTCGTCGACCGAGCTCTGCGGCGCGTAGTCGGCGTCGTTGGCGACGACCATCGAGCCGCGCTCGACGACCGTCGCGGCGACGCCCGTCGGCGCGGCGCCGAGGATCTTCTGGGCGCGCTCCGCGGCCGTCCCCGCGAGCCCGTCGTCCGCGGCGCCGCCGTCGCACGCGGCGACGATGAACGGGAGGCAGAGCAGGAGAAGCGTGACGGCGACGGCGGCGCGGATCTGCTTCGTCTTCATCGTGCCGTCCTTTCCGCAGGTCGGCCCCGGGACGCGCACGGGCCGTGAGTCGCTTGACGGACACCTCCGCCGCGTGCCTGGGGGCCGCTCGCCGCGCCCCTCGGCGCAGCTGCCGGCGGCCCGTTTATAGCGCACGGCCCGCGACGAGGCGACCCGCACGGGGCACCGCATGGGACGTCCGCCGAGCGAGCAGGACGAGTTCAGGGGATCTGGGCGAGGCGACGCAGCGCGGCGTCGACCTCCGGCGCGAGCGGCGGCGGGCGATGCTCGGCGAGGATCGCCCGCACCCTCTCGCGCGCCCGCTCGAGCGGGTCGCCAGGCGTCTCGCGGCCGGCGCTGGGCGGGCCGGCGGCCGGCGCAGCCTGCGCCGCCGGCCCGCCCAGCGCCGACAGATCGAGCCCCGCCGCCAGGCGCCGCGCCTGTGAGACGGTGTCCGCGCCGAGGGCCATCTCGACGTACGAGAAGATGCGCCCTCCGGCGACCATGCCGACGCCGGTCAGCATGTCGACCCCGGTCGCCAGCGAGAGAAGGGTGGTCGTCGTGTCGTCGAGCGCCGACTGCCATGAGGGCTCCTTGGCGCCGGACGCGTTGACGCCGCACTGCGTCGGCAGCCCGTAGAAGCGGCCGATGTCGGCGGCGGCGGCGGCCATGACGGTGTCCTCCGGGGCGCCGCCGGTGAAGTCGCCCGTCTTCAGGTCCATGATGCTGGGGATGAAGCAGACGAACACCGGGGCGCCGGGGAAGGCCGCCTGGATCACGGCGACGGCGCTCAGCGCCTCGGCGATGCCGACGACGAGGGAGCCGGCCATCGTGATGGGCGTCGTCGAGCCGCCCATCGGCATCGTCACGAAGCCGATGGGGATGCCGGCGGCGGCGAACTCGAGGCCCGCCTCGAGGGTGCCGGCGTCGTTGCCGAGCGGCGTCACCGTGCCGAGCAGGGCCGAGATGGGCGGCTCGGCACGCAGGCGCTCGTCGTCCTCGCCGCACAGCGCTCGCGCCATCGCGACGGCGATCCTTGCCATCTGGGGCTCGACCACCGTGACCGTCTGCACGTGCTTGCCCGTGCCGGTCAAGGCGAGGTACAGCTCGTGCAGGCCGCGGACCTCGGCGGGTCGGTCCTGGGCGCTGACCGCCGGCCAGCAGAAGTCGATCTCGGGCATGGCGTCGACGACGCGCGCGATGTCGGCGACGTCGGCGGCAGCCGTGCCGCGCTTCTCGCCGCCTTCCAGGTCGTAGATCTCGACGCAGCAGCCGTCGGTGGTGATCAGCGAGCGCTCCCCGGTGACGAGGGGTGCCGCCGCGCGCGCGCCCAGCGTGAGCCGCGGCGGCGCCAGGGCCACCAGCTCGCGCACGAGCTCCGGCCGCAGCCGGACACGCGCGCCGTCGACGGCCGCCCCCCGGGCGGCCAGGCCGGCGCGCGCCCGTTCGGACGGGATCGACACGCCGACGTCCGCGAGCACCTCCAGGGCCGCGGCGTCGAGACGCTCCAGGTCACGGCGAGACAGGACGGCCAGCGGGCCGCCCGTACCGATCGCGTGTGTGCGGGCCGTCGCCACGTTCAGCGCTCCGTGATCTCCAGCAGCCGCGGGTGGAGCAGCCCCTTCAGGTCGGCGCTGCGGATCTTGAGCATCGTCGCCTCCGCGCCGCCGCCACAATAGACGACCGGCGGCGCGAACGCCCCCGGGTCCGCCACGACCGGCAGGTCGCTCGCCAGACCGCACGGCGGCACCGCCCCGACACGGTAGCCGGTGGCCCCGAGGACCTCCTCGGGGCGAGCCAGGCTCACCCGGCGCGCTCCGAGCGCGGCGGCCAGCGCCGCGGGATCGACGCGCGCGTCGCCTGCCACCAGCACGAGCGTCGGCACGTCGTCGACGAGGAAGAGGAGCGACTTGATGACTTCGCGCGACGTGACACCCAGGAGCTCGGCCGCACGTTCGGCGCTCGCCGAGCTGTCGGGAAGCGGAAGCATCTCGTGCGTCACGCCCTGCTCCTCAAGGTAGTTGTGGACGTCACTGCACGTGCGCATCGCGGTCTCCTCCTCGCGGCCGGCGCAGTCTAGCACACGCTCCACGGCCGCCCGGGGGCGCTTGTCGACCCTCTGGCGTGACCGTACCATGGGTCCATGAGCCCGCGAGCCGTTGACCCGTCGCGCCCGCCCGCCGAGCGCGGCCACGACCTCCGCCGCGTCGTCGCCGACCTGCTCCTCGTGGTCGGCGGGATCCTTCTCGCCTACCCCCTCTGGTCGGGGCTCGTGACCACGGTCCAGCAGGGCCGTCTTGACGACGCCTACGGGCGCGAGACGGCCGCCTTCCAGGTCGCGGTCCGCTCCTCGCAGGACAAGCGCCCCGAGCGCGAGCTCCCGCCGGAAATCGAGGTACGCCGCCTCGCGAGGCTCTTCGCCGAGGACCTCGAGCCGGGTGACCCGGTGGGGCGGCTGAGGATCCCGCGGCTCGGCTTGGCCCGCGTCGTCCAGCAGGGCGTCAAGGCACGCGGCGGGCTGGACCCCGACGACGACCGCGCGCTGTTACGCAACGGCCCCGTCCACTACGCGGTCACGCCGCTGCCCGGCGAAGGGGAGCCGTTCGCTGTCGCCGGACACCGCACCACGTACGGGGCGCCCTTCTCGCGCCTCGACGCGCTGCGCCGCGGGGACCGCATGGTGATGGAGACCCCCTACGCGCGCTTCGTCTACGAGGTCGTGAAGACGACGACCGTCCGCCCGGACGAGGTCGGCGTCCTCTACGACCGCGGCTACGGGCTCGTGCTCACCACCTGCACGCCGCGCTACAGCGCCAGCCACCGGCTGATCGTGTGGGGCCGCCTGGTCTCGTTCGAGCTGCTCGAGCGGCTGCGCCCGCGGGGCTGAACCGCGGCTCAGGGGTACGGCGGGCGCTCGGCGCTCGAGCCGTCAAGGAGAAGCACCACGAATGGCGCGCCGGCCTCGGAGCCGGGGTGACCGGCGGGGATGAAGGCGAGTCCGTCGGCGAGCGCCATCGAGCGGAGGATCCCCGAGCCCTGCGGCCCGGTGGTCGTGAACGCCCATCCGCCGTCGCGCCGTTGCAGGCGACAACGCCTCGCTTCGACGCGCTCCCTGCTGCGCCTGACCGGCTCGGCGCTCGTGGCCACGACGTACGGCCGGTAGAGGTCGTGGCGCCCCTGGAGGGCCAGCAGAGCCGGGCGGATGTAGAGCTCGAAGCTCACCATGGCGGCGACCGGGTTGCCGGGCACGCCGAAGACGAGGGTGCGCCCGCGCACCCCGAAGGCGAGGGGCTTGCCCGGCTTGGTCGCCACCCCCCAGAAGCGGCGCTCGACGCCGAGCTCCTCCTGCACCTGCTTGACGAAATCGAACTCGCCTACCGACACGCCGCCGCTGGTGAGCACGACGTCGTGCTCCAGGGCGGCAGCGATGAGCCGGCGCGTCTCGTCGAGGTCGTCGCGCGCGATGCCGAGCAGGACCGGCTCCGCCCCGGCGGCGAGGACCTGCCCGTACGCGGTGTACGAGTTCGAGTTGCGGATCTGCCCGGGACCGACCGGCTGGCCGACCGGGACCAGCTCGCTCCCCGTCGCGACGATGGCGACACGGGGTCGCCTCGCGACCGGGACCGGGTCGGCGCCGACGGAGGCGAGGAGGCCGATCTCGGCCGGGCCGAGGCGTGCGCCGCGCGGCAGGACGACGTCGCCGACGGCGACGTCCTCGCCGGCGCGGCGCACGTTGGCGCCCGGCTTCACCGCCTCACGCACCGTGAGCGTGTCGCCTGACTGGCTGGTGAGTTCCACCGGCACGACGGTGTCGACGCCGGGGGGCAGAGGCGCGCCGGTCATGATCTTGGCCGCTTCGCCGGGTCCGACGGGCTCCGCCACGTGGCGCCCGGCGGGGATCTCGACGGTCACGCGATACGACGTGCGACCGGCGCTGAGCTCGTCACCGCGCAGCGCGTAGCCGTCCATCGCGGAGTTGTCGAAGGACGGGACCTGCTCGCCCGAGACGATGTCGGCGGCGGCGGCACGGCCGAGGGCGTCGAGCAGCGCGACCTCCTCCGCCGGGAGCGGGACGACGGCCGCCAGGACGCTGTCGACGGCCTCCTCTATGGGGAGCAGGGCACCCATCATCTGCGCAGTCTCAACTGTTTACGCCGGTTAGTAAACTCCGGCAATGGGCTATCCGATACGCAGAGTGAGCAGCCGAAGGAGCACCAGCGATGACGCCCTCCGACACGCAGCGCACACGTGAGAATGACGACAGCCTCCAGGTCGAGGCCCAGCGCCTCGAGGCGCTCAAGGAGCTCGTGCGCCGCCGCGCCTACAGCGTCCCCTCCGAAGACGTCGCCGCCCACATCATCGGCCATGCCTTCGGCGTCGCTGCCCCCGCAGGGCGCGGACACAGCTGAACGCGAGCAGGCCGGCCGCCGCGCCGGCCGCGTCCATCGCGAGGTCGCCGACCTGCGCCGAGCGATACGCAAGCGGCACCTGCAGCACCTCGATCAGCGCCCCGAAGGCTGTGGCCGCTGCCCACACCCCCAGGACGGAGCGCACCGGCGCGGGGCCGCCGGCAGGTCCCGCATGCGCGTCACCCCGCGCTCCCGCATCGCCCGGGCTTGGTTCGCGCGCGCTCATCCACCAGAGCCCGAGGGCGGCCAGCACCGCGAACTCGACGAAGTGACCGACCTGGGTCGTGAGCGTCTCCCGCTCGCCCACCGCGGCGCTCAGCGCCGCGTGGGTGGGCACCAGGGCGAACACCAGGATGACGGCGGCCCAGCCGAGAGTCAGGCGCCGGGCGAGGCGTTCAGCGCCGGCGCCGACGCGGCCATCGTCGCTCACGCCGGCGAGCCGGCCTCGCTGAGGCGGCGCAAGCCGCCGAAGGTCTCCCGGCCGCTGAAGACCAGCGCGGCGACGCGGCCTTCGTGGACGCGGATCGTCGCGCCGCGGCGCGAGACGGCGTTGCCGAGCCCGAGACAGGTGCCGCCCGGCAGGCGCCCCCGCTCGAGCTCGTAGTCGAGGCCCGACAGCGTGACGACCGCGTCACCGTCGAGCGGGGCGAGCGACACGCGCGTGCCCGGCCCGGCGTCGAGGGTCACGGTCGCGCCGGCGTTCAGGACTCTGACCGTCAGCCCCGGCGAGACGAGGCGCGCCGGCGTCCCTCGCCCCTCGACGCGGCCGAGCAGCGCGAGGTGGCCGAGCACGTGGTCGAGGGCGCCGAGGGCGCCGGCGAGCACGAGCTCGCCGGCGCCCTCCCGCAGCGCCTCGTCGACGGCCAGCTCGCCGTCCGTCTGGTCCTTGCGCACCGGGTGACGGACGACGCGCGCGCCGCGCCGCCCGGCGGCGCTCACAGCCTCCTCGTCGAGCGAGTCGAAGTCGCCGACCAGCGCGTCGGGCACGAGGCCGGCGGCGGCGAGAAACCGCCCGCCTCCGTCGGCGGCCACGACCAGGTCGGCGACCCGGGCCCACTCGCGGTAGTAGGCGGCATCCTCGTAGTCGCCGTCGAGGAAGACGGCGGCGAGCCCGCCGGCCGGCTGTCGCCGGCCGGTCCCCTCGCCTTCGTCCCTGCGGGATCCCGTCATCACGCGACGTCCCTCCCCGCCGGAAAGGCCGCGTCGTACGCCTTGAGCAGCGGCCAGAGGAGCACCGCGGTGAGGACCGCCTCGGGGAGCAGGTACAGCGCGTTGTAGGTGATCGAGTACAGCCAGGGGGCCTCCCACCCGGGCGCGTACTCGGCGAAGAAGATGAGCCCGGAGAGGAAGTGGAAGACGAAGCGCGCCGCGCAGGCCAACGCGACGGCCACGGCGAGCGAGCGCCAGCCCGTCACGGCGACGAAGCCGCCGACCGCGAGGGCGCCGAAGGCGAGGGGATAGTCGAGCAGCGCCTGCGCCGGGTGGAACACGAAGGCTCCAGGGAGGGCCAGCTGGAGGAACCCGTACACGACCCCGGTCACGAGGCCCGGCACGACGCCCCGCCGCACGGCGATGAAGATCACGGGCAGCAGCTCAAGGCTGACGGAGCCGCCCTGCGGCATGGCGAAGAGCCGCACCTGGCCGAGCACGGCGGCGAGCGCGACAGCGACGCCGATCTCTGCGTACGCCTGGACGCCCCAGGCCCCGGGGTGGGCGTTGAGGCGCGGCTGGCCTGACCGCGGCAGGGGGGGCGACGGGGTGGGGTGGGCGCTCATCTCGGATCTCTCCCTTCGCTGGCATTACCCAGCAGCGTCTATGGACGCCGCCACCTTGTGGTGGTCAGGTTCGGCGCGTCGGCGCTAGGAAGCGCCTTCTCAGCCCCTCGTCCAGGAGCTCCGCGAGGACGCCCTCAGTGTACTCCCGCCCGTTGTGAGTGGCCAGTGCACGTTTCAGCTGGTCGCTCTCCGGTTCACGGTCTTCTGTGGATACTGTGGATAAGAATCATTTCCCGTGCTTACAGGCTCACGACCGCCGTGGATAAGGCGTTGACGACGACGGGTTCGCTTGACAGCCGCGGTGCCCCTCCCATCGCGTGATGAGCCCGCTCTTTGCAGGTCTTTTCTTCCCGGTATCACAGCGATTGGTCAGCCTTGGGGCGCCGCCCGGCACGGCCGCCTGGCGGCCGGCCCCGTGGCGCCCTCGTCACCCGGTAGTGAAACGCCCTTTTCCACAAGTCCCGCAAATTGGGGTCCTTCAGCGGCCTCCGTCACGGCGCTCTCCACAGTTCCTGAACACCCTGTGGATAACTGGTCGCCGCTTCGGCCCCGCCCCCGCTCGCTCAGGCTCGCTGAACGCGTTTCAGGCCTTGAGTGGCGGTGCTATACTCGTCGCCCCCATGGAGTCCTTCCTCGACAGGCTGCTCGCTGAGCGACCGGACCCGGCCGCAGCCTCTCCCCGCGCCGTCGCCGCCACGCCCGAGGCAGTGCTTCAGCTCGAGCGACGCAGGCGGGCCCACGCTCGCGACCACGACGGCGCCTCGGGACGCCTGGCTGCCCGACGTGCCGACCGGCCCCGAGGCGCCGCGCATCGCGGTGTACGACACGCTCACGAGCCCCCCCAGGGTCATCGCCATCGAGGAGCAGGACCTCCCGGCGCTGATCGCTTCGCTCGCCGAGAAGACCTACAACTCGTGCCGCGAGCAGGGGGGCCAGGTCCCCTTCACCGTGATCCAGGAGCTGATCGAGAACCTCCTGCACGCGGCCTTCCGGGACGTCGTCGTCACGGTACTCGACAACGGCCAGACGATCCGCATCTCGGACCACGGCCCAGGGCTGGAGGAGAAGGAGCGCGCCTTCCTGCCGGGCTTCACGACGGCCACTGCGCAGCAGCGCCGCCTCATCAGGGGCGTCGGCTCTGGTCTGCCCATCGCCCGCGAGGCGCTGCAGTTCCTGCGCGGGGTGCTGACCGTCGAAGACAACCTTGGGGGCGGCGCCGTCTTCACCGATCAAGCTGCCCACCCGACCCGCCGAGGAGCCGGAGCGGCCCTCAGGGCCGGAGGTCAAGCTCACCACGCGACAGACCAAGGTCCTCGTGCTGCTCATGGAGCTCGGCTCGGCGGGCCCGAAGGCCCTCTCCCGCGAGCTGGGCATCTCGCCGGCCACCGCGTTCCGCGAACTCAATTTACTGGAGCAGAAGGGGTTGATACACTCGCTCGGCGACGGCAAGCGAGCCTTGCGCGAGGAGGGACTCCACCTCCTCGACAGCATCCTCTGACCGTTCTTCGACTCTCCCGGGGTTGGCCGCCGCATCCCCGGGACCGGGAGTGAGGCGTCGATCGACGACCAGCTGACACTCATCTGGAACGAGGCACGCGAGCAGCTGCGCACGCAGCTGAACGAACGGACCTTCCGCCTCTGGTTCGACCGCGCGCTGCCGCTCGACCTCAGCGACGGCGCCTTCGTGCTGGGCGTGCCGAACGACTTCGCCCGCGACTGGATCGAGAAGCGCTTCGCCGGCATGGTGACCGACGCCCTCGCCCAGGTGCTGGGCGACACGGTCAGCCTGACCCTCGTCGTCGACGAGCGCGCCTCGGCGCTCGGAGACGGCACCGCGGCGGCCGGGGAGGGGGCGCCGGCCCCCGATCTGCCGCCGGCGCCGAGCGTCGACTCACCCCTCACCCGCGCCGGCAACGGCGCTCTCTGGCGCCTCTCGCGCCCCGGCCGGGTCCGCGCGCGAAGGCCCTCGCCGACCTCAACCCGCGCTACGTCTTCGAGCGCTTCGTCACCGGTCCGCACAACGAGTACGCCGCCGCCGTCGCGAGCAGCGTCGCCGAGACTCCGGCCGACGCCTACAACCCGGTGTTCATCTACGCCGACACCGGCCTCGGCAAGACCCACCTCATCCAGGCCATCGCCCACGCCGTCATCCAGAAGCACCCGTCCCTCCAGGTGAAGTACGTGACCGTCGAGCGCTTCACCGACGACTTCATCAACGCCGTGACCGACAAGGGTCGTGTCGAGGGCTTCAAGCAGGCCTACCGGGCGAACGACGTCCTGCTGGTCGACGATGTCCAGTTCCTCGCCGAGAAGCAGCAGACCCAGGTCGAGTTCTTCCACACGTTCAACTCGCTCTACGAGGCCGGTCGGCAGATCGTCATCACCTCCGACCGCCCACCGCGCGAGCTCGAGGAACTCGAAGAGCGCCTGCGCACGCGCTTCGGCCAGGGGGTCGTCGTCGACATCAGCCGCCCCGACCTCGAGACACGTATCGCCATCCTGCGCCGACAGGTGAAGTGGGAGGGCTACCACATCGCTGAGCCCGAGGTGCTGGAGTGGATCGCGGCGCGCGTGACGGCCAACATCCGCGAGCTCTACGGCGCCCTCACCCGCACCGTCAGCTTCGCCTCGATCCGCGGCAGTGAGGTGACGCTCGAGCTCGCCAAGGAGGCGCTCAAGGACATCCTGCCCAAGGCCTACGCCCACCCCGTGACCATCGAGATGGTGCAGGCCGAGGTCGCACGGCAGTTCGGCCTGCACGTGAACGATCTGCGGGGCAACCGCCGGACCCAGGACGTCGCCTATGCGCGCCAACTCGCGATGTACCTCGCCAGGGACCTGACCGAGGCGTCCCTCCCCCAGATCGGCGACCGGTTCGGCGGGCGACACCACACCACGGTCCTGTACGCCGTCGACAAGATCGACCGCCTCCTCAAGGACGGCCACGACCGCCAGCTCCACGACCTGGTCCAGCTGATCACGGCGCGTGTCAAGACGAGCCGCTGACGCCGCGCGCGCGGCGACGAAGGCCCCTTTCCCGACCGGCTGTCGACAACCTCGTCAGGGCCGGTGGACAAACTGACAAACGAACCCCAAACCGGCTATGCTTCGGGCAACGCGAGCGCCGTCACAGGAGGGAGCGTCGGGTTCTGCACAGTGCATCCACAGGCCCCTGCACAAGCGCTCTCTCCTTCAGGTGCAGGACGATCGTATTCGTGAGGTATCGTCCACAGGCGTTATGACGATGACGAAGAGAGTTTCATCCTCTCTTAGTAACAATAAGGAGCCGGCATGAGATTCACAGTCGATCGCACCGCCCTCGTTGACAAGCTCAACATCCTCTCCCGCGGCGTTTCCGCGCGAAGCGCCCTGCCTGTGCTCTCCGGCGTCCTTGTGCAGGCGGGGGACGGACGGCTCGACCTCTTCGCGACCGACATGGAGCTCTCCATCAAGGCGAGCCTTGTGACGACGATAGAGAGTGATGGAGAGACCGTCGTCCCCGCGAGGCTCTTCAGCGACATCGTACGGAACCTTCCCAGCGAAACGGTCACCATCGAGGCTGGAGAGGCGAACGCCCAGATCAGCGCCGGGCGCGCGCAGTTCTCGCTCAACACCTGGGCGGCGAGCGACTTCCCGCAGACCTCGTCCTTCGAGCTCGAAGGCGGGCTCAGGATCGGGCGCGAGCCGTTCGTCGAGACGCTGGGCAAGGTCGGGCGGGCCGCGTCGAGGGACGAGACGCGGCCGATCCTCACGGGCGTGCTCGTGAGCATGGGCGGCAACGCCCTCAAGATGGTCGCGACCGACAGCTACCGGCTCGCCGTCAAAGAGACGATCCTGGAGAGTGAGATCCCTGGCGAGGTACAGGCGATCGTCCCTGTGAAGGCGCTGACCGAGGTGGCGCGTCTCGCGGCGGCGATGGGCGACGGTGACGTCGAAGTCGCGATCGGCGAGAACCAGGCGCTCTTCAAGCTCGCCGATCAAGGCGGCGACGTCTATCTTGCCTCGCGCCTCATCGACGGCCAATTCCCCAACTACAAGCAGCTCATCCCCGAGAGCTTCGACCACGAAGTCACCCTGGGCAAAGAGCTTGTGACCGCCGCGGCGCGCAGGACCAGTCTTCTGGCGCAGCGCAACGCGCCCCTGCGCCTGACGTTCGCGTCCGGACGGCTCACGATGCGCGCCCTCACGCAGGACGTTGGCCAGGCCGAGGAGTCGCTCGATATCCCCTACGAGGGCGAGGAGTTCGAGATCGGGTTCAACCCGCAGTACCTGATCGAGGGCATCGAGGCGGTGGACGAGAGCGACGTCACGCTCAAGTTCACCAACCCGCTGCGCCCCGGCCTGATCTGCAGTGCGGCCGGGGCCTTCGTCTACCTGATCATGCCTATCCGCCTGAGCGGCTGAGGCGCGTCCTTCTTCTGAGGCTGTTCGCCGGCGTCACCAAGCTGGCGGCACCCTTGTCCACGTGAACGACATCACCGTCGACCTTCCCGTGACGCTCGGCGCCTTCCTCAAGGTGGCCGGGGTCGCGACGACGGGCGGCCACGCCAAGGTCATCGTGCAGGAAGGCCACGTCAGCGTGAACGGTGCCATCGAGACACGCCGCGGACGCAAGCTCGCAGAGGGAGACGTCGTCGGCCTCGGCGGCCAGGAGTACCGGGTGTGTTCCTCAACGACCTGAGGCTTCTCAACTTCCGCTCGTACTGCGACGCCGCCGTGTCCTTCGGTCCCGGGTTGAACGTCGTGGTGGGCGCCAACGCCACCGGGAAGACCAACCTCCTCGAGGGGGCCTTCTTCGCCCTGCGGGGGGCCTCGCCGCGCACACGCCGCGAGGAGAAGCTCATCGCCTGGGGCCAGCGGTTCACCCGCGTCACCGTGCACCTCGACGGCGTCGGCGACCGGCTTCAGGAGGTCGAGGTCGCGTACGCCCCCGGAGAGGGCAAGCGCGTGCGCTGGGACGGACTCGAGGTGGCCGTACTCGACGACCTCCGGCGCCGCTGTCAGGTGTTCATCTTCGTGCCCGAGAGCCTGCTCCTTGTGAAGGGCAGTCCGGCGCGGCGACGCGCTCACATCGACGCCTTCGCCGCTGCGGTCGAGCCTCCGTACGCGGCCGCCGCTCGCGACGCACAGGCGGCCCTGCGGCAACGCAACGCCCAGCTCGCCAACGTACGTGCCGGGGCGGCCGTCGCGACGCTGGACCCGTGGGACGCGCAGTTCGCGCATGCCGCGGTCGAGCTCGGCCGACGGCGAGCGACCCTCGTCGCCGACCTCGGCGGGCGCTTCGCCGAGCTGGCCGCGGGGCTCGCGCCCGCCGGGGAGCGCTTCGCGTTGCAGCTGGTGTCGCAGCTGAACGGTCTCGACTTCGACGAGGACGCCCTGCTGGAGCGCCTGCGCGAGCGCCGCCCGGTGGAGGTGCAACGCGGACTCACCCTGATCGGGCCCCACCGCGACGACCTGCGGTTCGTCGAGGTCGGGGCCGACGGGGCGAAGGTCGAAGGCGCCGCGGACGGGAGTGAGGACGCCGCCGCTGGAGCGACTCCCGTCGCCGGCCGGCCGCGTGTGGCGCCGTGGCGCTGCCGGCCGGCGGCCGCGACCTGCGCCTGTTCGGCTCGCAGGGCGAGCAGCGCGCCGCGGTCCTCGCCCTGCTGCTCGCCGAGCAGGCTCTCGCGGCGGAGCGCACCGGCGAAGTCGGCGCCCTCTTTCTCGACGACGTCATGAGCGAGCTCGACGACGCTCGCCGCCGGCTGCTCGTCGCGCAGCTCGCCGGGGCCGGTCAGGCGATCATCACGACGACCAACCGCCACTACTTCACCGACGCCGAGCTCGCCGCCGCGACGGTGATCGAGCTGCCGCTGGCCGACGCGCCGGACGGCAGGCGCGGACGCGCCGGACGGCAGGCCGACCGGACGCGCCGGACGGAGAACGACCGTGGCGAGCCGCGCAAGATCGGCGAGATCCTCGATCCCGCCCTGGCGCGCCTCGACACGAGCGACCAGGCGCGGGCGTACGGCGCGTGGGCGCGCGCGGCCGGCGACGCCGTCGCCGCCAACGCGCGCCCACGGTCCTTCGCCCGCGGCGTGCTCACCGTCGAGTGCGCCTCCTCGATCTGGGCCCAGGAGCTCACCTACCTCGGCGGCCAGCTGCTGGCGCGCATGAACGAGCTCGACCCGGCCCATCCCGTGGAGCGCTTCCGCTTCGTCACCGGCGTCGCCCGCGCCCGCGCCGAGCCCCCCGGAGGGGCCCCGGCAGGCTCGCTCGCCGCAGGAGAACGAGCCTGCCGCGTCGAAGAAGTCCAGACGTGACGGCACTCTCCATCGCCGCCGACCTCGCCGCCGCTCAGCAGGGCGCGGACCAGATCGGCGACGAGCGTCTGCGCGAGGCCATCCGGGCGGCTCTCGGGGCCGCCGCGGCAGAGCCGCCCCAGAACCGCCCGAGCGGGTCGTCTGTCAACCATAAAAAGTGACTTTTTGCGGCGGTTTTGTACGCCGCCGCGGGTCGCTTCCAGGCTCCCGCTCTGGTATACTTGCGCAGGGTCTCCCGGCCTGCCTGCCGAGACCGCCCCCAACGACGTCCGTCCCTGCGACGCTGCATGAACCGCTGCCCCTGCGAGGTCGCGTGAAGAAGCCCAGCTACAACGCCCAAGACATCCAGGTCCTCGAGGGCCTCGAGCCGGTCCGCGAGCGGCCCGGCATGTACATCGGCTCCACCGGGCCCCGCGGCCTCCACCACCTCGTGTACGAGGTGGTGGACAACTCCGTCGACGAAGCCATCGCCGGGTACTGCTCCGCGATCACCGTCACCATCAACCCCGACAACTCGATCACCGTGGTCGACGACGGGCGCGGCATCCCCGTCGGCATCATGGAGAAGTACGACAAGTCCGGCGGCCGAGGTCGTCCTCACCATGCTGCACGCCGGCGGCAAGTTCGGCGGCAGCGGCTACAAGGTCTCCGGCGGCCTGCACGGCGTCGGCGTCTCGGTCGTCAACGCGCTCTCCGAGTGGCTCGAGCTCGACATCTACCGCGACGGCCACCACTGGCACCAGCGCTTCGAGCGCGGCGCCGCGGTCTCCAAGCTCGAGAAGAAGGAGAAGCGCGACAAGACGGCGCCGACCGGCACGACCGTCTCGTTCATGCCCGACGCCGACATCTTCGAAGAGGTCGACTTCGACTTCCGCGTCCTCGCCCAGCGCCTGCGCGAGACCGCCTTCCTCACCAAGAACCTGCGCATCGAGCTCAACGACGAGCGCGCCGACGGCGAGTCGGCGGCGTTCCAGTACGCCGGCGGCATCAAGGACTTCGTCACCTACATCAACCGCGACAAGGACGCGATCCACCGCAGCATCATCTTCCTCGAGAACGAGACCGACGACGGCCAGGTCGAGGTCGCGATGCAGTGGAACTCGTCCTACAACGAGTCCATCTTCACGTTCGCCAACAACATCAACACGACGGAGGGCGGCGCCCACCTCTCCGGCTTCCGCTCCGCCCTCACGCGCACCATCAACGACTACGCGCGCCAGAAGAACCTCCTCAAGGAGAAGGAGGAGAACCTCTCCGGCGAGGACGTGCGCGAGGGCCTCACGGCGCTCATCTCGGTCAAGCTGCGCAACCCGCAGTTCGAGGGCCAGACCAAGACCAAGCTCGGCAACACCGAGATCCGCACCCTGGTCGAGACCACGGTCAACGCGAAGCTCGCCGAGTTCCTCGAAGAGAACCCCTCGGAGGGGCGGCAGATCGTCGAGAAGACGATCAACGCGGCGCGGGCGCGCAGCGCCGCGCGCAAGGCGCGCGACCTCACGCGCCGCAAGGGTCTTCTCGAGGGCAGCACACTCCCCGGCAAGCTCGCCGACTGCTCCATCAAGGACCCGGCCCTGAGCGAGCTCTACCTGGTCGAGGGCGACTCGGCCGGCGGCTCGGCCAAGCAGGCCCGCGACCGCTCGTTCCAGGCGATCCTGCCGCTGCGCGGCAAGATCATCAACGTCGAGAAGGCGCGCATCGACAAGATGCTCGCCAACAACGAGATCCTGACGATGATCAGCGCCATCGGCGCCGGCATCGGCGACGAGTTCGACGTCGAGCAGGCGCGCTACCACAAGATCATCATCATGACCGACGCCGACGTCGACGGGTCGCACATCCGCACCCTCATCCTCACCTTCCTCTTCCGCCACATGAAGCCGCTGGTCGAGGCCGGCTACGTCTACATCGCCCAGCCGCCGCTCTACCGTCTCAAGCAGGGCAACCAGGAGCAGTACATCCACAAGGAGGCGCAGCTCGAGGAGATCCTGCTGCGCGGCCGCCTCGAGCAGATCAAGGTCGACAACACCGACACCGAGTTCACGTTCAGCGAGGCCAAGTACCAGCGCTTCCTCCGGCTCTTCGGCGAGTACGAGGGCTGGGTCAAGAAGCTCAAGAGCCAGTGGGGCGGAGAGCTCATCGACTGGCTCAAGAACGGCCCCGTGGTCGAGGCCGACATCGCCGACTTCGCCGGGCTCGTCCAGGCGCTGCGCGCCGACATCGACAAGCGCTACGTCATCGACGTCCTCGGCGTCGACGACGAGGGGCAGGTCGCCGACACGCGCCTGGTCGAGCGGCGCACCGGTCTGGCCGCGAACCTGCGCATCCCGTTCGCGGCCCTCGCGGGGCGCGAGTTCCAGGCGCTCAAGCGCGTGCACGAGCGCATCCGCGAGATGGTCGGCCGCCCGCCCTTCACCTTGCGTCTCGGCAACCGCAAGGCCGAGGCGGCGAGCTACGAAGAGCTGCGCGTGCAGATCGTCGACCTCACCAAAGAGGGCATCCAGCTCCAGCGCTTCAAGGGCCTCGGCGAGATGAACCCCGACCAGCTCTGGGAGACGACCATGAACCCCATGACGCGCACGCTCATGCTGGTGTCCATGGAAGACGGCCAGGCCGCCGACGAAGTCTTCACCATGCTCATGGGCGACAAGGTCGAGCCGCGTCGCGAGTTCATCGAGAAGAACGCCAAGGAGGTGCGGTTCCTCGATGTCTGACAACATCCAGACACTCGAGGGCAAGATCGAGCCGATCGAGCTCGAAGACGAGATGCGCTCGTCGTTCATCGACTACGCGATGAGCGTGCTCACCGACCGCGCCCTGCCCGACGTCCGCGACGGTCTCAAGCCCAGCCAGCGCCGCATCCTCGTCGCCATGAACGACCTCGGTCTGGCGCCCAACAAGCAGCACCGCAAGTGCGCCAAGATCGCCGGCGACACGTCGGGTAACTACCACCCGCACGGCGAGGCCGTCATCTACCCGACCCTCGTGCGCATGGCGCAGGACTTCAACATGCGCTACACGCTCGTCGACGGCCAGGGCAACTTCGGCTCGGTCGAAGGCGACTCGCCGGCGGCGATGCGCTACACCGAGGCACGCTTCAGCCGCATCGCCGTCGAGATGCTGCGCGACATCGACGCCAACACCGTCGACTGGGTCCCCAACTACGACGAGACGCGCCGCGAGCCCACGGTCCTGCCCAGCCGCATGCCCAACCTCATGGTCAACGGCGCGTCGGGCATCGCCGTCGGCATGGCGACGAACATCCCGCCGCACAACCTGGGCGAGGTCGTCGACGCCATCCTGCATCTGGTCGACCACCCCGAGGCCACGGCCGACGACCTCATGGAGTACGTCAAAGGCCCCGACTTCCCGACCGGCGGGGTCATCCTCGGCAGCGGCGGGTTCAAGGAGGCCTACCGCACCGGGCGCGGACGCGTCCGCGTCCGCGCCAAGGCGCACACCGAGCAGCTCAAGGGCAACAAGAGCGCGATCGTCGTCACCGAGCTGCCCTACCAGGTCAACCGAGCCACGTTGATCGACGACATCGTCAACCTCGTCAAGACGAAGAAGATCACCGAGATCAGCGACCTGCGCAACGAGTCCGATCGCGCCGGCATGCGCCTCGTCATCGAGCTCAAGCGCGAGGCCATCCCCATGGTGGTGCTCAACAAGCTCTACAAGCACACCCAGATGCAGACCACCTTCGGGATCATCAACATCGCGCTGGTCGGGGGCGTCCCGCGCACGCTCACGCTTCCCGAGATGATCCGGGCGTACATCGCCTTCCAGAAAGAGATCGTCATCCGGCGCACCAAGTTCGAGCTCGACAAGGCCGAGACGCGGGCGCACATCCTCGAAGGCCTGCTCGTCGCTCTCGACAACCTCGACGCGATCATCACGATCATCCGCAAGGCGGCCGACGCCGACGCGGCGCGCGACGCGCTCATGGACACCTTCGAGCTCACGCGCCCGCAGGCGCAGGCCATCCTCGACCTGCGCCTGCAGAAGCTCACCGGACTCGAGCGCGACAAGGTCAAAGAAGAGCACGCCGGCCTGCTCGCGCGCATCAAGGAGCTGCGCGAGCTGCTCGGCGACGAGGCCGCCATCTACGGCGTCATCAAGAGCGAGCTGCTCGAGATCAAGCGTCTCTACAACGACGACCGGCGCACCGAGATCGTGCCGGACGAGGGCGAGATCGACCTCGAGGACCTCATCGCCGAGGAGCAGATGGCGATCACCATCACCAAGACCGGCTACGTGAAGCGGCTCGCCGTCGCCACCTACCGCCAGCAGAAACGCGGCGGCATCGGCGTCGCCGGCATGGAGCTCAAGGAAGAGGACGAGGTCGAGCACCTGTTCATCACCAGCACGCACCACTTCCTGCTGTTCTTCACCAGCGTCGGCAAGGTGTACCGGCTCAAGGTCCACGAGCTGCCGCTGGCCGGCCGCAACGCGCGCGGCAAGCACCTGCTCAACCTGCTGCCGCTGCGCCAGGACGAGAAGGTCTGCGCCGTCATCGCGACGCGCAACTTCGACGTCAACGAGGGCAAGTACCTCGTCTTCGGCACGAAGAAGGGCGTCGTCAAGAAGACCCTGTTCGGCTCGTACAACACGCCCCGCAAGAGCGACGGCATCATCGCCATCGACATCCGCGACGGCGACGAGCTGCTCGCCGTGCGCCACACCTCGGGCGACGACGACATCATGATGGTCAGCCGGCTGGGGCAGGCGATCCGCTTCCACGAGGGCGACGTCCGGCCGATGGGGCGCGGCGCCTCAGGCGTGCGCGGCATGAAGCTGCGCAAGGGCGACGAGGTCATCGCCATCGACATCGCCCGCGACGACTCCGACCTGTTCGTCGTCACCGAGAACGGGTTCGGCAAGCGCACGCCGATCAGCGAGTACCGCATCACCGGACGGGGCGGGCTCGGCGTGCGCACCGTGGCGCTCACCGACCGCAAGGGCTACCTCGTGGGCGTGCGGGTCGTGCGCGAGAACCACGAGATCATGCTGCAGAGCCGCGACGGCGTGATGATCCGCGTGCGCGCCGACGGCATCAGCCGGCACGGCCGCGCCACGCAGGGCGTCAAGGTCATGAACATGCGCGAGGGCGACGTCGTCAGCGCCATCGCCCGCATGGTCGTGAGCGAGAGCGGCGCCACCGACGAGGAGATCGAAGCCGGCTGACCCGCGCCTGCCGGGCCCGCGTCGCGCGCCCGGCGGCCCGGCACTGCGCTCTAGCCCAGCGCCACCAGCGCGACGCCCGAGAGGGCGGCGGCGACCCCCACGCTCTGCTGCGGCTGGATGCGTTCGCCGAGCGCCAGCCGGGCGAGCGCGATGGTGCCCAAGGGGAAGAGCGCGGCGATCACCGACACGACGCTGAGGTATCCCAGGGTCGTCGCGATGGCGAACAAGCCGGTGGCGACGGTGTCGAGCACGCCGATGCCGAGGAGGAGCGGCATCTGACGCGGCCGGACACCGAACCCTGATCGTCCCGCGGCCACGACCACGAGCATGACGACCAGGCCGACGCCCCTCGTCACGATAAGGCCCCAGAAAGGGTCGGTCTCGGAGGCGGAGCTGAGCGCCGTGAGCACGGTGCCGCTGGCGAGGGCCGCGACGATGCCCAGCATGACGCTGGCGAACATCCTCGGCCGGTGCGCCGCGGCGTCGCGGCGGACCCGGCTGGCGATGCCCTCGCCAAGGTCCGGCAGAGGGACGATGGGCAGCCGGGCTCCGGACACCCCGTCGTCGGCGAGTGCGGAGGAACCCTCGGCGCCGCCGGCCGCCTTCTCGCGGACGCTGGAAGCCAGGATGACGCCGGCGACGACCAGCGCCATGCCGGCGAACTGGAGGGCGCTCGGCCGCTCGCCCTGGGCGAGCCCCCAGGCGACGGGGACGATCGGATAGGCGGCGCTGATGGGCGCGACGACGCTCATGGAGCCGATGGCGAGCCCCTTGTACAGGCTCGCGATCGCCGTGACGCTGGCGAGACCGGCGATCGCGCCGGGGACCAGGATGGCGCCACCCGGGTAGCCGGAGCCGGTGAGCGCGGCGGCGAGCGCGGCGGTCGCCACGCCGCCGGCGATCATGCACGAGACGACGCCGCGGAGCGGAAGGCTGCGCGAAGCTGAGACCGCCGACGAAGTCGGAGAGGCCCCAGCCAAGGCTGGCCAGGAGAGCGAGAAGGATCGCCACCGGTGGCCGCTTCCCCGATCAGGCTCGCCGGACGGCCTGCCCGGCCCGCGCGCGGCGCTCGCCGTCCCAGGCGACCCGGCCGGCGACGATCACGGCGGTGACGCCGTCCGGGTAGTGGTGGGCATCGCCGAAGGCGGCCGCGTCGGCGACGGTCGCCGGGTCGAACAGGACGAGGTCGGCGACCGCGCCCTCGGCGATCGACGCCGCGGCCGCCGAGGCCGAAGATCTCCGCCGGGAGCGACGGTCATCTTGCGGACCGCGTCTCGAGCGAGAGCAGCCCGCGCGTCGCGCGCGTAGCGGCCGAGGACGCGCGGGAAGGTCCCGTAGCTGCGCGGGTGCAGCGGTGTCTGCCCCAGCGGGCCCTCGGGGCGACACGGCCATGCCGTCCGAGCCGACGAGGACGTCGGGGCGCGCGAGGATCGCGCGCACGTCGTCCTCCTGCATGGTGTGACCGCGCACGGTCGCGTGAGCGGGTCGGCGCAGAGCAGGTCGAGCGCGAGGTCGACCGGCGCGACGCCGCGCTCCGCGGCCGACGCTCGCCATGTCGCGGTCGGCGAGTGCCGGGTCCGTCGACCTCGAGCACGATGCTCTCCCAGCCCGAGTCGGCGACCGAGCTCTCCCAGTCGGGCTCGCCCTCCTCGATGACGCGCACGAGCCGGGCGCGGGCTGTCGGGGTCGGCGACGAGTCTCGGCGAGCCGCTCGACCGGCGCCCATGCTGGCAGGAAGCTCGCGAGGTCGGTCTCCCAGGCGGTGTACGGGTACTGGTCCCGGTCGCGCCGCCGTCTCGTCGACGCAGCGCGAGCAGCTCGCAGCACGACCCCAGGCGCGGCGCCCCTCGAGCTTGAGGTGGCTGACGTGGGTGTGGACCCCGGCATGGCGGCCGATGCCGGCGGCCTCGCGCACGGCGTCGAACACGAGGTGGCCCTCGGCGCGCATGTGGGTCGTGTAGAGGCCGCCATGCGGCGCGGCGGCCGCGGCGACGGCGGCCACCTCCTCCGTCGTGGCGTACATGTCGGGAACGTAGATGAGCCCGCTCGACATGCCGAAGGCGCCGGCCTGCATGGCTTCGCCCAGCAGCCGGCGCATCTCGTCGATCTCGGCCGGCGTTGCCGGCCGGCGCTCGTGGCCCATCACCTGTGTCCGCAGGCTGCCGAAGCCCACGAGCGCGGCCACGTTGCACGCCGGCCGCGCCGCGTCGATGGCGCGGAGGTAGTCGTCGAACGCAGGTCCCACGGCGGGCAGCTCCTCGGAGGTCGTGCCGAGGAACGACGCCATCGGGCTCGAGCCCGCCGCGCGGCCACGCAGACATGCCGCAGTTGCCGACCACGACCGTGGTGACGCCCTGGCGGAGGGCGCTGTCCATCCAGAGGTCGGTGAAGGGCGCCAGGTCGGAGTGCGTGTGGACGTCGATGAAGCCGGGGGCGAGCGCCAGGCCGGTGGCGTCGACGGTCTGCGCGGCCTCGGGCGCGGGCTGCGCGGGCGATGTCGACTCGGCCTCCTGCGCGCGACGGACCTCGACGATGCGGCCGCCAGCGACACCGACCGAGCCGCGCCACGCGGGCGTGCCGCTGCCGTCGATGACAAGCGCGTCCGTGATCAGGAGGTCCAGCACACCCGTGATTCTACCTGCCTCATCGACCGCGGCGGTCCCGGTCGTCGAGGACGAGGACGGCACGAAAGTCGTTGATGTTCGTGCAGGTCGGGCCGGTCATGAGCAGGTCGCCCAAGGCTGAGAAGAGGCCGTAGGAGTCGTTCGCCGCCAGCGCGTCCGCGGGGCTCACGCCGACCCCACGGGCCCTTTCCAGCGTCCCGGGGTCGACGAAGGCGCCGGCGTTGTCCTCGCTTCCGTCGATACCGTCGGTGTCCGCTGCAAGAGCCCAGATGGCGGGATGTCCGTCGAGGGCCACCGCCAGGCCCAGAGCGTACTCGGTGTTCCGGCCGCCGCGCCCCTCGCCGACGACAGTCACCGTCGTCTCGCCTCCGGAGAGCAGCACCAGCGGAGGGGCGGGGACCGCCAGCACCGGTCGCTCGAGATGAACGGCTCCCAGAGCAACCGCCTCGCGCAGTGCGCTCAGACGTATCGCGCTGCCCCCGGTGCAGCCGAGAGCGAGGGCCGCGTGAAGGCCGCCGAGGGCGCGCGCCTCCCCCTCGAGGTCATGGCCGAGGAGGGCGGGCTGGACGCCGCGGCAGCGCGCAGCGCGCGCGGCCGCGGCCTGCCCGTCCGCGGCCGTCGCGAGGACCTCAAGGCGGTCGTCGAGCGGCGACCGGTCGCCACCCCCTGGGTCCCCGCCGCTCGCCGCTCGCCTCGCTCCAGCCTTCAGAAGGTCGAGGACGGAGGCCGGACGCTCGATCCCGTAGCGCTGCAGAACGTCGAGAGCGTCGGCGCACGTCGTGGAGTCGGGCACGGTCGGTCCCGAGGCAACGACGGCCGGGTCGTCGCCGGGGACGTCGCTGATCAGGAACGTCACCGTGCGGGCCGGACGGGCGGCCGCCGCCAGGCGCCCACCCTTCACCGCGGACAGGTGCTTGCGGACGCAGTTGATCTCGCCGATGGCCGCTCCACAGCGAAGCAGCGCCGTGGTGACGGCCTGCTTGTCCGCGAGCGATACGCCGGGCGCCGGCAGGGCGAGCAATGAGGAGCCGCCCCCGCTGAAGAGGCAGATGAGCAGGTCGTCAGCGGTGAGGCCCTGTGCAAGGGCGAGGATGCGCGCGGCCGCCTCGCGGCCGCGCGCATCCGGCACCGGGTGTGAGGCCTGCACGACCTCGATGCGCTCGCAGGGCACGCCGTGAGCGTCGCGCGTGACCACCAGGCCCTCGAGGTCGTCGGCCCGGGGGCCCCAGGACCGTGCTGCCTCGGACTCCACCGCGCGCGCCATCGCGGCGGCGGCCTTGCCCGCCCCCACGACGACTGCCCGTCCGGGCGGCGGCGGCGGCAGGCGGCCGGGCAGGAGCCGGGCCGGGTCCGCCGCCTCGACGGCGGCGTCGAACAGCGCCTTCAGGAGCGGCGCGGCTCAACTGCGCTCACGCCGCCCACCCGCCGAGGGCCGCCATCAAGACACCGGCGCCGCTCGCGGTCACAGCAGTCCGTGCAGCTGCTCCTTGAGGGCGTCGAACTCGCCGCCCGAGAAGCAGTAGCCGATCTCGGTGAAGCGCGCCCGCAGGGCGGCGGCTTCCTCGGCCACGTTCGTGCCGCGCAGGATCGCCGCCGCCATCAGCTCCGCGACCTCGCGGAAGTCGTCCGGGCCCATGCCGAAGCGCGTCATCTCGGACACGCCGAGACGCAGGCCGCCGGCGGCGGTGAAGCCCTCTTCCTCCGGCGTCGCCTGGTAGTTGCAGATGATGTTGCTCGCCTCGAGCCGGCCGGCGATGTCCGGACCCATGCCGTAGCCGACGTCGACGATCACCTGGTGCGTCTCGGTGAAGTCGACCGAGGGGTCGCCGGCGACGTGCAGGCCGGCGTCCTTGAGCGCCCTGGCGAACGCCTTGGCGTTGGTGATCACGGCCTGCTGGTAGGCGTCCTTGAAGTGGTTCATCTCGAAGGCGGCCATCAGGAGGCCGAGCAGCGTCCCGAGGTGGTGGTTCGACACCGAGCCCGGGAAGGCGCGGCGCTCGATCGCCTCCCACAGCTCCCACTTCTCCTCCGGTTCCTGCCAGCGTCCGCCGATGATGCCGCGCTGGGTGCCGAAGAACGTCTTGTGGGTCGATCCGGTCACCAGATCGGCGCCCTCGACGAAAGGCTCCTGGAAGTGCGGGCCGACAAGGCCAAGGACGTGCGCCATGTCGTACATGAGCACGGCGCGCGAGCCGATCGCGTCGAGGAAGGTGCGGACCTCGTACACGGGTTCCGGGTGCAGCACCATGCTCTTGCCGAGGATGATGAGTTCCGGCTGCTCCTGCTCGATGAGGTCGAGCAGGGCCGGGACGTCGGCGTGGTACGGGTTGTCCGCCAGCACCGGGATGTCGACCACCGCCGGCAGCTCGGTGCGCGGGTCGCGGGCGACGAAGTCCTTGAGCGCCCCCATCGGCTGGGCGCTCAGGTGGCCGCCCTTGCCGATGTGGTTGTTGATCACCTTGGCGATGCGCCGGGGCTCGGCCTTGCGGTCGCCGCGATTGAGGTAGTCGACCATGGCGCTGAAGACGGCCGCGTTCGCCATCTGCCCGCTGATCACGCGCGTCTCGACCTCGGCGCAGCCCAGGTAGGCGCGCAGCTCCTGGACGAGCAGGCGCTCGACCTCGTGGATGAAGCCGGTGCCCTGGTAGTAGAAGACCTCCATGTCGTAGAAGGCCTCGGTCTTCTTGTGCTCGGCGTAGCGGAAGGCGGGATCGGTGATGCTGAGCAGGCGGACGAGCGGCGAGGCCGTCATCTCCGAGGGGATGAGGTCGATGCAGCGGCGCTGGCGCCACTCGTGGTTCTCGATGGCTCCGGCGATCAGGCGCAGGGCGCGCTCGCCGGCCTCGCCGCCGGCGAGCTCGGCGAGCTGCGGCGTGTAGTCCCAGACGATGGCGCGCGCGCAGGGCGGCGCGTCGCTGCGCAGGTGGTACGGAACGACGAGCCCGGGGACGCGCCTGCCGCGCACGTCGACCTCGACCTCGTCGTCCTCGATCACGCGGCTGTCGACGTAGGCGAGGGCGATCGAACGAAGGTGGTGCTCCTCGGTCTGCAGCGAGCAGAGGCCCTCGCCCTCGACGCCCCAGTAGGGGACGGCGGTGCCGCTCGTCACCCAGCCGACGCGCTCGCCGTCGCGGGAGACCTCGGCGCCCTCGCGGGCGATGCCGCGGCCGGTGATGGCGACCGGGCGCGTCATGCGCGGCAGGTCCTCGACGAGCGACCAGTCGCGCACCAGGATGCGCCCGTAGGCGCGGTGCTGGCGGGCGAGGGCCGCGCGGCCGACGTAGTCGCCCTTGCGCGGCGAGAAGCTGACCGCGAACGAGGCCAGCGGGCAGCTCATGACGGGGATCTCGTCGCCCTCGGGGTCGAGGCCGAGCTCGTGGCCGTAGAGCGGCAGGCCGGCCTCGAGACGCAGGGTGTCGCGGGCGCCGAGCCCGACGGGCTCGGCGCCCGCCGCCACGAGCGCGTCCCACAGGGCCGGTGCGTCCTCGCCGCGGCGACGAAGAGCTCGAAGCAGAGCGGCTCCCCCGTGTAGCCGGTGCGGCCGATGCGGACCTCGACGGCGCGGGGGCGGCCGGCTCCGCCGGCCCCGCCCGCGCCGCCCGACGTGCCCCGCCGTCGACGCGCAGCGTCGCGATGCTGAGCTCGTTGCGCAGCGGCTCGGGCAGCCGGCCGGCCGCGAGCAGGCCGGCGAGGATCTCGCGCGCCGTCTTGCCCTGCAGGGCGAGCATCGCGACGTCCTCGGAGCGGTCCTCGAGGCGCAGGTCGTCGAAGCGATCCGGCGAACTGCTGGAAGTGCGTCCAGTCCTTCTCGCGGTTGGCGGCGTTGACGACGAGCAGGAACTCGTCCTCGACGAAGCGGTACAGGTAGGCGTCGTCGACGGCGCCGCCGGTCTCGGTCGGCACGATCGTGTACTGCGCCTGCAGCGGGTCGAGCGCCTCGCAGTTGTTGGTCAGCACGTGCTGCAGGAAGGGCGCGGCGCCGGCCCCGCCGACGACGAAGCGGCCCATGTGCGAGACGTCGAACAGGCCGGCGCCGCGCCGCGTCGCGAGGTGCTCGGCGATGATCCCGGCCGGGTACTGGACCGGCATCTCCCAGCCGGCGAAGTCGACGAGCTTCGCGCCGGCGGCGACGTGCCGGTCGTACAGCGGCGTGCGCCGCAGGGCGCCGTCGCTGCGCCGCGCGCGACGCCGTCGGCGCGGCGCTCATGCCTCCGCCCACGCCTTGAGCCGGCCGAGACCCTCCTCGATCCTGTCGACGCGAGATGCCGGAGTAGGCGAACCTCGCATACCGCCGCGTCTCCCCCGGCAGCTCGCTGCCGAAGTGCAGGCGGGTGCAGAAGCGAGACGCCCGTCTTCTCCAGGGCGTCCTTGCGCAGCTCGTCGTAGGTGGCGAAGCCCTTGCGCTCCATCACGGCGGTCATGTCGGGGAACAGGTAGAAGGTGGCCTCGGGCGAGTAGCAGGACACGCCGTCGATGGCGTTCAGCCCGCGCACGGCGGCGTCACGCCGCTCGCGCAGCGTCGCGAGGATCTGTCTGCGCGCCGCTCTGGTCGCCCGTCAGCGCCTCGACGCCGGCCCACTGGATGAAGTGGCTGGTGCACGACTCCTGGTTGACGTTCATGGTGGCGATCACCGCGATCAGGTCCTTCGGTCCGATCGCGCCGCCCAGCCGCCAGCCCGTCATGGCGAACTTCTTGCTGAAGGTGTAGAGGATGACCGTGCGCTCCTGCATCCCCGGCAGCGAAGCGATGGACTTGCTGGACCCGGAGTAGCGGATATCCCAATAGGCTTCGTCGGACAGGACGTAGAGGTCGTGCTTCTGCGCGAGCTCAGCGAGCGCTTTCCGTTCGCTGTCGGTGCTCTCTGCCCCCGTCGGGTTGTGGAGGTCGTTGAAGATCAGCAGCTTGGTCCGGGGCGTGATGGACGCCTCGATGGCGTCGAAGTCGAGGAGGAAGTTCTTCTCGCCCGGGACGAACCCGTACGGCTTGGCGACGCCGCCGAGGAACTGGATCTGCGACTCGTAGATGGGGAAACCGGGGTTGGGATAGAGGACCTCGTCGCCGGGGTCCATCATGGCCAGGAGGAACTTGCCGATGACGGGCTTGCCGCCCGGCTGCACGGCGACGTTCTCGGGGCCATAGGCCACACCGTGTGTCGCCGAGATCTCGTCGGCCAGCGCCTGCCGCAACTCCGGGATGCCCCCGTTGGGGCAGTAGCCTGTCTTGCGGTCGGCGATGGCGCGCTCAGCCGCCTCGACGACGTTGCGCGGCGTGGCCAGGTCGATGTCGCCGAGGTGGAAGGGGTAGACCTTGTGGCCTTTCGCCGCCCAAGCGGCGCACTCGGCGCCGACCGCGAAGGCCGTCTCAGTACCCAGGCGAGCGACGCGTTCGGCGAACGGCAGTGTCCCGGCGGTCATGGCTCGTACCTCCCTTAAGCGCGAAGGACAGGGTGATGTCTCCCATCACCCTGTCCACCTCCGGTGCCGGCCTTGGCGTGCCGCCGGCGTCGTCTGGCTCCAGGGACCCGTCGGACCGCGCTCCGGTTGCCTGAGAGTTTCGGCGCCGCATCGGACGTCGCCTTGCCCCTTCGGCGCCCGCCAGGCACTGTGCCCGCGGGCTCTCGCGCGGCCGTCAGCCGGGCGTCCTCGGTTTGGGCTGACAGTAGCACCCCGGACGGGGGCCGCAACGTGTGGGCGCTTGCATGGACGGCGCCCCCGGGACCCGTCGCTCCGATCCTGCGACGGGACGGCAACGACGCGTCCGTCAGGTCTCCTCCGAAGAGGGGTATGGTCCGTCATGAGTCGTGTGACGCGCGTGGAAGGCGTGCGAAGGGGGTCGTCATGGGTGCGCATCTGCTGTCGGCCGTGCTGGTGTTTCTCGCTGAGGGCCCATTCCGGCTCGGGCAGTCGGCCCGGGCGAGGACCAGGCCGCACTCATCGACGCTCATCAACGACGCGATGACCTCGTGGTGGGCCCAGGTCATAGCCATCGGCATGTTCGCCGCGATCGCGCTGCTGCTCTTCAGGAGCCTGCGCCGCGACGAAGGGGACGCGCCGCCGATCGAGCGGCGTAGGGCCCTGACGGTCGCCCTCGGTGTTCTCGTCGCGCTCGCCGTGCTCGTCGTGGTGGCCGCCGCGCTGCGCCCCGGACCGCTGGTCTTCGTCGAGTACGTGATCCTCTTCACGGTGCTCGCCTACATGATCATCCGCAATCTCGCCCCGGCCGTGCTGGGCATCGGGGACGCGTTCATGTGGGCGCTGAGCCCGCGGCGCCGGCGCGAGATGCGCGAGGAGGCCACCTCGCGCCCCGATGCGCGCGAGCGCGGCGCGGCGCTCGAGCGGGTGCTGGACGAAGCCGCGGCCGAGGCGCACGGGGAGCCGGGCGCCTGACAAGGGACCGCCAGGCACTGCGCCCCGAGCTCTCGCGCGGCCGTCAGCCGGGCGTCCTCGGTTCCGACCGAGGGCAGCACTCAGACGGCGGGGGCGCGACGACGGGGCGGACGCATTGTCCGCAACGCATCGCCGCCCATCCCAGCACGACGCCCGTCACGTTCAGCAGCACGTCGTCCACCTCCGACACGCGGTAGGTGTGCCCAAGGCGGAGGGAGAGCGAGAGCTGCACGCACTCGATGCCCAGGCTGAGACCGAGGCCGGCGAGCGCTGTCAGTCCGAAGCTGCGGAGGCGCGGCCAGGCGGCCGGCGCCAGAAGGCCGAAGGGGACGAACACGACAACGTTGCCCACCAACAGGCGGACGGCGGGCCAGTTCGGGCCCAGCGCGATCAGCCCGCGGATCGAGTCAAACGGCACCAGGTTGACGCGGATGCCAGCCGGCGATGTCCCCTCCATCACTCCCGGTGCCGGGGACAGCGTGATTGATGCGAGCCAGAGGAGGTACAGCGCCAGAGCGATGCGGGGCAACACGCGGACGCGCGTCCTGGGTGACCTCACGCGTGCCGCCCCACGGCGGTCGGTCGAGACCGTGACGAGACGTGCGGGCGCTCCCGGCGGAGCCGCGAGCGGAGGTCCGGCATGGTCGACGCGGCACGCTCGGCAGACCCTGCAAGGATGGTCTCGAGGAGAGGCAGCAGTCGATGCACTCGCCCATGGCGGATGGCGACGTCCCACAGCGGCTCCATCTTCTTCCAGCCGGCCGTGTAGGCGGCATGCCGCAGACGCTCGCGCGCGCTCTGGTGAGCGCGCGATGCGGTCAGCATCCCGCGCCAACTGTAGAAGTCGCGATAGGCGCGCAGGTAGCCGGCCTCGAGTTCGCCGCGGGTCATTCCGGCAGGCTCGAACACCGCGTGTCGCGTGTCGTACTTCTCCCAATCACGGCTCGTGATACGGCCCTCGCGATCCAGGCGCCGATGCAGGGCCGTGCCGGGGTAGGGGGTCAGGATGTGGAAGGTGGCGGTCGCGGCGCCCTGCCGCAAGGCCCACTCCACCGTCCGGTCGAAGACACTCGGGTCGTCCTGGTCCATGCCGAACACGAAGCTCGCGTTCACCATGACACCGAGATCGTGCAGCCTGCGGATGACGAGTTCGTACGGGTGTGCGGGCCGGCGGAAGCCGTCACCGTGCTGTCGTGGCGAGAGCGTCGTCGCGAATCGGTCGGGAAGGTTCTGCGGCTTGTGCTGGGCGCGAAGGTTGTCCGGGTCCAGCGTCTCGAAGCCGACGAACAGACTGCGCAGCCCGGCGTCCACGGCGCGTTCCAGCAGTCCTGGCCGGAGTACTGCCTGGACGGTGCCTGCCGCCTGCCATACGCGGCCCATGCCGCGCATGCAGTCGAACAACGTGTCGGCGAACTGGGGGTTGCCGAACAGGTTGTCGTCGAGGAAGTAGAGGTGTCGCCCCGGCAAGCGCTCGATCTCAGCCAGCGCTTTGTCGACGGGCTGGACGTAGAAGGACTTGCCGCCGGCGAAGAACGACTCCTTGTAGCAGAAGTCGCATGAGTGAGGGCAACCGCGGGAGACGACGATCGAGTTCGGCACGAGGTACAGCTCGCGCCGGAAGAGGTCGCGGCGCGGCGGGGGCGCATCGGCGAGCGTCCGCCGGGTCGAACGGTACACGGCGCCGGATCGCCCCGCCCGCCGGTCGGCGAGGAACGCGGGCCAGGTGTCTTCCCCGGGGCCAATGAACACGGTGTCGGCGTGCCGGGCGGCCTCGTCTGGAACGGCAGTGACATGAAGGCCGCCCAGGCAGACGTGTGCGCCGCGCGCCCGGTAGCGGTCCGCGAGGGCGTAAGCTCGCTGAGCCGACGATGTGTAGACTTCGATGACGACCAGGTCAGGGTCGTCGTCGAGGTCTACGTCCTGTACGTGCTCGTCCTCGATGGTCACTTCGTCGGCATCGTCGAGAAAGGCCGCCAGCGAAGCGAGCCCCAGGGGCGGGAAGAGAGAGTACTTGATGGGGCGCCACAGCCGGTTCTCGAAGGCTGTCTTGCGCGGCAGCACCATCTTGACCCTCATGGATCCGCCCAACCCGGCAGCCGGACGACGCGCGCCAGCAACGCATCGAGGCCGTCTTCGAACTCGCCCGAATCATCCCACGCCGCCAGCGGCATGCCGACTGCAAGCAGGTGAGGGTACTCGCCCCTGTGTCCCGCAAGCTGTCCGATGATCGACCCTGGCGAGACGTCGAGTGCGAGGAGTCGCGCGTAGCCCCAGCCGAGCGTGTACGCGCCCAGGACATGATAGATGCGGGCCGCCTCCGCAGGCTGCGCTCCTGCCTCGAGAAGCAGTCGCATGAGCTCGTTCATCCATCGCCGGCCGCTCGGCGTGCGGATCACTGCCGCTGAGATCAGCGGCAGTGCTCGCGGATGGGCGCGGACGAGCATGTGCAGGCCGACCAGGAGCTGCCGGACCGCGTCGCGCCCATCGGCCTGAGGGAGCGTTTCGCCGAGGCTGCCGGCGGAGAGTGCCTCGCCGACGGCGTCGAGGATGGCCTGCTTGTTCGGGTAGTGGTGGTAGAGGCTCATGGGCCTCACCCCGGTCGCGGAGGCAAGGCGTCGCATGTTGAGCGCCTCCAGACCATCAGTGTCGATGATGTCGAGCGCCAGCTCGATGATCCGCTCTCTCGTCAAGGACCGTCTGGGTTGGCCGGGCACCGTCGCGCTCCTTCCAGTCGTACAAAGTAAGGCGTACAAAGTACGTTACCGCCTCAGCCAGGCGCTCGTCAAGGGGTGGAAGGAGGGCGAGTGGCGGGTCCGGCGCCGTGAAGCTAGACTCACCCGACGTGAGCCAGCAGCCCGACATCTCTTCAGCGGCCGAGGCCAAGCCCGAGCGCCGGCCGCGCGTCTTCAGCGGCACGCAGCCGACCGGCGCGCTGCACCTGGGCAACTACCTCGGCGCGCTCCGCAGCTACGTGGCCATGCAGGCGACGCACGACTGCGTCTACTGCGTCGTCGACCTGCACGCGATCACCGTCCGTCAGGAGCGCGCCGAGCTGCGTCGCAACACGATGGACGTCGCCAACACCTTCCTCGCCTGCGGGGTCGACCCCGAGCGCTCCATCGTCATCGTCCAGTCCCACGTGCCCCAGCACAGCGAGCTGGCCTGGATCCTGAACACCGTCGCCTACTTGGGCGAGCTGCGCCGCATGACGCAGTTCAAGGACAAGACCGCGGGCGGCGAGGGCGAGAGCATCGGCGTCGGGCTCTTCGACTACCCGGTGCTCATGGCGGCCGATATCCTGCTCTACCAGGCCGACGCCGTGCCCGTGGGCGAGGACCAGAAGCAGCACGTCGAGCTCACCCGCGACCTCGCCGAGCGCTTCAACAACGCGTTCGGCAAGACCTTCGTCGTGCCCGAACCGGTCATCCCTGACGACGCGGCCCGCATCATGGGCCTCGACGACCCGACGAAGAAGATGAGCAAGAGCGCGGGCTCCGAGGGCAACTACGTCTCGCTCATGGACCCGCCGGACGTGATCCGCCGCAAGATCAGGCGAGCCGTGACGGACTCGGGGACGGAGGTCCGTCCCGGCGACGACAAGCCGGCGCTCACCAACCTGCTGACGATCTACTCCGCCACGTCGGGCGATCCGGTCGAGACGATCGTCGAGCGCTACGCCGGGCGCGGCTACGCCGACCTCAAGAGCGACCTCGGCGAGGTCGTGGTCGAGGCGCTCGGCCCGATCCAGGCGCGCGTGAAGGAGCTGCAGGCCGACAAGTCGTACACGCTCGGCGTGCTCAAAGAGGGCGCCGAGCGCGCCGAAGCTCTCGCCGAGCGCACTCTCTCGCGCGCCCGCGACCGCCTCGGCTTCGTCCCGCGGCCGCGCTGACGACGATAGACTAGGCGCGGCACCCGGAGGAGGACGAATGATCTCGATCGAGACGATGAAGTACCGCGCCAAGGAGATGGTCGGGACGGACATCCCGCTCGTCTTCTGGCGCGGCAAGGCGCGCCTCGCGGCCGCCGACGACACGAGCATCGCCCTCCTCGTCCGCGGCCAGCGGGTCGATCTCACCTGGGACCGCCTCACGGTGACCTGGAAGCGCCTCCTCAGCGACTTCACCCTGACGGTCGACGAGCTCGGCGGTCAGGCAGACGCCGTAGGGGTGATCAGCCTGTTCGCCTTCATGCAGGCCGACGCGGTCGACGCGGTCGACGCCGACGGGCTTCTCGTGCTCAAGGAGCACGAGGGCAAGCCTGTCCACCAGTACGCCGACGTCGGGCGTCCCTCGACCTGGGGTCCCTGGCGCCGCAAGATCCACGGCGACTGACGCGCCGTCCGTCCGCCGGACGACGCCGTGATCCGCCTCCCGAAAACGCAGCGCGTCTTCGCCCTTGCGGCCGATGCGCCTCCCGCGGCCCGTGTGCCGGACGGCGCGCGGGTCGAGCTCGAGACCGCCGACTGCTTCAGCGATCAGATCCGGCGCGCCGACGACCGCCTCGAGGCGGTCGACTGGGAGCAGGTCAACCCAGCGACGGGACCGGTGTTCGTCGAAGGCGCGCGGCCCGGCGACGTGCTGGCAGTGGAGATCGAGCGCATCGAGATGGCGGATCAGGGCGTGATGGCGGTCAGCGACGGCTTCGGCGTTCTGGCCGAACGGTTCTCGGGGACGGAGTGCCGCCTCGTGCCCATCGCGGACGACATCGCGCATCTTCCGGGCGGCGTGAGGGTGCCGGTGCGGCCGATGATCGGCGTGCTCGGGGTGGCGCCGGCGGGGGCCGCCGTGCCGACCGGCACTCCCGGCCCCCACGGCGGCAACATGGACACGACGCTGATCGGCGAAGGAGCGACCGTGTACTTGCCCATCGCCGCGCCCGGCGCGTTGCTCGCCGCCGGCGACCTGCACGCGGTGATGGGCGACGGCGAGATCTGCGGCACGGGGGTCGAGGTCGCGGGCCGCGTCACGCTGCGCGTGACGGTCCGCCGCGACCTTGCCTTGGTCAACCCGCTGGTCGAGACGGCGAACGTCGTCGCGACGGTCGCCTCGGCGCCGACTCTGGACGAGGCCGTGATCCTGGCGACGCGAGACATGGCGAACCTGCTCGGCGCGCGGCTCGGCCTCGACGCGGTCGAGGCGACGATGCTCATGAGCGCCGCTGGCGAGCTGCGGGTCTCGCAGGTCGTCGACCCGCTGAGGACAGCGCGCTTTGAGTTGCCCAGGAGCGTGCTCGGCCAATACGGACGACCGCTGATCTAGCGGAGGGAGGCACACGTGACGCGGAGCTACGGAGCCCAGGGAATGGTCGGACGGCTGCGCCGGGTCATGGTGCGGCGGCCCGACGAGGCTATGGCCGCCGCCGACCCGGTGCGCTGGCACTACACGGCGCCGGTCGACCTCGACGCGGCGCGCGCGGCGCACGACGTCCTCGTCTCGGCCTTGCGCGACTGGGACGTCGAGGTCCTACTCCACGACGAGCCGCTGCCCGAGCACTCCGACGCCGTCTTCGTCTTCGACCCGGCGCTGGTGACCGACGCCGGCGCGGTCCTTCTCAGCATGGGCAAGGACCTGCGCCGCGGTGAGGAGGAGGCGATCGGCCGCAGCTTGGAGCGGCAGGGAGTGCCGCTCCTGGGACGCATCGAAGGCGACGGCCGCGTCGAGGGCGGGGACACGCTGTGGCTCGACCACGACACGCTCGCCGTCGGGCGCGGGTTTCGCACCAACGCGGAAGGCGTCCGTCAACTCAGGGCACTGTTGGACCCGATCGGGGTCGAGGTCCTCGACTACGACCTGCCGTTCTTCACCGGGCCGGAGGCCTGTCTCCACCTGCTCAGTCTGATCAGCCCCGTCGATGTCGATCTCGCCGTCGCCCATCCCCCGCTCATGCCGACCGCGTTCTGGCAGGAGCTCCGGCGTCGCGGTCTGCGCCTCCTCGAAGTCCCCGAGGAGGAGTTCCTGCTCACGCAGGCGACTAACGTCCTCGCGGTCGCGCCGCGGCGGGTGATCATGCTGGACGAGAACCCAGCGACCCGGCGTCTCCTCGAGTCCGAAGGCTGCGAGGTGGTGACCTTCCCGGGAGCGGCGCTCTCGTTCAAGGCCGAGGGCGGCCCGACGTGCCTGACCCGGCCCGTCCTTCGCGACCCCGAGTGACCGTGCCCGCCGAATCCAGGGGGCCAGCCCGTCTGACCCCGAGGGAACGCGCCGCGGTCTCGGCTCTCGACGATGAGGGCCTGATCGCCTTTCTGCGCGGGCTCGTCGCCATCCCCAGCCTGGACGGCGAGGAGACGGCGGCGCAGCGCCACGTCGCCGCCTGGATGCGCGGCGAGGGCTTCGGGGTCGATGAGTGGGGCATCGATCTCGACGCGGTCGCCGCGCACCCCGACTTCTCCTGCGAGGTCGAGCGCGACGCCGCGGTCGGCGTCGTAGGCTGGGTCGGCCCCGCGGAGAAGCGCGCCGACGGGCGCGACCTCATCCTCGACGGCCACATCGACGTGGTGCCGGCGGGCGAGCTCTCGTCGTGGTCGATGGACCCGTGGCGCGGGGCCTTGCGCGATGGTCGCGTGTACGGACGTGGCGCCTGCGACATGAAGGCCGGCCTCTGCGCGGCGCTCTTCGCCGCCAAGGCCTTGCGCGACGCCGGGGTCCCGCTGCGCGGCCGCGTGCTGGTGGCGCCCGTCGTCGGGGAGGAGGACGGCGGCCTCGGCACGCTCGCCACCCTCCTGCGCGGCCACACCGCCGACGGCGCGATCGTCACGGAGCCGACGCGGCTGCGAATAGTCACGACCGGAGCGGGCTCGCTCATGTTCCGGCTCACCGTCGAGGGCCATGCCGCGCACGGCTCGGTCCGCGCGGAGGGCGTGAGCGCGATCGAGAAGTTCGTTCCGCTGTTCGCCGCGATCCGCGAGCTCGAGGCCGAGCGCAACGCCGGCCGGTGGCGGAGCGCTGGTACGCCGCTCTCACCGCCTGCCGTGGCCGATCGAGGTCGGCACGCTACGCGCCGGTGAATGGGCCTCGAGCGTGCCGGAGCGGCTGGTCTGCGAGGGTCGCTACGGCTTCGCCCCGGGCGAGGACGAGGGGGCGGCGAGGCGCGGCGCTCGAAGAGGCGATCACTCGCGTCGCGGCCGCCGATCCTTGGCTGCGCGATCACCCGCCGCGGGTCGAGTGGTGGGGCGGCCGCTTCGCGCCCGCCGCCACGGACCCCTCCGACCCGCTCGTGCGCGCGCTGGAGAGCGCCGCCGGGTCGGTGCTCGGTGAGGCTGCGCCCCTCGAAGGGGTCACGTACGGCTCGGACATGCGCCTGCTGGTGAACGTCGGCCGCATGCCCGCGGTGCTGTTCGGCCCGGGCGACGTACGCGACTGCCACATGCCGGACGAGTCCGTCGCCGTGGACGAGGTCCGGCTCGCCGCGCGCGCGCTGATCGTGACGGCGATGCGGTTCTGCGGGGTCGCACGATGCCGGCGGCGAGGCGAAGGCAGAGCCGGACGCCCTCGGCGCCGAGGAAGAGGTGGCTTCCTGACCATGCTGCCCCAGGGCTACACGCTGCGCCACACGTCGACAGAGGACGTCGCGGCCGTCCAGGCGCTGCTGGACGTGGTCGAGAGCGACAGCACCGGCGAGCCGCGTCGGAGCGAGATCGTGGTCGCGACCCGCTTTCGCGATCCGCGCGCGGAGCTGACTCGCAACTCGTGGGTCGTGGTCGCCCCAGACGATGCTCTCGCGGGCTTCGGGTTCGTCTTCTGGAGCCGCGTCGGCGCAGGGCGAGGCCGAGCCGTTCGTCCATCCCGACCACCGGGGCGTCGGCCTCGGCGAGGCGCTGCTTGACGCGATCGAGGCCCGTGCGATCGATCTCGCCTCAGCTGCGCCGCCGGAGACCAGGCCGCGTCTGCACGTCTGTTGCGGGGAAGCCAAGACGCGCCGCCGCCGTTGGCTGCTGGGACACGGGTACCGCGCCGTGCGCGAGTCCTACCTGATGCGTATCGACCTGCCCGACGGGCCTGTGGCGGAGATGCCGCTGCCCCCGGGGATCGACGTGCGGCCGTTCGTGCTCGGCCGTGACGAGCCCGCCGTCCATGCGGCGGACGAAGAGGCGTTCGCCGGTCACTTCCTGCACGACCCGTCGACTCTGGAGGAGTGGATGATCGACTCCGTGGAGCTGCCGGGATTCGACCCGTCCCTTTGGCTCGTCGCCTGGGCCGGGGACGAAGTCGCCGGCGAGTCGCTCGCGCTGGTCTTCGAAGCGGAGGCGTACGTCGACTCGCTCTCGGTGCGCAGAAGCTGGCGCGGCCGGGGCCTCGGGCTGGCCCTTCTGACGCGGGCGTTCGCCGCCGCTCACGCACGCGGTCTGCGCAAGGTCCGGCTCGGCGTCGACGCGCAGAACCCGACAGGGGCGCTCGCCCTGTACCTCAAGGCCGGCATGCGCGTCGAGCGCCGCGAAGAGGTCTTCGCCAAGGATCTGGGGTGATCGGGCTCCCCGCAGGCTTCACTCTGCGGCACACCACATCCGCCGACGCCGCTGCCGCCCAGGCGATGCTCGACGCGGTCGAGAGTGCCGAGATGGGGGAGCCGCGACACAGCCCGCTCGATATCGCGGCGGACTGCCAGAGCCCGAGGCTGGAGCTCGAGCGCGACACGTGGCTCGTGCAGGCGCCGGAGGGAGGTCTCGCCGCGTTCGGCTTCGTCTTCTGGGGCGAGTCCGCCCAGGGCCACGCCGAGCCGTTCGTGCTCCCGCGATACCGCGGGCTCGGTCTCGGCGACGCCCTTCTCGAGACCATCGAGGCGCGCGCTCTCGAACGCGCGGGGCTCGCGGCGCTCGACGTCCATCCGCGACTGCACGTCTTCTGCGGCGAGGACAAGGTGCGTCGTCGCAGGTGGCTTCTGGACCACGGGTATCGCGCCGTCCGGGAGGGGTACCTCATGCGCCTCGATCTCGGGGACGACCCGCCGCCTCCGGCCCCTCTGCCCGTCGGGATCGAGCTTCGCGAGTTCGCCCCGGGGCGCGACGACGAAGCGGTCCACGCCGCGTCCGACGAGGCGTTCGCCGAGCACTTCCTCCACGTGCCGTCGACGTTGGAGGAGTGGCGCACGCGGGTCTTCGGTCGTCAGGGATTCGACCCGGCGCTTTGGCTCGTCGCCTGGGACGGCGACCAGGTCGCCGGGGAGTCGCTGGCATACGAGGACGGCGACGAAGGCTACGTGGATTCGCTGTCCGTGCGGGCGCCGTGGCGCGGCCGCGGGCTCGGTCTCGCCCTGCTGACGCGGGTCTTCGGTCGCGCCCACGACCGGGGCATGCGCAAGATCCGGCTCGGCGCCGACGCCCAGAACCCGACGGGCGCCTTGGCCCTGTACTGCAGGGCCGGGATGTACGTCGAGCGTCGAAGGGAGACGTACGCGAAGGATCTGAGATGAGCGGGGGGCCGGCGGCCTTGCGGCTGCCGGCCCCCCGCTCATCGAGGACGAGGGCGGGGCGGGTGCTGCGCACCCGCCCCGCCCTTCCTCATCGGTCGTGCGTCTCAGGCGACGTGCGCCGTGTCGGTCCTCGTGATCGGCATGTTGCGCTTCACGCACTCGACGCAGAAGGCGTCCTGCACGGTACGCGGCAGGATCTCTGGGCAGACGATGCCCGTGTCGGTGATCTTGCCCTCGACGATGAACTCGGCGTAGATGCTCGCCGGGGTGCTCGTCCCGTAGCTGACGCAGGTCGCGCCCGGGATCTGGCCGTTCACCCACTTGATGTCGGGCGGGAAGATGTTGAAGGTGACGCTCGCCGGTTTGCCACTCTTCTCGCCGATGCAGTCGACGGTGACGACGCCGAAGTCGGTGATCTCGCCGGCGAGGGCGAGCCTGGCGAGCTCGTCGGCCGGCGGGTTCGGCGGCAGGGTGGCGACGAAGACGTCGATCGGCCGCACCTCGGTGCCGTCCTTGAGCTTGACGGGGTACTTGCTCGTCATGCCGGAGCCCACGAGTGCAAGGTCGGCGTCGATGCTGGCCTCGTCGCCGCCCATCTTGAAATCGACGTAGCGCAGGCCCTTCTCGCCCCACCTCCCGGCCAGCAGGCGTGGCAGCGTGCTGACCTCCTCGTGGTCGTGGCAGATCACGGCGCCGAGGCCGAACGGCTCGGGGAACATGTAGTGTTCGCGACGACCGAAGATCTCGACGCGCTTGTACTCGTTGTCCTCGTAGAGGAGCGGCGGCTGCGCGCAGTCGGTGTAGTAGGTCTCTTGACTCCAGACTTGCAGCGGTACCGGGCTGTCGAAGAGGGCGTAGTCCTTGATGCGGATCTCGAAGCACTTGTCGAGGTCCTGGTAGCCCATACCAGCGAAGGTGTTGGTGACGCCCGGGTCCATGCCGGTGCTGAGAAGGGCGGTGATGCCGGCCTTGGCGAAGTCGCCGGCCAGCGTCATCTGCTCGAGGTAGGCCTCGTCGATGGTCTTGGTGCGCGTCTGGCCCGAGGCCATGTCGAGGTAGGCGGCGCCGGCCTTGAGGCAGGCGCGCATGATCGCCATGTTGAACTCGGGGATCACGGCGTTGACGATGAGCTTGGCGCCGTCGCCGGCCTTGGCCACGGCCTCCACGTCCGACGCGTCGATGAACGCGCCCGTCGCCTTGCCGTTACCGACCTGGCCGGCGACGAACTTCGCCCGCGCCTCGTCGTAGTCGGTGACCAGGATCTCGCTGACGGCCGGGTTGCGGCCCAGGTTCCAGGTGAGCACCTGGCCCTGCATGCCGGCGCCGACGATGAGTACCTTCATGGACGTCTCCCTCCTCATGGTCCCGGACCGGCGCCGAGGCCGGTACGACGGGGACGGCTCGACTCCCGACGCGCGCCCTCGCACGGCGGGAGTGATGTGCGGCGCCCCGTTTCTATCAGACGGGGCGCCGCCTCACAAGCCGCGGAAACGACGATTCTCGTCGTCGATGCACCGTGCACATGCGGTTCCTCGTCGTCAGACACCCGTTTGGTACTGCGTTTCGCACATCGGGAGGAGTCGCCACCCCGCGGGCGCCTTGGGCGCGCCGGGCCGCTATCATGAGCAGACCGCCGGTCGTCGCCGTCCGGACCGGGACGAAGCGGGCAGTACCAGGGCGAAGGAGGACGCGCCGTGCACGAACTCGGCATCACCCAGGGCATCATCGATCGCGCCCGCGCGGTGGCGGTCGCCAACGGCGCTCACAAGGTGACCGACCTGTATCTCACCATGACGCCTGCCGCCGACTTCACGTTCGACTCCATCGAGATGTACTTCGAGATGCTCACGGAGGAGGACGATCTCTTCCAGGGCGCGCGACTCCATCTGCAGTGGTCGCCGGTCGCGGCGACCTGCCTGAGCTGCAGCGACGAGTTCTCGACCGAGGCGCCGCGTCCCACCTGCCCGCAGTGCGGGTCGGCGACCGTGCGTCTCGACCCGAACGCACCGATGGTGCAGCTCACGGACGTGGGCATCGACGAGGACGGACTGAGCCGTCGCGCGTGGGCCGCGCGGCCGCCCGTCGCCGCGGCGCTCAGCCACCAGGGGCTTGCGGGCGACGAGCAGGAACTGGCGCGCCCAGTAGTCGCGGAAGACGTAGAGCGACAGGACGAGCGCCAGCGCCTCGAGGCTCCGGTAGCGCGTGAAGTAGGGCCGTACCTCCAGGACCTCGAGGCCGGCCCCGCCGAGCAGGGCCACCATGTCGCGCTTGGCGAAGAAGCGGAGGTGGGTGCGGTCGAAGATGCCGCTCGACTTCTGCGGCCAGCGTTTCAGCACCAGGTTCGCGATGACCCACACGTGCGCCACGTTGGGGATCGAGGCGACGATGAGGCCGCCGGCATGCAGCATGCCGACGAGCCGCGCCAGGGCGGCCGCCGGGTCGGCCAGGTGCTCGAGCACGTCGACGGCGAGAACGGCGTCGAACTTCTGGCCGCCGACCTGTTCGAGCCCGACATCGACGAGGTCTCCCGTGACGACACCGTCCAGGCGCCGGCGGGCTTCGTCCGCGGCGCCCGGGTCGAGCTCGATCCCCCAGACCTCGCGCGCCCCGGCACGTTTGAGGAGCTCGCCGTTGGCGCCGGAGGCGCAGCCCGCGTCGAGGATGCGCAGACCCAGCGGGTCGATGAGCTCAAGCAGGACGGGCTTGACGTCGCGGTAGTAGGCGTCCGCTGTCATGGCTCCTCGCCGAGTGACGGGTCATCGCCGCGGGTCTCGTGTGCGGCCCTCATCGTCCTGCCAGCGGAGTCGGAAGGAGAAGAATGGTGGAGCATAGCGGAATCGAACCGCTGACCTCCTGGGTGCGATCCAGGCGCTCTCCCAGCTGAGCTAATGCCCCACCGAGCCGTGCCCCCGAGGTCGGGGACGTCTCGTTATACGGCATTCCCGTGTCCCGGGCAAGCGATGCGACCACACACCCGCCGTGCCGGCGATCGCGCCGTCAGGGCTCATTCGAGCGAGAACGCCGGGTACTCGTCGCGCAGACCGTAGAGGAAGGCGTTGACTCGCGTCTGCCAGCGCATCACGCCGACGACGAAGTCGAACATGCCGCGCGGCATGCCGCCCGTCGCGAGGATCGCGATCTGCGCCACGAACACGACGACCATCAGGACGATCTGCAGCACGTACAGGATGATGAGGTGCGGCAGCAGCGCGAGGGGCTTGAGCCAGACGATGTTCAGCAGGGCCCAGAGCCGGGAGCTCTCGGCTGGGTGCCCGATCGCGGTCTCCGCGGGATACGGGTCGTCGGAGAGGAAGAACGGCGGCAGGGTGTCGGTCAGGCCGTACAGCCAGGCGTTCATCTTGTTGCCCTGGGCGATCACCGCCGTCTGGTAGTGATGCATGCCCTCGGGCATGCGTCCGGCGATGAGGATCCAGGGCTGGGCGACGACGAAGACGAAGAACGCGCCGATCTGCAGTACCGCGAGGATGACGGCGTGGACGATGAGGACGAGGAACTTGACACCGAAGAGCAGGAAGAGCGCGGCCCAGAGGCGCGAGCTCTGCTCCGGGTAGTCGACCGCGAAGGTCGTCGGGCCACTGGACGGGCCGCCAGGGAGCGGCCGCGGAGCGGCCGCGAGCGGCGCCGCCGGCGCGATGGTGGCTGCGGAGAGCGGCGCCGCCGGCGGACGGTAGGGCGCCTGTGGCGGAGGCGCGGCTTGCGGTGGGCGGAGGTGCTGCCTCCTGACCTGGAGGCGGGACTGCGTCCGACGCCTGGTTCGGTGGCGGGGGTTCGTCGTTCATGGGCTTCCTTCCGTGGCAGCCGGTGGTCGTCTGCTCGTCGTGTTCTTCTCGCGTCGTCGGGCTCCTGCCGGCGCGCCGGCAAGGAGCGTCTGGTCTCGGCGAGCACCCGTCGGTGGCGTAGACTCACGACGGCCGGCCGGCAGCGTGCCGCCGGCCGCACCGCTGTCACGTCGTCGGGAAGGGAGGGGCGCCCATGGATGCGAACGAGCTCCGTGCCGCGTGGGATCGGGCCGCGCGCCGGCTCGCGGACACACCTGGCGGCGGGACGCCGCCGTGTCCCGACGAAGGGCCGGCGTTCATGGGTGCGCCGACGACGGCCGACGCGCACGGTCTCGAGGGCGCCGACGCCGTCGTCCTCGGGATCCCTTTCGCGCCCCTCGACCCCGACGTTGCCGCGGGCCCGGCCGCGATCCGCCGCCGGGCGGCCGCCATCGCGGCCCTTGCCTCGAGCTCAGGTGCGCCGGCGGCCGCCCGGCGCCTCGAGGCCGCGGCGGCTGTGCGACTCGTCGACTACGGCGACGTCGTCGCCGAACCGGATGACGTCGAAGCGACGTTCATGCGTGCCCACGACAAGCTCGCCGACATCTTCGCCGCGGGCGCCCTGCCCATCGTGTTCGGCGGCGACCACAGCGTCACCATTCCCGTTCTGCAGGTCCTCGCCGCCAAGCTCGCCGGCAAGCTGGGTATCGTCGCCTTCGACGCCCGTCTGGATCTCGACCTCGAACCGAGGTACCGAGCCGGGTCACAGTGGGCTCGGGTCCTCGAGCTGGGAGTCGTCGAACCCGCGAACATCGTCGAGATCGGTGTCGGTGAGGCGTCGCAGCCGGACCTGGCTCGGATGGTCGCCGACGAACTCGGCGTGCGTGTCTACACGGTCGCCGACGTCGATGAGCTCGGTATCGTCGCGGTGGCGCAGGAGGCGCTCGAGGCGGCCGGCGCGGGCACCGAGGCCGTGTACGTGTCGATCGACGTCGGCGCCGCGGACGCTGCCGACGCCGGGCCCGGGTCGCGTCTCTCGGCCGGCCTGAGCGCCCGCGAGCTCGCGCGCGCCGTGCGCACGCTCGCCGGCGGGCGCGTCGCCGGCCTGGATGTCTGCGGCCTCGCGCCTTCGCGCGACCCTGAGGGTCGGCTCGCCGGCCTGGCCGTCATCGCCGCCCTCGAGGTCCTCGCCGGGCTCGTCGCGCAGCGCCCTTGAGTGTCGCGTAGACGGGCGTTCCATCGCGTGCCGTGCGCCCCCGGCCGACGTGGGTCGTGGAGCAAAGGACCAGCGAGGTGGCCCCATGACACGCAAAGAGAGGGAACTCGTCGTCGAGCGGTTGCTTGCCCAGTACGACGACGTCGGCGAGACGATCGTCGACGACGACCAGTCGCTCTGCCGACTGCTGACGGTGATGCATCGCGCCTCGGCGGGCAACGAGGTCGGCCGGTACGTCTGCGCCTTCATCGGCGCCTGAAGCGCCCTCCGGCCCCAGCCGGAAGCTGACTGACTTGCAGCCGCGCCTCCAGCCGCCCGTCTGGTCGATCTCAGGCGCGCGGGCGCGCCAGGACCGCCTCGAACGCCGTCCACAGGCGGGCGTCGTCCTCGAAGGCCGGGCACGAGCGGAGCTCCTGCAGCGCCTCCGACTCCGAGATCTGAGGCCGGTACGGCGGTCTCGTCACCAGTGACTCGTAGCGCGCCGCCACGGCGGCGATGTGCTCGGGCAGCCGGCCCGGAGCCGCCGCGACGTCCCCCACTCCTTCTCCGCAGGCCGACACCGCCACCACCACCTCGCGCATCTCGTCTGGCGTGAGTGCGAGCTCGCGCGCCACCGCCAGAGCGAGGTGCGTGACGGCCGCCCGGCGCCGCCGGCCCAGGGCCTCGCGCGCGGCGACCACGCCCGCCAGAGCAGAGACGTGGTCGTCGTGGACAGAGAGAGCCTGCTCCGGCGTGAGCGCCCCGTGCTCGGCGCTGAACGAGACGACCTGGTCACGCCCCCGGCGCTTGGCCAGATACATCGCCCAGTCCGCCTTGTCGAGGAGCTCCTCCTTGTGGGTCGCGTCGCCAGGGCAGAGGGCTATGCCGATACTCACCGACAGCGACTCGTGACCCAGCGTGAACTCCGTCCTGACGATCCCGTTGCGGACGCGCTCCGCGACCTCGTTCGCCCCCGCCTCGTCGGCGTCGATGAGGATGACGGCGAACTCCTCGCCGCCGAAACGCGCCGCCAGGTCGACCTGCCGGAGCGAGGTCTCGATGATGTGTGCGACTTCGCGCAAGGCGTGGTCGCCGGCGCTGTGGCCGTAGCGGTCGTTGAAGGCGCGGAAGTCGTCCAGGTCCACGAGCAGCAGCGCGAGACTCCCGCCGCGGTAGACGCAGCGCTCGAGCTCCTCGTCAAGGCGCTCGTGCAGGTAGCGGTGGCTGTAGAGACCGGTGAGGCCGTCGGTCATCTCCTCGAGCTCGGCGTGCACGAACCGGGCCGCGGCGTCCTCGACCATCGCCGCAAAGGTCTGGGTGACATCGCTGCGCAGGCCGTCGACCTCGGTGACGCCGGCCGTAGCCGGCAGGTCCGCGTTGGCGACGGCGACGATCTCGCCGCGCTCGTCGCGCATGGGAGCCGCTCCGCTGATCCACACTCCGAAATGGTCGACGAACAGTACCGTGCGATCCACGGGCTGACCGGCGAACACGCGCAGGATCTCCTCATCCGAGAAGGTCTCGTCGCCGATGTGCGAGCGCAGCGCCTCGTCCTCCTCGGCGTCGGCGACGAGTGTCGACGCCGAACCGCCGCGGACGAACGTCGTCAGGTACCTGGTCGGGGGGTGTTCGTCGCGCACCGAGCGCAGTGTCGCCGCCACGCGGCGGTATGCCTCTGAATCCTCGTCCTCGCGCCGCCGCAGGGTCGCGTGGGCCTCGTGGTCGAGGCGCTTCGCCGCTTCCGCGGCCACCATCACGGCGGTCGCCTTCTGCGCGCTGAGACGATCGAGGACGCGCTCGAAGGCGGCGGCCATGGCGGGGTCGAACTGGGACCCCGCGCAACGCGCGAGCTCCTCGCGACAAGCGGCGTACGACAGCGCCTGACGATACGGGCGGCGGAAGCTCATCGCGTCGTACGAGTCGGCCACGCACATCGCCCGGGCGATGGCGGGGATCGCGTCGCCGGCCAGGCCATCCGGGTAGCCCGAGCCATCGTAGCGTTCGTGATGATGCCGCACGCCGGCGGTGAGCTCCTCGCCGAACAGGGCGCGGATGATGTCCGCCGAGTACGCCGGGTGCTTGCGCATCAGGTCCCACTCGCGGGGGTTCAGGTTGCCGGGCTTGAGGAGGACCCGGTCGGACACGCCGATCTTGCCGATGTCGTGGAGATACGCGGCCTCCTCGACGCCGCCGAGGAGCTCCGGGTCCCAGCCGAGCTCCTCGCCCAGGAGGACCATGTAGGCGGCGACCCGGGCGGCGTGCCCGAGGGTGTAGTAGTCCTTCGCGTTGAGAGCGCTCGAGAGCGCCTTGAGATTGCCGATGTGCAGGCGCCTGATGTCGTCGAAGAGCTTCGCATTGTGGATCGCCAGGGCGGCCACACGGCAGACGGCCGAGATAGTCGCGACCTCGTCTTCACGAAAGGTCCGCGGGCCGCGCGTCTCGAGCAGCTCGAGGACGCCGATGACCACGTCCTTGGAGATCAGCGGAAAGATGATCTCGGCCGTCTCCGCGTACTGACCCATCAGCTTCCGCTCGTCCTCGTTGAGCAGCGGGTCCTCGGGAGAGGAGATGACGATCGGCATGCGGCGCTCGACGGCGGTGCGCATGGCCGACCAGTGCTCGAGGCTGAACGAGCGGCCCTGCCACCCCTTGTCGGTCTCGCCCTCGACGAGACTCACGACGCAGGTCAGGTGCCGCTCGTCGTCGAGGGTATACAGGTCACAGCACGGCATGTCGGCGAGCGCGCACAGGCGGTGAGCCGTGTTGGCGAGCACCTCGTCGAGCTCGAGCGAGGAGGAGAGTTCGAAGCTCACGTCGCCGACGAGGGCGATGCGGTCGGCCGAGCGGTCGAGCTCGTCGTGAAGCGTCGCGTTGGCGAGCGCGTTGGCGGCGACCTGGGCGAGGCTTTGCAGCAGCTCCAGGTCGCCGAAGGCGCGCGGCTTGTCGTCGAAGATCGAGGCGAGACCGACAGCCTGCCCGCCGGCCACGAGAGGGAGCTCCACCTTCGCCCGGTGGCCGCAGCGCAGGTTCTCGGCGCGTTCGAACGTCGACATGCGACCGTCACTCTCTATGTCGGCGACGACGATCACGCGGCCGGCGGCGATCGCCTCGCGCATGCCCCCGAAGCGCTCGATACCGTAGACGGCGCCCACCGAGTCATCGTCGGGGGCGCCATCCTTGACGCTCGCGAGGCAGCGGATCGCATCCCCCTCGATGGAGTAGATGTCGCAGCACCTGGCGTGCGCCGCGGCGCAGAGACGCGCGGCCGCGCGGCACAGGACCTCCGCGTCGCCGAGCTTGGACCCGAACTCAGGTCCTGCCTCAACGAGGTGGCCGAGGTGGGCGTTGGCGCTCTCGAGGCCTTCGACGAGCCGGGCCTTCTCCAGCGCGCCGGCGGCGATCTGCGCTGCCTGGCGCAGGAAGTCGAGGTACTCGCCGAAGTCGCGTTCTTGCGTGTCGAACAAGTCGATCGCGCCGACGACCTCATCGCCGGAGCACAAGGGTATCGAGACGAGGCTCCTGAAGCCCCACTCGGCGTAGTCCTCTCGCTCGTGCTCGGTCACTCGAGGATCGTCAAGGCTCGCGACGACCAGCGGCTCACGAGTCCGGAGCGCGAGCTCCATGACAGGGTAGTCGGCGACTCTGACGACCGCGCCGACGGCCTCGCGGTCAGGCCCACGGCCGTCCACGCTGGCAAGGCAGCGCAGCGTGTCGCCGTCGAGAGTGTAGACGTCGCAGCCCGCAGCGCCGACGATCGCCAGTACGCGGCCCGAAAGCGTCTCCAGCAGGCGGTCGAGGTCGCCGCCCCGGGCGGCAAGGGCGCCGAGCTCGACGATCTCTCGCAGAATGGATGCCCCGCGTTCGAGCTGGTCGAGCAGGAGCCTTGAGGCGAAGGTGCCCGCCAGGTTCATCCCGAGGCTGCGGAGGAAGCTGAGGTACTCAGAGAAGCTCCGCGATCGCGTGTCGTAGATGTCTATCAGGCCGAAGAGCTCGTCGTTGGCGATCAACGGCACGCAGACCTCGCTGCTGAAGCCGTACTCGCGGTAGACCTCGCGTTCCCGTTCCGACAGCTGCGGGTCGTCCGGGCTCGACACGACGAACAGCTGTCCACTCGCCGCCGCCGCCGCCAGGCTCGGGTACAGGGAGACATCGAGCGGCCTTCCCGCGGCATCCTCGTCGAAGCCACTGCGGTCGTGACTCACGACGCAGAGCAGGCCCTTGTCTGTCGCCTGGTAGATGTCGCAGTTCGCCGCCCCCACGATGTCGAGCAGGCGCTCCGCCACGTGCCGCAGGACCGTGTCGAAGTCGCGGGCGGTCGAGGCGAACGTACCCAGGTCGACGAGCTCGTTGAGGATCCGGCTGCGGCGCTCGACGAGCTCGAAGAGGCGAGCGTTCTCGAGTGCCTGGGCCGCGACTCTGCCGAGGCCGCGGACGAGCTCGAGGTCCTCGCCGAAGTCACGCGGGACATAGTCCGAGAGCTCGATCAGGCCGATGACGCGTCCTGCGGCGAGCAGCGGTACAGAGAGCTGCGACTGGTAGCCCCAACGCTCCAGCGAGTAGCGTCCCTCGGGGCCGAGGATCGGGTCCTCGAGACTCACGGCGATTGCGATCTCGCCGCTCTCGACAGCCCGACGGCTGCACGGGTACCGGTCGATCGGGACGACAACGCCCTCCCACTCCGGGTCAAAGCGGCCGGCGTCGTAGCTGATCAGCGCGCGGAGCGTGCCGCCTTCGACGGCGTACACGTCTGCGACCGGGCTGCGGGTGAGGTCGGCGAGACGCTGAACGACGGCGTGAAGGACTTCGTCGGTGCTTAGCCGGGCGGCATCCTCCAGGCCCGCCTGGACGATGGTCTCCAGGTCGCGGATGCGGCGCTTTAGCAGCGCCGCCGGGTCGCCGTCCGGAACTGAGCGGTCGCGCGGCCCGGCGAACTCGGCGACGGGAGCGTCGGGTCGGGCACGCGAAGGAGCCTCCAGTTGAATGCCGGCGGCACTGTCTCCCGCCTCGTTGGCGATCAGCCCCGCCGCTTGGCGGGCGACGAACTCGGCGAAGGCGACGTTCGCTGACGTGAAGGCGCGCGGGGCACGGCGCTCCACGAGCTCCATCACGCCGACGAGACGCCCGTCGGCTGACAGCGGCAGGGCCAGCACGGCGGCGTCCTGCCGGTGTCGGCAGGCATTCACTTCGGCGGGCGTGAGCAGGTTGGTGCTGGCGACATCCGCGATGACGACGCGCCTGTGGGTGTGCTGTACCTCGTCGGCGACGGGTGCCTGGGCGCGGGTGAGGACCCGGCCGATCGATGTGTCGTCGGGCGCGCCCACGTTGCCGAAGCCGGACGCTACGCGGAGCAGGCCATCGTCCCCGACCGTCGCGATGACGCACGAGGACACGCCGAGACCCTGAGCGGCGACCTGCGCGAGCGTGGCGAGCGCGGGCTGGGCGTCAGCGTCACCCGCTCCAGCTTCCGCCGGGCCCCCGGCCTTCAGTTGGGCGTCCGTCTCGCCAGTCGCAGCCGCGCCGGCCTGATGACGTAACAGTGCCTCGGCGTCGGCGCGCCGGTAGCGCCGATGCCCGCCGGGACTGCGGTAGCACAGGAGTCTGCCGGAGTCGCTCCAGCGGCGCAGGGTGTTGAGACTGACGCCGAGGAGGTCGGCGGCTTCGCTGAGGCGCAGCCACGCCTCTCCGTCGGCCTTTCCGACCCGCATGTCCTCCCCCGCCCGGTCGCTCTGCCCCCAAAGTTGCCCAATTCTACCCGTCCGTGGGCGGACCGTCGACCCGGCTCGGCAGGTGGGGCGGACGGCACGCGGCGGCAGGGCGAGGGGAGCGCCTACGAGCCGGACGAGCCGGCGTCGACCTCGCCGGGGCCGAAGATGACGACCCTATTGCGGCCGCGGCGTTTGCCGAGGTACATCGCCCAGTCCGCCTTGTCGACGAGCTCCTCGGCGAGGGCGGCATCGCGCGGGTACGCCGCGACGCCGACGCTCACGCTCAGCCTGCGCTCGACATCGTCCAAGTCGAGCGCGGCTACGCCGCCACGGATCCGCTCGGCGACCTCGGCGGCCCGGGCCGCGGTCGTATCGATGAGGACGACGGCGAACTCCTCGCCGCCGTACCGCGCAGCCAGGTCGACCTGTCGCACGGACCGGAGGAGGACGTTGGCCACCGCGCGCAGCGCCTCGTCGCCGGCGCTGTGGCCGTAGCGGTCGTTGTAGTCCTTGAAGTGATCGAGGTCGCAGAAGAGCAGCGCCAGAGGCCGGCCTTGCTCGGCGGCGCGCGCGACCTCCTCGCCGAGGCGCTGCTTGAAGTAGCGCTGGTTGTAGAGCCCCGTGAGGCCGTCGGTGACGGCGTCCACGCGCGCCCGCCCGAGTCGGGCGGTCGCGGAAGTGATCACCGATGCGAACGTGCTGCCCGGCTCTGCGAAGCGCAGGCCGAGGTCGGTCGGCCAGTCGTCGTCCGGGGCGATGTCGGCGCAGACCAGCCCGACACGGTCACCGCTTTCGTCGGCGAGGTCGGCCGCGGTGCTCACCCAGAGGCCGAAGTCGTCGAGGACAAGGACGTTGCGCGCGCCTTCGTCGAGGACCACGTCCTCGCCGATCGTCCCCATGCCTTCGACATGATCGCCGATGTGCGACCTGAAGGCGGGGTTCTCCTCGGGGTCGACGACCATCGCCCAGCCGTCGTGCGCCGGCCGAAGCACGGTGAGGAAGCGAAGCGGAGGGTGGGCGTCCCGCACATCGCGAAGCTCTGTCGCGAGCTGTTCGAAGGCGGCGCTGCTTTCGTCGCCGGGCTCCGTGAGCTGTGCGAGCGCCGCGACGTCGACGCGCGCGGCCGCCTCCAGGGAGGCCGCGCGCGTGATCGCGCGGCGCGCCCCGAGCCGCTCGAGGACGCGGAGGAACGCCTCGACGAGGTCGGGGTCGAACTGCTGGCCGGAACAGCGCCGAAGCTCGGCGACGCACTCGTCGTACGTGAGCGCCGTGTGGTGTGGCCGCTGGTAGGACATCGCATCGTAGGAGTCGACGAGACAAAGGGCGCGGGCGAGCTCGGGGATCCGCTCACCGGCGAGACCGTCGGGGTAGCCCGCGCCGTCCCAGCGCTCGTGGTGGTGGCGCACGGCGTGGACCATGTCGTCGCCGAACAGCGGTTGGATGATCCCGGCGCTGACCACGGGGTGATGGCGGAGCTCGGCCATCTCAGCCTCGCTCAACCGCCCCGGCTTGAACAGCACGTCGTCGGCGACGCCGATGCGGCCGACGTCGTGAAGGAAGGCCGCCTCGGTGATCTGCGGCAGGCGCTCCTCGTGCCAGCCGAGCTCTCGGCCCAACAGGAGCATGTAGCCGGCCACGCGCGCGGCGTGCCCGACGGCGTAGGAGTCGCGCGCGTTCATCGCCGAGATGAGCGCCTTGAGGTGACCGACGTGCATCGTCTTGATCGTCTCGTAGAGACGGGCGTTCCTGAAGGCCAGCGCGAGCTGCGAGCCGACGCGCGTGAGGAGACGCTTGTCGGCGATCGAGAAGGCGTCGACGCGCCGTGACGCGAGGGCGAGGGCGCCGCTGAGGCGCTCGTCGAACCACAACCCCACGACGAGCGCCGAGCGCAAGCCGGCGGTCATCCCAGCCTCGCCGAGCAGCGGCTCACGGCTCAGGTCGACGAGGGTCGCGCGCTCCTCCTGGAGCCGCTTGAGGAACTCCGGCGCGCCGAGGTCATCCATGCTCCCGGCCAGGGCGTCGACCTCGGGCAGCGAGCTGTACACGACGCGCCAGTCACCGACACCGTCGATGACGACACACACGTCGTCGAAGGCGACGAGGCCGGCGAGCGCGCTGACCGTCGCCGTGGCGATGTCGCCGGTGTCGAGGCTCGCCGTCGTGATCGCCGCCATCCGGTTGAGCAGCTCGGCCTCGCGGCTTCGCAGCTCGAGATCGGCGTACAGCTCGGCGTTGGCGATCGCGAGCGCGGCGACGCGACAGAGCGCCTCCACTCCGGCGACATCCTGTTCGCTGAACGCGACTTCTCCTGCTCGCGAGAAGAGCTCAGCCACACCGATGACGCGGTTCTCGACCACGAACGGGACGATCAGGGCGGACTGTGCGGGGCTGCTCTCGCCGGCGCGTCTTGCGGAGGCGAGACGGGGGTCATCCGGGCCGACGACGTTGACGATGGATCGGGACTCCACGGCGAGGCGCGCAGCGCGCCACTCGCTCAGACGGACGACGTTGCCCAGCCACTCCGTGTCCTGAGCGCCATCGACCACGCTCGCCGCACACGCGAGCGCGTCGCCCTCGACGATGTAGACGTCACATGTCGAGGCGTCGGCGATCTGCGACAGTCGCCGTGCCGCGACGGTGAGAACGCGCTCGACATCGAGCGAGGCGGCGAGTGTCGACGCCGGCCTCGTTCACGAGGGCCGCTCGATGGGCGCTCTCGTCGAGGAGCTGATGGACGCGGGCGTTGGCGATCGCCTGGGCGGCGATCTGGCCGAGGCTCCGGACGAGATCGAAGCGGGCGAACTGCCCCGGCTCGCTGCCGAAGAGCGCGGCCACGCCGATGACCTCTCCGCGATGGATCAGAGGGAACTCCATCAGCGAGCGATAGCCCCACGCGACGTCCTCGGCGCGCTCCTTCTCGCCGATCCGGGGATCGTCGAGGACGTCGGCGACGGCGATCGGTTCACGCTCGTCGACCGTTTGGGCGACCAGGGGGAAGTCGGCGAGCTCCCAGGTCGTCCCCGGGAAGTCCTCGTCGATGACCGCGCCGTCGGCGCTCACCAGGCCGCGCAGGCGCCGGCCGTCGACGGCGTAGATGTCGCAGGTGGCGGCCTCGCTCGCGGCGCACATGCGGATGGCGACCGAGCGCAGCACGGACTCGAGATCGAGCGAGGCGCCGAACTCGAGGCTCGCGTCGGCGAGCGTGCGCAGCTCGGCGTTGCTCTCGCCGAGCTGCTCGAGCAGGAGCGCGCTGCTGAAGGCTCCGGCGACGATCTGACCCACGCTGCGCGCGAAGTCCAGGTGCTCGGCGTAGTCGCGGGGCTTCTCGTCGTACAGCTCGATCAGGCCGACCACTCGATCCTCGACGAGCAGCGGAATAGAGAGCTGGCTCTGGAAGCCCCAGCGTTCGTACATCTGGCGTTCGTGGGCGGCGAGACGGGGGTCGTCCGGAGCTCTCCACGACGAAGAGCTCGTGCCTGCGGGCCGCCTCCTCGATCCCAGCGTAGGTCTCGAGATCGACGTTCCTGGTGGCCTCGGGGTCTTGCTGATCGGGGCGCCTTTCGAGGCTCACGAGAACGCGGACGCCGCCGCGCTCCGTCTTCGAGATCTCGCAGCACACGGCGCCGGTCACGGCGAGGAGGCGCTCGGCGACGTGCTGGGCCAGAGCGACTGGGTCCTGGGTACGGCCGACGTGCGTACCCAGATCGATGAGCTCGCGCATCGTCTGGCTGCGCGACTCCAGGGCCTCGACGAGCAGCGACCGGTCGAGGATGTGGCCGGCCACTTCGGCGAGGACCCTGGCCGCCCCGACGACGTCGGCGAAGTCCCGAGGCTCGCTGTCGTAGACCTCGGCGACGCCGATCACGGCGCCGTGGGCGACGAGGGGCAGGACGAGGAGCGAGGCCACGCCCCACGCCTTCATCTCGGCGACGGCGGAGGCGTCGAGACGCGGATCGTCCAGGTCGACAAGCACCTCGGCACGTCCACCGTCGATGGCCGCTCTCGTGACCGGCCAGTCAGCGAGCGCGTAGTCGACGCCCTCGACCTCATGGTTGAAGCCGTGGCGGTTCCAGCTGACCACGGTGTGAAGCCGGTCGCGCTCGACCGACGAGATGTCGACGAACGGCGCGTGACACAGCGTGGCGAGGCGGCGGGCGACGACGCGCAGGACCTGCTCGGAGCCCGCCGCCCGGCTCTGCGCCTCGATGTCGGCGTCGAGAACGAGAGCCAGATCGGCGGCGCGCCGTTCGGCCGCGACGAGCCGGCGGCGCTGCGCGACGAGGTCGGTGACAAGCCCCAGAAAGGCGCCCTGGTCCTCGAGGCGGAGGCTCAGGTCGCGCGTTCGGCTGTCGGCGAGTTCCACGAAGCCGACGACGGTGTCGTCGGAAAGCAGAGGCACGACGACGACACTCGTGCCGTCACCGTTGCCGTACCAGGACGCACGCTGTGTGGCGGAGAGGCGGGGGTCATCGGGCCCGGTCAACGAGACTCGGCGATGGGTCGCGAAGGCCTGCATCGCCGGCGGAACGTCGCCGATCCTCCAGCGGGTGCCGGGCGGCCGCGCCGACAGGACCGCGACGCGCGTACGCCGCGAGGACCTCGGCATCGTCGTCGTGGGCGGCGCTTATCCAGCAGCACGCGGCGTGCGTTCGGCGGCAGAGCTCGGCCGCGGCGAGGTCCAGTGCCCGTCCCGCGCCGAAGTCGCCGCCGTCACCTCGTGGCGCCGGGCGTGCGTGCCCCTCGTGTGTGGTCCATACTCGCGGTCATCGGCAAGCGAAGTCACGGGCTCAACTTCGCGAGCCGTGCGGAGCGCGGGCGCAGCCTCGCACTGCCGCGTTGTCAGTACAACGAGGAAATACGTATCAGCGACGATCATCGTGCTGTTGGGCCTGGCTCTCGGCGTGGCCTGGCGGCCCGGCAAGGGCGCGGGCGATGTGGTGGAACACCGCCCCCGACGGTCGACGAGGCATCGAGGGCGGCCGGAGAGCCTGCGTCGCCTCCCTGGCACGTCGCTTCATCGAGCGGGATGCGGCCCAGCAGCCTCGTGTCCATGAGCCGGGCGATCTCGAACGCGCCGCCGCGGCCGAAGATGTGATGCGTCGTGTCGCACGCAGGACAGACGAAGAAGGCCATGTTCTCGATGACCCCCGCGACGCGATGCTTGGTCATCTGCGCCATCTTGGCTGCCTTGGCGGCGGTGCGCGCGGCGGCCTCTTGCGGGGTCGTGACGATGACCATCTCCGCATCGGGGATCATCTGGGCGACGGTCAGGGCGATGTCGCCGGTGCCGGGAGGCAGATCGATGAGGAGAAGGTCGGGACTGCCCCACAGCACATCGCCGAGGAACTGCTCGATCGCCCGTCCGAGCATGGGGCCGCGCCAGATGACGGGTTCGTCGCCGTCCAGGAAGAGGCCCATCGAGACGACCTTGACGCCGTGAGCCTCGGGCGGGACGAGCTTGCCGTCATGCATCGCCGGCCGCAGGTTCGGCAGGCCGAGCATCAAGGGCATGGTGGGCCCGTAGACGTCGGCGTCGATGAGGGCGACGGCGTGACCCTGCAGAGCCAGCGCGACGGCGAGGTTGGCCGTGACGGTCGACTTGCCCACGCCGCCCTTTCCGCTGGCGACGGCGAGGGTGCGTGTCGCCGAGCCCGGACCGAAGAGCGTCGCCGTCAGTTCGTGTCGCGACGCGAGCCGCTGCGCGAGCGCGTCGCGCTCGTCGCACGACATCGCGTCGAGCCGGACTTCGACGCGGCGCCCGTCGGCGATCGCCGTGAGGGCCTGCTCGGCGTCGGCACGGATCTTGTTGCGCAGCGGGCACCCCGCCGTGGTGAGCACGATGGTCGCCCCGACGCGCTCGTCGTCGGCGACGATATCGCGCACCATCTCGAGGTCGACGATGCTGCGCCTGAGCTCCGGGTCCTGGACGGCGGCGAGCGCCTTGCGGACATCATCCTGGGTCACGTGTGCCTCCGGCCGTCGAGGAACTGCGCGCCCGTCGCTCGGGCCTCCGGGAAGTCGATTGTAGCAGCGCGCCGCGGTGGGCGGCCGCGCCCGCCAGGCGTTCACGGCCTCGTCAGACCGGGTTCACAGGTTCTTCGCAAGTCGGAGGTACTCTGGGTGGCAGCATGTTGCCGGGACCGGCCGAGTGCCCGAGCGGCGCGAGGCCGGCATGACGCTTGAGGAGTGATGCTCGATGAGGACCTGGAAGCTCGCTCTGCTGATCGGCGGCCTGAGCGCCGTCGCCGTCTTCGCCGCGGCGGCTATCGCGTTCGGCGCCGGTGGAGCCGATCGTGGTCTGCCGTTCGGCGGCGGCATGATGGCCGCGGCTGGTGGCCCGGACGGGACTGACGGCGCGTGGCGGGGATGCGGGGGCATCGGGCTGCTGCAGGACCCGCAGGCACGAGAGGACATGCAGTCGCTGCGCGAAGAGCATCGCGACGAGATGCGCGCTTGGTGGGACAAGTACGGTGAGGACCCGTCGAGCGACGCCGCGCAGAAGGCTCTCGGCGAGCTCCGCGCCGAGCACGCCGACGACATGCGAGCTCTCTTCGAGAAGTACGGCGTCGCGCCGCCGGCCGGTCTCGGCGAGGGCGGCAGGGGCGGCTCCGGCTTCGGCGGAGCATGCGGCGGCCCGGGCGGCCAGGGATGCGGCGGTCAGGGCTGGAACGGCGGCCAGGGCATGATGGGCGACTCGGAGGGCTGGAGCGGAACCAGCCTCTGAGAGCAGGAACGTCCCGCATGGCCCCCGGGGCGTCGAGTGCCGCACGCAGTCGGGGCGCACGTTTCACGTGAAACGTGCGCCCCGACTGCGTGATTGAGAGACACGAGAGGGGCCCGGGCGCCGCACGCGGAGCCCAGGCCCCTCTCCGGCGCAGGGACCGAGCGATCGGTCCCTGCGCACCGTCAGGTCCGGGGGGTCAGACCTCCGACGCCTTGATGCCGACCGGCTCGGGGTTGCCGGCGCCGGTCGCGTACGTCTCCTTGAAGAGCTCCATGAGCATCGGGCTCTCGCGCACGGTGTTGAGCGCGATCGCGGCGTGGTCCTTGGTGTAGCCGTTGCCGATGATCATGGTGGTGTCGGCGCCGATGCCTTCGGCGCCGAGAGCGGCCGACGTGAAGCTCGTCGCCATCGAGAAGAAGTACACGAGGCCGTCGTCCTTCGTCGCGAGGATCGACGACATCTCGGTGTTCGGGATGTCGACGCAGTTGATCGTGAGGTCGGCCATCTCGCCGTCGGTGATCTTCGCCATCTCGTTGTAGACGAAGAGCTGGTCGGTGGCCGAGCCTTGGAAGATCACGTCGGCGAGGCCGGTCTTCTCGAGGCGCTTCTTGCCGGCGTCGCCGTGCACCAGGCCGATGATCTTGCCGGTGATGCCGACGCGCTTGCGGGCCTCGTAGGCGCAGAGGATGCCGCTCTTGCCGCCGGCCCCGACGATGAACACCGTCTGGCCTGGCCTGCTGAGCTTGGCCGCCTGCGCCGGCGCCCCGGCGACATCGAGCACGGCGAGGGCGAGGGCCTCGTCCATGTCGGCGGGGATCTTCGCGTAGATGCCGCTCTCGAAAAGGATCGCCTGGCCCTTGACCTTGACCTGGCAGGTGTCCTTGTTGGTCGAGATGACCTCATCGACCTTGAGCGGCGTGAGCGAGAGGGACACAAGGGTCGCGATGCGGTCGCCGACCTTGAGATCGCGGTCCTTGAGCTTGGGGCCGATCTCGGCGATGGTCCCGAGGAGCATGCCGCCCGAGCCGGTGTCCGGGTTGTGATGCTTGCCGCGCTCCTTGATGATCCCGAGGCTGTGGCGGGCCATCTTCATGACGTCGCCGCCCTCTGCCTCCTCGATCTGCGTGAAGCTCGCCGCGTCGATGTTGAGCGTGTCGACGTCGATGAGGATCTCGTTGTCGTAGATCTCCATCGTGTTGTCGATCTTCCACGCCGGCTGCGGCAGTACGCCCTTGGGCTCGATGACCCTGTGGGCGCCGTACTTGTTGCCTTCCTTCATGGGCGTTCTCCCTCCCCTGGTGCGGCCGTCGGGCGCCGGCGCCGCCCGCCTCGTGGCGGGCTCGGCCGGCGCCCGGCGGCCAGTGGTCACTCTTGACTCAGCCTTCGACCTTGATCACGCAGCCGGCGCCCTGGCCGCCGCCCACGCAGGCGCCGGTGAGGCCGATCTCCTGGCCGCGCTTCTTGAGCTCGTGGATGAGCGTGACGATCATCCGCGTGCCGGTGTTGCCCAGCGGGTGGCCGAGAGCGACCGCGCCGCCGTTGACGTTGACGATGTCGGGATCCAGACCGAGCTCGCGGGTGGCGAGCGCGGCGACGCAGGCGAAGGCCTCGTTCAGCTCGGCGAGCTGAACGTCCTTGGCGGTCATGCCGGCCTTCTCGAGAGCCATCTGAGCGGCCTTGGTCTCGCCGAGACCCATGATCGCGGGCTCGACGGCGGCCGTCGCGTAGCTGACGAGCTGGGCGATCGGCTTGGCGCCGAGCTCGGCCGCCTTCTTGCGCGAGGTGACGACCAGGGCGCTGGCGCCATCGGCGATCGCCGAGGCGTTGCCGGCCGTCACGACGCCGTCGCTCTTGAAGACCGGCTTGAGGCCGGCGAGGGCCTCGGGCGTGGTCTCGCGTGGGCACTCGTCGGTGTCGACGACCTTCGGGTCGCCCTTGCGCTGCGGGATCACGACGGGCACGATCTCGTCCTTGAACCTGCCGGCCTTGATCGCGGCGGTGGCGTTGAGCTGGCTCTTGTAGGCGACGTCGTTCTGCAGCTCCTTGCTGATGCCGAAGCGCTCGCTGAGGTTCTCGGCGGTGAGGCCCATGTGGTAGCCGCCGATGGCGCACCAGAGGCCGTCGAGCACCATGGCGTCGAAGATCTGGTCCGACGGCATGCCCATGCGGTAGCCCGCTGCGGCCGTTCTGCAGCAGCCAGGGCGCGCGGGTCATGTTCTCGGTGCCGCCGACGAGGTAGAGCTCGCCGTCGCCGGCCTTGATCGCCGCGGCCGCCATCGCCATCGCCGACGGCGCTCGACACGCAGACGCGGTTGACGGTGAAGGCGGGCACGCCGTCGGGGATGCCCGCCTTGAGCTCCGCCTGGCGGGCGGTGTTCTGGCCCAGGCCGGCCTGGATCACGTTGCCGAAGATGACCTCGTCGAGCTGCTCGCCTTTGACGCCGGCGCTGATCGAGCGCCTCCTTCATGGCGATCGCGCCGAGCTCCTGCGCCGGGGTGTCGCTGAACCCGCCCTGGAACCTGCCCTGGGCGGTGCGCACCGCTGAAAGAATGACGATATCGTTGTCAGGCACTGTTGCCTCCTCGTGGCTGTCGTGTGCGTCTGCAGCCCCCGCCGTGCGACTCACGCGCTGCATCACGACACGTTGGTGATAGTACGATGCATACATGACCGTGGCGCCGCGTCACGCCTCGCCGGCGCGGCGCACGACCTCCTGGGCGAGGAACGACGCCACCTCGAGCGGCGTCGTCCGCGGTCCGAACCCGGCGTCGTAGCCGAGTTCCTTGGCGAACGCGTTGTTGATGCGCGGGCCGCCGACGATCAGCACGAAGCGCTCGCGCACGCCCTCGGCCTCGAGCAGCTCGATGAGCTGGGTGAGGTGCTGGACGTGGATGTTCTTCTGCGTGACGACCTGCGAGACGAGGATCGCGTCGGCCTTGCGCTCGAGCGCCGTCTTGAGCAGCTGCGCGCAGGGGATCTGCGAGCCCATGTTGAGGGCGTCGATCTCCGGGTACCGCTCGAGGCCGTAGTTCCCGGCGAAGCCCTTCATGTTCATGATCGCGTCGATGCCCACGGTGTGGGCGTCGCTCTCGATCGCGGCGCCGACGACCGACAGCTTGCGGCCGAGCTTCTCCTTGATGAGGCCGTTGATGGCGTAGAAGTCCATCATCTCGACCTCGAGGTAGTCGCCCTTGACCTCGTCGGGGTCGATGCCCTCGTCGGTGCGCCCGTAGGCGACGTAGAAGGTGAACTTGCGGGTCGATGCGCGGTGCACTCGGCGATGGCGACGTTGTGGAAGCCGAGCTTCTCGAGGAACTGCTTGCCGACGTCGGTCGCCTTGGGCGAGTAGGCGATGGGGAGCGTGAACGAGAACTGGATCACGCCGTCGTCGCGCGTGTCTCCATACGGTCTCACGATCATGACGGCCTCCCCTCCTTGCCGCGGCTCGCTCGCCCGGCGCGGGACCGGTCGGCGGGCCGCTCATGCGGCCGTCGCGGAGGGCGGCGAAGAACGGGGTTGAAGTAGTCCGCCGCCCGCTTGATGACGCCCTCGGCGCCGCGGCCGCCCTCGGGGTCGCGCTCGACGTCGGCGAACTCGCCCTTCTCGAGCGCCGCGAAGAGGCCGATGTCGCGCACGTGCTCGATCTGCTCGACCGCCTTGGCGAGCATCTCGTCGGCGCGCTTCTCGATCATGCCGCCGGGCCTGAACTGGATCTCGTCGCGCAGGTGGCGGCAGCTCTCGAAGAGGTACTTGGCGTTCTTGATCGAGAGGTAGCGGTCCTGGAGCAGCGGCGTGTGCAGCGCCTCGGTGAGCATGCCGAGCAGCATGATGTCCTGGCCGGTGAAGATGCCCGTGAAGTTGAACATCGCGTCGATGATGTGGCCCTGGAAGATGTCGCCCGGCATGTACTTGGTGGGCGGCATGTACTTGGGCGAGGCCTCGGGGAAGAGCTGGCGCACGAGCTGGGCGTCGGCGATCTGGTAGACGACCTGGTCGGGCGTCGCCGGGTTGATCTCGAAGGCGTGCCCGAGGCCCATCTGCCACTTCTCGAGATTGGCGCGCTCGGCGAAGGTCTCGTTGATGAAGTCGGAGGCGATGACGGTGTAGCCCTTCTCGAAGGCGTCGGCCGTCGTCAGGTAGTTGTCCTCGCCGGTGTTGATGATGATGCCGGCGCGGGCGTTGAGCAGGCGGGCGAGGTACTGGTCGACGAAGGTGCGCCGCATGTTGATGTTGCGGAAGATGATGCCGTAGAGCGAGTCGTTCAGCATCATGTCGAGGCGCTCGATCGAGCCCATGTAAGCGATCTCGGGCATGCACAGGCCGCTGGCGTAGTTGCAGAGCCGGATGTAGCGGCCGAGCTCCGCGCCGACCTCGTCGAGGGCGGCGCGCATGAGGCGGAAGTTCTCCTGCGTCGCGTAGGTGCCGCCGAAGCCCTCGGTCGTGAGGCCGTAAGGCACGTAGTCGAGCAGGCTCTGCGCCGTGGTGCGGATGACGGCGATCACGTCGGCGCCGGCGCGTGCCGCGGCCACGGCCTGGACGGCGTCCTCGTTGATGTTGCCGGTGGCGACGATCACGTAGACGTAGGGGCGCAACGGCTCGCCGGTCTCGGCGACGAGCTCGTTGCGCCGCCGGCGCACGGCGTCGATGCGCGCGACGCCCTCGGCGGCGAGCTCAACGGCGCGCGCCTCGACGCCGGCGCGCCGCTCCGCCGGCACCTCCGCGAGCTCGAGCTCGCCGCGGGCGACGCCCTCGGCGACCTCCTGGGCGCTCCTGCCCGTCTGCATCATGAGGTCGACGAACGGCCGCATGATGCCGCCCGGCAGCAGCCCGCGGGCATGCTCGACGACGACGTTGACCAGCGGCACGTCGATCTCGTTGACGCCGGCGATGCCGAGCAGGCGCAGGGAGGCGCGCTCCGTCGAATCGGTCGTGTGGGCGTCGATGTGCTGCTGGATGTCGTCGGCGATCTCGCCGGCCGCAGCTCGGGCCCGGTCGACCAGGGACTGGTCGATGCTGATGGCGTCTGTCACAGGACCACCCTCTTTCGTCAGGCGGGATCGGAGCCGTCGCACGCGTCATGCCCTTCCGGCAGGGACGCGAGACCGTTCACGACGTCGAACAGTGGGACGTGCGGGCCGACGGCGTCGACGAGCGCGTTGAAGAAGACTCTGGGTTGGTAGGGCTGCGGCACGCGAAATGGATTGGCCGTGAGGGCAAGCACCCGCAACGGGCGCAGCACCTCGAGGGCGATGCCGCGCCGCGCGAACAGTCCCACGGTCGCCGGCGGCAGGACGAGCACGGTCGCATCACGCACCACGACGCGCGGCGTGCGGCGCGGCGGCAGGACGCGGGTGAAGTCCTCGACGAACTCCCGCGTCAAGGCGCCGCCGATGAACAGCGTGCGCGCGTCCGAGGCGCTCCACCTCGCGGGCGACGGTCACCCCCTCGCCGATCACCGTGTCCAGCTCCAGTGGGGCTGCGCGCCCGTTGTCGTCGACGACCACGGCGCGCGCGGAGCACGAGAAGCTCAGGAGCTACCAGAGCCCTGGTCTCGGCGGAGACCTCCGGGAGAGTCAGCATGTCGAGGGTGGCGACGGTGGTCTCGACGACTTCGTCGAGGGTGTCGCCGACCATGCCGCCGGTCGCCACGACGACGCCGTCGGACACCCGCGGCGAGGCGCTCCCGAGGCGGTTGATGGCGCCGTCGACGAGGACCAGCTCGGCGCCGTGCGCCTGCAGGCGCTCGACCGTGACACGCAGCTCGGCGAGCGTCGTCGGGCCGCTGACCTCGACCTGTCCGTCGTCGCCGGCGCGCCCGATGAGGACGCGTCCGAGCGGCGTATGGAAGGGCAGCTCCTCGAGCACTCTCCATAGCGTAGCGCGACCTCTCGAGGGAGCCGCGAGTCGTCGCCACGAGCGTGCCCGCCGGGGGCGCGATGCGCGGCTTGGCGAGGCCCGTCAGGTGATCGACCTTCTCGCCATCGAGGCCGAGAGAGGTGAGGCCGAAGCGGTGGCCGCAGTGCGCCATGAGCGCGTTGACCACCGTCGTCTTGCCGGCGTTCTTGACCAGCCCGATCACGGCAAGAGAACGCACGCCTGAACGGGTGATGAGCTCGTAGAGGGCATCGACGGTGGCGACGTGCGCAGTACGCTCGCCCGTGGTCGTGCCGTGACCGCAGGTCACCGCGCCCCTCCGTCGGAGGCTGGCGCCGCGCCGCCACCGTTCGCGGCGCCGGGGCGGCGGATCTCCTTGAGGTAGCTGAAGATCGTGTAGCGCGAGAGGTCGAGCGCGTCCGCGACCTGCTCGGCGGACCGCTTGACAAGGAAGGCGCCGCGCTCCTCGAGCCGTTTGACGACCTCCATCTTCTCGTCGCGCGACATGGCGGCGGGCGTCTTGCCCATCTCGCCAAGGATCTTCGCGATCATCCCCGCGACGACGTCGCGGATGTCGTCGGCGAAGATCTCCTCCGCCTCGGGCAGCGCCTCGCCGCCCAGGCGACCGACGGCGGCCAGGTTGGCGAGCGTGCGCTGGGTCTGGACGAGACCCGAGACGTCGAAGTTCAGACCAAGGATCCCGAAGACGTCGCCCTGAGCGTCGCGCAGCGTGACGGCAAGCGACTTGAGGACCTTGCCGTCGCTCGACGTGACGTACAGGCGCACGTCGGGCCCGCCTTCGGTGGCCCGCCGCAGCGAACGCAGCATGAGGTCGGTCGGGACGTCGCCGACGCTGCGGCCGGTCACGTGGCCGTTCTCGATCGCGACGATGGAACGGGGAAGCTGGCCCACGTCGTGAAGGACGACCTCACAGTCGGGGCCGAACATCTCGGCCAGTCCCTGCACGAGGGGCAGCAGTGGGCGCATGCGCGGATCGAGCGTTCCGCTTGACCACACCCGGCCTCCGAGTGACGAGAGAACGAGGACTCCCAAGGCGCAGACGCAGCCTGGGACGTCAGTTGTATCGCATGCTCGCGCCGCTTGTCAAAAAGAGTGGCGGTTGTACCCGGTTTAGTGGGGCCGGTGTCCGCCCTGCCGAGGACGTCCTACATGCTCTTGGGTCGTTCACCCAGAGTGACCTCGAACGACTTGCGCTTGCCGTCGCGCACGACCTCGACCGTCACCTCGTCACCCGGTGTCTTGTCGGCCAGAAAGGCGATGAGGTCGTCGAAGCTCTCGATCGGGGTGTCGTCGATCTTGACGATGACGTCGCCGCCGACTACCCACTGTTGTCCCTGGACGGTGACGCTCTCGTCGCCGCCGCGGATGCCGGCCTTCTCGGCCGGACCGCCGGCGGCGACGGTCTCGACGAGCACGCCTCGCTCGACGCCGACGTCGAACGTCTTGGCCACGTCGGGCGTCAGCGACTTGCCGCCGATGCCCAGCCACGCGTACGCGACCTTGCCGTTCTCCTTGAGCTGTTCCATGACGCGGACGGCGGTGTTGATGGGCACGGCGAAGCCGAGTCCCTCGTTGCCCCCGCTCCGCGAGGCGATCTGCTCGTTGATGCCGATGACCTCGCCGCTCGCGTTGATGAGCGGGCCGCCGGAGTTCCCCGGATTGATCGCGGCGTCGGTCTGAATGGCGTTCGGGATGACGGCCCCGGTGGGGGCCTCGATGCTGCGCTCCACCGCGGACACGATGCCGGACGTGATCGAGAAGTCGTAGCCCAAGGGGTTGCCGATGGCGACCACGGGCTCGCCGACGATGACTTTGTCCGAGTCTCCGAGTCTGAGCGGGAGGACGGGCGCTTTGTCGGGGTCGACGCGCAGCACCGCGACGTCGCTGTCGCCATCGACGCCCACCAGTCTCGGCGGCGAACTCGTCGCCCTCACCGCCGGGCGCGTTGAACACGACGGTGACGTCGCTCGCCGTCTGTCCCTGGCCGTCAAGGACGACATGGGCGTTCGTGAGGATGTCGCCGTCCTCCGACACGACGAATCCCGTGCCGAGCGACTGCGCGTTCGGCGCCGCGCCGCCCCAGGGGCTCCAGCCGTCCTGCGCCTCGAACGTGGCGCGTACCATGACGACGCCACCGGACATACGGCTGTACAACTGAGACGGGGAGAGGCCGGGGCCTTGGGCGACGGGCACGTCGGCCGGCTGCGTGGCCGGCTGAAGGAGGGTGGTCTGCGCGCCCTCGCCGAAGTCGAAGGCGACGACCAGCACGAGCAGCACGAACGCGGCGCCCACGGCGCCGCCGGCCATGCCGAGCAGGAAGCCTCTCATTCTGTGCATCGCCGTCGTCCTCCGTCATCAGGTCGCTTGATGATGCTGCGGCTCGACCCATGTCGCCGCGGGCGATGGTCGAGCGCAGTCGCCGTCTCGTATTAACTGGACCCGGCCCCGGGAATGCAAACGGAGCTGCACAGAACGGGTCCGTCCGCGGCGCGTCGTCATTGGCCTGGCGCGGGAAGCGTCGCGTCCGCCGCCGCCTTTCGGGGGTGGCGGGGGCGACGCGGCAGCCTGACCGTGAACGTGGCGCCCTCGCCCGGTGCTGACGCCGCGGTCAGCACGCCGCCCATCAGCTCGGTGAGCTCGCCCGCGATGGAGAGGCCCAGGCCCGCCCCGGAGGTCGAGGCGCGCTCGCGGCGGCCGCGGTGGAAGCGCTCGAAGAGCCGGGGAAGGTCCTCGTCCGCGATCCCCGGACCCGTGTCGCTGACGACCAGGGCGGCGGTGGCCTCGTCGTCGTCATCGACGGCGACGCTGACCGCGCCGCCCGGCGGCGACAACTTGACGGCGTTGTCGACGAGGGCGCGCAGCACCTGTGCGAGGCGCTCCTCGTCGCACCACGCCGTCACCCCCTCGCCGTCGCGACGTACGCTCAGCGCGAGTTCCTTCGCCTGTGCCAGGGTGTGGAACTCGTCGAGGACCGAACGCGCCACGGTCGCGAGCTCTACATCGGCCGGGACGAGCTCGATCGACCCCGCTTCGACGCGCGACAGGTCCAGCATGCTCACGGCCAGGTTGCGCAGGCGGTCGACCTGCTGCCGCATGAGCTGCAGGAACTCGTGCTGTTCGTCAGAGGAGAGGCTGCCTTCGTCGAGCAGCTCGAGAAAGCCGGCGAGCGAGAAGAGCGGCGTCTTGAACTCATGCGAGGCGTTGGCGATGAAGTCGCGTCGAGCGCGCTCGAGCTTGGCCTGGGCGGTAACGTCGCGCAGGACGATGATCGAGGTGAAATCGGCCTCGCCGCCGACTGGATAGGTGAGAGCCTCGAGCGTGCGCTCGCCGTGGACGAAGACGACGTCCTGGACATCGCCGCCGTGGCGGGACTCGTACCAGATGTTGGCGACGTCGTAGGGGAAGGCGCGGCCGAGCTCAGCGCCCACCGGCAGGTCGCGGCCGAGGAGGACGGCCGCAGCGGGGTTGGTGATCGTCACGCGGCCGTCGGCCGAGATGCCGATCACGCCCTCGCTCAGGTCGTTGAGGAGGATCTCGATGCGGTTCTTCTCGAGCTCGACTTGAGAGAAGGCGTCGCGCAGGCGCTCGGCCATCGAGTTGAAGGACCGCGCCAGCTGACCGATCTCGTCCTCGAGGCCGACGGGCACGGTCACCGAAAGGTCGCCGCCCGCCATCGTCTCGGCGCTGGCCTCGATCCGCTTCAGGCGCGCGGCGATGAGGGTCGACACGAGAAGGCTCGCCACGAAGCTCACGAGCAGCGCCAGCGCGGCGGCCAGCAGCAGCTGGCTCTTGACGCTGGCGACGGCCCGGTCGACGTCGTCGAGCGGCGCGAGAAGAAGGGCGACGCCGCCGACCGGCCGCGCCGCCTGCTCGACGACGAGGGGCACGGCCGTCGCCGCGAACCGTCCGTAGCCCGTCGTCACGACGCCCTGCTCGACGACGCCACGGTCGATCGCGGTCTCGAGCATGGGGAAGTCCGCGGCGGCGAAGGGGTCGTCACCGCCGGAGTCGGCGAGCGCGTTCTCTGCGCGCGTGAGCACGACCACCCGCGAGTTCAGGCGCATGGCGATGCGGCCGATCACCTGGTCGAGCGCGGGAGCGTCCGCGACCTGAAGCTCGCCGCTGTGGCTGTCGTAGCGCATGAACTCGCCGACGGTGCTTCCCGTGAGGTCGGCGTTGCCGTACATGTCGGCGAGCTTCTGACGCTCGAGGCGCGTGCCGAGCGGCGGTACGACGTAGAGCCACGCGACGAGCATGGAGAGCGCCACAAGGCCGACGACGAGCAGGGTCAGCCAGTTCTTGACCGATCGCAGCAGGACCATCGGGCTCGGGCTGACTGGCCCCGTCCCCCTCAGAGCTCGCGGAACTTGTAGCCGATGTTGCGGACCGTGAAGATGTACTCCGGGTCCTTGGCGTTGCTCTCCATCTTCTCGCGGAGATGGCGGATGTGGACGTCGACGGTGCGTGCGTCGCGGTAGTCGGAGTCGCCCCAGACGAGCTGCAGGAGCAGCGGCCGGCTGTACACGCGGCCGGGGTGCGAGACGAGGGTCCTGAGGATCTCGAACTCGATGTACGTGAGGTCGACGCGGCTTCCGCGAACGGTCACGTTGCGCTTGAGAAGGTCGACCTCGAGCTCGTCGACCTTGATCACGTCGCGGCGCGCCGCCTCGGCGCTGCGCGCCATCTCGGCGCGCCGCAGCTGGGCGCGCACGCGGCTGCGGAACTCGCGCAGGCTGAAACGGTCCTTGGTGATGTAGTCGTCGGCGCCGATCTCGAGCCCGAGGACCTTGTCGATCTCCTCCGACTTCGCCGTGAGCATGATGATCGGCACGATACTCTGGGCGCGGAGGCGGCGGCAGACCTCGAGGCCGTCCACTCGCGGCATCATGATGTCGAGGATCACGAGGTCGAAGCGCTCGCCGGAGAAGGTCTCGAGCGCCTCCTCTCCGTCGCGCGCGGTGACGACCTGGTAGCCCTCCTTCTCGAGAGGGAAGCGCAGCAGCTTGAGGATCGCCTCCTCGTCGTCGACGAGCAGGATGCGCGCTCCGGTCTCGTTCATCGGGGTCCTCCTCCGGCCTCCGTCGCGCCGGTGGCCGCCTCGTCGCGGCCGGCGTCTTCGGACGGCGCCGGGGGCGGGACGAGAGCGCGGGTCCGGAAGCGGGCGCCGATCTTCGTCGCGATGGCCGCGCAGCCCTCGAGGTCGGCGCCCGGGTAGTCGACCGCGGTCACCGTGGTGTCGATGCCGTGTCCGACACATTGTTCGGCGAAGCGGACGACGGCCCTGTGGGCCTTGCTGAAGGTCGGGCGACAGATGAGGTCGTAGCTCTCGGGGTCGGCGGCGTTGAGGCTCACGGTCGCGGCATCGAGACCGGCGGCGGCCAGGGCGGGGACCACTTCGACGGCCGGGTTGAGAAGCTGGCCGTGGCCGTTCGTGTCGAGGCGCGAGTGCAGGCGGCGCAGGGCGAGCCACTCGGTGACGGCGAGGACGACGTCGAGCCGCATGGTGGGCTCGCCGAAGCCGCAGAACACGACCTCGTCGGCGGGCCCGTCGAGGAACTCGAGCTCGATGGCCCGCGTCACCTCGTCGGCCTCGGGCTCGGCCTCGAGGACGAGCGGCTCGCCATACACGTCGTCGGAGAACTCGCGGAGGCAGAACACGCAGCCGCAGGAGCACCGGTTCGTGATGTTCAGATAGACGTTGCCCTTGCCGCGATATGCGATTTTTCCCTGCTCAGTCACGTCTCGAGTATAGCAGGGTACAATGAGGACCCCGGTCGTCGGCCGGGTCGCGACGCGACGAGGCCCCCGTCGGCGCGACGACCAAGGACATCGCGTGGACGACACCATCGAACGCCTCATCGAGCTGTGCGACGGCCTGCGCCGCGTGGTGCTCCCCTCGCTCGGCTCGCACGCGGCGCGCGATCACGCGGGGGTCGCGGTCGGGGGCGACGTGACGTTCGGCATCGACGAGGAGGCCGAACGCTACCTCGTCGCCCACATGCGGGACCGCCTTCCCGGCTGGGCCTTCTACTCCGAAGACGGGGGCTTGCAGGGCGCCGACGACCCGGAGGTCGTGCTCGTCGTGGACCCGATCGACGGCACCCGGCCGGCGGCCGCCGGGTTCGAGATGGCGTGCGTCAGCGTCGCCGCCGTTCCCGGCGGTGACGCGCCGACGATGGGCGACGTGGTAGCCGCCGCCGTACAGGAGATCAAGTCCGGCGACCTGTTCGTCGCCGAGAAGGGCGCCGGTTTCTCTATGCGGCGGGCCGATGGCGGCGAGCTGCCGTTCAGACCGACGACCAGGGTCGACCTCGAGAGCCTCTTCTGGACCCTGGGTTTTCGCGGCCGCCCCGCCGTGGTGCTGGCCGGCGTCCTCGCGGAGCTCATCGACACCTCGTCCGTGGGGGGCTCGGTGTTCGACATCGGCTCCGCCACCTACTCCGTCACGCGCATCCTCACCGGGCAGCTCGACGCCTACGTCGACATCGGCCCGGCGATCATCGAGGCACACCCCGCGCTGGAGGCGGAGTTCCGGCGCGTCGGGCGCGGCCACGTCCTCTGCAACTCCCCCTACGACCTCGCCGCCGTGCACCTGCTCTGCCGTGAGGCCGGCGTCCCGATCGGCGACGCCGACGGCGAGCCGCTCGACGGCCGGCCCGTCCTGGGTTCCGACGCGAGCTACCAGATGGCCTGCATCGCCTCGGGCAACGACGAGCTCCAGGGCCGTCTGGTCGAGGTCGTGCAACGCGGCATCCGCGACTACGTGCCGGCGGCGTCATGAGCACGTCCGAGCTGCACGAAGCGATGCTCTACGAGCGTCGCGAGGACGGCGCGGTCCATTGCCGCGTCTGCCCTCGGCTCTGCGTGATCGCCGAGGGGAAGAGCGGCGCCTGCCGCGCCCGGCAGAATCGCCAGGGCACCTTGTACGCCGTCACCTACGGGCGCGTCTGCAGCGTCGCCGCCGACCCCATCGAGAAGAAGCCGCTGTACCACTTCTTCCCTGGCTCCACGGTGCTGTCCCTTGGCAGTGTCGGCTGCAACTTCACCTGCCGCCACTGCCAGAACTGGCAGATCGCCCACGCCGACGCGACGGCGATCGCCCGCGACTTGCGTGCGCTGCCGGTCCGCAACCTCCCTGTCCTCGCCGACCACAACGGGTGCCGCGGCGTGGCCTGGACCTACAACGAACCGACGATCTGGCTCGAGTACATCCTCGACGGCGCCCAGGTCGCCCACGAGCACGGGCTGTACACGGTCATGGTCACCAACGGCTACATCACCGACGAGGCCCTCGATGTGCTCGGGCCGCACATCGACGCCTACCGCGTGGACGTCAAGGGGTTCAGCCCCGAGACGTACTACGAGCTTTGCCGCATCAAGGACTTCGCGCCGGTGCTGCGCGCTGCCGTTCGGGCGAAGCACGAGTTCGGCTGCCACGTCGAGGTCGTCACCAACGTGATCCCGACCCTCAACGACGACGAGGCCGTGCTCGGCGAGCTCGCCGCCTGGATCCGCGACGATCTCGGACCGGAGACGCCGTGGCACGTGACCCGGTTCATGCCTTTTCTCGAGCTCGCGCACCTGCCGGCGACACCGATACGCACACTGGAGCGCGCCGTCGAGGTCGGGACCAAGGCCGGCTTGCGCTTCGTGTACGTCGGTAACGTGCCCGGCCACGCAGGGGAGAACACGGTCTGTCCGAACTGTAAACGGTTGCTCGTTCGCCGCACGGGTTACGAGATTGAGGACATCGCGCTGCGGGGAACACTCTGTGCGATGTGTGGAACGAACGTGAACGTGCGCACGGAGCTGACGTGACGCACGGGTGGTTCGGCGGGCGGCAGGACCGGTAGGATTCCCAGCGGTGGAAGAACTCGTCAAGCTCGATATCCCGGCGCGTCCCGAGTACGTGGTGCTCGGTCGGCTTGCCCTGTCCGGTCTGCTCCGCAGCCGCGGCTTCTCCGACGACGCAGTCGCCGACCTCAAACTCGCGCTCACCGAGGCGTGCTCCAACTCCGTCCGCCACGCCTACGACCACGACGACGGCCAGGTACACATCGCCTTCACCCTTCACGACGACCGCGTGATCATCCAGATCCGCGACGAGGGCGCGGGTTTCCATGAGGACGACGCCGATTGCCCCGACTGCCACGCCGTGCCCGAGATCACGCTCGGCGAGGGCGGCATGGGCATCTCGATCATCCGTGCGGTGGTGGACGAGTTCAGCCTCGAGTGGCCCCCCGAGGGCGGCACCATGCTCGTCCTCACCAAACGCCGCGATATCTGAGCCGTCGCGCGCGTTCGAGCGCGCCGCGCCCCCTGCTAGACTCGCTTCCGTGAAGACGCTCGACGACCTCGCGGCGGAGTTCGGCCTCGATCAGACCCAGGCAGCCGCACTCTCGCGCTACCTCGACCTGTTGCTGGGATGGCGCCGCGGCAACATCACCGCCGTGCGCACGCGCGCGGAGGCGGTCGAGCGCCTGCTGGCCGACTCGCTCGCCCTGCTGGGCGTGCCGGCGCTCGAGGAGGCTGGACCTCGCTGGCTCGATCTCGGGTCCGGCGCGGGGATCCCCGGCATCCCTCTGGCTGTCGGGCGGCCGTGTGTCCATGTCACGCTGCTCGAGTCGGTGGCGAAGAAGTGCGCCTTCCTCGAGGCGGCGGTGATCGCCACTGGGCTCGTGCAGAGGACGCGCGTCGTGCACGCGCGCAGCGAGGGGTTCGCGGCCCCGGCCGGCGAAGGCCGCGAGGCGTTCGACCTCGTGGTCGTGCGCGCGGTCGCCGGGCTCGCGAGCGTCGTCGAGCTGGCGGCGCCGCTGCTCGCTCTCGGCGGCGTGCTGCTGGCGGTGAAGAGCGTGGAGGGCGAGGCGCGGGAGAGCGGCGCGGCTCAGGCGGCGGCGGGACGCTGCGGCCTCGCCGCCGCTGGGACGACGCCGCTGTCGCGCTCGCCCCTGCGGGACTCGGTCTGCGCGGTGTTCGTCAAGACCGGGCCCACGCCCGATTGGCTGCCGAGGCGCGCCGGGCTCGCGACGCGGAAGCCGCTCGCGCGCTGACCGGCGCGCCAGTATCATCGCCGCCATGGGAGCCCGCTCATGACGCGCGTCATCGCCGTCACCAACCAGAAGGGTGGCGTTGGCAAGACGACGACGGCGATCAACCTGGCCGCGTGCCTGGCCGAGGCCGGCCTGCCGGTGTTGATCGTGGACCTCGACCCGCAGGCGAACGCGTCCGCGGGCCTCGGGGTCCGCGGACGCGAACCCGGCCTCACGACGTACGGTGTGTTGGCCGGCGATGCCACCCTCCGCGAGGCGGTGGTGCCGACCGCCGTGGAGGGGCTGGACCTGCTGCCGGCCTGCGCCGACCTGGCCGGCGCGGTCGCCGAGCTGGTCGGCTTGGACGGCGGCGACTTCGTCCTCGCGGGAGCGCTCGACGGGCAGCTCGGCAGCTACCGGTTCGTCTTCATCGACTGCCCACCGTCGCTCGGCATCCTCACCGTCAACGCCCTCACTGCGGCGCGCGAGGTGCTTATTCCTGTGCAGGCCGAGTATTACGCGCTCGAGGGGCTCGCCCAGCTCCTCGACACCGTCAGCCTGGTGCGTGAGCGCCTGAACCCTGACCTCCAGGTGCTCGGCGTGCTCGTGACGATGCTCGACGCCCGCACGCGTATCGCTCGTGAGGTCGCGGCCGAGGTGCGCGAACACCTGCCCACACACGTCTTCGACGTCGCCGTCCCCCGCAACGTGCGCCTCGCGGAGGCGCCCAGCCACGGGCTGCCGATCTCGCGCTATGATGCCCGCTGCGCCGGCAGCGACGCCTACTTCGACCTTGCCAAGGAGGTCGTGTCCCGTGGATGAGGGTCCGTCTCAGGGAGCGAAGAAGCGGGCCCTCGGCAGAGGGCTCGGCGCTCTCATCGGCGAGGGCTCGGCGGCCCTCGCCCGGGCCGGGACGGCCCCCGGTGAGGGCCGCCTCCGCGACCTCTCGCTGGACGCGATCGCCGTCAGCCGGCGACAGCCGCGGCGCGCTTTCGATCCCGACGAGCTCGCCGAGCTCGCCGCCTCCATCAGGGCCCTTGGCGTGGTGCAGCCGGTGGTCGTGCGGCCGCTCAGCGACGCCGGCGGGGCGGACGCGCCCACGCCGCCCGGCAGCGCTCGCTACGAGCTCATCGCCGGCGAGCGCCGCCTGCGGGCCGCGCGGCTCGCAGGCCTCGAGACCGTGCCGGCCCTCGTGCGTCCGGCCGACGAGGCTGCGGCCCTCGAGATAGCCCTCGCCGAGAACGTCGCCCGCGAGGACCTCAACGCGATCGAAGAGGCCCAGGCCTACGCGTCCCTCGTCGATGAGTTCGGGCTCACGCACGAGCGCGTCGGCGAGCTCGTCGGACGCAGCCGTGTGGCGGTGACGAACACGCTGCGTCTGCTCGAGCTTCCTGACGAGGTGCAACGGATGCTCGAGTCCGGCACCTTGAGCGAGGGACACGGCCGCGCGCTTCTGGGGCTCGCCGACCACGGCCGACGCCGCGGCGTCGCCAAGCTCGTCAGCGAGCGCGGCCTGAGCGTGCGCGAGACGGAAGCGCTGGTGCGCAAGCTGGGCGCGCCGGAGAAGGCGACAGCCGTGCCGCCGCCTGCTGTCGGCGCCGACCTCGCCGGGCTCATCGACGAGCTCTACGGTGTCTTCGAGGCTCCCGTGGCGATCCGCAGCGGCAAACGTGGCGGCAGGATCCAGATCTCGTTCCGCGACCAGGCCGAGCTCGAACGCCTGGTCGCGTTGCTCCGCACGCTCGCGCGCTGAGACCGGCGCGAGCGGAGAGCTCAGACCCCGCGACCGCCCTTCTAGCCCGGCGCGCCGGTCGGCGCCGAGGTCGGTTCGCCGGTGCCGATCCCGGTGGTGTCGCCGGTCGATCCGGTGGGCGGTCCCGTCGCGCCCGGAGAGGGCATCGGCGGGGCCGAGGGCGTCGGCGTCACGCCGGGAGCGGTCGTGGCCGACGGCGCGGGGGTCGTCCCGGGCAGCGGCGTGGAGCCGGGCGGCGCCTCCCCGGACGACGGCACGTACACCGTGGTCCCATCGGCGAGGCGGTAGAAGGAACCGATCAGGGTGCCGACGCCGGTCGCCTGTTCACCCGCTTCGAGATCGAGCCGTTCGATCGTGTCGCCGGACTTGACGATGACCTGCATCTGGTCGGTGCCGGGGTTCGTCACGACGGTCATGTCTTTGCCGGTCAGGACATCGGTCATGCCCAGGCCGGTGAGGGCGGCCAGCAGGAAGCCGACGGCCAGCACGATGGCCACGTCGAAGAGGTTGATGACGCCGTCGAGGGGGTCGCCGTTGCGGTCGTGGCGGTCGACCCGGCGCCGCTTCATGTAGCGCAGGCCCATGCCCTCGCCGGGCTCGTCCAGGACCGTCGGGAGGAAGCGGATGTCGCTGTCTTCGACCTCGTACGTCATGGCGTCGTCCCCGTCAGCCGGTCGCGGCCTCAGCCGCGGCTCTCGGCGCCTTCGGCGGGGCCGAGCGAGGCGAACGGGTCCTCGTCGGCGTTCCAGCTCATCGTGTCGTCCTCGAACGAGGCGCGAGCCCCGCTGGCCGGCGAGGCTTCGAGACTCACCGGCAGGTCGACCGCCGCGGGGGCCGGCGCCGGGCCGTCCGTCACCGTCGCCGGCACCTCAGCCGCGGCCGGCGGCGCGGCCTCGGCAGACGACGGCCGTCGGTAGAGGCCGCACCGTCGTCCGCCTCGTCGCCCGCGACGGGCGCCAGCTCGTCGACCCAGCGGCCCTCTGCGTCTTTGCGGCGGCCAGCCCGCAGTCGCTTGGGGCCACCCTCGAGCAGCTCCAGCAGGTACTCGAGGTCGGAGATGTCCTGCGAGTAGATGCGGTCGCGGACGATGCTGACGACGAAGGCGAGGCCGCCGATGAGCAGGCCGATGACCGTCACCGAGAAGGCGATGCGCAGGTTGTCCGCCAGCTCGGTCGTGTCGCCTTCCGACAGGGCGACGAGCGCCGGCGACAGCGGGATGAGCGTGCCCATGAGGCCCAGCATCGGGCCGATGCGCACGAGGACCCGCGTCCGCTCCAGTCGCTTGACCGTGTAGAACTCGTACTCCTGGAGGAGCTTCAGCGGCTTCACCGCGAGGCGCTGCGTCTGGTAGTTCCGGATCAGGTCGAAGAGGAAGCGCGCGACGACCAGGGAGTAGTTGTTCTCCTGGAGGTAGCGGTAGGCGCGTCGCGGCTTGCCGTCGGCGAAGGCCTGGCGGGCGCGCAGGGTACGGATCTCGAGCGCCTCGAGGTCGCGGTAGCGGAACCGCAGGTACAGCTCGTAGAACAGCCAGCCGAGCTCGATGAGCACCCAGATCAGGCAGACGACCGACGCGATCAGCACCGGGTAGAAGAGGAGTTCGGCGGCGTCGAAGATCGCCTGCTGGAGGTCCTGACCGAAGTCGGCGAAGATCAGCATGAGCCCGCGCTCACTCCTTCCGTGCGCCCGTCACGACGTGCCGGGCAGGTGGCCCTTGAGGCGCTGCCACGGCGTGCCGCCACCGGTCAGGAGCTTGCCCCGTCCGGCGCTCGACAACGCGGTCGCCTGACGGCGGTGCAGCCAGTACGAGAGACCCGCCCCATCGGCAACATACGCGAGCAACATACCACCGAGCGCGGCGCCGGAACCACCCTCGCCGTCGGTCGCCGCCGCGGCTGAGGCGCTCGGCGACGGCAGCGGGCTGCCGCTCGGTCCGGGCGTCAGCGGCGTGCCCGAGACCGTTCCGTCGGTGGACGGCGTCGTCGTGGGGACGGCGTCGCGCCGGCGTGGGGTACAGCGTGGTCGTCGGCGTGGGCGGGCGACCGCTGCCGGGGGTGCTCGGCGGGTAGTAGATGCCGCCCGATCCACCGGACGAGCCGCCGCCCGACGAGCCGCCGCCCGGGGTGTAGCTCACGGTGATCGTGTGCGTCTGCGTCCGCTGGTTCCCGGCCTTGTCCGCGACGCGTATCTCGATGGTGTGCTGTCCGTAGCTGAGGTCGACGAGCACGAGCGAGAGCCCGGACGCCGTCACTTTGGCCTTGCTCGTCTTGTTGGTACCGTCGACCGTGACGCGCACGGCGACCTTGTCGATCCCCGTGCCGGTCTCGTTGTCCTTGTACTCGGCGATCACGCTGACGTCGTTGGTCGACGCGAACACCGCCCCGTTTCCGGGCTTGAACGAGGTGATGCTCGGAAGGTAGCCCGAGGTGAGGGTCCGGTCTGCCGGGGACAAGGGAAAGGGGGCGCCGGAGAGCGCGAGCACGCATTGGGTCGTCGTCATCATGGTGCTGCGCCCGGTGCTGCCCTTGGCGTGCGCGAAGGAGCCATCCGGCTTCCTGAGGCTGCGCAGGTACTCCAGCGGGTCGTGCCCATTCCTGACCCACCCATCGCCGGTCGGCTCCTGACGAACGGCCTCGATCGCCTGTACGGTCCACGCGGTGGACTCGGCGTTCGACTTCGTGCTGGCGAGGTACTCGCCGAACCCGCCGTCGGCGCGCTGTGCGGCACGCAGGAAGCCTATGCCTTGCTGGACGGTGGAGTTCGAGGCGCCAAGGCCGCCGGCGACGAGCGCCTGCACGGCGGCGGCGGTCTGGTCGACCGAGCTGCCGGCGCCGTTCTGGATGCCCCAGCCGCCGTCCGCGTTCTGGGCAGCCGCCAGCCATCGGCGCGTCTCCGTCACGACGTCGCCATCGAGGGACTGGCGGGCGGCGACGAGGGCGAGCAGGGCCCACGTGGTGGTGCTCACGTCGTAGAGGTCCCGGTCGCCGGAGGTGGCAGGCGAGAAGTGACCGTCGATGTCCTCGTCGGCGGGCGTCGCCGGATTGTCCTCGACGTCGTAGCGGTAGCTCAGCAGCTTGGCGAGCAGGTCGATCCGTGGCGTGCCGGCAGAGAAGACCATGCTGATCTTGCCCGCGGCCATCACCGCCATGATGGTCTTCGCGTAGTAGGACGGCGGATTCATGCTCGCCTTCGCCACCTGCTCGAGGTTCAGCGACTGGAGGTAGTCGATGGGGTCCTTGCCGGCCTTGTTCCACGCCAGGGGGTCCTCGCGCGCCGCGACGATGGCCAGGATCGCCCACGGCGTGGTGTTGGGACTGTCGGACTGCCCGGCGTCGACGAAACCGCCGGTGCTCCGCTGCTGGGCGTGCATGAAGTCGAGCGCCTTCAGGACCGCGCTGTCGCGCGCTCCGAAGGCCGACGCCGGCGCGATGGCGCCGACCAGCAGAAGGGCCGAGAGAACGAAGGCCAGCAGCGCAGCCGGCCTGGATGTGTTCGTCATGGTGCGTCCTCCAGTCCCACGAAGGTGACGCGGGTCCGGACACGGAACCGAGCCACAATGGTAACAGCCTGCACGCCGAACAGACCAGCGAACAGGCAGGTCGCGGCGACGTGCGCGACATCGAACGGCAGGCCCTGCGCGTAGAGCGCGACGAGCGCCGGCAGGGTCCGGGGCGTGTACGCAAGGAACATCCAGAGGGTCACGAACCAGTCGAAGGCCAGGGCGAGCACGCCGCCGGCAGCGACGAGCTCCCAGCGGCGCGGCAGGCGGCCGCCGCGGCCGAGCAGGCCGCCGGCGGCCCCGACCGCGCCCCAGGCGAGCATCTGCCACGGCGTCCACGGACCTTGGCCGAAGAACAGGTTCGAGACCAGGGCGGACGTGGCCCCGACCATGAATCCGGGGCCGGGGCCCAGCGCGACGCCCGAGACCAGGACGACGAAGGTCACCGGTTTGACGTTGGGCAGCGACGCGAACAGCACGCGGCTGGCCGTGGCCAGGGCGGCCAGGGCGGCGACCAGCGACAGTTCGTGCGCCGCCGTCGCGCGCCGCCCGTAGGCGGCGACGCCGACGGCGACGAGGGCGAGTACCGCGGTGAAGCTGACGGTGCCCCAGTCGACGGCACCCGGGTCGGCCACCGCCCAGAGGGCGAGCAGGCCCGCGAGGGCGACGAGCCCTACGAGAACCACGCGGCTCAGGTCGAAGCGCAGGGCGCTCACTGCGGCGAGTCCTCCCATTCGACCTCGTCCTCGTTCAGGACGCCGGGGAGCGCGTGCCGGAGCAGCCGGTTCACCTGGGTCGAGAAGAAGAGCGCGGCCGTTCAGCACGTCGTCGGCCGGCCCGTCGGCGAGGATGCCGCCGTCGCCCAGCACGAGCACGCGTGTCGCACAGCGCGCGGCGAACTCGACGTCGTGTGTGACGACGAGGACGCAGCGTCCGTCCGCGACCCAGCGGCGCAGGGTACGTGCGAGCTCGCCCTTGTGCGTCGGGTCCATGCCCCGGGTCGGCTCGTCGAGGACGACGAGCGCAGGATCGCCGCAGGCCACGGCGGCCAGCGCGACCCGCGTGCGCTCTCCTCCGGAAAGGTCGCGCGGGTCGCGCTGGAGCAGCCCGGCGAGGTCGAGCTCGGCGACGATCCTCGCCGCGAGCTCGTTGCGCCGGGCGCCGTCCAGCTGCGAGGTTCTCAAGCGTGAGGTCGATCTCGGCGGCGACAGTGTCGCGGACGAAGTAGTCGTTCGGGTTCTGGCCGAGCAGGGCGCAGGAGCGCGCGGCCTCGGCGACCGACAGCGTGGACACATCCTTGCCGAGCAGCCGGACGGAGCCGCGGAAGGGCTTGCAGCAGGCCGTTGAAGTGCCTGACGAGCGTGGACTTGCCGGCGCCGTTCTCGCCCATGAGAGCGACGAGCTCGCCGCGGCGCAGCTCGAGCGACACGCCCTCGAGGAGGGGCGCGTCGCGCTCGTAGCCCACGGCGAGCTTCTCCGCCCTGAGCACGACGTCGCCGGGGAGCGCTCCAGGCTCGGCCTCCCGGCGCCGCGGCATCTGACTCCCTCGACCACGTCGAGCATGTGGCGCGCATCCTTCACCGTCATGGGCAGGTGGCCGTCCGCGGCGGATGCGGCGGCCTGCCCGTTGAGCCGTCGGGCGAAGAGACGCGCGACGGGGGGGAGGAGTTCGCGGCGCGTCGACACGGCCCAGCCGGCGAACTCCTGTGGGGCGGCGTCCACCAGTACGGCACCATCCTCCATGTAGATCACGCGCGTCGCCAGGTGAAGGCAGCGTTCGACCCTGTGCTCGGCGAGGACGATCGTCGCTCCGGTGTCCTCGGAGAGCCGGCGGATGGCGGACAACAGCTCCTCGGAGCTCACGGGGTCGAGCTGCGACGTCGGCTCGTCGAGCAGGAGGAGATGGGGCTGGGTGGCGATGACGGCGGCGAGCGCCACCTTCTGGAGCTCGCCGCCCGAGAGCTCGGCGAGAGGCGCATGGCGCAGGTGCGAGAGGCCGAGGGAGATGAGGGCCTCCTCGACGAGGCGCGTGATGGCCGAGCTCGTCGACACCGAGGTTCTCGAGCCCGAAGGCGATCTCGCGCTCGACCGTCGTCATGACGGCCTGGTTCTCGGGGTCCTGGAAGACCAGGCCGACGCGATGGGCGAGGTCGTGCGGCCGGGCGGTGCGGGTGTCGAACTCATCGACCGTCACGCGACCCGCGAAGGTCCCGCCGTGGAAGTGCGGGACGAGACCGTTCAGGGCGCGCAAGCAGGGTCGACTTGCCGCTGCCCGAGCCGCCGAGCAGCAGGATGACCTCGGCGGGCCTGATCGACAGCGTCACGTCGCGCAACGCGGGCGCGCGTCGCGCCCGGGTAGGTGTAGGTGACGCCCGTCGAATTGCGCGATGGCGGTCACGGGCGTCCTCTCGTCAGCACGACGACGCCGGGGACGACGAGCGCGACGACGGTGACGACCCACCAGGGGTCGGTGAGCTGAGCCCAGGGGTCGTCGAGCAGAGGGAAGAAGCCGTATGCCCACGGCGCCGCGCGAGGAGACCGGCGAGGAGGGCGACGGCGGCGAGCAGGGCGCCGCCGGCGAGGGCCACGTCGGCGGCCCGCCAGGGCCGCCGGTGCAACCATCGCGAGCGGCGTCCGCTGCCGTAGCCGCGCGCCTCCATGGCGGCGGCCACGTCGACGGCGCGCTCCAGGCTGCGCGTAAGAAGCGCGCCGAGCAGGGGCAGGCGCGCCGCGGCGCGCGTCCTGCGCGTCCCGCCGGTCGAGCTCCATGCCCCGCGCCCTCTGGGCGTCGGCGATGTGAGAGCCGTCGCGGGAGAGCACAGGCAGGAGCCGAGTGGCGAGGGAGAGCACGAGGCCGGAGCGGAAGGAGAAGCGGCTCATGAGCCCGAGCTGGTCGTCAGGCTCCAAGGCGACGTTGAAGAGCGCGAAGGCGAGCACGACCGCCGTCAAGCGCAGAGCGGTGGTGACGCCGTAGACCAGGCCCTGCAGGGTGAGCGTGATCTCGAAGACCCAGAGATCGGCCTGCCAGATGACGTCGAGCCCTCCGCGACTGAAGAACGGGTTGAGGATGGCGAGGAAGAGGCCGACGGCGAGGGCGACGCGGACGTACGGCAAGCTGGCGCGAAGCCGACCCGCTGCGGCGAGCAGGGCGACGATCACGCCGAGCAGGATCGCCACCTGGATGGGGTTCACGACCACCAGCGCGGCGAAGGCGACGGCGGCGACGTAGGCGGCGCTCGCCGCTGGCTGACGTCGCGCGAGGGCGCACGCCGCCGTCGCACGCGGCCGCCGCCGGCCCGCCGCTGCGGCGTGCGCGCTCATCCCTTCGTCCACGGCAATGCGACCAGCCGGTCGTCGACGAGCGCGACGCCGACCCTGGCGTTGAGCGCGTCCGCGGAGAGGCGCGAGAGCAGGTCTTCAAGGTCTGCGCCGGACGCGCCCAGCAGGATCAGGAAGGGGCGCGACGGGTCGTCCTGGTTGGGCGCCGGCAGGGCGGCGGCCGCCGCCCGCGGCCCCGCGGACCCGTCAGGCGCCAGCAGGGTGAGGTGCCGTCGTCGACGCGCGCCATCTCGAGTCCGCTGCGTTCGGGCCCGAGCAGCTCGACGAGCCACGGCGTCGCGGCCGCCTCGCCGGCGGTCGCGACCACGATGCCGCCGCGAGGCCGCTCGCCGGCGAGCTCCCGGCGCGCGTCCAGTTCGATGCCGGATGCCTTGGCCCAGTCGACAAGCCCGGTGACTTCGGCGTCGGCGGTCAACGCCTGCGGGCGCGCCTGCGTACGGCCGCGGGAAGGCGTGCAGGGCCTGGGGCACGTACATCGCGTCCGCCCAAGGGTGGTAGTCCCACCACACGGTCTCTCCGCCCTTGAGCTTCCGCTCGTCGGCGCCGACGTCGGCCATCTCACCGTCGACCCAGTAGAACCAGTCGGCGGCATCGTCGGAGCCGGCGGCGCCGAAGGTGGACGCGAGCCCGTCGATGCCATTCACGAACCGACCGCCGTAGCCGGCCTCGACGTCCGCGTGCTCGGCGAGCAGGCGCAGGACGTCGAGGCCCTCATCGGCGGGGGCGAGCACGTCTCGCATGATCTGGCTTCCGAAGCCGCGAGACACGACGAGGCGCACTTCATCAGCGGCCGGCGGCTGTCCTGCGGCCGACCCCTTGCCCACGTCGTCGCGTACCCCCGCGCACCCAGCGAAGACGAGGGCGGCGAAGGTGAGGCCCGGCGAGGACCGGCGTCAGGATCGTGCGCCTTGCGCTCATGCGTGTGTCTCGCGACGGATCGGCGGCCGGCCTAACGGGCGACCGCCGTCGTGCTCAGCGGTGTCGCCGTGCGACCCCAGGTGTCGACCGCCGTCACGCGGATCGTGTACGTTCCGGGGCGCACGGCGCGGCCGGCGGCCGTGCGTCCGTCCCAGAGCATGGTCACGGTACCGCCGCCGACGCGCCGCGACAGCGCCGCGCATCAGGCTGCCCGGCTCTCGAGCGCACGGTGTACTTCACGGTGGCGCTGCGCGAGAGACGTGAAGCCGATGCGGACGGTCTGCCCGGGCGCGAAGCGCTGTGGCGCGACGGTGAGAGCGCTGAGGGTGAGCGGGTCGGCGACGTTCACGAGACTCTGCGTCGAGCGGACGTAGGCGAACGTCGCGTCCATGTCGCGTTCGGCCCAGACCCTAGACGTCCCGGATCGGCGGCGACGCGACGGTCACGACGCCGCTCGGCGTCGCTGACGTAGGTCGCCGTCCCCACGTGAACGACGGCGCCGGCGACGGGGGCGAACTGCGCGGAGGTCTCGACGGCGTCCGCGCCGACGCCGAAGCGCGTGGCGTCCTCGAGGGTGTTCGCCTTGGCGAGATCGTCGCCGACGACGGTCACGACGAGCGGCTGGCCGGTGGCCAGCGCCTTCTTCGAGACACGCACCTGCAGCTGCCTTGGTGCCGTGCGCGAACGCCCGTCAGGGTACTGCGTGAAGAGGACGCCGGTCGCCCTTCTGGAGCCTGAAGCTGTAGGCGCCGACGTCCACCACCGGGTAGCCGGCGCCGTTGACGGCGTAGATCCAGCCCTGCGAGTAGTCGGGAAGGGCGCCGAAGCCGGCGATGATGGTGATGAAGTCGCCGCCGTAGGCGGCCTCGAACGAGAAACCCCTCGCGTCGCCCGCGGCGGCGAGCGCAGCCGAGCGCGGAGGCGTAGCCGGGTCGGTAGGGATCGCCAAGGTCGTCGAAGAAGCGCGCGGTGGCTGACACGTCGACCCTGGTCGGCGGCGCGACCTCGAAGGGGGCGGCCTCGACGCGCACCGTCGCCGACACGGCGAGCGCAGAGGGTACGGCGACGAGCCCGATCAGCAGGGCGAAGGTCGCGGCCAGCAGGACACGAGCACGAGCTCCCATGGGAACTCCTTTCCGGCGCCGGGCGATCGCCCATCCGTGCGAAGCTGGCTTAACGAACAAACCCCGCTGCTCTCACAACGGGGTGGTCGACCACTCTCGCGAGCACCCATCCACGTGGGAAGCAGCTTCGCAGGCGGCTCAGCAGGTTTTCTGGCTCCCGGTCGTACTGCACACGCCTCCGCTGCCTTCCCGGACCCTCAGGTCCAGTGACTCTCCTACAGGAGAACGCGAGAGGCGGCGACCGGTCACAGCGGCGGGACCGCGCCGGATTCACACCGGCTTCCCTCGAGGGCACTAGCCGCGCGCCATCGATTGATTGGCACAGGGCATGCTACAGCAGGTCTCAGGGCCGGGCAAACGTTCACAGACGGTCGGGGGGCGCGAGGGCGGGCGCCGGTCGCCGCGCGGAGACAGCTCTGCGAAGCTAAGGTATCGGCCGAACGGCCGATACGGGCGATGGTGACTACCTTGATCGACCGAGCCGATGACATCGCCGAGCCTGACGTCGAGTTCTTCGGCGTCAAGCTCAAGGTGAAGAACGCCCGTCTCGCGACGCTCCTCAACAGCAGCGTCAACGAGAACGTGGTCGTCATCGGCCGCCGCACCGTCGACCTGCTGGCGCGGGCCGACGAGGACGAGGCTCTCGAGGGCGTTCGACGCGTTGCCGGCCGAACCGGACTGACAGGTCGCCCCGAGGACGGGGAGCGACGGGGCCGGCGGGCGTGAAGCCCGCCGGCCCCGTCGCTCCGTGAGGATGTATCCTTTGGAGCCGACATGGACGGCCTGCTCTCGCTCGTCATCCCGGTGTACAACGAGGTCGCCAGTCTCGACCCGCTCCTCGGCGAGCTCGACGCCGCGGTCGCCGAGCTGGGCGTCCCCGCGGAGGTCGTCTTCGTCGACGACGGCTCCACCGACGGCTCGTTCGCCGAGATGGAGCGCCTTGCGGCCGACCGGGACGACGTACGCATCGTCAAGCTGCGGCGCAACTTCGGCAAGTCGGCGGCGCTCGCCTACGGCTTCGCCGCCGTCCGCGGCGACGTGATCGTGACCCTCGACGGTGACCGCCAGGATGACCCGCGCGAGATCGGCAAGCTCGTCGCCGCTCTCGACGAGGGGTACGACCTGGTCTCGGGCTGGAAGCAGGGCCGCCAGGACCCGGCGAGCAAGACGCTGCCCTCGCGCTTCTTCAACTGGACGGTCCGGCGGACCACGGGGATCCAGCTGCACGACTTCAACTGCGGCTTCAAGGCGTACCGCCGGGAGGCCGTCGACGCGGTCGTCGTCTACGGCGAGCTGCACCGCTACATCCCGGTCGTCGCCGCGCAGCAGGGCTTTCGCGTCGGCGAGGTCAGGGTCGCCCACCGCCGGCGGACCGCCGGACAGTCCAAGTTCGGCTGGCAGCGCTTCGCCCGCGGCTATCTCGATCTGCTCACCGTCCTCTTTCTCGGCCGGTACCACAGCCGCCCGCAGCATCTCTTCGGCGGGCTCGGGTCGCTCCTCTTCCTCGCCGGGTTCCTGATCGCCGGCTACCTCACCGTCGACAAGCTCGCCTTCGGCCATGCCCTCAGCGACCGCCCGCTGCTGCTTCTCGCGGTGCTGTTCATGATCGTCGGCGTGCAGCTCGTGTCCCTGGGCCTGCTCAGCGAGCTGATCGTCAACTCGCGGGCGCGGAGCGGGCCAGACCCGGCGTGGATCGCGCGCGTCGTCGAGCCGGGCGAGGCCCGCGCCGATGTCGCGGCGCGCGGTCGAGGACGCGGACGGCGAGCGCCGAAGCGGAGCGGGCCGCCGTCGCACCGCCGGATCGCGCGCCCGCGTGACGCCCGGCCGGGAGCCGTGATCCGGGCCGTCGCCTACGTCGGGACCTACGAACCCGACTACGCCCGCAACGCCGTGCTCATGGCCGGACTGCGGGAGCGCGGAGTCGTCGTCCACGAGATCCACGCCCCGCTGCCGGCGCTCGACGCCGCCGGCATGGCGACGCCGGCCGGGGCGACGCGCGTCGCGGCGGGGCTCGTCGAGGCGCATGCGCGGCTCGCCCTGCGGCACCGGCGCGAACTCGCCGTCGATGCCGTGATCGTCGCCTACCCCGGGCACTTCGTCGTCCCGTTCGGCCGAGCCCTCGCCACGGTCCGGCGGGCCCGGCTCGTGTTCGACCCGCTGGTCTCGCTCGCCGACACGTTCAGCGGCGATCGCGGGCTCGTCGGCGAGCACTCCGCTGCTAGGGCGCGCGGTGGACGCGGTCGACCGCGTCGCGTTCGCGCTGCCCGACCTCGTGCTCGCCGACACGTGGGAGCACGCCGCGTTCTACGGCGAGCGTTTCGGGCTGCCGCGCGAACGTCTCGCGGTCGTGCCGGTCGGAGCGGCGCCGGAACCGAAGGCCACCGGCGCCGCGCGGTCACTCATGGCGGACGAGCGCCTGGTCGTCTTCCAGTACGGCAAGTGGAGCCCGCTGCACGGCGCCGAGACGGTGCTGGCGGCGGCGGAGCTGCTGCGCGATCGTCCCGTGCGCTTCGTCCTCGCCGGCGAGGGCCAGCTCTCGGCGGCGTTGCGCGCCGAGATCGACCGGCGCCGCCTGGACGAGGTCGAGTGGCTCGGCATGCTGGCGCCCGAGGAGCTCCGCGCGAGGACGCTGGCCGCCGACGTCTGTCTCGGCGTCTTCGGCACGTCCGCCAAGGCGCGCCGGGTCGTGCCGACGAAGGTCCACGAGGCGCTTGCCTGCGGCCGGCCGGTCGTGACGGCCGACACGGCGGCGGCGCGCGAGCTCCTCCAGGACGGGGTCGACGCGGCGTTGGTGCCGCCCGGCGACGCGGACGCGCTCGCCGGCGCCCTCGCGCGCCTGCAGGACGAAGGGCTCCGGGCCTCGCTCGGCGCGGCGGCCCTCGCGACCTACCGGCGGGCGCTCACGCCCGCGGCGGTCGCCGGCCGTCTGCTCCAGGCTCTCGGCGAGGGCGCGTGAACGCGCCCGCGCGGGGACCGCGGCGGCGGGCGCCGCCACCGCGTCCTGCGTCGTCGTCCAGGCGGTCCTGACCGTCGCGGCGCTCGTGTTCGTCGCGCTCGCCCTGGCCAGCTCGTGGGACGAGGTGCAGGCGTACGAGTGGTCCTTTCACCCGGCCTGGCTCGCCGTCTCGGGGCTCGTGATCCTCGCGTTCTACGTCCTGCAGGCCGCCGGGTGGTGGATGCTCCTGCGCTCCCTCGCGCTGCACGTGCCGGTGCGTTGGGCGGCGGCTTCGTGGGGTCGGTCGATCGTCGCCCGCTACATCCCGGGCAACGTCTTCATGGTGCTCGGGCGCGCCCTGTCGAGCCAGCGTCGAGGGCTTGAGCTGCGTCGCGTCAGCGCGGCGATGGTGTACGAGCAGGCGCTCGCCTTCTGCGCGGCACTCGTGACCCTTGGGCTGCTGTTTCCCTTCTGGGAGTATCGCCCCGGGCTGACGGCCCTGAGCCTGCTCGGCATCCCGGTGCTGCTCGCGCTCCTGCATCCGCGCGTGTTCGTCCCGCTCGCCGACCGTCTGCTGCGCCTGGCCGGTCGCGAGCGCCTCGGCGTCGAGCTGCGCTTCGGCCGGGTCGTCGCGCTGCTCTGCTACTATGTCGCCGCTTGGTTCGTCGCGGGCGTCGCGTGCTGGTCGCTGGCGCGAGCCGTCACCGATGTCGGCGTCGACGCACTGCCCGCCGTGACCGCCGCCTTCGCGTTCGCGTTCGTCGTCAGCATGGCGGCGTTCGTCTTTCCCGGCGGGCTGGGCATCCGTGAGGTCGTCCTCGCCGGCGCGCTCGCGGGCCCCTTGGGCTCCGGCGTCGCGCTCGCGTGGGCCGTGCTCCTGCGCCTGTGGCAGATCGCTCGTGGAGCTGGGCTTCGTCGGCCTGGTCACGCTCGTCGAGCGCGTGGCGGGCGACCGACGGACGACGAGGGCCGCGAGGCGCGACGGCGTCGCGCGACGGAAGGGGAACTGAGCCGATGGGCAGGAAGAGCCGGATGAAGAAGGAGGCGGCCGCGGGCGGCGGGCCCGCCCCCCGCGGCCGCCTCCTGCCCGTCGCCGAGCTCGGCGCCGACGACTACGCGCGCCTCTTCCGGCGCTGCGCCTGGTACGTCCTCGCCGGCGCCGTCGCCTTCGCCGTCGTCTTCGCCCTCCTCGCCTGGCTCCGCTACCGCGCCTACTACGGCGGCCGCTTCGACCTCGGCAACATGGTGCAGGCGGTCTACAACACCGCGCACGGCCGGTTCCTCGAGATCACGACCGCCGGCCCGCAGCCCCGCCAGATGTCGCGCCTCGGCGCGCATGTCGACCCGATCCTCGCCGCCTTCGCCCTGCCGTGGCTGGTGTGGCCGAGCCCCGTGATGCTGCTCACCCTGCAGTCGGCGATCGTCGCGACCTCGGCTTGGCCCGCCTATCGGCTCGGTGCCCGCGTCACCCGCGACCCGCGCGCCGGCGCTCTGCTCGCCGGCGCGCTGCTCCTCTATCCCGCGCTCGGCTACGGCGTCCTCAACGAGTTCCACCCCGTCACGCTGGCTACGCCGTTCCTGCTCTTCGCCTTCCTGTACATCGAGGAGGACCGCTGGCTGCCCGCGGTGCCCTTCCTCGTACTCGGCGGCGCTCTGCAAGGAGGAGGTCCCGCTCGTCCTCGCCGTCATGGGGGCCTATTTCGCCCTGCGCAAGCGCTCGTGGCGGCCGCTCGTCCTGACGGCGCTCGCGATGGCGTACTTCGTGTTCGCGATCTGGGTCGTGATCCCGCACTTCAACGAAGGGCCGAGTCCCTTCGTCGACCGGTACTCGGCCTACGGGGAGGGCGCCGCCGAAGTGGTCGGCAACGTCGTGACCAGCCCCGGTCAGGTCGCCGGCGACCTGCTCGCGCCCACGAACCTCGAGTACTGGGCCGAGCTGCTCTGGCCCTTCGGCTTCGTCCCGATGCTGAGCCCGCTGACGCTTCTCATCGCCGCGCCGGAGTACCTGCTGAACGGCCTGTCGACGCAGATCTGGCAGCGCAGCATCCAGTTCCACTACACGGCGGCCGAGATCCCCTTCATCTTCGCCGCCCTCGTCCTCGGCCTGATGCGTCTCTGGCGCTGGCTGAGCGGCGGCTTTCGCCGGCCCGAGGCCGAGATGCGCGGCGAGCGGCTGCAGCGCCGCGACCTCGCCCTGCTCGTCTTCCTCGTCGCGCTCGCCGGCAACTACGTCCTTGGTCCCCTCCCCTTCTCCCTGCCCGGGGCCCACTACTCCGGCAAGAGCTACGCGCGATCGGGACACGCGAAGGTGCTCGACGAGGCCGTGGCGACGATCCCCGACGGCGCTGTGGTGTCGGTGAACAACAACGTCGGCTCGCACCTGTCGGCGCGACGCGTCGTCTTCGTCTTTCCTGAGTACGAGGGCGCCGAGTACGTGATCGTCGACGAGAGCCGGCCGGGGTTCTACGATCGCGTCAACGTCGCGATGCACCAGGCGGTGCTCGGCAAGATCGTGCTCGATCCGCGCTACCAGTCCGTCTACGCGCGCGACAACGTCTACGTATTCAAGCTGGTGACCCCGTCGGACACCCCGGCGTCAGATCTCCGCCGCGCCGGACACTCCCTAGGCTACCCACTCGAACAGCGCGAACCGTACCGTCAGCGCCGCGAGGGCGACGATCATGGCGACGACGATCGCCGCGTGTGCCCGGGGGCGCTCGCGCGTGAACAGGGCGAGGGCGACGAACACCGGAAACGCCGTGAGGGCGAAGCGCGGGAACGAGAGCAGGGGCACGTACTCTCGCCGGGAAGAGCACCGGGTACGCCACGGCGGCGACGCCGTACAGCGAGTAGGCCGGGGGCAGGCGGCGCAGCCCGAAGGCGAGACACAGGGCGACGACGATGAGGAACCCGAGGGCGATCAGGTTGGCCGCCGCGACGGTGTAGGCGTCCCCGGGCTTCGAGACGGGCCAGTAGAGGTCGAGGTACTGGCCCGAAAGGAGCTGGCGCGCCCCCTGCGCCGCCGCCTCGATCGCCCGGCCGACGGAGAAGTTCGGCAGCGTCAGGGTCCGCCGCCAACGGTCCTGGGCCTCGGCGAACAGGAGCGGCTTGCCGAAGCTCAGGCTGAGATACGCCATCCAGATCATCAGGCCCTCGACGACCATCAGCAGATTGGCGACATTGGCGTCGGAGCGCCGCAAGCGCCATCCGCGCCCCTGGAAGTAGTACACGGCCATCGGGATCACGAGCAGGACGCCGGTGCTGCGCGTCAGGGCGGCGAGGAGTCCGGCCAGGCCGGAGAGCCTCCAGCGTCCCTCCCTCGCCCAGAAGAAGCAGGCCAGGGACAGGAGGAGGAAGAGCGCCTCGGTGTACACGGCCTGCAGGAAGAAGGAGGTGGGGAACAGGCTGAGGTAGACGACCGCGCGCGCTGCGACGCGATCGTCGAAGTCGCGTGCCACGAGCTTGAACAGGAGCCAGGCGCTGCCGGCGAAGCAGAGCAGCGACACGACGATCCCCGTGACTAGCAGGTTGCCGTCGAAGAGCACGCCCAGATAGCGCAAGAGCAGGGGCAGAAGCGGGAAGAACGCCGTGCTCCCGTCGGCGTCGGCGTAGCCGGCGCGGGCGATCTTGATGTACCAGACCCCGTCCCAGTGCGCCCAGGGGTTCAGCAGCGAACCGAGGAAGCCGTGGAAGGTCTCTGCTCCGGCCGGGAAGCGCCAGGCCCAGTCAGGCTCGTGGATGCCGATCAGCGCCGCCGCGGCGAGCCCCACGAGGAGGACGAAGACCCGGCTGGCGGCGGCGACCGCCAGGGCCCGCAGCAGCGGGCCGCGGCGGTCGCCCTGTCCCGCCGCCGCGGTCACTGGGTCGGCGAGGGCGAGGCGGGCGTCGAGGAGGGCGCCGGCTGCGTCTCGAGCCAGTCGGCCGGGAGGTCCTCGCGCACGTCGTAGAGCAGGCGACCCGTCTCGTAGTCGAGGAGCGCGACGACCGCATCCTCGCGCGCCGCGCCGGCCCCCGGTCCCGTCGGCACCGTGCCGCGGACCTCCCAGATGAAACGGTACTTCGGCGTGACCTCGGCTCCGGCCCGGATGCCGGCGACCTCCTGTGTGAAGGCGTAGGGATCTCCGGCGACGACGAAGAGGAGCTGAACCTCTTGCGGATCGATCGCAGTCCGCCCGAACAGCCGCTCCGACTTGCGCAACGCGTCTCCGGAGGTCTTGAGCTCCGAATCGCCGGGAACGCGCAAGGCGGCGGCGATGAAGGACCAGCCGCGCCAGGGATGAGAGACGAAGTCGCCGCGCTGGTCGGGTGACGTGTAGCGGTACGCGACCAGCGCCGGCAGCAAGGCGACGACGAGGACCACCACTACCGCGGCGATCACCCAGAGCCGTGTGTTCCGCTTTCCCTGCACGTGCCAGCCTCGTCCGAGTATTCGCGCTCGCGGCGCGGACTGTCAATCGTTGGCGCCGCCGCCAAGCTCGAGCACCGTGCCATCGGGGTACACCGCGGTCGCCGCGAACACCTCGCGCGCGGCGGCGGCCAAGGCCGCGTAGGCGGCCTCGTCCAGCAGCGGGTTCAAATGGACGAGGCCGAGGCGACGCACCCCGGCCGCCGCCGCCAACCGGGCGACGGCCAGCGCCTCGCTGTGAGCGGCGAAGCCGGCACGCAGCGGCGCCGGGACGTCGTCTCCGGAGAGCCCGCCGAGGTACCAAGCCTCGTGCAGGAGGACATCGGCACCGGCGGCGAAGTCGGCCGTGGCCGAGTCCGCCGTCTTGTCGGTGGCCACGACGAGGGCGTCGTCGAGACGATAGGCGACGCTGACGTCGGAGTGGGCTTGGGCGCGGACGGCGATCCGATGACCGGCGACCCTCGAGACCCCCTCGCGGAGCGCCCGTACCTCGACGCCCGGCAGCTCGCGCCAGGGTCGCGGGTTGTACGGGGGGCGGATGAGGCCGCCGAGGGCGTCGTGCGGATCCACGCCGGTCACCGACTCATGCGGGGCGTAGACGGTGACGCGTCGCTCGGGGAACACCGCCGGGAGGTAGGCGAGTCCGCAGACGTGGTCGAGGTGGTAGTGCGTGAGGAAGAGGTGGACCTCCTCGCAGCGCTCCACGAGCGAGAGCCACGGCGGTGCGACGAGACGACCCAGGCCGGTGCCGGCGTCGAACACGAGCAGTCGATGGTCGTCCTCGACGGCGAAGCAAGTCGTCTCGCGGCCCTCCGTGGGGATCCACCCCTGGGTGCCGAGCAACGTGACACGCATGTGAGACCCCTCCCCCGGCCGCGTGTGACTTGTCGGCCGCCACGGTACAACAACGGTAAGTCACTTGTCTCGTCGCGACGCGCACGTGAAAGGCTCGTGGTCTCGTGGACGATCCAGTCATCTCCGCGCTCGAGCAGCCTCTCGGCGGTCCGGCCGTCCGGGACGTGTGGGACGTGTGCGCGCCGCGGCTCGCGCTTGCTCTCGAGGACGGCGATCGGGAGCCCCTGTTCCAGTCCCTCGAGGAGGTGGCGCGCAGCGCGGCGCTCACCGGCGCGCGCGGCGTCGGTGACCTTCTGGAGGGGTTCGCGGAGGGCTGCCTCGCCGTCCGCCGGGCGCTCGCCGCGCGCTCCGGGGCGCGCGGCGCGAGAGCGCCTCGCGCGGCTCACCGTCGTCGAGCGTGACGGGGCGTCACGCCTCGCGGCCGGCTACGCCGCCGGGCTTGAAGAGACCATCGGCCGGCTGCGCAGCCAGACAGAGGAGCGTTCTCCCTGGGATCCCGCGTCGGGAGCCGTACGGGCCGCCGAGACCCTGGAAGCGCTCTCCGTGGAGGTGGACAGGTGCCGGCGAACGGCGCTCTCGCTCGGCGTCCTCGGGCTGGCGCTTGCCGACGAGCCCGGGGCCATGGCCTGCGTTCGCACCGAGGGCACCGAGGTCCTTCACGCGGTGAATCGGGCGCTGCGCGGCCACCTGCGCCGCTACGACGGCGTCGGGCGGACGGCGGACGGCGACTTCCTCGTGGTGCTTCCCGACGTTGGCAGGCGTTCCCTGGATGCGATCGCCGAACGTCTGCGGCGCGAAGTCGTCGTCGAGCTCGGCCGGGACAGGGGCTGCATCGTCGCCGCGGCGCACTACGACTACGTCGACGTGAGCGCTGTCGAGGTGATGGCGGCGATCGAACGGCGCGTCGCGACCGCGCGCGCCGAGAGCGAGCCGGCGGCCTGAGCCTGATCTCGCGCTCGCATCGGCGCGGGCGTCAGCCGGCGCCGGGAGCCGTTCGCACCCCGTCGAGCGACACGCCCAGCGCCGCCGCCGCCTTGCGGACCATCTCGCGCTCGTTGGGGTAGGTCATCAGACCCAGCGCCTCGCTCACTTCGACCCAGCGCGCCTCGCGGACCTCGTGGTCGTGACCGTCGGTCGTGCCTTCCGTGGCGCGGACGAGGAAGTAGTGCACCGTCTTATGGATGCGGCCGCCACGGTCGCGGGCGTAGAACCAGTAGTCGATCGACCCGAGCTCGCCTTCGACCACGCCGGACATCCCGGTCTCCTCGGCGATCTCGCGCAGCGCGGCCCGGACGGGGGTCTCCCCTGGCTCGACGCCGCCTTTGGGCAGGCCCCAGACGCGGCGTCCGACGGGGTTGATGAGGCAGACCTCGAGGCTGTCGCCCTGACGCACGACCACGCCCCCCGCGGATGTCGCTTCACGTTCCTCGGTCACGAAGGAGATGTCCCATCGATCCGGAGTCCGCCTCCTGCCTAGTATATCGTTCTCGCGAGCGCCGCCCGCCGACGGATCGTCGTCCGGGGTGGCGCCGACTGGGAGGTGAGACCCGGTGTTCGCGGCCCTTGGCCGCTTCGCCTACAGGCGCAGAAGGGTCGTGCTGGCGGCTTGGGTGGCGGCGTTCGTCGCCGGGCTGGCCGCCAGCATCAGCCTGCCCGGCGTCCTCAAGGGCGGCGGCTTCACGCGTGGGACCTCCCCGTCGCAGCAGGCGCAACGCGTCATGCAGGAGCGGCTCGACGTTGGCCCCACACACCTGACCGTCGTGTTCACCAGCGACGAGCTCGACGCCCGTGGCCGCGAGTTCCGCGCGGCGCAGGACCGGGCCCTCGCGCGGCTCACGCCGCGCGCCCTTCCCGGTCTCACCGAGATCGAGACCGCGGCCTCGAGCGGCAGCAGCGCACTCATCTCCAAGGACGGGCGCTCGTCGCTGGCCGTCCTCTCGTTCAACGCCAAGCTCGAGCCGGTGCAGGACCAGATCCCCCGCATTCGTGAGCTGGTCCGTTCTTCGGTCCTGCGGACCTACGTGAGCGGCGAGCCGGCGGTGTTCCGCGACATCGAGGAGGTCTCGGCCAGCGACCTGCGGACCGCCGAGAGCTACACCGTGCCCATCGCCATCCTCGTCCTTCTGCTGATCTTCGGTACCCTGGTCGCCGCCGCTCTGCCCGTGATCGGCGGCGGCGCCGCGGTCACGGTCACGCTCGGGTCCTTCTGGGTGCTCGCGCACTTCTGGGATCTCTCGATCTTCGCCATGAACGCGGCGACGCTCCTCGGCCTGGCGGTCGGGATCGACTACTCGCTCTTCATGGTCGGGAGGTTCCGCGAGGAGCTTGCCGCCGGCCGGCCGGTCGCCGACGCCGTCGAGGAGACCGTCCGCCACGCCGGGCGGTCGATCTTCTTCTCGGGCCTCGCCGTTCTCGTCGGCCTGCTCGGCCTCATCGTCATCCCGTACATGTCGATGCGCTCGATCGGCCTCGGCGGGTCGCTCGTCGTGTTCTTCTCCGTGCTCTCTGCCCTGACGCTGCTGCCGGCCCTGCTCGGCGTGCTGGGGCCGCGCGTCAACGCGCTGCGCATCTTCTGGCGCCCCGACCGCGAAGGGCGCTTCTGGCGCCGCTGGTCGACTTCGGTCATGCGGCGCCCGTGGCCTGTCCTCATCGGCACGATCGCCCTCGTTCTTCTGCTGGCTTGGCCGATGCTGCGCCTCTCCGTCGAGATCCCGGGGGCGACGACGCTGCCCACGTCGACGGAGTCCCGGCAGGGGTACGACATCCTCGCCCGCGAGTTCGACCCCAGCACGCTGTCGCCGATCGAGGTCGTCCTCACCTGGGAGGGCGATCCCGACCCGCTCTCGCCGGCGAACCTGGCCCGCCTGACGCGACTTCGGGCGTGAGCTGGCGGCTCGGGACGGCGTCGCCGGCGTGACGAGCGTCGTCAATCTGCCCGGCCTGGAGACGGCCGAGCAGCTCGGCGCGTATTGGGACGCCGTGCGCGCCGGGCCGTCGACGGACGATGCCGCCGGGGGCGTCTCCCTGTGGCAAGGGATGCTGGGCGCGCAGCAGCGCAAGGCGGCGCAGCGCCTGCTCGAGCGGACGACCGCCGACGGCGTCGCCCTCTTCCGCGTGGCGCCGGAGGCGTCGCCGACGTCGGAGGAGGCGCGCGCCCTCAGCGCCGGCATCCGCGATATGCAGCCGCCGGAGGGCGCGCGCATCTGGGTCGCCGGCGTGCCCGCCGGCACGCAGGACTACATCGCCACCCTCTACTCGTACTTCCCGTGGATCGTGCTGTTCGTCATCGTGGTCACCGCGGCGGTCCTCCTCCTCCTGCTGCGGAGCGTCCTCCTCCCGGTGAAAGCCGTGATCGTCAACACCCTCTCGATCGCGGCCGCCTTCGGCGTCCTGGTCTGGGTCTTCCAGGACGGCAATCTCGAAGGGCTGCTGCGCTTCGACAGCAGCGGCGCGATCGAGGCCGACCTGCCGATCCTTCTCTTCTGCTCGGTCTTCGGCATCTCCATGGACTACGAGGTCTTCCTGCTGAGCCGCATGCGCGAGGCTTGGCTCGAGACGGGGGACAACCAGGCCAGCGTCGCCTTCGGGCTCGAGAAGACCGGGCGCATCGTCACCAGCGCCGCCCTGATCATCGTGGTCGTGGCGGCGTCGTTCGCCTTCACGTCCATCGTCATCACGAAGGCGCTCGGCGTCGGGCTCGCCGTCGCCGTCGCGCTCGACGCCACGGTGATCCGCATCCTCATGGTGCCGGCGGCCATGCGCCTGCTCGGGAGCTGGAACTGGTGGATACCGGCGTGGCTCGAGCGCCGGCTGCCGCACGTCGAGTGAGCCGACGGCGTGGGGCCGCCGGTCCTCCGCCATGCCGCGTCGATAGGATGTGCCGGTGAGCTCCTTCGGCGACAACTTCGCCGCGCTTCGCGAACCCGAGTTCCGCAAGCTCTTCGTCGGCCAGGCCGTCTCCATCGCCGGGACGATGCTGACCATGGTCGCCCTGCCCTTCGCGGTGCTGGAGATCGGCGGTTCGGCCACCGACATCGGCATCGTGGAGGCGGCGTACATCCTGCCCATGGCGCTGACGATCACCGTCGGCGGCGTGTGGGCCGACCGTCTCGAGCGCCGCAAGGTCATGCTGTCCGCCGACCTCGTGCGCATGACGCTGACGTTCACGATGGCCGGGCTTCTCCTCAGCGATGTCGCGACGGTGCCCATACTGCTCGTCCTGCAGGTCGGCATGGGCATGTGCGACGCGTTCTTCCGCCCCGCCTACACCGGCCTCGTCCCCCAAGTCGTCAGCACCGGTCGATTGCAGCAGGCGAATGCGCTCCAGGGGCTCGTGCAGAGCGGGTCGATCACGCTCGGTGCGGCCACCGGCGGGCTGCTCGTGGCCGCCCTGGGTGCGGGCTGGGCGATCGGCATCGACGGCCTCACCTTCCTCGTGAGCGCCTGGTTCCTGTGGCGGCTGCGTCCGGCGCCGACGGGGGCGGGTAGCGCCGAGGAGGCAGGGACGGACGCCGCGGGTGGCTTTCTCGCCGACCTCCGTCTTGGCTGGCGGGAGTTCACGAGCCACACGTGGCTCTGGGTGATGGTCGCCGGCGCCTCGGTCTTTCTGTTCGACCGTCGAGGCGCCGATGACCGTGCTCGGGCCCATCGTCGCGCGCGACTTCTACGACGGCGCCCGGACCTGGGGGTTCCTCGCCGCCGCGCTGGGCGTAGGCCAGATCGCCGGCGGGGTGATCGCCCTGCGCTGGCGGCCGCGGCGGCCGTTCCTCGTCCTCTCGTGTGGGATGAGCCTGACGGCGCTGCCGATGGCGATGCTGGCGACGACGGCGCCGCTCTGGGCGCTCCTCGGGGCCGGGGCGGTGCTGGGCGTCGTCTGGGGGATGTTCGACCCGTTCTGGCTCACGGCGATGCAGCGCGAGGTGCCGCCGGACATGATCTCGCGAGTCTCGTCGTACGACTACCTTGGCTCGCTGGCCTTCTTCCCGGCGGGGCTGGCGCTCGTCGGGCCGGTGGCGGACCTCATCGGCGTCTCGGCGACGCTTGTGGGTCGCCGCCGGCGCGGCTGTGGCCGTCAGCCTTTCTGGCTGTCGTGGCGCGATGTGCGGGCAGTGCACGAACTCGGACCGCGCGCGTCCGACGCCGAAGGGTGACGCCGCCGCTTGAAGGGCGTCCTCGGCGCGTACGCGGGTTCGTCGCGCTCGCGCCGCTCGGCGGTCACAGCGCCCGCCCGGTCGCCTCCCACTCCCGGTAGAGCTCGGCGTATCGGCCGCCCGTCGCGAGCAGCTCGTCGTGCGTGCCGCGTTCGACGATGCGTCCGTCGTCGACGACGAGGATCTCATCGGCGTATCGCACCGTGCTCAGACGGTGGGCGACGATCACCGAGGTGCGGCCGCTGAAGAGCACGTCCATGGCGCGCTCGATGCGGCGCTCGCTCTCGGCGTCGACGCTCGATGTGGCCTCGTCGAGGATCAGCACCCTGGGGTCGGCGAGCAGGGCGCGCGCGAACGAGATGAGCTGGCGCTGCCCGGTCGAAAGACCGCCGCCGCCCTCCTGGACCTCGGTCTCGTAGCCGTCGGGCAGCGCCGTCACGAAGTCGTGCGCGCCGACGATGCGCGCCACGCGCTTGACGTCCTCGGCATCGGCGGACGGACGGGCGAAGCGGATGTTGTCGAGCACCGACCCCGAGAAGAGGAAGGCCTCCTGCGGCACGACGGCGAGCTGCTCGCGCAGCGAGCGCGCCGTCACGTCGCGCAGGTCGTGACCGTCGATCAGCACGGCGCCCTGCTGCGGGTCGTAGAAGCGCGCCAGGAGCTTGACGAGGGTCGACTTGCCGGCCCCGGTGGCGCCCACGAGCGCCACGGTCCGGCCGGCCGGCACCGTGAAGCTCACGTCGTGCAGGACGGGCGTGGTCGCCTCGTACCCGAAGGTGACGTCACGCAGCTCGAGCTCGCCGGCGACATCGGGCAGCGGCACGGCGCCGGGGGCGTCGAGCATGTCCGGCTCGGTGTCGAGGACGGCGAAGATCTTCTGCACCGCCGCCATGGAGGCCTGGAAGGTGTTGTAGAGCTGCGAGAGCTGCTGCAGCGGGTCGAAGAAGCTCGCGAGGTAGCCGATGAAGGCGACCAGCACGCCGATCTCGAGCGCCTGGTCGCTGACGAGCGAACCGCCGTACCAGAGGACGATGACGACGCCCGCGGCGCTCATGAGCTCGACGAACGGGAAGTACAGGCCGCTCTGCACCACGGTGCGCATGTTCACGTCGCGGTAGGCGGCGTTGGCGCGGTCGAGGGCGGCGCGGTCGGCGTCCTCGCGGCGAAAGGCCTTGAGCACGCGGACCCCCGAGATGGACTCCTGCAGGTGCGCGCTCACGTTGGCGATGCGCTCGCGCACGAGGGCGTAGGCGCGGGCTGAACGGGTGCGGAAGACGAGCGTGGCGCCGATCACCAGCGGCATGATGCTCAGGGTCGCGAGGGCGAGGCGCCAGTCGAGGATGAAGAGGAAGACGACGGCGCCGATGAAGGTGAGGCTGTTGGTGACGAGCGAGGTCACGCCCTCGGTCACGAGCTGGCTGAGGGAGTCGATGTCGTTGGTGAGGCGCGAGACGATCCAGCCGGTCTTCTGGCGGCTGAAGAAGTCCATGGAGAGCTTCTGGATGTGGGCGAAGAGGGACCGGCGCAGGTCGAGGATCAGGTGTTCGCCGACCCAGCTCGTGAGGTAGGTCTGGACGTAGCTCGCGGCGAGGTTGACGGCTGGACACGACGACGAACGCGGCGATCACGAGGTCGAGCACCCGCAAGTCGCCGGCGTCGATGCCGCGGTCGATCCCGACCTTCACGAGGTACGGGACGGCGAGGCTCGAAAGCACGACGAGGATCATCGCGACGACGCTGAGCAGCGCGCGCCGGCGATAGGGATACGCGTAGCGCGCGAGCCGGGCGAGCCGGAGCTCGCGCGCCAGGTGCAGGAAGGCGCGCCAGCCGCGCAGTTCCTCGACGGTAGCGCCGCTGCCGTGCGGGCCGGTGTGCCGGGAGGCGGTGGCCATCAGGCCGCCCCGCCTGAGGCCGCCGGCTCGTCGACCGGCACGGCGTCGAGGTCACAGTGCTGCGCCTCGGCGTCGCCGAACATCTGCGCGTAGGTGCCGCCAGCGGCCATGAGCTCGTCGTGCGCGCCGCGCTCGACGATCCGTCCGTGGTCGAGGACCACGACCTCTTCGGCGAGCGAGATCGTCGAGGGCCGGTGCGCGATGATGAAGGTCGTCCGGCCCTTCATCACCTCGACGAGCGCCTCGCGGATCCTGAACTCGGTCTCGACGTCGACGCTCGAGGTCGCGTCGTCGAGGATCAGGATGCGCGGGTCCATGACGAGCGCCCGCGCGATGGCGAGGCGCTGGCGCTGGCCGCCCGAGAGCGTGAACCCGCGCTCGCCGACGACGGTCTCGTAGCCCTCCGGCAGCGCGGTGACGAACTCGTCGGCCTGCGCCGCCGCGGCGGCCGCCCGCACCTCCTCGTCGCTCGCCTCCGGACGTCCGGCGCGGATGTTCTCGGCGATCGAGGCCGAGAACAGGAAGGGGTCCTGCGTGACGACGCCGATGTGGCGGCGCAGATCGTCGAGCTTGAGGTCGCGCACGTCGTGACCGTCGACGAGGACGCGGCCGCCGCTGACGTCGTAGAAACGCGGCACGAGGTTGGCGAGCGTGGTCTTGCCGCATCCCGTGTGTCCGACGAGCGCGACGGTGCGACCGGCGGGGACCTCGAGGTCCACGTCGTCGAGGACGGGCCGGTCGACGTACGAGAAGCTCACGCCTTCGAAGGCGACGGCGCCGTCCGCCTGCGGCAGCGGCGCCGCGTCCGGCCGCTCCTCCATCTCGAGCGGTGCGTCGAGCAACTCGTAGATGCGGTCGCCGCTGGCGATCGCGCGCTGGGCGAGCCCGGTGAGCCACCCGATGACCTGGGCCGGGAAGACGAGCATCATCAGGTAGGTGTAGAAGGCGACGAGCTCGCCCAGGGTGATGTCGCCCTGAATGACCTGCCGTCCGCCGTACCAGAGCAGGAGAGCGATCGCCAGGTTGGGGACGAAGGCGATGAGCGGGATGTACAAGGCCCGGGTCCGCGCCGCCGCGACGCTCGCCTCGAAGACTCGCGTGCTGCGTTCGCTGAACTTGGCGAGCTCGTCGTCCTCGCGGGCGAAGATGCGCACGATGCGCGTGCCGACGATGTTCTCCTCGGCCGCCGCCGTGACGTCGGCGATGCGCTGCTGCACGTCCTTGAGGATCGGCTGGAGGCGGCGGCTGAACCGCCAGGTGACCACCAGCAACGCGGGCAGAAAGGCGAGCGACACGAGGGCGAGCCGCCAGTCAGTCGCCAGCAGGATCACGGCGACGGCGACCATCATGACGATGTTCACGGCGAAGAACACGATGCCGTAGCCGAGGAACATGCGCACGTTCGAGATGTCGCTCATGGCGCGCGACATCAGCTGGCCGGTCGGCCAGTGGTCGAAGAAGGCGAACGGCTGACGGAGGAGACGGGCCCAGAGGCGGTTGCGCAGGTCGTACTCGATGCCGAGGCTGGCCTTGCCGGTCGTGAGGCGTCGCGCCACGGCGATGCCGAAGCGGGCGACGCCCACGCCGACCAGGGCCAGCCCATACCAGCGGAGCAGGCCTGACTCCCCGCCGATCAGGGCGCGGTCGATGGTCAGCTGGATGATGCGCGGCACGACGAGGCTCAGCCCCATCTGGGCGAAGGCCAGGACGAACCCCGCGACGGTGAGCCACTTGTAGTCGCCGAGCAGCTTGGTGATGCGCCAGATGGTCCTCATCTGTGGGCAAGCTTACCCGGGGACAAACCGGGCGGCCGGGCAGGCGGCGGGTCCCCGGATGTGCGCGTCGCGCGGTCATCGGCGCACGGCCGACGAGGGCGTTGTAACCTTTCTCGCCGTGACGTCGTCTAACGGACAAGACTGGCGGCTGCCCGCCGACCCGTCGCCGGCGGAGCTGGCGAGGGCCGCGGCGGGTGACCGCGACGCTTTCGGACTCATCGTGGAGCGCTACGAGACGCTGGTGTACTCAGTCGCCTACAACGTGCTCGGCAATCGCCTCGACGCGGAGGACGCGGCGCAGGACGCCTTCCTGCGCTGCTACCGCTCGCTGCCGCAATACCGCAGCGAGGCGTCGTTCTCGACCTGGCTCTTTCGCCTCGCCCTGACGACGGCGATCGACAGCCGGCGCCGCGAGCGGCGCCGTCCCGAGCCCGCCGAGATGCCCGACGTCGCCGACGAGAGGTCGACCGGCCCCGGCATGGGCGTCGACGCAGCGACGATCATGCGCGCCCTCGGCGATCTGCCCGAGGACTACCGGACGCCGACCGTGCTGCGCGACCTCTACGGCCTGCCGTACCAGGAGATCGCCGAGCTCACCGGTCGTCCGCTCGGCACGGTCAAGGTCATGGTCCATCGCGGTCGCGCCTCGCTGCGTCTGCGGCTCAGGGCGGCGGGGGAGGCCTGAATGGACTGCGGCGGCGTGCGCGCCCTCATCAACCGCTACATCGACGGCGAGCTCGGCTACGTCGAGATCGCCGAGTTCCAGCAGCACCTCGACTTCTGCCCCGACTGCGCGCTCGAGCTTCGCGAGCTGGGCGACCTGCGCGGCGTCCTGGCCGCGTGGGGCGGGATCCGGCTGGCGCCGCCGATGGGCTTCGCCGACAGGGTCATGGCCGCGGTCGAACGCGAGCCCCTGCCCGGGCTCGCCGCGGCCGCTCGCCGAAGTCGTCGACGAGGCGCTCGAGCGCCTCGACCGCGCCCTCGGCAGGATGCCGCTCCCGGGCGGCCGCACGATCCCCGTCAAGAACGTGATCGGCTGGGGGCTGGCGTGGCCGCCGTCGTCATCGGCCTCGAGCGTCGCCACGGCCGTGAGGAGTCCGAGGTGCGGGTGCCGTGAAGCTCGACCGTTCCCAGATCGAAGCGCTGCTGCCGCACCGCCCGCCCTTCCTGCTCCTCGACGAGGTCGACGAGCTCGAGCCGGGCGTGCGCTGCGTCGCCCGGCGCACGCTGCGCGACGAGGACTTCTGGTTCGCCGGGCACTTCCCGGGCAACCCGGTCATGCCCGGCGTCCTCATCGTCGAGGCGCTCGCCCAGGCGGCGACCGTGGCCGCGGCAGCGGGGACGAGGCGCGGGGCAAGATCGGTCTCTTCGCCGGCATCGACAAGGTGCGCTTCAAGCGCGTCGTGAAGCCGGGCGACACGATGGTGCTCGAGGCGACGATCACCGCCGTGCACGGCCCGGTGGGCCGCGCCGCGGTGAAGGCGACGGTCGATGGCCAGCTCGCGTGCCGCGGCGAGCTGATGTTCGCGGTCGTCGACGCGGCGGCGATCGCCGAAGGCGAGGCGAAGCTGTGAGGCGGCGCGACGTCAGAAGCGCCGCGGCGGGGCGAGCCGATGATCGGCCTGCGCCGCGGCCTCGTGCGCGGGGCGCGTATCTCGGCGCTCGGCGTGCACGTGCCCGAGCGCGTGCTCACGAACGACGAGATCTCGCAGTTCCTCGACACGTCCGACGAGTGGATCACCACGCGCACCGGTATCCGTGAGCGCCGCATCGCGCGCGTCGACGAGGCGACCTCCGACCTCGCCGAGGTGGCCGCGCGCCGCTGTCTCGAGTCGGTCGGCGTCGACCCCGCGGCGCTGGACCTCGTGATCGTCACGACGATCTCGCCCGACCACATGATGCCGGCGACGGCGTCGATCGTGTGCGACCGCATCGGCGCCGTCCGCGCCGGCGCCTTCGACATCCAGGCCGGCTGCACCGGCTTCGTCTACGGTCTCGCCACGGCGACCGCGTTCGTTTCGGCGAACATCTACGAGAACGTCCTTGTGCTCGGCGCCGAGGTCCTCTCGAAGCTCCTCGACTGGGAGGACCGCGGCACCTGCGTCCTCTTCGGCGACGGCGCCGGCGCCGTGCTCGTGCAGCCGACCGACAACGGCAGCATCTTCTCCTTCGACCTTGGCAACGACGGCAGCGGCGCGTCCTCGCTCAACATCCCGGCCGGCGGCACCCGCGAGCCGGCTACCTTCGAGAGCGTCCGCGACCATCGCCACACCATGCACATGACGGGCAGCGAGGTCTTCAAGTTCGCCACCCGCACCGTGGTCGAGTCGTGCGAGAAGGTGCTGGGCGACGCGGGGATCGGCGTCGAGGACGTCGATCTGTTCGTGCCGCACCAGGCCAACCTCCGTATCATCGAGTCGGCCGCCCGGCGTCTCGGCTTCAGCGAGGGCCAGGTGTTCGCCAACCTCGACCGGTACGGCAACACCTCGTGCGCGTCGATCCCGATCTGCCTCCACGAGGCCAGCGAGTCTGGCCGGCTCAAGAAGGGCGACACGCTGCTCATGGCGGGCTTCGGCGCCGGACTCACGTGGGGCTCGTGCCTCACGAAGTGGGAGCTGTAGGAGGCTCTGGCAGCTTCCGTGAGCAGGCTCGTCCTCATGTTCCCCGGCCAGGGGTCGCAGGCCGTCGGTATGGGCTGCGACCTCGCCGCCGCGGACCCGCTCATGCGGAGGACCTTCACCGAGGCTTCCGGCGTCCTCGGCTACGATCTCGAGCAGCTCTGCGCTGAGGGTCCGGCCGAGCTCCTCGGACGGACCGACCGCACGCAGCCGGCCCTGCTCACCGTCTCCGTCGGCATCTTCCGCCTTCTGCAGCGCGACGGGCTGCGCTTCGACGCCGCCCTCGGCCACAGCGTCGGCGACTACTCGGCTCTGGTGGCCACGGGGGCGATCGAGTTCGCAGCCGCCGTGCGCCTCGTGCGGCGGCGCGGTGAGGAGATGCTCGCCGCCGCCGAACGGACCCCCGGCGGAATGGCCGCCGTGCTCGGCCTCTCCGACGAGGCCGTCGAGGAGTTGTGCGCCGGCGTCGACGGTGCCTGGCCGGCGAACTTCAACTCGCCCGGCCAGGTCGTCGTGAGCGGCACCTCGGCCGGGCTCGAGGCGTTCGCCGGCCTGGCGGCCGCGGCCGGCGCCAAGCGGGTCGTCCCGCTGGCCGTCAGCGGCGCCTTCCACTCGCCCCTCGTCGCGTCGGCGGCGGGCCCGCTGCGGGCCGAGCTTGACGCGGTCGCGTGGCGACCGCCGGACCCGCCGTTCTTCTCGGCCACAAGCCTGCGCTTCGAGCGCGACGGTCTGCCCGAGCTGCTGCAGCGGCAGCTGGTGTCGCCGGTGCGCTTCTTCCCCGCCGTGAACGCCCTGCAGGCGGCGGGGTATGATGCGTTCCTTGAGGTAGGGTCGGGGAGCGTGCTCAGCGGCCTCGTGAAGCGCATCGCCCCCGAGGCGGCGGTCGCCCGAGCCGCCGACGTCGAGACGCTCACGACCCTGCGCGAAGCGGGCACGTATCTGGAGGCGAAGTGACGGTGGAGCTGGATCTGACCGGAGCGGTCGCCCTCGTGACGGGCGCGGGCCGCGGCATCGGCCGTGACATCGCGCTGGCTCTGGCCGCGGCCGGCGCCGACGTCGCCGTCAACGACTTCGCCGGAGAGGACGCCTGCGCGGCCGTCGTCGCCGAGATCGAGGCGCTCGGACGCAAGGGCCTCGTCGTCATGGCCGACGTCGGCGACGAGGGACAGGTCAACGCCATGGTCGAGCGCGTCGAGGGCGAGCTCGGACCGGTGAGCGTCGTCGTCAATAACGCAGGCATCACACGCGACAACGTCGTGATGATGATGGACGCGGCGGACTTCGACGCCGTCATCAACACCCATCTGCGCGGGACGTTCCTCGTCTCGAAGGCGGCGGCGCGGCGCATGTTCCGCCGCCGCGCCGGCTGTATCATCAACCTGTCGAGCGTGGTCGGGCGGCGCGGCAACGCCGGTCAGGCGAACTACGCCGCCGCCAAGGCGGGCATCATCGGCCTGACGAAGTCGCTCGCCAAGGAGCTCGGCGGGCGGGGCGTGCGCGTCAACGCGATCGCGCCCGGGTACATCGACACGCCGATGACACAGGCCTTGCCGGAAGACACGCGCAAGCTGATCGTCGACAACACGCCGCTGCGCTCTATCGGCGCGACGGCGGACGTGGCGAACGCGGTCGTCTTCCTGGCCTCACCGAGGGCGCGCTTCATCACCGGCGTGACGCTCCCGGTCGACGGCGGCTTGGGCATCTGAGGGCGGCGATGGGAGCGACGGGCGTGACGAGGATGACGGCGCGACGAGGACACGAAGAATGAGCGGCGGCACCCAGCCGGCGCGCCGTGTCGTCGTGACCGGCATGGGCGTCGTCTCGCCTCTGGGCTGCGACGTCGACCAGTTCTGGCGGCGGCTCGTCGCCGGCGAGTCGGGCGTGGGCGAGATCACGCGCTTCGACCACAGCGACCACCGCGTCCACATCGCCGCCGAGGTCCAGGGCTTCGACCCCGAGGACTACGTGGACAAGCGCACCGTCCGTCGCCTCGACCTGTTCAGCCGCTACGCCGTGGGCGCCGCCGCGCTGGCCCGCGACGACGCCGGGATCGATCCGCGGGCCGAAGCCGAGCGCACCGGCGCCGTGATCGGCAGCGGCGTCGGCGGCCTGCAGACACTCCATGTGGAGATCGAGAAGCTGCTGAACCAGGGCCCCGAGCGGACGAACCCTCTCCTCATCCCCATGATGATCCCGAACATGGGCGCGGCCCAGGTGTCGCTCGAGCTTGGCACGAAGGGGCCGCTGAGCTCGACCTGTACGGCCTGCGCCGCGGGCTCGGACGCGATCGCCAGCGCCTTCCACGTCATCCGCCGCGGCGACGCCGAGGTCATGTTCGCCGGAGGAAGCGAGGCGCCGATCAGCGCGATCGGCGTGGCCGGCTTCGCCGCCGCGCGTTCGCTGTCGCGGCGCAACGACGACCCGACGGCCGCCTCGCGGCCGTTCGACGCCGGCCGTGACGGCTTCGTCATCGGCGAGGGCGCCGGGTGCCTCGTGCTCGAGGACCTCGAGCACGCGCTCCGGCGCGACGCGCACATCCACGCCGAGCTGGCCGGCGTCGGCCTCAGCTCGGACTCGTTCCATATGACCGCACCCGACGAGACCGGCGAGTCGCAGGCGCGGGCGATGAAGGCGGCGATGGACCTCGCGGGGCTCGCCCCTTCCGACATCGCCTACATCAACGCCCACGGCACCGCGACGCTGGCCGGCGACATCGCCGAGACGAAGGCCATCAAGGTCGCGCTCGGCGAGCACGCCGCCAACGTCGCCGTCTCGTCCAACAAGTCGATGATCGGGCACTGCCTCGGCGCCTCCGGCGCCATCGAGGCGGTGGCGACCGTCCTCACGATCGTCAACAGCCTGGTGCCGCCGACCATCAACCTCACCGATCCCGACCCCGAGTGCGACCTCGACTTCGTCCCGCTCGAGTCGCGTTTCGTCAGGGTCGACGCGGCCGCTTCGAACAGTTTCGGCTTCGGCGGCCACAACGTCACCCTGGTCTTCCGCCGGTTCGACGGCTGACGCCGTCCCGCCGGCCCCGTCATGAACGTCACCGTCGAGATCGAGCGCAGGGACTCCCGGCCCGCCAAGCCGGAGTGGATCTGCCCGTCGTGCAAGGACGGCGCCAGGCTCGCCGATGTCCGCGGCAGCCTGTTCGTGTGCCCGTACTGCGGATTCCACGCGCGGGTGACGGCGAACGAGCGCATCCGCCAGCTCGCCGACCCCGAGAGCTTCCACGAGCTCTGGGTGACCGTCCGCACGCTCGACCCCCTGACCTTCACGGATATCGAGGCCTACCCTGACCGGGTCCGCGAGGCGCAGGCCAAGACCGGTCTCACCGAGGCGATCATCACGGGCACGGCGACGATCGACGGCAGCGACTGCGTCCTCGCCGTGATGGACTTCGGCTTCCTCGGCGGCAGCATGGGCAGCGTCGTGGGCGAGAAGCTGTGGCGCAGCGCTGAGCTCGCCGCCGAGCAGGGCCTGCCCCTGGTCGCCGTGTGCAGCTCGGGCGGGGCGCGCATGCAGGAAGGCATCCTCTCGCTCATGCAGATGGCCAAGACGAGCTGCGCCGTCGACGTCATCAACGAATCCGGGACGCCGTTCGTGGCGATCCTCGTGGACCCGTGTACGGGCGGCGTCGTCGCGAGCTTCGCGACCCTCGCCGACATCTGCATCGCGGAGCCGGGCGCGCTGCTCTCGTTCTCGGGCCCGCGCGTGATCGCCGAGACGACGCGCGAGCCGCTGCCGAAGGGCTTCGGCAGCGCCGAGCGCAACCTCGAGCTTGGCCATCTCGACGCGGTCGTCCCGCGCAAGGACCTGAAGGCGAAGGTGGGCAACTACCTGCGGCTGCTGGGAGGGGGTGACACCCCTGAACGACGAGAAGCACGACGAGCGCGAGGCAGAGGCAAGGGAAGGCTGGCTCAGGCAACGGCTAGCGGAGCTCGGACGCTTGCCTCTCTTGCCCGGCGTCCATTTGTCGGAGGAGATGGACAGGCTGCAGGGCCGGATGAAGAGGCTCCAGCACGAGAGACGCCGGCGTGACGCCTGGCTCACTGTCGAGATCGCTCGCCACAAGGAACGCCCGCGCACGCGGGACTACATCGCCCATCTGATCGAGGGCTTCGAAGAGCTCAAGGGCGACCGGCTGCGCGCCGACGACCCGGCGATCGTCGGCGGGCTCGGCTGGCTCGGCGGTCGCGCCGTGATGGTGGTCGGCCACCAGAAGGGTCGCACCCTGGACGAGCAGACGGTCCACAACTTCGGCATGGCCCGCCCCGAGGGGTACCGCAAGGCGCAGCGCCTCTTCTCGCTCGCCGAGCGCCACCACCTGCCGGTGCTGACCTTCGTCGACACGCCCGGCGCGTACCCCGGGGTGGCGGCCGAGGAGGGAGGCCAGGCGCGCGCCATCGCCGAGACCATGCTCAAGATGGCGCGCCTGACGGTCCCCGTCGTGGCGACGGTGATCGGCGAGGGCGGCTCGGGAGGCGCCCTCGCCCTGGCCGTCGCCGACCGCGTCCTCATGCAGGAGAACGCGACCTACTCCGTGATCTCACCCGAGGGCTGCGCGGCGATCCTCTGGCGCGACGCGGCGTTCGCGCCGCAGGCGGCCGAGGCGCTCCGCCCGACCGCTTCGCAACTCCACGAGCTGGGCGTCATCGAGAAGGTGGTCGAGGAGCCGCGCGGCGGCGCCCATCACCATCCCGAGGTGGCGGCGGCCAAGGTCGGCGAGGCGATCCGCGCCGCGCTGGCCGAGCTGGACCAGATCGCGCCCGACGTCCGCCGCGCCCAGCGCCGCGAACGGTTCCGCAAGCTCGGCGTGTGGACCGAGCCGGACGCCGGCGGCACCGTGCTCTCGGCGATCCCCGACCTGCGGCCCTGAGCCGCCTCGGACGGCGGCCTTCTGCGCTCGCCCGCTCAGCCGGCGAAGCGGCTGAGGCTGTAGGGCTCGAGGGGGACCGCGGGCGTCTCGCCCGTCACGACGTCGGCGATGACCTCCCCGGTCATCGGCGCGCAGAGGATCCCGTTGGGGCAGAAGCCGCAGGCGGTGACGACGTTCGTGTGCTCGTCGAGGCGGCCGAGCACGGGAAGCAGGTCCTCGGTGAAGCCCATCACGCCGCCCCACCAGCGGATGACGGCGACGTCGGCGAGCGAGGGGTGCACGCGCGCCGCCATGTCGAGCACGATGCGCTGGACGTCGAGCGTCGTCGCGGCGCCGACGCTTTCGAGCAGGAAGTCGCCGTGGTGATCCTGCGGCCTGGCGCCTCCGATGGTGAGACCCCGTGCCGGGTCTGGCGCCAGTAGATGTACGGGCTCACGCCGTAGAGGCAGGCGACCTCCATGAGCGGCGGCAGCGGCTCGGTGACGAAGATCTGGCCGCGCTGGGGCCGGACGGGAACGTCGAGCCCCAGCGGGGCCAGGAACGGCCGCGTCCACGGCTCGAGGGCGACGACGAGCTGCTCGCAGCGCACGTCGCCCTCGGGCGTGCGCACGCCGACGACCTGGCCCGGCGGGCGCGGCGTCGCAGCCGGCGGTGCGCGCGCCGGTGACGCCGGGGTAGCGCCGCGGCTCTGCCGCGGCGAGCCCGCCCGGCGTCTCGACGAGCAGCGCCGTCGCCGGCGTGTTCTGGCGCACGCGCCCCCCGTGGCGCGCGGCGCCGAGCGCCAGGGCGTAGCAGAGGAGCAGCGGGTTGACCTGGCCGTCCATGGGGCGAAGCCAGCCGCCGAGCGTGTTCTCGGGGAAGAGGCGCGAGAGGGCGAGCGTCTCGTCGCGGTCCAGCCAGCGGACGTCGTAGCCCTGCTCGAGGTGGCCGCGGAACTCGGCGTCGATCTCGTCCTTGTCGGCGTCGCCCTCGAGGACGATCTGCAAGGTCCCGGCGCGCAGGTACTCGATGTCGACGCCGGAGGTGTCGAGCAGCTCCTCGGCGAGGACTGGCCACAGCTCCGCGGAGCGGTAGTAGTAGTCGACAAGAGGAGAGGCCGGGTCGACGGCCGTGTCGAGCAGGCCGCCGTTGCGGCCGCTCGCACCCTGGCCGATGTCCCCGGCCTCGAGCAGCAGGACGTCGACGCCGCGCTTGGCGAGCTGGTAGGCGATCGACGAGCCGCTCGCCCCGCCGCCGAGCACGACGACGTCACAGGCCGGGGGCAGCGGGGCGGAGAGGTCGCTCATGGCGGGGATGATATCAGCCGGTGCCGGGACGGCTGCGTCCTCCGGCCCTGACGGCCGGCGCGAGACTCCACCGCCTCGATTCGCCGCCGCCCGCGGTGGCATACCATTGCGGCCGATGGAAGAGACTCTTGCACCGAGCGACACCGTCATCGAGGTCCGGGACCTGCGCAAGGTCTACGGTCACCACGTCGTGGCGGTCGACGGCATCTCGTTCGACGTGCGAAGGGGCGAGATCTTCGGCCTGCTCGGGTCGAACGGCGCCGGCAAGACGACGACGGTCGAGTGCGTGCAGGGGCTGCGGACGCCGACGTCGGGCACTGTGCGCGTGCTCGGCCAGGACCCCCGGTACCACCTGGGGAGCCTGCGCGGCCGAATCGGCTGCCAGCTGCAGGAGTCCCGTCTCCCCGACCACATCAAGGTGTGGGAGGCGCTCGACCTGTTCGCCGACCTCACGCCGGGGGCGGGGGACTGGCGCGTGCTGCTGGAGCAGTGGGGGCTCGCGGAGAAACGGGACTCGTCCTTCGTGAGCCTGTCCGGGGGCCAGCGCCAGCGTCTGTTCATCGCGCTGGCCCTGGTGAGCGACCCCGAGGTCGTCTTTGTCGATGAGATGACGACCGGCCTGGACCCGGCTGCCCGCCGCGTGGCCTGGGACCTCATCGAACGCATCCGCGACCGCGGCGCGACCGTCGTCCTCGTGACGCACTTCATGGACGAGGCGGAGCGGCTCTGCGACCGCGTCGCCGTGGTGGACAAGGGGAAGATCATCGCGCTCGACACGCCGCGCGGCCTCGTCGTGCGCTACGACCCGCTCGAGCAGGTGGTCTTCACCTGCGAGGAGTGTGCCCTCGACTGGCTCGAGCGGGTCCCCGGCGCGCGCAGCGTCACGCGCCGGGGACCACGCGTCGTGGTCGAGGGCACCGGCCCCCTGCTCGCGCACGTCGCGGCCGCTCTGGTCGAGCGGGGCTACGCCCCTGACGACCTCCGCGTCATTGAGCCCTCGCTCGAAGATGTCTTCCTCAAGCTGACCGGCCACTTCGTGGAGGACTGACCGGTGGGTGCGCTCCTCAAGCTGACTTGGATCGAGCTCAAGCTCTTCCTGCGTGAGCCGACGACCATCGTCTTCACCTTCGCCTTCCCTGTCGTGCTGCTCTTCGTGCTGGCCGAGATCTTCGGCTCGCAGCCCGAGAAGACGGCGGAGCGTGTCTTCGGCGGGTGGGGTGCGATGAACTACTACGTCCCAGCCTACTTCGGCGTCGTGGCGATGTCGGTCGGCCTCATCATGCTGCCGACCCGGCTGACCGCGTACCGAACTGGCGGCGTGCTGCGACGCTTCCGTGCCTCACTCGTGCCGATCTGGGCGGTGCTGGGCTCGCAGGTGCTCGCGGCGCTCGTGCTCGGAGGGGTCGGCGCCCTGCTCGTCTGGGTCGTGGCCGACTTCGCCTACGAGGTGCGAGTGCCGGTCTCGGCGGGGCAGGTGGTGCTCGGCTTCGTTCTTGCCTCGTTCGCGTTCGCCGCGATCGGCGCCCTGCTCGGCGCGGTGCTGCCTTCGACGCGCGCCGCCCAGGGCGCGGGCCTGATGCTCTTCTTCGTGATGCTCTTTCTCTCAGGGGCCGGACCGCCGACCGAGGTGATGAGCGACCGCATGCGGCGCATCGGCGACTTCTTGCCGCTGACGTATGCGATCGACGTCATGCAGCACGGCTGGAACGGCGCCGGCTGGGATGTCGAGGGGTTCATCGTGCTCGCCGCGATCACCGTCGTGGCCGGCTGGGCGGCTTTGCGCGTGTACCGCTGGGGCTGATCGCGATCCGGCGCGCCGCGCGAGGCGCACGCGCCGCTCAGAACTGCGCGAACACCGCGTCGACGCGGCTGCGCACGATGCGCTGCAGCTTGTTCAGCCCCGCCTCGCCGTAGAGCCACACCTGGCCGACCGGGTCGGGGGCCGCGAGGGCGCTGCCGCCCTCGACGGCGTAGACGGCGACGGGCAGCGCCACGGCGGCCGGCATCGCCGGGTCGATCTGGAACGCCTTGGCGGCGGCGGCGGGCACCCCGACGATCAGGAGAGTGTAGTCGGCGGGGAGGCGCGCGCTGATGCTCGCGCCGTCGATCTCGGCGAACACCTCGAGGTCGTTCTGCTCGAGCAGCTCCTTGAGGCGCGCCACGGCTGCGCGCGGGGTGAGCGACGACGTCGCCGCGCTGCGGTAGCGGCCTGAGGCGACGTGATCGGGCGCGTCCTCGGGCGCCGGGAAGGTGGCGCGCAGGTACTCGATGATCTCGTCGGAGCCTGCGACGACGTGGTCGCCGTCCTCCAGCACCGGCACCGCCGCGTGATCGGTGAGGGCGATGAGCTCGGCGCGCTCTTCGCGACGGGCCGGGACGTTGACGGTCGTGTAGCTGAGGCCGAGCTCGGTCATGACCTGGCGCACGTGGTGGCAGAAGGGGCACCACTCGACTTGATGAAGGGTCAGCACTGGACGACCTCCGGCGTCGTGTTGCGCGCCTCATCGGCGCGGGCCGAGTGTCGCATCGCGGGCCGCGGCGGGCAAGCGGCGCGGAATGCCGCCGAACGAGAGTGCTGTCGAGGCCGAGGACTGGCGGCTGATCGCCTCCGACGACGTCACCGCGGCATGATCTCCAGGCGAGGCCCCGCGGCCTTCATCGAGGCCAGGTCGGTCGATCCGGTCTTCGTCACCGGCGTCTGCCTCTTCATGGTGGCCGACGGCGCCGAGCCTGAAACTCGCCGCGCCTCGAAGCGCCTCGAAGCGCCGATGTCTGCGGTCCGCGGCGCGGTGGTACAAGGTCGTCATGTCCACCTACGTCGCATTGCTGAGAGCCGTCAACGTCGGCGGCCACGCGCCGCTTGCCATGGCGGAGCTGCGCCGAAGCCTCGTGGGTCTGGGCCTGCGCGACGTGCGGACCTACCTGCAGAGCGGCAACGTCGTGTTCGACGCCGATGACGCGCCGCCGCCAGATGTCGCCGCCGCGATCGAGGTCCGCATTGAACGCGACTTCGGACCGCGCGTCGGCGTGCGCGTGCTGCGCGCCGCGGAGATGACCCGGATCGTCGCGGCGAACCCGTTCGCCGCCGAGCCCGGCGTCGACGAGAAGGCGCTGCACACGACCTTCGTGATCTCGGCGGCCTCGGAGGGCGACTTCGGGCCGGCGTCCGAGGAGGCCTTCGCCGCCGTCTACCAGGCGGGCTTCGAGAAGCTCGGGCTGCCCGCCGCCGAGGGCGAGCGGGCGGCGTTCGTCGGAACGCCGGTCCTCGCCACTCCCGTCGTCTACCTGCACCTGCCGCACGGCTACGGTCGCACGAAGCTGAACAACGCCTACTTCGAGCGCGCCCTCGGCGCCGCCGCCACGACGCGGAACTGGCGGACGGTCCGGACGCTGGCCGATCTCGCGGCCGGTCAGTGACGGAGGCTGTTGTAGACGTAGCCGCCCACGAACGAGCCCCACAGGGTCACGAGCAGCCAGAACGAGCTGTCTCCCTCGTTGCCCTCGGTGGCGAACTGCAGCGCCCAGTAGACCTGCACGGCGACGGCCATGACCACGAACGAGAAGCGCGACGCGTTGCCTACGAGGAAGGTCTGGCGTTCGTCCTGGGCCTCGTCGATCCTGCGGCCGCGCCACGCCATCCACGCGGACGCGATGCCGCTCACGACGAGCAGCACGACGGCGCCGCCGAGCAGCCGCGAGGCGTACTCGCCGTCGGAGAACAGGCCGACGGCGAGGTACGGCAGCGCCAGCACGGCGGCGATGAGCATGGTTGTACGAGCGGTGCGCATGTCAGTCTCCCTCCTCGAACATGAACAGGTCCTCGATGCGGACCCCGAGCGCTCGCGAGAGTCGCCACGCGAGTTCCAGCGATGGGTTGTAGCGGCCGGTCTCGATGGAGATGATCGTCTGCCGGCTGACCGCAACGCGGCGGGCCAGGTCCTCCTGGCGCATGCCCGCCGCCGTCCTCAGCTCCTTGACTCTGTTGTCCACGGCGCCTCCCATGTAAAGCGTGCTTGACACGATGATAGGACGCTTACGGAAGCATGTCAAGTGACCTTTACATGGGAAGAGGGAATGCGCACCGCGCGAACGAACCGCGGGCGCAAACCGAGGGCCGCGCGGGTACACACGACCTACATCGACCGTTCGAGGACGGCTGTGCCGAGCGCAGGCCGGGCCTCTCTCATCTCAGAGGAGACATCGCGATGCGATTAATGATCCTGGTGAAGTCAGATGAACGGACCGAGGCGGGCGACCTCGGTGAAGAGCGCGACTACGTCGAGATGAACAAGTTCAACGAGGAGCTGGTGAAGGCCGGCGTGATGCTCGCCGGAGAGGGGCTCCACCCGAGCTCGAAGGGCGTGCGCGTCCGGTTCGAGGGCGAGAAGCGGACCGTGACCGACGGGCCGTTCGCCGGCGAGCCTACAGATCTCGTCGCCGGCTTCTGGTTGTGGCGGGTCGGTTCGTTACAGGAGGCGATCGACTGGCTCAAGCGCGCTCCCTTCGACGGCGGTGCTGAAGTCGAGATCCGTCAGGTGATGGAGACCGAGGACTTCGGAGACGCGCTCACTCCCGAACTGCGCGAGCAGGAAGAGCGCCTGCGCGCGCAGGGCGACGAGCTCAGGAAGACATCGTAGCCGCAGGTCTCGTCGCCGCTGTCCGGCCGCTCGTCGCTAGCGGACGAGCGGCCGGACAAGCTCCGTGCTCCAGGTGGCCGGGTCGGGGCCGGACTCGGGGCCGGTGACGTAGCACTCCCAGAGATCGTCGGCGGGTGTGAGGCCCTCGGCGTCGATCCAGGCCATGAGCTCGCCCCAGCCGTCACCGAGTCCCTCGTAGCCGCCGTGATAGACCGTGCGGGCCACCGTCGTGGCCGGCAGCTCGCCCGGCTCGACTCGGCCGGCGCCGGAGATCGGCGTCGCGACGGGCACGCCGATCTCGAAGTCGAAGATCTCGGGGTCCATCCGCAGGTGGTGCGAGAACCACGGTCCGGTGAGGGCGACGCCCTGGGCGGCGACAGCGGCCATCAGCTCGGCGTGACCCGGGCCCATGACAGCCTGAATCTCGGCGCGCGGGATGGTGAATCTGATCACCGCGGTGTGCCGCGCGGTGCTCTGTGTGACCTGTGGTGTGTCGATCATTGGATTCTCCTTGAAGACAACCGGAATAGTTCCGCACAACGACCGCGACTACTCCACCAGATTCGACCCAGAGGGATCCTCGAAGGTCTGAGCGGGCCGCGATTTGGGAATCGCATGAGGGCAACGAGGCAAAGGAGACGACAATGGACAACACCATCGTTTGGGCCGACATCCCGGTCACCGACCTTGACCGTGCGATGAAGTTCTACGGCGCCGTCCTTCAGACGAAGTTCGCGCCGGCCGAGGGCATGGATGGGATAGCGCTCGAGGTCCCGCCCGAGGACTTCGACCCCTCGAGCATGAAGCCCCCGTTCCCGGTCGCCTTCGACCTGGCGGTCGTGAAAGACCGCAAGCCCAGCGCCGACGGCTGCACCATCTACCTGAACAGCCACGGAGATCCCGAGGGGATGCTCCAGCGCGCCGCCGACGCGGGCGGCAAGATCCTGATGCCGGTCACCGACATGGGCGAGATGGTCGGCAGTCTCGGCTTCTTCATGGATTCAGAGGGCAATCGCATAGGCGTCCACAAGCCGCCGCGGATGTAGTCTGACCGGTCCGACGAACGGGAGTACCGAGGGGCGGGGCGTGCATGGCACGCCCCGCCATGCTCTCTTCTACGCCCTCTCGGAGTAGGCGGCAGGGTGCCGACCTGAGGGGAAGTCAGTGGCCGGGTTGTTCCCCCCCTCGCTCGCTGATGCGTAGAATGCAGGCGTCATGGATGCCCTGCGCGATCGAGCCCCGGCCGTTCCCACGAGCGTCTGCGTGGGGGTCCTTGCCACGCTGACCATGGACGTCGCGTTCGTCGCCGCGAGCCGGCTCGGCGGCGCCGGCTTCACTTCAGACCAGAGTCGGGCCTGAGCTGGTGGGCCGCTGGGCGGTCGGCCTCGCACGCGGGCAGCTGAGGCACGCCGACATCGAGTCGGAGGAGCCTGTTCGTGGCGAGGTGGCCGTGGGGCTCGCGGTCCACTACTTTACGGGGGTCGCGCTGACGCAGGCCTACTACTGGATGCTGCCTCGCCGCAGCCGGAGCTCAGGCGGTGTGGCCGCGGCGTCGGCGTACGGTGCCGCCACGGCTCTGTTGCCGCTGGTCGTCATGTACCCGTCGTGGGGCATCGGCTTGTTCGGTCTGCGCAGCGGCGAGGCTGCGCGGCTGGCGCGGATCATGCTGTTCGGCCACACCGTCTTCGGCGCCGGCATCGGGCTGTGGACGGCGCTGCTGCGCGAGCGTTCAGCGCCGTCCTGACGCGTCGCCCCGCACCGCCCGACCGCGCCTTCACCACACGAACGGCACGAAGCTGGCCCGCACGCTGCTCTTGTACTCCTCGTACTCCGGGTGCTTCTCGACGAGCCAGGCCTCCTCGCGTCGCCGCTTGGCGTCGAGGAACACGCCCGCGATCGCCCAGGGCACCAGCGCCAGCGGCGACGAGACCAGCGACCACGCGAGCGCCATCAGGAGGACTCCGCCGTAGATGGGGTGACGGACGAGCCCGTACACGCCGCCTCGCTTGATGCCGCCGTGCTCGACCGGCTTGGGGAAGGGCGTGAGCTGCCGCCCGAGGCCGGCGGCCCCGCCGAGGAAGAGATACAGGCCGGCCAGGGCGAGAAGGCCCGCCGCGACGGCCAGCCAGGTGCGCACGCTCGACGGCCACGCCGGCCCCACGAGGCCCGCCGCGACGATCACGGCGAGCAGGACGATCTGGAGGGCGACCCACCCTTCACCGCGGCGACCGAGCTGGGGCAGACTGCGCGCCATCACACTCCCCTTGCGTCGGCTGTGTGCGTGTCTTCGCCATTGTGGCGCTCCCCGTGGCGGAACGCAGCATCCGCGAGGATCGCGAGACCGACGAACACGGCGAGCGACGACCACACGAACGCGTCGCTCGCCCACCCCTGGGTATCGGCCAGCAGCGTCACCCCGACGGCCATGCAGACGACGCCGCCCAGCGTCATGCGCCGCGCGGTCGCCATCTCGGCCAGCGGCCAGGCGATGACCACGAGGGGCCACCACTGACCGATCGTCAGGCTCGAGTCGACGACCGCCGCAGCGTCCAGGATCCCACAGACGCCGACCGCCAGCAGGGCGGCGGCGATCACAAGGCTGCTCGGCTTCATTCTGATTCTCCCTTCGAGACTTCGATGACTATCGAACTACATAGCGAAAAAAAGGGGGCAGGTCTCAGCTCGCGGCACCAGCTCCCTTCGCGAACCGCTCGAGCTCGCGGAGGACCTCGGGATCGACCCAGCAGTAGAGGCGCTGTCCGCGCTTCTCGCAGGTGATGAGTCCCGAGTTCCTGAGCTCCTTCACGTGATGCGACACGGTCGACAGCGACAGGTGAAAACGCTCGGCGATCTGGGAGAGGCTGTCGCTCGCCTCCTCCTCCGAACAGCCGTCCGGGTTCCCGCAGTCGCGCACCAGCTCGAAGATGGCGAAGCGCGTGGGATCGCCCAGGGCCTTGAAGATCTTGGAAAGGTCTTGCACTCGTCGGCTCCCCTTTCTGGGCCGTCAGATACTTTGATGGTCGTCGAAGTATCGAAGTATAACGACAGACGCCAAGATGTCAACACCGCGGGGTGTCAACACCGAAGGGGAAGCGGTGCGGAGACGCCGGCGTCAGCCCGCCGGCGCCGACGCGCGCCGGTTCAGAGGCGCCGGCGCGCCAGCGGGAAGAACCGCACGCTCAGTCCCGTGGCGGTCTTCTCGACCATGGCCACCGTGGGCCCGTCGTCCTCTTCCTCAGGAGAGCTGGCCGTGCCGGGGCTGAGGTGCAGCACGCCATCGATCCAGGTCGCCGACGGGACGTGCTCGTGGCCCCAGACGACGAGGTCGAAGTCGGCGAGGGAGTGCTTGCCGCGCACGATGCGCTTGAGCAGCCGCTTGGGCTTGTGGCCCACGAGGAAGCGCACGCCGTCGACCTCGCCCTTGACCTCGCGCGGCAGGTCGCCTATGACCTTTGGGTCGTCGAGGTTACCCGCCACCGCGGTGACGGGAGCGACCGCCTCGAGCGCGCGCAGGATCGCGGGGTCCATGACGTCGCCGGCGTGGATGATGTGGGTCACGCCGGCGAACAGCTCGAGCACGTGGGGGTCGAGATAGCCGTGCGTGTCTGAGAGCACGCCGATGCGGGCGGGCTGAGCGGGCTCGCCGGCGCATCCGGCTTCGTCGGCTTCACTGGCTGAGCCTGTCGAGCGGGTGCGCGCTTCTTCGGCGCGGACTTCTTCACCATGACCGATCCTCCGCCGTCGCTGGGACGCACATCGTACACCCGTGGAGTCGGCGGGCGGCGCTCGCGCGGGCGGGGTGTTGCCCAAGCTGGCGACGCGCGGCGGCGGCTTGGGCGAGACGCTGCTCGCGGTGTAAGAGAGTCCGCGGCCGCACTCCGGCGTCCGGCAACGGGAGGAGAGGGAGCGCGTTCTGAGCTCTCGGGGTACCTCTGTGCTTGAGGAGCCAGCGAATGTCGCTCTCAGGAGGCTGGCATGACCGAGAAGAAGACCCACATCACCGAGGTGCGGACGGTGGCCGTCCCGGTGACAGACCAGGACCGGGCGCTCGAGTTCTACGTCGGCGCGCTCGGCTTCGAGAAGCGCATGGACGCGACCTTCGGCGGCGGCCGGCGGTGGATCGAGGTGGCCCCTTCGGGCTCGTCCACGACCATCGCGCTCGCCCCGTTGGGCCCGGGCGCCACGGCCGGCGTTGACACCGGCATCCGCCTGGTGACGAGCGACGCCGAGGCCGACCACGCGGACCTGCTTGCCCGCGGCGTCGACACCGACCCGAAGGTGCTGCACTTCGAAGGCGCGCCGCCGATGTTCTCGCTGCGCGACCCGGACGGGAACGTGCTCTTCGTCGTCGAGATCGTGGAGCAGGCCGGCTAGCTCACACCTGTCCTTCGGCCTGGCGCCAGACCTCGAGACGCAGGCCCGGAACACGTTCGAACTCACGGACGTTCGCGGTGACCATCGTGAGTCCGTGGGCTACGCAGGTCGCGGCGAGCCAGAGGTCGTGCGGGCCGATCATCGTTCCCGCCTGGCGCAGCTCCGCCCAGATCTGTGCATGCGCTCTTGCACAGGCGAGGTCGACGGGAAAGAGCGCGAAGCGCTCGAGAATGCCCTCGACGAACGCCGAGCGCTTCGCCCGCACGTCCGGCCGGGTCGCGCGATGCACACCGTGAAGCAGCTCGCTGGCGGTGATGACGGAGACGAAGGCCTCCTCGTCTTCATGACGGGCCACATGCGGCTCGAGCGCGAGCCTACCGCGCTCGGCTTCGACAAGGATGCTCGCGTCGATCAGGACTGCCACGCGTCACGCACCTCGGCGCCGGCGAGCTCGGCTTGCGCCGCCCGCAGGTCTTCGGCGAAGTCCTCCGTCTCGGCTGGGGACAGACGCGGCAAGGAGGCGAGCAGAGCGGGCAGTTCCGAGAGGCGCGCACCCGCCGGCAGAGGGCGGAGCTCGGCGAGCGGTCTGTTCCCGCGCACCAGCGTGAAGGACTCGTGGCGGTAGGCGACGCGGTTGATGTAGTCGGCGAAGTTGCGGGCGACCTGGGTGACGGTGACCTCAGGCATACGGCATCTCCTCAGACGGGAATACGATAATCAGATTACATGATTATCAGCCTATTGTCACGGTGCGCTGAGATCCACCAGATGCCTACGGCTCTCTGCGACCCAAACGGATCCAGTGTGCGCCGCGTCCGGAGAGGGGGCAATACTCGTCGGGTGGACGTTCGGCGGCCGCTCCGTCGCCGGCACCGCTACCGATCGAGCTTCTCGATCCTCGCCTGGTGCCGCCCTCCGTCGAACGGCGTGGACAGCCACACGTCGACGATCGCCAGCGCTTCCTGCTCCGACAGGAGGCGCTGGCCGAGCGAGAGCATGTTGGCGTCGTTGTGGGCGCGGGCGAGCCTGGCCGACTCCTCGTTCCAGGCCACGGCGCAGCGCACGCCGCGCACGCGGTTCGCCGCCATGGCTTCGCCGTTGCCGGAACCGCCGAACACGATGCCTCGCTCGCACTCCCCGCGCGCCACCGAGAGCGCCGCAGGACGCACGAAGTCGGGGTAGTCGACAGGCTCCTCGGAGCTGGTCCCGAAGTCGACGACGTCGTGACCCACTCACGCAGATGGTCCGCCACGGCCGACTTGTAGCGAAAGCCGGCGTGGTCCGATGCAAGGGCGATCCGCATCACGTCACTCCGGGTGCGTTCAACGGTAGGTGCATGACCTGCGCGTGCTGCGGTCTGAGCCTACGACCGCAGTGCTTTGGCGCGCCAGGTCGATGCACTTGTTAGCCAACAGTCACTCTTCGAGGCAACGACGACGTCTCGACAGAAGCGCCACTGTGAGCCCGAAGGTGGCAAGACCAGCGGTGATGAGCACTAGTGTGACGGAGGTAGTGGCCAGCTCGGCGAGCGACTTCCGCACAGCAGTGAGCCCCTCACTGTGGACCGTGCCGTCCGGACCCATGCCGTCCCGGAAGCCGATGGCCCAGCTGAGGTTCCAGGTCGCGAGGAACGCGGCGGCGGCAAGGCAGACCGCTGCCCTGATCCGCAGAGGCAGCCATGCGCCACGGACCCAGTAGGCAACGAGAGCGCCGACAGCCAGGGCGGCGAGGACCGCGCCGTAGTTCAGAGCCTCTGCAAGGACGTCCACCGTCTCGCCACCTGATTGGCTAACAACGATTCTGCAGACTGCGTAACACTCGCTCGAGTGTACTGCCGTCTGCGTAAGACGTCACGGTTCAGGCTCGGGAGTGGTGTTCTGCAGTCTGCGTACGACGCCGCCGTCTCGCGACCGTCGGCTGCAACGCCAGGCGGGAACAAAGACTTGACAGTTCAGTGACCACTAACTTATGGTACACAGCAGTCATGAGCACGAAGTCGACAATCAGACTGACCAAGGATGAGCGCCGGCGCGAGATCGTCGAAGCGGCGACGCGTGAGTTCGCCGTCGGCGGACTCCACGGCACGCCGGTCGAGGCGATCGCCAGGCAGGTCGGCGTCTCGCAGCCCTACCTGTTCCAGCTGTTCGGCACCAAGAAGGAACTGTTCATCGCCGCCGTGCGGCGGGCGTTCGAGCGCACTGTGGCGACGTTCCGGACGGCGGCGGCCGAGGCGGGCGAAGACGCCGGCACCGAGGCCGTGCTCACGTCCATGGGCGTCGCGTACCACCGGCTGCTCGAGGACCGCAGCCTCCTGCTCATGCAGATGCAGGCGTACGCCTCGTGCGAGGACGCGGAGATCTGCGAGGCCGTGCGCGACGAGATGCTGCGCCTGGTGAGCTTCGTGCAGTCCGCGTCCGGGGCGCCGGACGTGGCCGTGCGGGAGTGGCTCGCCTACGGCATGCTCATGAACGTCGTCGCGGCGATGGATCTCAACGACGTCGACGCCGACTGGGCGCGGATTATGTGCCCCGTCAGCCAGACGGACCTGGCGGCGCTGGCGGCGGACGCCGCCGGCAAGGAGGCGCGAACGAAGTAGACGCGGGCCGGGCGTTCGGCTCTTGGCCGGACCCGGCCCTTCTTTCGGTCCATGGAACTAAGCGAGTACTAAGTCACTTGGGCATATTGGGAACGCAACGCAAGACGTCAGATCAGGACCGCAGTCCAGTCAAACAGAGCAACCGAGGGAGATGAGCAGGATGAGTACTCGAGCAAGGACGATATGGACGTTCGTCGTCACGAGCGTCGCGGTGTTCATGGTGTCGCTGGACAACCTTGTCGTGACTACCGCGCTGCCCGTGATCAAGCAGGACCTGGGCGCCTCGCTGCAGGGCCTCGAGTGGACCGTCAACGCCTACACCCTGACCTTCGCGGTGCTGCTGCTGACGGGCGCCGCACTGGGCGACCGCTTCGGGCGCAAGCGCATGTTCGGCATCGGGCTGGCCGTGTTCACGCGGGGTCGGCGTTGGCGGCGCTGGCGCCGACCATCGGCACGCTCATCGCGCGCCCGCGCCCTCCAGGGAGTCGGCGGCGCCATCGTGACGCCACTGACGCTGACGATCCTGTCGGCCGCGGTGCCGCCGGCTCGCCGCGGCGCTCGCCCTCGGCATCTGGGGCGGCGTCGCCGGCCTCGCCGTCGCCATCGGTCCGGTCGTCGGCGGCGCCGTGGTCGAAGGCCTCTCCTGGCAGTGGATCTTCTGGCTCAACGTGCCCATCGGCATCGTGCTGCTGCCGCTCGCCTGGCTGCGGCTCGAGCGAGAGCAACGGGCCCGAACCGCTCGCTCGACCTGCCCGGGCTCGCCCTCGCGAGCGCCGGCCTGCTCGGCATCGTCTGGGGCCTCGTCCGCGGCAACGCGGACGGCTGGACGAGCCTCGGCGTCGCCGGCCCCATCGTCGCCGGCGTCGTGCCTGGTCGCGCTTCGTCCTCTGGGAGCGCCGCCCCGGGCGCCCATGCTGCCGATGCGCTTCTTCCGCAGCCGCGCCTTCTCGGCCGCCAACCTCACCTCGCTGCTGATGTCGCTTCGGCATGTTCGGCGCCATCTTCCTGCTCGCCCAGTTCTTCCAGGTCGTGCAGGGCTACTCTCCGCTCGAGGCGGCCTGCGGACGCTGCCCTGGACGGCGATGCCGATCCTGGTGGCGCCGATCGCCGGCGTACTCGCGACCGCATCGGCGGCCGACCGCTGATCGTCTCCGGCATGGCGCTGATGGCCGGCGGCATGGCGTGGATCGCCGCGATCGCGACGCCGACCGTGCCGTACGGCGACCTGGTGCCGGCGTTCGTCATGCCGGGATCGGCATGGCGCTGTTCTTCGCCCCCGTCGCCAACGTCGTGCTCTCGGCGCGTCCGCGCAACGAGGAGGGCAAGGCCTCGGGCGTGAACAACACCATCCGCGAGGTCGGCGGCGTGTTCGGCGTGGCCGTGCTGGCCAGCGTGTTCGCGGCCGCCGGCAGCTACGTGAGCCCGCAGGCGTTCGTGGACGGCATGGTGCCGGCGATCTGGGTGGCCGCCGGCGCAGTCGGCGCGGCCACCATCGCCGCCGTCGCCATACCGCCGAAGCAGGACGTCGTCGAGTCGGTGTCTTACCTCGAGCGGCCCGACGACGAGCGCGCGGTCGCAGAGCCTGCTGCCTGACCGACGCCGGCAAGAAGCCGCGAGGGGCGGGGGAGCGACATGCGTCGCTCCCCCGCCCCTCCGAGATCGGTCTCCCTTCTACTTCCCTTCGCGTGCCCGCTGCAGCGCGGCGAGGTCGAACTTGGTCATCTTCAGGAACGCCTGGGTGACTCGGGCCATCGCCTCGGGGTCCTTTGCGTCCATCATCGCGCCCATGTTCGCGGGCACCACCTGCCACGAGAGGCCGTACTTGTCCTTGAGCCAGCCGCACTGGCCCTCTTCCCCGCCGTCGGCGGTGAGCTTCTCCCAGTAGTAGTCGATCTCGTCCTGCGTGTCGCAGTTGACCATGAACGAGATGGACTCGTTGAAGGTGAACACGGGCCCGGCGCTGATGGCCATGAACTCCTGTCCCAGGAGCTCGAAGCTCACGATGTCCACGCTGCCCGACGGGGTGTCGCTGATCGTCGTGACGTTGGTGATCCGCGAGTCCGCGAAGATCGACGTGTAGAACTCGGCCGCTTCCTTGGCTTCCTTGTCGTACCAGAGGTGCGGAACGATGGTCTGTCTGACCGTTGCCATGATGCCTCTCTCTTCGGTTTGGCCTGGTCACACCATCCTTGTTCCCCGGGCGGCTCTCCTTCGTCACGCCAGGATGAGCTCCAGCCGGCGCTTTCGACGCTTCCAGTCCGGAACGAGCTCTTCGACCATCTTCCAGAACTCGCGTCCGTGGTTCGGATGCAGAAGGTGACAGAGTTCGTGCACGATGACGTAGTCGATGCACTCGACGGGCGCGCGTATCAGATCAAGCCGGAGCGACATGCTGCGTCTCGGGGACATGCTGCCCCACCGCGTGCGCATGCGCCTCACCCGAAGAGTGGGCGGCTGTCCGTCGGCGGACGGAAAGGCCGTCCAGCACGCCTCCAGCCGGTCGGCGAACTGCTCGCGCGCCTGACGCGCGTACCAGTCGTCCATCAGCTCTTTGACGTGCCCGGACGACGCATCGGCGCTCACCGCGACCCGAAACCGGCCGCGCGCGAGACGCACGTCTTCCACCTCGCGGTGCTCGATCGCAAGGCGGTGGCGTCGTCCGAGGTACAGGTGCGTCTCGCCTTCCACATACCGCGGTGGCGGGGCGCCCGGCTCGAGCCGGGCGACGGCTTGCTGCTTGCGCACGATCCAGTCGGCGTGACCGGCCACCCACGTCAGCACGTCGGCCTCTCGTGCCCTCCGCGACGCCCTGGCGACGACGCTGCCATCCCGCCGGACAGTCAACCCCAGGGTCCTGCGATTGGTCTTCACCAGGTCGAAGGAGATGGTCTGCTCCCCGTGGCGGATGGAGCGGGTGACCGTCACGGCGGGGGTCCTCATGCCCGCTATCCTACGTGCTCGCGAGCGGGCGATGGGTTCCCCCAACGAGACAGCCGGCGGGAATCGGACTAGGGTGTGGCCGAATGGGCGGCCACGAACGTTAAGGGAGTCGAGGTGGAAGAGGGAGCCGGCAAGGGGAAGCGGGTCCTCGTCGTGTACGCGACGAAGTACGGCTCCACGGCCAAGGTGGCCGAGACCGTGGCCGAGGAGCTGCGTGCGGCCGGGTACGAAGCCGAGGCGCGCGCCGTGGGGGACGTCGCGTCGACGGCGGGCTACGACGCCGTCGTGGTCGGCGGCCCGATGATCTTCGGCTGGCACAAGGACGCCCTCAAGTACGTGAAGGCGCGGCGCGACGCGCTCGCCGACGTGCCAGTCGCGTACTTCATCACCGCCGCGTCACTGACCGAGGACGGCGCCGACTCGGTCGACGGCGTGCCGGTCTACAAGGACTCGTGGCTGGCGAAGAAGCCGGACGACCCCGCCAAGCTGAGCTACCGCCAGCGCTACGCCCTGCCGTCGCACTATCTTGGCGACGTGCTCAAGAAGACGGCGCCGGTGCGGCCCCGCCAGGCGGCGTTCTTCGCCGGCGCCCTCGACCTGACGAAGATGAGCATCTTCGCCAAGCTCTTCGTCATGCTCGTCATCGGCGCGTCGCCCGGGGACGGCCGCCACTGGGACGCGGTCCGCGAATGGGCCCGCGCGCTGCCGGCGGTCCTGTTCGACCAGGAAGGGCCGGCAGCGGCGTAGTGCGGCCTGGTTCGGGGACCGGGACACCTGGCGGTCCTCTGTCGTCCGCCGCTCCCGCCGGAGGCGGAATGCTGCCCTGGTCGGGTACAGTCACCTCGTCGACCGGGAGGACACATCGTGGATGAGCTGTTCAAGGACGCCGCGGACCGGGCCGTCTGCTACCTGCAGGGACTCTCTACGCGGCAGGTCGCGCCGGACGAGAAGGCGCTGGCGGGGCTCGCCGAGTTCGACGAGCCGTTGCCTGAGGGGCCGGACGATCCGCGCCGCGTGCTTGAGCTGCTCGACAGGGTCGGCTCGCCGGCCACGATGGCGTCGGCCGGGCCGCGCTTCTTCGGCTTCGTCATCGGCGGCGCACATCCGGTGGCCGTGGCCGCCGACTGGTTGGCCACGGCCTGGGACCAGAACGCCGGCTCGTCCGTCGCCTCACCGGTGACGGCGAGCTCGAACGCGTGACACAGCGCTGGCTCATCGAGTTGTTCGGGCTGCCCGACACTACGGCGGTCGGTTTCGTGACGGGCGCGACGATGGCCAACATGAGCGCGCTCGCGGCGGCGCGTCACGCGGTGCTCGAACGCGCCGGCTATGACGTGGACGAGCAGGGGCTGGCCGGTGCGCCCAAGCTCACCGTCGTCGTGGGCGACGAGGTGCACCCGTCGGTGGTCAAGGGCATCGGCCTGCTCGGCTTGGGGCGTCAGCGGGTCCGCCGTGTGCCGGTCGACGGCCAGGGGAGGATGCGGGCGGACGCACTGCCGCCGATCGACGGGCCGACGATCGTCTGCACGCAGGCGGGCAACGTCAACACGGGCGCGTTCGACCCGATCGCCGACGTGGTCGAGTGGGCGCGCGAGGGCGGCGCCTGGGTGCACGTGGACGGGGCCGTCGGGTTGTGGGCTTGGGCGTCGCCGGCGTGCGCGCACCTCGTGCGCGGCCTCGCCGGCGCCGACTCGTGGGCCGCGGACGCCCACAAGTGGCTGAACGTCCCCTACGACAGCGGCCTCGCGTTCGTGCGCGACCCCGAGCCGCTGCGAGCGGCGATGGGCGTGACGGCCGCCTACCTGCCCAGAAGCATGATGCGAGAAGGCGAACACGCCAGAACTGTCGCGGCGGGCCCGCGTCGTCGCCGTCTGGGCCACGCTGCGGGCGCTCGGCCGTTCCGGCGTCGTCGACCTGGTCGAGCGCAACCGCCGTCACGCGGCGCGCTTTGCCGAGGGACTGCGCGCCGCCGGCCACGAGATCCTCAACGACGTGGTGCTCAATCAGGTGCTCGTCTCGTTCGGCGACGAGGCGACGACGCGGCGCGTCATCGCTGCCATCCAGCGGGACGGCACCTGCTGGGCGGGCGTCACGGAGTGGCAGGGCCACACCGCGATGCGCATCAGCGTGACCGGGTGGCAGACGAGCGGACGACGACGTCGAGCGCAGCCTGGCGGCGATGATCGCCGCGGCGAAGGCCTGACGGTCAGACTCAGCGTGGGCCGGTAGGCCCTG
>CAVPRQ010000010.1:0-5751 GCA_963707855.1 uncultured Thermoleophilia bacterium
TCGACCCGCAGCCTGCGTCTGGTGGCCGCCGGTCCCGCCGCGCTCGCCGGCGCCTATCTGCTGTCGGCCGGCATAGGTGCGCTCGGCAGGCAGCTCACGCCCTTTCCCAAGCCCGTCGAGCAGGCGGACCTGAGACGGGACGGCGCCTATGGACTCGTCCGCCATCCCATGTACGGCGGGGTGCTGCTTCTCGCCTTGGCCTGGTCACTGGCATCGTCGCCCGTCACGCTGGCCCCGACGGTGGTCGCGTCGTTGTTCCTCGAGGCGAAGCGTCGCCTCGAGGAATCCTGGCTCAGCGAGGAGCAGCCCGAGTACGAGGCATACCGGCAAGAGGTCCGACACAGTCTCGTGCCCTTCGTGTGGTGAGCGGAGGCCCGCTGCTGACGAGACTGGTGCTGGGTTCGAACTCGGCGACGTCCCCAGCGCCCGACCGCGTCAGGCAGGCCGCGCCCTGAACAGCGCGTGAAAGACCTCCCGTCGTCGCGACGGCCGGTGCGTTGCATACCCGCAGAGTGGGAACAACAGCCTATCCGCGCGCGGCGCTGAGCGCCGCAGTTTCGCGCGCCGCGCAACAGGACGCGCCGACCCGAGGGGGCTTCGTGGCCGATCAGTGGACCTGCATAGACGGGAACGAGGCGGCCGCCCGGGTCGCCTACGCGCTCAGCGAGGTGCTCGCCATCTACCCCATCACGCCGTCTTCGCCGATGGGCGAGTACGCCGACGGCTGGGCGGCGGCGGGCAAGCCCAACCTCTGGGGCGTCGCCCCCGACGTCGTGGAGATGCAGTCGGAGGCGGGCGCCGCCGGCGCTTTGCACGGCGCACTGCAGAGAGGCGCTCTTGCGTCCAGCTTCACGGCGTCTCAGGGCCTCCTGCTCATGATCCCCAACATGTTCAAGATCGCCGGCGAGCTGACGCCCGCCGTCATCCACGTCGCCGCGCGCTCGGTGGCGACGCACGCGCTCTCGATCTTCGGCGACCACAGCGACGTCATGCACGCGCGCACGACCGGGTGGGCGATGCTCTCGTCCGCCTCCGTGCAGGAGGCGCAGGACATGGCGGTGATCGCCCACGTTGCCACCCTGCGCGCCCGCATCCCCTTCCTCCACTTCTTCGACGGCTTCCGCACGTCGCACGAGGTCCACAAGATCGCGCTGGTCGACGAGGACGACCTGCGGGCGCTGGTTCCCGAGGACGAGATCCTCGCCTTCCGCGCCCGGTGCCTCAGCCCGGACGCGCCGCTCCTGCGCGGCACCGCTCAGAACCCCGACGCCTACTTCCAGGGCCGTGAGGCCGGGAACCCCTTCTACCTCGCGACCCCCGGCATCGTCGAGGAGGCGATGGACGAGTTCGCGCGGCGCACGGGGCGCGCCTACGGGCTCGTCGAGTACCGGGGCGCGCCCGACGCCGAGCGCGTCGTCGTCCTCATGGGGTCCGGGATCGGGGCCGACGGAGCAGACGGTGGACACGCTGGTCGAGGCCGGCGAGCGGGTCGGACTTCTGAAGGTGCGCCTCTACCGACCCTTCCCGGCGGAGCGATTCGTCGCTGCCCTGCCCCAGACCGTGCGGTCGATCGCCGTGCTCGACCGAACCAAGGAACCGGGCTCGACCGGGGAGCCGCTCTACCTCGACGTGGTCGCCGCGCTCGCGGAGGACTCGGGCTCCCCGCAGCCGCGCTTCGCGCGCCCGCCGCGCGTGATCGGCGGCCGCTACGGCCTGTCGTCGAAGGAGTTCACGCCGGGGATGGCCAAGGCCGTGTTCGACGAGCTCGCCGCGGAGCAGCCGAAGCGCCACTTCACCGTCGGCATCACCGACGACGTGACCCACCTCAGCATCCCGCCGGACACCGAGTTCCGCTACCGCCGGCCCGCCGGCGAAGTGCAGGCGATGTTCTTCGGCACCGGCGCGGACGGCACGGTGGGGGCGAACAAGAACTCCGCTCCAGATCATCGGGCAGAACACCGACCTGTGGGCACAGGGGTACTTCGTCTACGACTCCAAGAAGGCCGGCTCCGTCACGGTCTCGCACCTGCGCTTCGGCCCCGACCCCATCCGCTCCACCTACCTCATCGAGCGCGCCGACTTCGTCGCCTGCCACCAGTTCGGTCTGCTCGGCAAGATGGAGATGCTCGGGCACGCGAGGGACGGCGGCACCTTCCTGCTCGAACAGCCCGTACCAGGCGGACGAGGTGTGGGAGCACCTGCCCGAGCGCATCCAGGAGCAGCTGATCGAGAAGCACATCCGCTTCTGGGTGATCGACGCCGACAGGATCGCCGCCGACGTGGGCATGGGAGGCCGCATCAACACGGTGATGCAGCCCTGCTTCTTCGCGCTCTCGGGGGTCCTGCCGGCCGACGAGGCGGTCGCGCGCATCAAGGAGTCCGTGCAGAAGACCTACGGCAAGCGCGGCCCGGTCATCGTCGAGAGGAACTTCGCCGCCATCGACCGCTCGCTGGCGGAGCTCACGGAGGTCGAGATACCCGCGACCGGGACGTGCGGCGGCCCGTCGGGGATCACCGTGCCCGACGACGCGCCCGACTTCGTGAAGCGCGTCACCGTGCCGCTGCTGGCCGGGGAGGGCGACGAGTTGCCGGTGAGCGCGTTCCCCGTGGACGGCTCGTTCATCACCGGCACCTCGAAGTACGAGAAGCGGGTCGATCGCCCGCGAGATCCCCATCTGGGACCCCGAGCTGTGCATCGACTGCGGCAAGTGCTCGATCGTCTGCCCGCACGGCGTGATCCGCCTGAAGGTCTACGAGCCGGCGGTCCTGCAGGGCGCACCCGAGGGCTTCCGTGCCAAGGACTTCCGCGTCAAGGAGTTGCCCGGCCACAAGCTGACCGTCCAGCTCTCGCCCGACGACTGCACCGGCTGCGCCGTGTGCGCCAACGTCTGCCCCGGGCGGAGCAAGACCGAGGCCAAGCGCCGCGCCCTCATGATGGCGCGGGCGTCGGAGCATCGCGACGAGGAGCGCGTCTTCTGGCAGTTCTTCACGACGATCCCGCAGCCGCGCCGCGACCTCCTGCCGCGGGCCACGGTGCGGGGCTCGCAGCTGCTGGAGCCGCTGTTCGAGTTCTCCGGGGCGTGTGCGGGCTGCGGCGAGACGCCCTACGTGAAGCTCGTGTCGCAGCTCTTCGGCGACCGCATCGTCGTGGCCAACTCCACCGGCTGCTCGTCCATCTACGGCGGCAACCTGCCCACGACTCCCTGGACGACGAACGGCGACGGGCGCGGGCCGGCCTGGAGCAACTCCCTGTTCGAGGACACAGCTGAGTTCGGCATGGGCATGCGCCTGGGCTCCGAAGCCCGCATCGCCCGCGCGAGACTGCTCCTCGAGCGCCTCGCACCGCGGCTCGACGGCGACCTCTTCCGCGGGATCCTCGAGGCCTCCCAGGACCACGAGTCGGAAGTGATCGAGCAGCGCGAGCGGGTCGACCGGCTCGCCCAGGCCCTGCGCGGCCTGGGGGAGCGACGACGCGGACGTCCGTCACCTGCTCGCCCTCGCCGACGACCTCGTGGAGAAGGGAGTCTGGATCGTCGGCGGCGACGGCTGGGCCTACGACATCGGCTTCGGCGGTCTGGACCACGTGCTCGCCGGTACGCGCAACGTGAACATCCTGGTCCTCGACACGGAGGTCTACTCCAACACCGGCGGGCAGGCGTCGAAGGCGACGCCGCGCGGGGCGGTGGCGAAGTTCGCCGCCTCCGGCAAGGCGACGCCGAAGAAGGACCTCGGCGCGCTGGCGATGGCCTACGGCACCGCCTACGTCGCCCAGATCGCCCTGGGCGGCAACGACGCCCAGACGGTCAAGGCGCTCCTCGAGGCCGACGCGTGGCGCGGGCCGTCGCTGGTGATCGCCTACTGCACCTGCACCGCGCACGGCATGGACATGTCGAGGTCCATGGAGCACATGAAGGACGCGGTGCGCAGCGGCTACTGGCCGCTGTACCGCTTCCAGCCCACCGCGACGAAGGACGGGCAGCCGTTCAAGCTCGACTCCAAGGCGCCGACCCTGCCCGTGCGCGACTTCATCGCCACGGAGGCACGCTTCGGCATCCTCAGCCGCACGCACCCGGAGCGCGCCGAGCGGCTGATCGAGATGATCCAGGCCGACGTCGACGAGCGCTGGCGCTACTACGAGCAGCTCGCCTCGATGGAACGTACGACCCAAGCCCAGGAGGACGCGTCATGAGCCGGCTTGCCACGAGCTACCTCGGCCTCGAGCTGCGCAGCCCGCTCGTCGCCTCCGCCGGCCCCTTCACGAGGCAGCCGGAGAGCGCCCTGCGGTTGCAGGAGGGCGGCGCCGCGGCCATCGTCATGCCGTCGCTGTTCGAGGAGGAGGTCGTCGCCGAGGAGGTCGAGCTCAGCAGGGTGCTCGAGCAGGGCGCCGAGAGCTTCGCCGAGTCGCTCGACTACTTCCCCCCGGTGGACGGCTTCGAGAGCACCGCCGACCGGTACCTCGCGGCGGTCGCCGAGATGAAGGCGCGGCTCGACGTGCCGGTCATCGCGAGCCTCAACGCCACGTCGAGCGGCGGCTGGCAGCGATACGCGAAGCTCATCGAGGAGGCAGGCGCCGACGCGCTGGAGCTCAACCTCTACCGGCTCGCGGCCGACCCCGGGCGCCGCGGGCAGGAGATGGAGGCGAGCGACCTCGAGGTCGTGCGGCACGTGCGCGCGACGACCGGGCTGCCCTTCGCGGTGAAGCTCTCGCCCTACTACTCGGCGCTGGCCAACTTCGCCCTCGCGGTCGCCGAGGCGGGAGCGAACGGCCTCGTGCTCTTCAACCGCTTCTACCAGCCCGACCTCGACCCCGACGCCCGCGAGGTCGTGCCGCGGCTCGAGCTGAGCCGGCCGTGGGAGCTCCGCCTGCCGCTGCGCTGGATCGCCATCCTGCGCTCGCACCTCGAGGGGCGCGCCTCGCTGGCCGCGTCGAGCGGGGTGGCCACCGGGCTCGACGCGGCGAAGGCGCTGCTGGTGGGCGCCGACGTGGCGATGATGACCTCGGAGGTGCTGCGCAGCGGCCACGACCACTTCGCCACGGTGGAGCGAGAGCTCCTCGAGTGGATGGACGCGAACGAGTACAGCTCGGTCGCGGAGCTCCGCGGCAGCGTGAGCTACGCGGCCAGCGACGACCCCTCGGCGTTCGAGCGGGCGAACTACCTTCAGACCCTGCACTCCTGGAACGCGCCGCAGGCCTGAGGGGCGCCCGGCGGCTGCCATAGAGAGCCCGGTGACCCTGGGCCGGTACGAGAGAAGCCCGGCCCGCTCAGCGCGCCTCGGCGTCCGCGGGGTTGAAGGCGAAGGCCCCGTCGTGGACGTACACGAGCCGACACGCGTCGATGTACTTGGCGTCGTGGATCCGGCCGGCGAGGACGTAGCCCACAGCGCCCTTCTCGAGGACTATCCTCTCGCCGTCGGGGACCAGCTCTCGCGCCTCCCTGCGATAGAACTGGACCGACATCCTCCCCTCGACGACGACCGTCATGTCATCGCCCGGATGTGAGTGCGGGGGCTCCTCGCTGCCCGCCTGCCACCGTTCGAGCATGACCTCGACGCCATCGGGGTTCGTCGGGTAGGTGGTGCGGACCGTGAATCCTTCCGGCGCTCCAGGAGCGGGCACGTGATTGCCCCACACGGCGCTGGTCGCCGAGGTGACATCCTGCGATGTGTCATGCGAAGGCATCGTCTTGCTCCTGTCTCGATCTCGAGCGGGGGCGTCGAAGAGGGCTGTCTCTGATCGACGGCAGCATACCC
>CAVPRQ010000011.1:0-24938 GCA_963707855.1 uncultured Thermoleophilia bacterium
GGCGCCTGAAGCGGTCCTCAGGCCGGGCGCGGCTGAGCAAGACTGGAGCAGGGACTGGCCCTGCCGGGGCCCGCTGGCCGGCTGGCGTCGCACCCAGCGTGCGCGCCACAGCTCGAACAGGCCGGTGGCCACGAGCACCGCGTAGCAGACCGCCATCGACACCAGATCGAGCCGGATCTCGCCTGTCCCCAGCGACAGCGCGATGAGGGCACCTCCGACACCGAGGACGCCGACGACCGTGAGCGCAGTCCATACCTTCGGACGGACCTGGTCGCCGAGGAAGCACGAAGGCGGCGACCGCCGCCGCGACTACGAGACAGACGCCCACGGCGGTGATGAGCAGGAACGCTTGATAAGACACGAACGGCCCTCCGGCCGGTGATCCACCCTCGGTCATACACTTGAGACTTACCTGCGGCAGCGCCTGAGGCGTCGACCGCGATGGCCAGGCTCGTGACGGCCGGCGCGAGGTAGCCGACAGCCATCGCCGCGAAAAGCAGCATGAGAGCGTACCGGCCGAGGCGAAGGCGCTTGAGGGGGTCCGCTCCAGTTCGGGCCAAGCCTTCCTCTGTGCCCTCGTCCGGATCGTCCATCAGCCTCTTGCCTCCGCCGCGACACTGTCGCGACCTTCGCAGCATGCGACAGCTGAGAGTGGCCGTCCACGGACTGCCGGCCGCCGCGCGCCTCCGCCTCCGGGTAGAATCTGCGCGATGACGCAGAACAGCATCCAGGCCGCGGCACGGGCGCTGGCCCGTGCGCGCGATGTGGTCGTCTTCACGGGCGCGGGCGTCTCCCGCGAGTCCGGCATCGCCACCTTCCGAGACCCCGAGGAAGGCCTCTGGATGAAGTACGATCCGATGCAGATGGCGACCCTCGAGGGGTACGTGCGCGATCCCGCCTACGTCTGGGCGTGGTACGAGCACCGCTTCGGGACGGTGGGCGCCGCCGAACCGAACCCGGGACACAGGGCGATCGCCGAGCTCGAGCATCTCGTCCCGAGCGTGGTCGTCGTGACGCAGAACATCGACGGCCTGCATCAGCGAGCTGGCTCGAGCGACGTGATCGAGCTGCACGGGACGATGCACCGCTTCGCCTGCCTGCACCGCGCGCACGGCGGCTACTCCCTCGACGACCTCGCCGGCCAGGACGAGCGCCCGCCGCGCTGCCCCGAGTGTGGCGACCTGATCCGGCCCGACGTGGTCTGGTTCGGTGAAGCCCTGCCTGAGGACGAGCTGCGACGTGCCCAGCTGCTCGCCGGGAGCTGCGACGCGATGCTCGTCGTGGGCACGTCCGCCGTTGTCTTCCCCGCCGCCGCGCTACCGCTGCAGGCGCTGGAGGCGGGTGCCGTCGTGATCGATGTCAATCCCGAGCCGAGCGCTCTGAGCTCTCAGGCGACGATCTCCCTGCGGGGACGCGGCGGCGACATCCTGCCGCAACTCGTCGAGGAGCTGAGACCGCGAGTCTGAGCGGCGTCAGCCGCGCTTCTCGCGGAACGGCGCCAGGTCGGCGCCGACGCCGATCTCGAGCAGCTCCTGAGCGCGCCGCAGATACCGCGCGTGCAGCTGAACGACCGCCTCGAGGTCTTCCTCGGCGACTTCGCGCGAGACCTTGGCCGGCGCGCCGAGCACCATGCTCCGGGGCGGGACGACCGTGCCCCGGGTCACCAGCGATCCCGCACCGATGATGCTCTGGGCGCCGATCACGCATCCGTTCAAGAGGATGCTCCCCATGCCGACGAGCACGTCGTCGCCGATCGTCGCGCCGTGCAGGATCGCCCCGTGGCCGATGATGGCCCTCTCGCCGATGACCATCGGATAGTCCGGGTCGCAGTGCAGCACCGCGTTGTCCTGCACGCTGGTCTCGGCCCCGACCGTGATGCGTTCGACGTCGCCGCGCAGCACCGCCCCCGGCCACACGTTGGCGCCGCGCTGGATGATGACGTCACCGATGATGACGGCGTCGACATCGATGTACGCGCCGCGGCCGAACTGCGGTCGTCTGTCCTTGTAGACGCGGATCGACATGGGACGCTCCTTGGGCGCTTCGCCGGCGCCCCGTCCGGCTGGGCTGGAGTATACAGCCATGGGGTAGAACGAACGGGACCCGAGCGTTCCCGGCGCGGACGCGCCGGTCTACCGACGTGACTGGAGGCGGCGATGGAGTTCGTCCACGTGGCGACGCGGACCAGAGACCTGGACGCGGCGATCGCGTTCTACGAGGCGCTCGGCCTGCGGCTGGACCACAGGAGTGACCTGACCAAGAACGAGGCGACGCTGGCCTTCATGGCCAAGCCCGACGGGGACTTCGCCATCGAGCTCGTCTACAACTGGGGCAAGGACACCGCATACGAAGGCGGCGAGCGCTTCGGTCACTTCGCCTTCGACGTCGACGACATCGAGGCGGAGTACGCGCGGCTCGTGGCGGCCGGCGGCACGGAAGTGGGCCGGCCGCCGGCGCCCCTGCAGGGCGACGGGCACCGCATCGCCTTCGTCGCCGACCCGGACGGCAACTGGGTCGAGCTGATCGAGCGCTAGCAGTGGGGCGGGGGCGCTGCGCGCCCCCGCCCCACTGCCGGCACCTCACCTCAGTTCGCGCCCCCCGCGTACCCGCCGCCGGAGAACGTCCCGACGCGCAGCGTGTCGATCTTCTTCATCAGCGTGCCGTCCTCGAAGAACTCGGTGCGCTTGTACTCCGGGAGCGTCTCCTTTGTGTGGACACGCTCCGTACCCTGCCGGTGCCAGGTCTTGTCCGGCGCCTGGGCGAAGACCGTGTAGTAGTACTTGACGTCGCCCATCACGTCCTGGTCCTGGCAGCTCGTGCCGGTGTCGAAATAGATCGCGCGTTGCGTCGGGCGCTCGACGAAGAGCTCCTCCAGCGAGTCGGCGTAGCCGACGTCCGACCGGACCACGATCACCTCGTCCGGCGTCTCCGTGGCATGCTCCCAGCGGAGCACCACCCACTTGTCGCTGTTGCTGGCGTGCAGCTTGCGGATGAGCTTGCGCTGGTCCTGCTCGTTCATGCGTCGCCGCTCCTCACGTCCCGTGACCTTACCTCGAGGTGATGGTTCCTCGCCCTCCACCACACTGCACCCGGAGCGCGCTTGCGTCAACTCCGTACGACGCAGACAAGGAGGCGATCCTTCAGGCCGGATCACGGCACGCCGCCTGACGAGCCAGGCGCCGGCTCAAGTACCGGCGCGCCCCATGTTCCGGCTCCAGCCGAGCTTGCCGGGCGAGAAGGCGCGCGGGATCGCGACCAGGGCAAGACAGCCCAGGAGGATGTAGTACAGCAGCGTGACGTTGGTGACCGTGGCCTGCTGCATGGCCACGAGCGAGTAGACGAACGAGGCCCCGGAGATGACCGCGATCAGGCTCCAGGCGACACGGTGTGGGGTGCCCGTGAGCTCGAGGCCGATCGCCGCCAGGTACAAGAACGGGGGGAAGAGGACGAGCGGCCAGGTAGCGAGGTCTCCGCCGACGAGCCGCTCGGGGTCGAGGATGGGGACGGTGACGGCGCGCCAGACCGCCGCGGCCATGACGACCACGGCGGCCATCATGAGCACGGCGACGGCGATGCGGCCCACGAACTGGCGGTCGTGGCGTGACATCGAGGGCAGGCGGCGGCGCCAGGCGCGCGAGCGCAACCAGGACCGGATGCCGAGGTACAGGGCGGCCGCGGCGAAGACCGGCACCAGGACCCAGGCATTGGCCGTGACCCACGGGACCCAGGAGAACGGGGCGGTCGTGTCCTCGTGCAGGGCGTAGTCGGCGTGCTCGTCCCAGGGATAGACCTCGAGCACGCTGTTGTCGGCCAGGTCGACGAGGACGCGCAGGCCGGTCACATCGGACGCGCGCACGCGATGCGTCACGATCTCGTACGGTGCGGGCGGTGGCTGCTCTGGGTCGCGCCGGCGCGCGACGGGCAACTCGGCGTCGATCGCGACGCCCGGCCCGTCGGGCCAGAGCAGGTAGACGGTCGCACCGGCGGGCTCGCTCCCGGCCGGCCAGAGCTCGACGTCGAGGGCCGAGGAGGTCGGTTGTCGGCCGTCGAGCAGGCCGGCGACGAGGGCGTCTGTGAGGGCAACCTCCCAGACGGCGGTTTGCGCGTCGCTCGCCGCCGCCTCCTCCGCGCCGCCCTGCTGCCCGTCGCCTTCCGTGCCGTCCTCGGCCAGCGCCGGCACCGCGCCGAGGGCGACCACCACGGCCGCCATCAACAGCAGCGCGCCGAAGACCAGCGCGAACAGCGCCGAGGCGTTTGTCGTCGCGCGACCCGTCTCGCCCCGCGCATCGCTGATCGGGTCGGTGTCGCGGGCGGATGCGGGGGTTAGCTCGAGGTCGTCCCAGCGGAGCCACTCGCCGCCGGGGTGCCGCGCGAAGACGGAGTAGAGGTACGCGCGGCCGTTCTCGAGGCCGTCGTCGCGGAAGGAGCCGGTGACGTCCTCGTAGACACGCACGAGTCCGGTGTCGTCCGGTCCCGCCGCGGCGCCCTCGCCAGAGCGAAGGATCCGCACCTCGAGCAGCGTGCGTCCCGGGTAGTCCCAGCCAATCGTCACGCACCGGTCGCCTGCGGAGGCGAACAGACGCCGCACGGCGACGTCGGTCTCGGTCTCGAGCGAATGGTCGTGATGCGTGCCGTCCCGGCGCTTCACCGCACCCCCCGTCAGCCCCTCGCGGGGGGCCTTCTGCCTCGCCGCGGGAACGCGCGAAGCATAACAGGGCGGGGGTTTGCCGGTACGGCACCTTCGGCTACCATGTTGCGCCGCTTCCGCCGCACGCCCGAAGCCCGGCAGCGCGCTTGCCTGCGGGTCGCGGTCTCAAGGTTCGAATCCTCGTCGCGCAGCCGCTATAATCCGGTCCCCGGCTGAGGCCGGGGAGCGCACCGGACAGCCCGGTGCAGCCCCATCGTGGCGCATTCGTCTAGGGGCCTAGGACGCCGCCCTCTCACGGCGGTAACATGGGTTCGAATCCCATATGCGCTACCAGCCGTTTCCAGGTAGATCGTGCCCTGCGAGCCCTCCAGAAGACGCCCGAAAGGGCCGTCTGCAACCGTTCGCGACCTGAATGCCTGAATGCCTGCCTCTGGACGGTGTTGGATGACGCGGAACGGGGCTCGGTGGTTCAGGAGACGTTCAAACGAGCCGCACCGCGTGGGGCCGGACGGCGGGTTCTACGAGAAGTGGGAACGCGGGCCGGTGACTACTCCGCCGTCAATCGCCGGAGTGTGTGGATCTCCCCGCCGACGGGCCTGGTGAGCGTGAGCAGGTCTCGCCTCTCGTCGTAGGTGACCACCCACATCACAGCGGAGGCGTTCTCGCCCCAGATGTTGATGTGGTCGTCCTCAAGCTGGCCCAAGAACGCAGCGTTGGACGAGCGTGGGTAGGTGAAGTGGTAGAGCGTCGCTCTTGCATCAGGCGAAATGCGGAGCTTGAAGGCCTCGGGAGTGTCGGTCTCGCGCCACGTTCCGACCGCCTTGCCTGCGATGGCGGGATCGGCGGGCCGGAGGAGCGGCGGCACGATGACGACGGCAGCCAGGACGACGCCTGTGGCTACGAGCAGGACGACGATTCCTCTGCGCACGGCACCTCCCTCGCCCGGCCACCCTACACCTGTGTGATGGCGCTCGCTCTGTCGGTCTGGCTCCGGGACTCCGCGGGCGAGCCGCGCCAGGTGGCCGGGGCAGGCCCAAAGACCGGGCGCGCTGAGCAGCGGCGTGACCAGGCAGGCGGTGACGCCGCGCCGGGCGCCGCCGCGACGTCGATGTCCCGCGCGCCGAGCCGCCGGCCGAGCTGCCTGCGGCGCTCGGCCCCCTCCGTCTGAGATCCCGGTCCGCAATGGCCGGCTCCCTGCATCGCTCCGTCACCGAGTAAAGAATACTTGACACCATGTCTGCTCTGCTTTACAGTACGCGATGTCAAACATTTCTGACATCTCGTCAGTGAAGTGAGGAGGCAGCCGTGCCGTTCGAAGAGAAGCTCACGTGGGTCAGTCTGGTGGTCGGTGTGGTCGTCCCCGTGGCGTATGTCGCGATCATGCTGGGCCGGCTCGGTGAGACGTCCTCGGCCGAGATCTCCTACCAGTGGCCGCTGCTCATCGCCATCGCCGCGTCAATCGTTCTGACGATCGTCGGCTCGATCGCGATGGGAATCAGCACCGGCATCTCGGCCGAGCTGCGCGGCAGATCCGCCTCCGGCGAGATCGACCGCAAGGACGAGCGGGACAAGCAGATCAGCCGTCACGGCGACCTGGTCGGCTACTACGTCTCCTCCGCCGGCGTGGTCGGCGTGTTCGCGCTCACGATGCTCGAGTACGAGTACTTCTGGATCGCCAGCGCGCTGTACCTGTCGTTCGCGGTCGGGACGGTGGTCGCGTCGGCGGTCAAGATCGCCTCCTACCACAGGGGCTTCTAGCGATGGGCAAGCCGACCAGGGTGACCAACCGCATCCGGGCGCTCCGGTTCGCAGCCAGCGAGATGACGCAGGCCGAGCTCGCCGACCGGTTGGGCGTGACGCGGCAGACGGTGATCGCCATCGAGCAGGGCCGCTACTCGCCGTCGCTCGAGATGGCCTTCCAGATCGCGAGGGTGTTCGGCGTCCCGCTCGACGACGTGTTCCATTATCCGGAGGTGAAGCGATGAATGTCCTGCTCCTGGGCGGCACCGGGCGCACGGGCAGCCGCGTCCTGCAGCAGCTTCTTGGCCGCGGCGTCAGCGTGCGCGCCGTGGTCCGGTCGGCGGAGCGGCTCCCGGCGGGCGTCGTCGACGACCCGCTGCTGACGGTGGTCGTGGCCGACCTGCTCTCTCTGAGCGACGAACAGGTCGGGGAGCAGGTCGACGGCTGCGACGCGGTCATCTCCTGTCTGGGCCACACCATCAGCGCGCGAGGGGTGTTCGGGGCGCCGCGTGACCTCGTCTGCCGGTCGGTCGAGAGGGTGTACCGGGCGACCCGGGAGCAGCGGCGCGCGCAGCCTGTGAAGCTCATCCTCATGAGCAGCGTCTCGGTGAACCGCCCCGCAGGCCTGGACACGCGTCGCGGGCGCTTCGAGCGGGCGGTCGTCTGGGCGCTGCGCGGCCTCGTCCCTCCGTCGAAAGACAACCAGCGCGCCGCGGACTTCCTCCATGACGTCATCGAGGCCGCCGATCCGTACGCGCAGTGGGTGGCCGTCCGTCCCGACACGCTGAAGGAGGGCGACGTCACGGAGTACGCGCTGCACGAGGGACTGGTGGACAGCCTGTTCCGCCCCGGCGAGACCAACATGGCCAACGTCGCGCACTTCATGTGCGAGCTGGCGACGGACCCTGAGGTGTGGGCGACGTGGCGAGGCAGGCTGCCGGTGATCGTGAACGCATCGTCTGCGTGACCGCGGGCTTGCGGCATCAACGCGGCGCGAGCCGTCCCGCGATACAGCGACCCCCGACGTCACCTTCAGCTGAGGCCGGGGGCGCTGGATGTCTCCCAGACGCCCTCGGCCTCGGTAACCTCTTGACGGTCGCGCCTCTCAGGCCGCGGATAGAACGCGCCTCCGAGCGCCCCGCGGCCCGACGCCCAGGTCACGCCCAGGTCACGCCGCCCGCTTCAGCTCCTTCGCCTGCTGCAGTTCATCCGTGGGGGCAGGCAGGAAGCCGAGCTGCTGCAGACCAGTCGCCCTGAATCCCTTGACGACGAGGTAGACGCCCAGCGAGAACTCCCACAGCGCGATCGGGATTGTCAGGAGCCCCGACATCGCGGAGCCATACTCGTTGGCGCCGAACAATGTGGCCATGGTGGAAGCGACGAGTAGGGGCGCTCCGATGAAGCCCAGCACGGGAAGGACCCGCGGCACCAGGCGCGACTGATAGAGCAGGGAGCCCAGCAGCAGTGCGTTCACGGCGGGCAGGAGGCTCTGTGAGAGGGTGAAGGTCCAGTCATGCAGGCCGACCAGCGTCTGGCCGGTGGCCAGCGCACCCGCCCCCGCTCCGGCCTGCCGCAGGGTCACGATCGCCAAGAGGACGAAGACGCCGGCGAAGATGGCGCCGGCTTCCAGGGTGCGGACGGCGACGAAGCCCAGCGCGACCCCTTCGTTCTGCCTCTTGACCACCGGGAAGAGCGCGACGGCGGTGCCGATGCCGGCGAGGGCCACGATGATCTCCAGGACGGCGCCGACGAACACGCGAGTGTCCGGGCCGGGGCCGACGATGTAGCCCACCTCACGCACCGGACCGTAGAGATAGAGGATCGGGATCGAGACAAAGGTGAGCAGGTAGAGCACACCCGCAACAAGTGCGGTCCTTCTGGTTGAAACCATCTCGTTCATCACGCGCACCTCGTGGTGCAGGGCCGGGCTCGCCGGCCAGATGATAGGCATACGTATTTCGACGTATTCATAGTGGAGTAAAACCCCCAACTTACTCGGGGATGACCGAGTGTTCCCGGTGCGCCGCACGGCGAAACTGGGGTGAATCGTCGAAACGCGCGGGGCAGGTCAGGCCGGTCGTCGGCAAGCTGCGTCGTCTGCATAGGGCTAGTGATCGGCGGCGAGCCCCGTCAGCCGCCCTGCTCGTCTATCGGGCGCACGTCGGTCAGCCAGCCCCGCCACTGGTGACTGCCGTCTGTGGCATCCAGGCGACTGGCGAAGAGCAGGGGCATGTATCATGAGGGGGCTACCGAACCACGCGACTGCGCGGAGCGCGGCGACTTGTGGGAGGCTCTGGCAGTGGCACTGGCGACCATCCCGGAAAGCGTCCGCGCCGAGCAGACGACGATCGAGATCAGCGGCCTTCGCAAGCAGTTCGGCCGCGTCACCGCGCTCGACGACCTCGACCTCACGGTGCCGCGCGCCGCGGTCGGGTTGCTTGGGGCGAACGGTGCGGGAAAGACCACACTCCTGCGGGTGCTGCTCGGGCTGACGGATCCCACGCGTGGCTCGGCCAGCGTCCTCGGTCTGGATACTCGCACCCGAAGCATCCAGATCCGCGAGCGCGTCGGCTTCATGCCGGAGTCCAGCGTGCTGCCCACGGGTACGACGGCCGCCGACTTCCTGGGCCACATGGCGCAGATGAGCGGCCTGCCGGCTCGCGCCGCCAAGCAACGGGCCGCCGACGTGCTCTACCAGGTCGGGCTCGACGAGGAGCGCTACCGCCTGATCAAGGGCCTCTCCACCGGCATGAAGCAGCGCGTCAAGCTCGCGCAAGCGATCGTGCATGACCCCGAGCTCCTCTTCCTCGACGAGCCGACGATCGGCATGGACCCACAGGGCCGCGACGACATGCTCGACCTCATCGACCGCATCTACCGCGGGCTCGGTATCGCTGTCGTGGTGTCGTCGCACCTTCTCGAGGACATCGAACGCGTCTGCGACTACGTCGTGATCCTCGATGCGGGCAAGCTCGTGCTCGCCCAACCGATCGATCGGGCAGGGACCGAGCACGGCGATCTGCGCATCAGAGTCGAGGGCGACGTGGACGCCTTCATCCGGCGTCTGGCGGATGCCGGCGTCCAGGTGTCCCGCGCCCGCCTGCAGGAGTCGTCGATCGGCGACGAGCTGGTCGTCCGCCTGGCTGGGGATCACGTCTACGACGTGGTGCGCGACGCCGCCGCCGACCTCGGCGTCGCGCTGCGCTCGTTGCGCACATCGGCGCGCTCGCTCGAGGACATCTATCTCGGCCAAGTGCAGGGGCCGACCACGACCGGAGGTCCCGATGTCGGCCCCTGAGGGCGCCGCTGCACCGCAGACGGGCTACGGCGAGGTCTATGACCGCGGCTACACGCACTACGAGGGCGAGCGCCTCGGCCGGCGACAAGCGTTCCGCGCCTTGGTCCGCTACTCCGCGAGCCGTTCGCTCGGGATCAGAAAGCGCTGGACGGCGAAGGTCGTGCCGTTCATCCTCTACGCGATCGTGGGGGGCACCACGCTCGTCGTCATCGGCATCGAGGCGTTCCTCGCGCGTTTCTCCGGCGAGACGGTCATCGGCTACGGCGAGTTCTTCGGCTTCATCTTCCTGGTCGAGGGGCTGTTCGTGGCCACGATCGCACCCGAGATGCTGTGCCCCGACCGCCGCGAGCACGTCCTGACCCTGTACTTCTCGAAGGCCATCACGCGGCTGGACTACGTGCTCGCCAAGCTCGCCGCCACAGCGCTGCTCACGCTCACGATGTCGTTCGTCCCGGCGGCGCTGCTCTGGCTCTTCCGCAACCTCCTGGCCGACGCGCCATTCACGTCCATGAGCCAGCATCTGGGCGACCTCGCGAGGATCGCGCTCATCGGCGGGCTCATCGCGCTCTACCTCGGGAGTATCGGCATGGCGATCGCGTCGTTCACCGGGCGCAAAGCGATCGCCGTGGTCGCGATCGTCGTCGGCTACGTGGTGACCGAGGCGCTCGTCAACTCACTGGCGCTGGCGCTCGAGGAGAACCGCCTCGCCGATTGGGTCACGTTCCTCAGCCCGGCGGTCATCATCTCGAACCTCGCGCAGGCGCTCTTCCCGCTGCCCGGCGCAACCGATCTGCCGTTCCACTGGTGGGCCTACGCGACGGGCATGGTCGCGACCATGGTCATCGCCACCGCCATCACACTGTGGCGCTACCTGCCGGAGCGCTGACGTGAGCAAGCCCATGGACGGACACGCCTCGCCACCCGCCGCCGCGGCGCCACCGCCGGCAGTGGACGTAGCCCTCCTCCCCGGCGTCGCCGCGGGCGCGCAGCCGACGATCATCGTGCTCGGCGTCTCGAAATGGTTCGGCGACATCGTCGCCGTCTCGGACATCTCGTTCGGCATCGCCAAAGGCGTGACGGGCCTGCTCGGGCCCAACGGGGCCGGCAAGTCCACGCTCCTCAAGATGATGGCCGGCCTGCTCAAGCCCTCGAGCGGCACGGTGACGCATCAACGGGCGACCGGCGCGCGGCGACACCGACGCCTACCGTCACCTCGGCCTCGTGCATGAGGCCGAGACCGTCTACCCCTTCCTCACCGGTCGGGGGTTCGTGCGCCTCATCGCGACCCTGCAGGGCGTGGACGACGTCGAGCAGGCGACCGCGAAGGCCTTGGACGCCGTCGACATGAGCACGGCCGCCGACCGCAAGATCGGCGGCTACTCGAAAGGCATGCGACAGCGCATCAAGGTCGCGGGCGCGCTCGTCCACGAACCCGAAGTGCTCCTCATGGACGAGCCGCTCAGCGGCATGGACCCGGCTCAGCGCGCTCAGATGATCGACCTCATTCGCGAGCTCGGAGCGACGAAGACGGTCGTCGTCTCGTCCCACGTCCTGGCCGAGGTCGAGCGCGTCGCCGGCAGCATCCTCGTCATCATCAACGGCAAGCTCGCGGCGGCCGGCGACCACCGCGTCATCCGCGACAGGATGGACGAGCACGACCACACCATCCGGGTCCGGACCGACCACACGCGCGCGCTCGCGGCCCTGCTGATCGACCATCCCGCCACCCGCTCCGTCAGGATCGCGGGCGACGACCTCCTCCTCGCCGAGACCAGCGACGCGCGGGCCTTCTCCGCGGCCCTGCCCGCGCTGGCCAGGCACGCGAACGCGCGACTGTTCGAGGTGCAGGCGACGGACGAGTCACTCGAATCGGTGTTCGCGTACCTGGTGCGGAGGTAGAGCGGATGACCCGCGTGACGCGAACCCCCCAGGTCCTGCCGGTCGCCGGGCTGACGCTGCGCCAGTTCCTCGGCGGCAGAGCCGTGGGCGTCGCGGCCGTCCTGGCGCTCCTCCCCCTCGCGTTCGCCCTGATCTACCTCGTGCGCCCCGAGATGGAACAGCCGACGGTCTTCCTCGGCAACGTGATCTTCCTCGAGCTGATGATCCCGACTCTGCTGCCGCTGGCGGTGCTGGTGCTGGCAACTGGAGCCTTCGGCCACGAGGTCGAGGATCGTACCCTTCACTACCTCACGCTCCAGCCGATCAGTCGTCTGCGGATCGTGCTCGAGAAGCTGCTCACCAGTGTCGTCGTCTCGAGCGCGTTGTTGACGCTCGGCATCGTCCTGACCTACTTCATCGTGATGCGCGGCGACGCCGGTGAGAGCTTCCGCCTGCTCTGGGCGATGGTCGGGGCGTCTCTCGTCGCGGCGCTGGCATACTCCTCGATCTTCATGCTGGTGAGCCTGCTCGTCTCGCGTCCGTTGCTGGTGGCACTCGTCTACGCCCTCCTCTGGGAGAGCATGCTGGGACGCTTCGTGCCCGGTCTGCGCTACGTCAGCATCCGCCACTTCGTCGCCTCGCTGTACGTCGACCTGGCACAGGAACCGGGTATCAGCGTCCCGAACGCGACCGGCCTGAGCGCCGCGATCGCGACGCTCGTGATCGCCTCGGCCATCGCGCTCGCGCTCGCCACGTGGCGGCTGCGAACGATGAACCTCGGGTAGGCTCGCCGCCCGCACGAGCGCGCGCCCGGTCGGAGATCGGGGATGGGGAAGAAGATGGCTGGCGAGGAAGGACTCGAACCTTCAATCCCCTGATCCAGAGTCAGGTGCCTTGCCAATTAGGCCACTCGCCAGCAATGCCCGGAGGCGACGTGAGTGTAGCGCGCGACGGCAGCCTCCTCAAGCGTGGCGCGAGAGGAGTCGGGGGCGGCGCGGCCGGCCTGAGGGACCAGGGACCGCGCCGACCTGAGGCAACGGGGACGGCGCCGCCGGCCCGACGCCGTCAGGCCGTGTCCTGCCGCCCTTGCGCCTGCAGCTTCGCCCAGGTGTCCCTGAGCGTGAGCGTCCGGTTGAAGACGAGCGCGCCGGGCGCCGAGTCGGGGTCGGGGCAGAAGTAGCCGAGCCGCTCGAACTGGACGGTCTGCGCCGACCGGCAGCTCGGCGAGCGACGGCTCCACGACGCACCCTCCGAGCACGGTCTCGGAGTCCGGATCCACGTCCTCGAAGAGGTCGCGACCGCCGGCTCCGGGGTGCGGGTCCTTGAAGAGATGGTCGTAGAGCCGGACCTCCGCGGGCACGGCGTGAGCGGCCGACACCCAGTGGAGGGTCGCCTTGGGGCGGCGGCCGTCGGGAGCGTCGCCGCCGCGCGTGGCGGGATCGTAGGTGCAGCGCAGCTCGACGATCCCGCCGTCGGCGTCCTTCACGACCTCGCGACAGGTCACGAAGTACGCGGACCGCAACCGAACCTCGCGGCCGGGCGCCAGACGGAAGAACTTGCGCGGGGGGTCCTCCATGAAGTCGTCGCGCTCGATCCAGAGCTCGCGCGCAAAAGGCACCTTCCGGGTCCCGGCGGAGGGGTCTTCCGGGTTGTTGGGCACCTCCATCTCCTCGACCTGACCCTCGGGGTAGTCCTCGATGACGACCTTGAGGGGATCGAGGACGGCGAAGCGACGGGGCGCCGTTGCGGTTGAGGACGTCGCGCACGGCGTGCTCCAGCATCTCCACCTCGGCGACGTTGTCGGCCTTGGCCACCCCGACCAGCGTCGCGAAGTCGCGGATCCCCTCCGCGGGGAAGCCCCGCCGGCGAAGGCCCGAGAGGGTGGGCATCCGGGGGTCGTCCCAGCCGCGCACACCGCCCTCCTCCACGAGGCGCCGGAGGACGCGCTTGTGGACGACGGTGTGCGTGAGATTGAGCCGGGCGAACTCGTACTGGTGCGGGTGCGACGGGCACCGGCAGGTTGTCGATGAGCCAGTCGTAGAGCGGCCGGTGGTCCTTGAATTCGAGGCTGCACAGGGAGTGCGTGATGCCCTCGATGGCGTCGGACTGGCCGTGGGCGAAGTCGTAGGTCGGATAGACGCACCACGCGTCGCCCGTCCGCGGATGCTCCGCGTGCAGGATCCGGTACAGGATCGGGTCGCGCAGGTGGACGTTGCCGGCGGCCATGTCGATGCGCGCGCGCAGGACGCGAGAGCCGTCGGGGAACTCGCCGGCGCGCATGCGCGCGAACAGGTCGAGGCTCTCCTCCGCCGGGCGGTCCCGCCACGGGCTCTCTCGGCCGGGTTCGGTGAGCGTGCCGCGGTACTCGCGGATCTCGTCGGCGGAGAGGTCGTCGACGTACGCCTTGCCGACCTTGATGAGGTGGACGGCCCACTCGTAGAGCTGCTCGAAGTAGTCCGATGCGAAGTAGAGGTGCTCGCCCCAGTCGAAGCCCAGCCACCGGATGTCCGCCTCGATGGCGTCGATGTACTCCTGCTCTTCCTTCACGGGGTTCGTGTCGTCGAAGCGCAGATGACAGCGGCCGCCGAACTCGCCGGCGATACCGAAGTTGATGCAGATCGCCTTCGCATGACCGATGTGGAGGTAGCCGTTCGGCTCAGGGGGGAAGCGGGTGACGACGGTCTGGTGCCGGCCCTCGCGAAGGTCGGCCGCGACGATGTCGCGGATGAAGTCGCTGCGTTCGGGGGCAGATGGCGTCTCGATGCTCACGGGTCCGAGGATAGCAGAGGAGGACGGGGCACACCCCGCTCGACCGCAGGGGGTGTGCCCCGCTCGTCCGTCGAAGCCGACGAGAGCCCGGAACGACGGCCCGTCAGTACCTCCACACCATGACGAACTGGTCGCGCCCGGTCGCGGCCGAGATGCAGTCGCCGCAGACCGCCACGACGTTGCCCTTGGCGGCGACCGCCTTCGACCGCGTCATCGAGCTGGGTGTCGGGCCACCCCAGACCCATCGCCAGAAGGCGCCGTCTTCGGAGTCGCGGGTGACGCTGACCGAGGCGGCATCGGCCGCACCCGCGTAGGTGCCCGCGTAGCAGTAGCCGCCGAAGGCGTCGGCGGCGACGGCGACGTCGCGTCCGAGAAGGGCGTCGCCATGGTCGCCGGCACTTCGACGTGGCCGTCCGTGTGCCACACGCACAGGAACGGCTTCGTCGGCCCGTGGAGGGCGGACCAGCCCACGCCGACGATCGTGCCCGACTTCAGCACGGCGATGTCCTCGAGCGAGACGGTCGCTTCGCCCGCCGCGACGGGATCGGCCACCGCGCGCGACCCGTCGCTCCTGTACGCGACGCACACGGCGTCGAAGCCCCCGGACGCGTTGGCGACCAGACCGGCGACGAAGACCCCACCGCCCGATCGCGGCGCGAGGGCGTGTCCCGCGGAGCTGATCCCGGCCGGGCCGAGATACCAGCGCTTCCAGAGGACCCGGCCGGCCGGCGACAGCTTGACGGTCAGCATCGAGCTCTTGCCGGCGCGGTCCGCGTACCCGGTCAGATAGAGGTTGCCGCCGCGGTCGACCAGCATCTCCGAGGTCGACTCCTCCGCTGACCGAGTCCGTCAGCCGGCGGACCCAGCGGCGCTTGCCGGCCGCCGTCCAGCTGACGACCACCCAGTCGTCCCGAGAGCCCGGCGGCGGCGAGGCCGAGGACGGTGACGTTGCCGTCGCGGTCCACGACGACGTCGCCGCCGGCATCGTAGGCGCCGGGTGTCGGGTTGTACTGCCGCTTCCAGATCACGCGGCCCCACTTCGACCACTTGATCAGGAGGATGTCGGCGTTCGTCGCGCCTTCTCGCGTGCCCGAGGTGTAGAGCGCGGCGCCTCTCGGGGCGACTGCCATGGCAGCCGGCGTGGTCACGACCCGAGATGCCGCTGGTCCGCAGGGCCGTGCGTGCCACCTCTGACAGGCATGCGGACCAGGCTCGCGTCGGCATCGGTCGCTCCCGACTCGACCTGACCGCAGACGTAGACGTAGTCACCGACGATGACGACGTCCTCCGCGTAGTCGACCCCCGCACGGTCGAGGAGCGCCTGATGGTTCGGTTCGGCCGCCGGGTCCTCGATGTTGGCCAGGCTCGGGGCCGCGGCCGCCGCCAGGCAGGCCGCGGTCGTCAGTGCGGCGAACAGCAGGAACAGCCCTCGCCGACGTGCAGGCGCGCCACTCCGCCGACGTGTCCGTGGATCGCTCCCCGTTCGTACTGCTCTCATCTCCCCACCCCCCGTGAGTCGACCTGGTCCGTCCGGACCCGGTCTGCGATGCCGACTCCCTCCGTCGCCAGTGTGTCACTACTAGTGGCTGTCCTGCTCCCCCTCGGCAATGACTGTCGGGGTCAGCTCGCCGCCCTCTTGACCCGCAGCGCCGGCCAGGTCTCGTCGACGGCGACGCTGCCGACCAGCGCGAGGCCGCTCGCCTGGGCAGGCGCCGGATCGTGCCGCGGCTGACGTCACCGGCAGCCGGCCCCTTCTGCCATCGCTGCTTCTGTGAACGAGGCGACGCACGGCGTAGGATGGCGCCTCGGTCAGGGCGCCGGCGCCGGCCGTCGCAGGCCCGCCGGCGCCCCGGCCGACAGCAGTGTCGCGCTCTGGAGGTGGATCCCTGATGACCAGCCTGCCCGACTCCCCGCTCTCGCTCTGGCTCGACAAGTACGGACCGTACGAGGCGGCGGCGCCTGTCGAGGGCGAGCTGACCGCCGACGTCGCCGTGATCGGCGGCGGCTTCACCGGCCTGGCCACGGCGATCGCTCTCAAAGACCTCGATCCGGCGCTCGACGTCGCCGTCGTCGAGGCGAAGACCGTGGGCTACGGCGCCAGCGGCCGCAACGGCTCGTTCGCGATGACCGTCGTCGGCCTGGGCTTCGGCACCACGGCGGCGCTGCGCGGCAAGACGTTCTTCAAGGCCGCGCACACCTACATGGAGCGCGCGGTCGACGAGTTCGAGGCGTTCATCGATCGCGAGGACATCGACTGCGACAAGATCCGTCCCGGCTTTCTGCGCGTCGCGACGACGGCGAGCTACGTGAAGCGCCTGCACAAGCAGGTCGACCTCATGCAGTCGTTGGGCTTCGACGGCATCACCTGGATAGACGCCGCCGAGGCCCGCGCGATGGTCGACTCGGCGCGCTACCTGGGCGGCATGTGGGAGCCGCGACTGCTGCTGGTCGACCCGGCGAAGCTGGTGCGCGAAGAGAAGCGCGTCGCGCTCGGCCGCGGCGCACGTGTGTACGAGGACACGCCCGTCCTTTCGATCGTGTCCGAAGAAGGCGTGCGCCGCGGCGTTCCGCCTGCTCACGCCGCGAGGCTCCGTCGTCGCGCAGAAGCTCGCCTTCGCCACCAACGCCTACTCGCACCTGTTCCCCACGCTGAGCCACAAACAGGTGCCCGCCTTCACGTACATGATCGCCACCGAGCCGCTCTCGGACGAGCAGCTGGCGCCGATCGGCTGGGAGGGGCGGCAGGGCCTGGAGGACGCGCGCAACCTGATCCACTACTACCGGCTCACGCCCGACAAGCGCATCGTCATGGGCGGCGGGCCGGTCGGCCTCACGTACGCCGGCTCCCTCGACGCCGACTCCGACCAGAAGGCGTGGAGGCACCTCGAGGACCACATCCACTTCCTCTGGCCGCACCTGCGCGACCTGCGCGTCACGCACCGCTGGGGCGGGCCGTTCTCGGTGACCACCGATCTGACGCCCGCCCTGGGCTACGTCGGCGACCACCGTGTGGTCTACAGCCTCGGGTGCATCGGGCACGGCGTGTCGATGAGCTACGTCAACGGCCGCGAGCTGGCGGCGCTCCTGCTCGAACGGCCGGAGACCGATCTGCCGCCGTGCCCCTTCATCAACCGCCGCATGATCCCCTGGCCGCCGGAGCCGCTTCAGAGCGGCGTCACCCACGCCCTGCGCGGCTACCTGCGCGCCGAGGACGGGTTCTACGAGCGCGGACTGACGGAGGAGTGAGACGAGGCGCCCGTCCCCATCCACCGCTCGATCCACCACCTCACCGACCGGTTCATCTCCGCCGAGAAGTCGGCGGTGAACTTGCGCGCGTAGACGTCCCGGACGTACGTGTGGGACGCCGGGCGTGATGCCGCGAGAGGCGTAGGCGCTGTCGAGGTCGTCCGAGACCGCTCGCAGCTCGTCCGCGCCGAGGCGTCGGTATGCGTTCCGGTGCACGACGTGCTTCTCGTACCGCTCGGTGACGTGCGGCCTGGTCTTCGGACGGCCGAAGCACAGCATGGCGACGGGGAAGGTGTACCGCGGCAGGCCGAGCAGCTCGGCGTGGGTCTCGGCCTGCTCCATGATGTCGCCGATGTAGCACGAGCCGATGCCGAGCGACTCGGCCGCGATGACGGCGTTCTGCGCGGCGATGAGGGCGTCGCAGCAGGCGAGCAGCAGGTCGCCGACGCCCGGGGTGACCCCGTGCGGCACGCCGTCCATCTCGTCGACCCCGGCGACCGCGAACAGGTCCATCCACTTCTGGTAGTCGGCGACGAAGAGGAGGACCCAGGGCGCGCGGGCGATGAACGGCTGGTCGTCGCAGGTGACGGCGAGCCGGTCCTTGAGCACCTGGTCGTCGATCTCGATGATGGAGTACAGCATCATGTTGCCGGCCGTGGGCGCGCGCATGGCGGTATGGAGGATCGCGCGCTTCTCGTCGTCGGTGAGCGGCGCCGGGTCGTAGGCGCGCGTCGAACAGCGCGCGTTCATGAGTCGATGTCGGGTTCACGTTCTGAGTCGCGGCTCGCCCCTATCCGGCGCGCACGCCGTTGGGGACGGGCCTCTCCGGGACGGCCAGGACCGGAGCGATCCCGTCCTCGTAGCCGATGTCGAAGAGCATGCCTTCGGAGACGATGCCGGCCATAGTGCGGGGCGCCAGGTTGACGACGAAGAGCGCCTGGCGCCCTTCGATCTCTCGCGGGTCCTCGCGCTCCTTCTTCATGCCGGCGAGGATCGTGCGCCGGAAGTCGCCGAAGTCGACCTCGAGGCGCACGAGCTTGTTCGAGCCGGGGACGTCGCCGACGGCGACGATGGTCCCGACCCGGATGTCGAGCGCCGCGACGGCATCGATGCCGACCTGCGCTTTGACGGGTGCGCCCATGCGAGCCTCCTCCTGGTCGCTCCACCGTCCGGCAGCGATGCTACACCGCGTGCCGGCAGTCCGCGCACGGGAGCAGTGGGCGCAGGACCGGTGCGTCGCGCCGAGACTCGAGCAGCGGACCTGCGGCGCGACAGCAGACCTCGTCGGCGACGGTTTGCATGCTAACGGTTAGCTTGCTAACATTTCCGCACACGCCATCGACGCCGGAGACGCCTCACACGACATGGACCCTGAACGACACGACTGCCAGGAGCCGGCGGGCCTGCCCGCCGAGCTGGCCGGATCTCGACGAGACCTCGGCTGCGGTCTTTCGCGCCTTCGGAACGCGCTGCGCCTGCACCGGCAGTTCATGCACAGGAGGCTCGGCGAGTCGGACGTCCACCCGGGCAGGGCATCTGCCTGAGCGTCGCTCGCCCGCCACGACGGCATCGCGCAGCGCGACCTCGCCGAGGCGATGCACATCGCGGCGCCCACCCTCAGCCGGATGCTGCGCTCGATGGAGACAGGGCGGCCTCGTCGAGCGTCGCGCGGACGAGGCCGACCAGCGACTCACGCGCGTGTACCTCTTCGGACGCGGGACGCGCGCTCGGCCGAGACGCGCGCGCAGCGCTGGCGGATCACATCCCGGCGGCGCTCGCGGCGCTCGCGCACGAGGAGCGCGCGGAGCTCGCGCGACTGCTGGACAAGCTGAGCGCGAGCATCGCGCGCTCCCTCGCCGAGACGACCGAGGGCGCGCCCGGGGCGATCCCGTGATCCGGCTCCTGCGCGAGCGCCTGCGCCCCTACTGGCGGCAGATCGTCGTCATCCTCGTCCTGCTCCTCGTCCAGGCGATCGCCAACCTCTACCTGCCGACGCTCAACGCCGACATCATCAACAACGGCGTCATCACCGGCGACACGGCCTACATCCTGCGTACCGGCGCCGTCATGCTCGCCGTCACGCTCGTCTTCGTCCTCGCCGCCATCGTCGGCGTCTACTACGGCTCCAGGGTCGCGATGGGCGTTCGGCCGCGACGTGCGCGGGGCGCTCTTCCGCCGCGTCGAGAGCTTCTCGCAGGCCGAGGTGAACCGCTTCGGCACCCCGTCGCTGATCACGCGCACGACCAACGACGTGCAGCAGGTGCAGATGGTCGTGCTGATGATGCTCACCGTCGTCGTGCTCGGCGCCCATGATGATGATCGGCGGCATCATCATGGCGCTGCGCCTCAACGTGCCGCTCTCGGCCGTGATCCTCGTCGCCATCCCGGTGATGCTGGGGTTCATCGGCCTGGTGGTGCGCTCGGCGCTGCCGCTCTTCAAGTCGATGCAGGTCAAGATCGACCGCGTCAACCAGGTCACGCGCGAGGTGCTGAGCGGCGTCCGCGTGATCCGCGCCTTCGACCGCACCCGCCACGAGGAGGAGCGCTTCGACGGCCGCCAACGAGGACCTCACCTGGACGACGCTCAAGGTCAACCGCCTCTTCGCGCTCATGATCCCGACGCTGACCCTCATCCTCAACCTCTCGATGGTGGCGATCATGTGGTTCGGCGGCATGCAGATCGCCGACCACGGCATGCCGATCGGCGATCTGACCGCCTTCCTCACCTACATCGTCCAGATCCTGCTCTCCGTGCTCATGGCGACCATCATGTTCGTGATGGTGCCGCGCGCCGCGGCGTCGGCGGAGCGCATCCAGGCGGTGCTCGACACCGAGCCGACGATCGTCGACCCGCCGGCGCCCGCGCGCGACGTGCCGGCGCGCGGCCGCGTCGAGTTCCGCGACGTCGAGTTCCGCTACCCCGGCGCCGAGGAGCCGGTGCTCAGCGGCATCACCTTCACCGCCGAGCCGGGAGAGACCGTGGCCATCGTCGGCAGCACGGGCTGCGGCAAGTCGACGCTGATCAGCCTGATCCCTCGCTTCTACGACGTCACCGCCGGCAGCGTGCTCGTCGACGGCGTCGACGTGCGCGAGTACGCGCTGCAGGACCTGTGGCGCAGGATCGGCCTGGTGCCGCAGAAGTCGTTCCTCTTCAGCGGCACCGTGGCCAGCAACCTGCGCCACGGCGACGAGGAGGCCGAGCGACGACGAGCTCTGGCGCCTGCTCGAGACGGCGCAGGGCAAGGAGTTCGTGGCCGAGATGCCGGAGCAGCTCGAGGCCGCCGGTCGCGCAGGGCGGCGCCAGCGTCTCGGGCGGGCAGCGCCAGCGCCTGGCGATCGCCCGGGCGCTGGCCAAGCGCGCGCCCGATCAACATCTTCGACGACAGCTTCTCGGCCCTCGACTTCACGACCGACGCCCGGCTGCGCGCGGCGCTCAAGAGGGAGATGGCCGACGCGACGGTGATCATCGTCGCGCAGCGCGTCGGCACGATCATGCACGCCGACCGCATCGTCGTGCTCGAGGACGGCACGATCGCCGCCATGGGCACGCACGACGAGCTGCTGGAGACCAGCGAGACCTACCGCGAGATCGTCGCCTCGCAGCTCGGCGCGGAGGGCGCGGCATGAGCGCCGCCGAGCGAGACGCGGCCGGCGGGGCCGCCGGCGGGGCCGCGGCCCGGAGGGCCGGGCCGTCCCGGCGGCCCGCCCGGCCCCGGCGGGGGCCCTCCCGGCCACGCCCTCGTGATGCCCACCGCGAAGGCCGAAGGACTTCAAGGGCGCGCTGCGCCGGCTGGCCGGGCTGCTGGCGCAGGAGCGCCTGCTCATCGGCCTCGTGGTCCTGCTCGCCGTCGTCAGCGTCGCCTTCGCCGTGATCGGCCCCAAGATCCTCGGCCACGCCACGGACATCCTCTTCGAGGGCGTGGTCAGCAAGCAGCTTCCGGCCGGCGTCGACCCAGGAGCAGGCCGATCGCCGGCCTGCGCGCCAAGGGCGAGGACCGCATCGCCGACATGCTCTCGAGCATGACGCTGCACCCCGGCCAGGGCGTCGACTTCGACGCCCTGGGCCCGGACGCTGCTCCTGCTCGTCGGCATCTACCTGCTGAGCGCCGGCTTCGCCTGGCTGCAGCAGTACCTCATGGCCGGCGTCGCGCAGCGCACGATGTTCAAGCTGCGGCAGGCGGTGGACGAGAAGCTCGCCCGCCTGCCGCTCAAGTACTTCGACGACCACCCCCGCGGCGACGTCCTGAGCCGCATCACGAACGACATCGACAACATCTCGCAGACGCTGCAGCAGAGCCTCACGCAGCTCATCACGGCGGTGCTCACCATCGTCGGCGTGCTGATCATGATGCTCTCGATCAGCTGGATCCTCGCCCTGATCTCGCTGCTCGCGTGCCGGTCTCCGTGGTCGTCACGCATCTTCATCGCCAAGCGCTCGCAGAAGCAGTTCGCCGCGCAGTGGGAGCGCACCGGCGACCTCAACGGCCACGTCGAGGAGATGTTCACCGGCCACAACGTGGTCAAGGTCTTCGGCCGCCAGCAGGAGGCCATCGAGGTCTTCGACGCGCAGAACGAGCAGCTCTACGAGTCGAGCTTCAAGGCGCAGTTCATCTCCGGCATGATCCAGCCGGTGATGAACTTCGTCGGCAACCTCAACTACGTGGCGGTCGCCGTCGTCGGCGGCGCTCATGGTCGCCAACGGCCGCATCTCCCTCGGCGACGTGCAGGCGTTCATCCAGTACTCGCGCCAGTTCACGATGCCGATCGCGCAGACGGCCAGCATCATGAACGTGCTGCAGTCCGCGGCCGCGTCGGCCGAGCGCGTCTTCGAGCTGCTCGACGAGGCGGAGGAGGAGCCCGACGCGGCCGCGCCGGTCAAGCTCGAGCACACGCGCGGCCACATCACCCTGCGCGACGTCTCGTTCCGCTACGTCCCCGACACGCCGCTGATCGAGGACCTCAGCCTCGACGTGCCGCCCGGCCAGACGGTCGCCATCGTCGGCCCGACCGGCGCCGGCAAGACGACGCTCGTGAACCTGCTGCTGCGCTTCTACGAGATCGACGAGGGCGCGATCCTGATCGACGACGTCGACGCGCACCGCATGATCGAGCGAGCGATCTGCGCCGACCTCTTCGGCATGGTGCTGCAGGACACGTGGCTGTTCACCGGGACGATCCGCGAGAACATCGCCTACGGACGCGAGGGCGCGAGCGAGGACGAGATCCTCGCCGCCGCCCGCGCGGCTCGCGTGGACCACTTCGTGCGCACGCTCGCCGACGGCTACGACACCGTCCTCGACGACGACGCGACGAACGTCTCGCAGGGCGAGAAGCAGCTCCTCACCATCGCCCGCGCCTTCCTCGCCGACCCCGACGTGCTGATCCTCGACGAGGCGACGAGCTCGGTCGACACGCGCACCGAGGTGCTCATCCAGGAGGCGATGGCCGAGCTCATGAAGGGCCGCACGAGCTTCGTCATCGCCCACCGCCTGTCGACCATCCGCGGCGCCGACACGATCCTCGTCATGGACCACGGCCGCATCGTCGAGCAGGGCTCGCACGACGAGCTCATGGCCGCGCGCGGCTTCTACCACGACCTCTACGCGAGCCAGTTCACCGAGGCGTTCGACGAGGCGTCGTAGACGCGAGGCGGGCGCCGTCAGCGCGTGACCGGCCGACCCGTGAGCGCGAGGCGCTCGATGAGGTCGGCCCCCTTCGCGCTGCCGGCCTGCGCGCGCACGTCGCGGGCGATCGCCCGCATGCGTGCGCGCAGGCCGTCGTCGGCAAGCAGGCGTTCGACCGTGCCGACGAGCTGCTCCTCCGTCCAGTCGTAGGTCGGCAGCCGCGCGCCGAACCCCGTCTCCTGCAGCCGCTGCGCGTTGTCGTACTGGTCCCAGAACAGCGGCAGCCCGATCATCGGCAGGCCGAAGTGGAAGCCCTCGCACACGGTGTTGTTGCCGCCGTGCGTGATGAGCAGGTCGCACTGCGGCAGGATCGACGGCTGGGGCAGGAACTCGTCCCCGTACATGCGCGGCCCCAATCTCATCTGGTCCTTGAGCGGACCCATCGAGACGATGACCCGGTGCTCGGTCGTGGCCAGCGCGTCGATGAGACGCTGCATGAGGCCGACGTCCATGCAGCCGAGCGAGCCGAGCGAGAGGTAGATCGACCTTGCCGTCGCCGGGCAGGTGCTCGGCGACGTCGAAGGGCGCCTCGGTGGCACGCACCGACGAGTCCATGCGGTGCCACGTGGGCGCCAGCGGCCGGCTCCGCAGCGTAGTCGGCGGCCTCCGGGAACTCGTAGAGGTTCAGCCACGGCGACTCGCGGCTGAACTCGCCGGGCGGGCACGCCTCGACGCCGACCGAAGCGCGGAACTCGTTGTGCTCGCGCAGGAGGTCGGCGTGCACGCGGGCGTATTCGTCGCGAAACGCCTGCCACTGGCTCCGGTCGGCGACCGGCAGGCCGGAGAGCGGCGGCGGCAGGTCGGGGTCGCGCATCTCGAGCGGGTTGCACGACACGATGCGCACCCAGGGACAGCCGCCCAGCTCGACGGCCGGGTACCCCGTCACGTTGTCCGTCGCCACGACGTCCGGATGCACCTCGTCCCAGATCGCCATCAGCCGCTCGTGCGCGTACTGCTCGGCCGCGACCAGCGTCTCCCAGATCGGCTTCGTCACCGTCTCGATCTGCTCGATCGTCGGCTTGCGGAACTCCGGCGCGGTGACGCGGATGAACTCGGACCAGGGGTCCTCGGCAGCCGCGCCGCCGTTCACCTCGGCTGCGTCGACCGTGCCTTCGGTCGCCAGCCGCCTCCCCCGGAGCCGTCCGGAAGAGACGCTCCTCGAAGCCGCGCGGCTCGAGCACGCCGGCGAAGGACTCGTCGATGACGAACACGACGCGATGCCCCCGCGCGAGAAGGATGCTGCCGATGGCGGCGCAGTCGTTCGTCGGCCCCCAGGCGCCGGGCTCGGGGAAGAAGGCGATGGTCTTCGCGTCCGGCATGGCGCCGCTCCTCTCGTGCGTCCAGGGCTCGACCTGCAGCGCCAACTCAACAACTCAGACGGAGGCGGTGCAAGGCCAGGGCCGGGGCCGTCCTCATGTCGCCAAGGGTCCACGTGGCGCACCGCAGTGGAGTCCCCCCATCAGACCGTCGTGGAGGTCTCGTGCACGGATCAAGGCTCGCCTGCCGCCGCTGCAGCCGGACCGTCAGCGCGGAAGACGCCGAGCTGACCCTCCGGGTCGTCTTCTCGGCGGCCGCCTTGGTGCGCACCCTCCTGCGCATGCTCAGTTGGCTGCCGACCGCCTATCTGGTCGGCGCGGTGCTGATCTGGTCCACGCCGCGGGACCAGCGGCTCGGC
>CAVPRQ010000012.1:0-73284 GCA_963707855.1 uncultured Thermoleophilia bacterium
CCGACCACGCCTGGGGCGGCCGCTGGCCGGCCGCCGGCGTGCACGCCGGCGGTGGCATCTGGGCCGCCGGCGCCGAGATCCACGACCTCGATCCCGTTCCTGCCGCGTACGCGTACGACACCGACACGCACGCGGCCTCGCCGCCCGTGGTGCCGGCCGTCCCGTGGACAGGCATCGACCTGGCGGACATGGTCGAGGTGCCGGACGCCGTCTGGCTCGCGTCGGCGCGGGCTCACGCCCTCGACCCGGCCGACGCTCTCGCCGGCGGCGTCCTGCACCTCGACCGTCTGCCGCCGGCGTTGCCGACTGGCGAGCCCGGCTCAGCCGAGGTCGCCGGGTGCGCCGACCCCGCGGCCGGCTACCTCGTCTGCGTCGCGGACGACGCGTCCGACGGCGCTCTCGTGATCACCGGCCGCCGCGAGCCTCTCTGGGCTCCGGTCACCGTTGTCGTCGAAGGCGACGCTTGCCTCGGCGATGCCGACATGGAGCCGTCGCCGGTCGTGCCGGCTGCGCCCGTCGTCTTCCTTCGCGGCGCCCTCGTCGTCACGGGGCACCTCGAGGTCGCCGCGACGAGCGGGGTCACGGGCCACCTGGCCTGTCGCCGTCTGCTCGTCGCGGCGCCCCTCTCCGTCAGGCTCGCCTCAGGCTGGCGCGAGCAGCCGGCGATCGGCTCTCTCGAAGGCCTGCTGGTGGCTCGCGAATGAGCGGCCTCGCCTCCGCAGAGGACCGTGCCTGCAGGGAATCCGGCGAGCGGTTTCGAACTCTTGTGTACGTCATCAGGGGCTTGTGAAAGAATACGGCCGCGCCGGAGGGCAGGGGCGTGGGCATCCCGTGACGAAGTGAAGTCCTAAAGCAGACCCTTGAACCTGCCGAAGACGCCGTAGAGGGCGACTGGGGACGCTAGGAGTGCGCCTATGGCAAAGAACGGTGTGAGCGTCGGAATCGATCTGGAGCAGTCCGCCATCGCGGGCGCCCAGGTCCGCGGCGCCAAAACGGGGCAGACCCTCATGGCCGCAGCCGTGAGAGCGCTGCCCGAAGGTCTTGTGTTCGAGGGCGAGGTCATCGATGTCGAGGGCCTGGCCGGCGAGCTCAAGAGCTTCTGGAAGGAGGCCGGGTTCTCCGGCCGTCGCCTCCGCCTGGGGGTGGCCAACCAGAAGATCGTCGTGCGTACCATGGAGTTCCCTCTCATGGACGACAAGGAGCTCGAAGCGGCGATCCAGTTCCAGGCGCAGGAGGCCATTCCCATCCCGCTCGACGACGCCATCCTGGACTACCAGGTCCTCGCTACCGTCCCCGGCGAGGAAGGCTCGGGCAAGCAGAAGGTGCTCATCGTCGCCGCGCAGCGCGACATGATCGCCCGGTTCGTCGAGGTCGCCAAGAAGGCGAGCCTCGCCGTCGACGCGATCGACCTGCAGGCGTTCGCGCTCACTCGCGCGGTTTCGCCGGCGGTCCCGTTCATCGACCAGGGCGGCGGCGTCCAGACCGCTGAGGCTTCGGCGCTGGTCCACATCGGTTCGGGCATCACCAACCTCGTCGTGGCGGCCGGCGGCATGCCGCAGTTCACGCGCGTCATCAACCTCGGCTGCGAGGCGCTCGTCCAGGCGCTCGTCACCCATCGGGGCATCAGCCACGACGAAGCCGACGCCCTGCGCCTCAAGGTCGGCCTCTCCGGAGGGTCCGACGAGGGCATCGCCGACCTCGAGGCCGACACCGTCACCGAGATCCATCAGACGCTCGACACGGCGAGCGAGGCGTTCGCCGACGAGATCCGCCGCTCGATCGACTACTACCACTCTCAGGAGCCCGACGGCCAGATCGCCGGGCTGCTCATCACCGGTGAGGGCGCCCTCACGCGTCACATGCCCGAGTACCTTTCGGAGGCGCTCCACCTGCCGGTCTCTCTCGGCAACGCCGTCCAGCGCGTCACCGAGAACAAGACGAAACTGTCGCAGGCCGAGCTCGACACGATGGCGCCGCGCTTGGCGGTCGCCATCGGCCTTGCGCTCGAGGACGAGGAGTAGGCCATGGCGATGAAACGCATGAACCTGCTGCCGCCCGAAGAACGCGCCAAGGCACGGCGCGAACGCGGCCTCATGTGGGTGATCATCGTGCTCGTCGCGATCATCGCCGTGCTGGGCGTCATCTACCTGTGGCAGAACAGTCAGGTCGGCGACAAGGAGGACCAGGTCGCTCAGCTCGAGGCGGACATCGCCGCCGTGCAGGCCCAGTCGGCAGCCCTCCAGCAGTACGCGGTGCTGCAGACGAAGCGGACCGAAATGACCACGACGGCGAAGGCCATCGACGCGGCCCGCGTGCCGTGGTCGACGATCTTCGAGGAGATCAGCCTGGTCATCCCGGAGAACGTCCGCCTGCAGTCGCTCACCTGCGCGGTGCCGGTCAACATGCTGCCGGGGCCCGCCGCCGCGGCACCGGAGGCCGTCGGTGGTGAGCTCGCCGCCGACATCACCTTCACCGGCCAGACCTACGAGCACAAGGACGTCGCCGAGTTCATGACTCGGCTCGGCCTTCTGCCGCAGCTCACCAACATCCAGCTGTCGAGCTCGACCAAGGCGGCGGCGACGGACACGACCGAGTCGCTGACGACCTTCACGGTCACCGCCTCGCTGCGGCGTTACATGCTGGCGCCTCCTACCACCACCGCCACGGGAGGTGCGCAATGAGCGCCCGCGGCAAGGAGATCTACATCATCGCCGGCGTGATCGCCGTCGTCCTCATCGTGGCCTGGTACTTCCTGCTCTTCAGCCCGACGCGGCAGAAGCTGAGCGACCTCGACGATCAGATCGCCGCCGACGAGACGGCGCTCGTTTCGGCGCAGCAGGAACTCGCCCGTCTCCAGTCGTACGAGAAGACCGCGCCCCAGGCTGAGGTCGACATCGTGCGGCTGAGCAAGATGCTGCCCGAGGACGAGGGCATCCCGACCATGATCGTCGAGCTCACCAAGACGGCGACGGCCTCGGGGGTGACGCTCTCGACGATCTCGCGCGGTGCGACCGCGACGGGAGCGCCCTTCGGCATCCAGACGGTCACGCTGGCCGTCACCGGGCGCTTCTTCGACGTCGAGGACTTTCTCTACAGGCTCGAGAGCTACGTCCGCTTCCAGAACACCACGTTCAGCGTGACCGGGCGCCTCCTGCAGGTGACCAACGTCTCGCTTTCCGGCGGCTCGGCGACGGACACGTCGACCTCGGTCGCACCGTTGACCGTCTCCGTGACCCTCAACGCGTATCTGTGGGGCGCGGCGGCCGCGCCGGCCACAACGGCCCCGACGACTGGGGAGGGTGAGCAATGATCGCCTCCAAGCGCACCATCCTCATCGTGGTGGCCGCGTTGCTGCTCGGGTCCATCGCGGCGCTCGCCGTGGGTGTCGGACGCGGCAACGACGCGACCGGTATGGGCACCTACGGCACGGGCGTGGAGGCCGACGGTGTGCTGGCCGAGGACACGACCACGACGGCGGCCGAGGACACCGCCGTCGCCGAGGCCGTCGATCCGGCCAAGACGCAGCCGACGCTCGACAAGTTCGAGGTCAAGGACCCGTTCGTCCCGCTGACGCAGCCCAACACCGGCACCGACGGCACGGGTTCCACGCCCACTTCGGCGAAGGTCAAGGTCAACGGCACCTCGTACACGGTGGAGGTCGGCGACAAGGTGCCGTCCGGCTCGCCGGTGTTCACGATCGCGTCCATCGGCTCGAACTCGGTGACCTTCCAGCTGCCTGAGGGCCAGGAGTTCGAAGACGGCACCACGTCCGTCTCCGTCAGCGTGGGCGACTCGGTCGAGGTGACCAATGTCGACACGGACAAGACCTACACGCTGGAGGTCGTCAGCGTCGGCTACGACGATGGCGGCGGTGGCACCGGCGGCCACACGGTCTCGCTGGTGAGCATCAGCGAGCAGGGCGGCGTGGCCATGTGCACGATCGAGGTCGACGGCGTGACGTACGCCGACAAGAAGGAGGGCGACACGTTCAGCACGGGCTGGGGGGAGATCAAGATCCTCAGCATCAACGTGAGCGCCCAGACTGTGACCATCATGCACGGTGACCAGACGCTGACCCTGCACGTGGGGAGCGTACTGACGAAGTAACGCGACGCGCGACAAGCGCCTTGCGCCTGTAGGCGCGTGCGGGTGGGAGATGCGACGGGGCGGCCGAAGGGCCGCCCCGTCGCATCTCCGCCAGCGTCGGCAGCTTTGCCTGCGCCCCGTCGGGTGTATATCGTTGCCCCATGGACCGACTCCGCGTGCTGACCGCAGGTGAATCGCACGGGCCGCAGTTGACCGCCATCGTGGAGGGCTGCCCCGCAGGGCTCGCCGTGTCGGCGGCCGAGATCGACGCCCAACTCGCTCGACGCCAGAAGGGCTACGGGCGCGGCGAACGCCAGTCGATAGAGCAGGACCGCGTGGAGATCGTCGGCGGCGTGCGCCACGGGCGCACGACCGGGGCCCCGATCGCCCTCGTCGTACGCAATCGCGACGCCGCGAATTGGGGTGACGTGCTGTCCGCCGGGGCGCCGGGCGAGGGCGTGGAAGGTCCGGCCGCAACGACGGGTCTCCGCGCGGGCGGACCGACCGACTTCGGAGCGGGCGCGAAGCCCGTCACGATCCCGCGGCCAGGCCACGCCGACCTCGGCGGCGCCCTGCTGTACGACCACGCCGACATCCGCGACGTGATCGAGCGCGCGAGCGCCCGCGAGACGGCCGTGCGCGTCGCCTGCGGCGCGGTCGCGCGGCGGCTCCTCGCGGAGGTCGGCTGCGCGGTCGGCAGCCACGTCGTCTCCGTCGGCGAGGTGGACGGGAAGGTGGCGTTGACCGAGGGACTCCTCCCGCACACCGACGACGATCCGGTGCGCTGTCTCGACCCGGAGGCGGCGGCGCGCATGCGCGCCGCGATCGACGCCGCCGCCGAGGCCGGCGACACCGCGGGCGGCGTCATCGAGGTCATCGCCTTCGGCTTTCCGGCCGGCGTCGGCTCGTATGTCCAGGGCGACCGTCGGCTCTCCTCCCGTCTTGCGCAGGCGGTCATGAGCGTGCCGGCCATGAAGGGCGTCGAAGTCGGCCTCGGCTTCGCTGGGGCGCGGCTGCCCGGCTCGCTGGTGCACGATCCGCTCGCCTGGGACGCGGACCGCGGCTACTACCGTCTGAGCAACCACGCCGGCGGCGTGGAAGGCGGCATCTCGACCGGCGAGGCCATCGTCCTGCGCGTGGCGATGAAGCCCATCTCGACGCTGCGGAGCCCTCTGGGCACGGTCGAGCTCGACACACACAAGCCGCTCGAATCGCGCTACGAGCGCGCCGACGTGTGCGCGGTGCCCGCCGCCGGCATCGTCCTGGAAGCGGTCGTGGCGCTGGCGCTCGCTGACGCGTTGCTGGGGCGGTTCGGCGGCGCGACCGTCGGCGACCTCGTCGGTGCCGTCGAGGCCTTCGCGGCACGCTGCGCCCGGCGGTGACGTCCGTGGCGCCCGGCGAGCAGAGCGCGGCCACCGACGCCGCGGCGCGGGAGTCGGCGCCCAGGGCGACGGCGGTGGTCGTCATCGGCTTCATGGGATCGGGCAAGAGCCACGTCGGCACGCTGCTCTCGCGCCAGCTCCGGCTGCCCTTTGTGGACACGGACCGTCTGGTGGAGGCCGAGCATGGCCCAATCGAGACGATCTTCGCGGAACGCGGCGAGGCGGAGTTCCGCGAACTGGAGCGTGACGTGGTGCTGCGGGCGTTGGCCGGACTCGGCGCGTCGCCCGCGGTGGTGTCGCTCGGCGGGGGCGCGGTGAGCGACGGCGACGTCCGCGCGGCGCTGCGCGCCGCGTCCTACGTCGCCTGGCTCAGCGCGCCCGTCGACGTACTCTGGCGTCGCGTGCGACGGGCGGCCCGACGCAGCGGAGGCGGTCGTCCGCTGGCCCGCGACGAGGCCGCCTTCAGGGCGCTCTACGAGGAGCGCCTGCCGCTCTACCGTGAGGTCGCCACCGCGGAGTTCCGCAACGACGGCGATCACTCGGCGGCCGAGGTCGCGGAGTGGGTCGCGAGCAGCGTCCAGGGGGCGGTCTCGTGACGCGTCTGCGGGCGGAGCTCCCGTCGCGCTCCTACGACGTGCTCGTCGCGCGCGGCGCCCTGGCGGAGCTCGGGCGCAGCCCTCGCGTCGCTGCGCGCTCCCGGGAAGGCGGTCGTCTGCTGCGACGAGAACGTCGCCCCGCTCTACCTTGACGCGGCCCGCGAGAGCCTTCGCGGCGCGGGCTTCTCCGTCTCGCAGCTCGTGATCCCCGCCGGCGAGAGCGAGAAGAGCCTCGGACGAGCCGCCGAGATCTACGGCGTCCTGTACGACCGCGGCGTGCGCCGCCGCGACGTGCTCGTCGCCCTCGGCGGCGGCGTGATGGGGGACCTCATCGGCTACGTCGCCGCGACCTACCTGCGCGGCGTGGGGCTGGTGCAGGCGCCGACCACGCTGCTCGCCCAGGTGGACGCCGCCGTAGGCGGCAAGGTCGCGGTCGACTTCCGTGCCGGCAAGAACTACGTCGGGACCTTCTACCAGCCCCTGCTCGTTCTCGCCGACCCGGAGACGCTCGGCACCCTGCCGCCCCGCGAGCTGCGCAGCGGGGCGGCCGAGGTGGCCAAGTACGGCTTCCTCGCCGGCGGGGCGCTCCTCGAGGCGGTGGAGGCGCTCGCCATGACGGCGCAGGCCGGCCGCGAGGACGCGGTGCGCGGGATCGGCGACGAGCTCATCGCCGGGTGCGTCGCCGAGAAGCTCGCCGTCGTCGCGCGCGACGAGCGCGAGGAGACCGGCGAGCGGGCCGTGCTGAACCTGGGGCACACCGTGGGCCACGCGATCGAGGCGGCGACCGCCTTCAGCCGCTACACCCACGGCGAGGCCGTGGGCCTCGGGCTGCGGGCGGCGCTGTGGCTCTCGGAGCGTCTCTGCCGGCTGCCCGGCGCCGACGTCGAGCGCGGCTTGCGCCTGCTCGACGCCATCGGCCTGCCGCAGCGCTTTCGCGGCGCCACGCCGGACGCGGTGCGCGAGCTGACGGCGCGCGACAAGAAGGCCGGCGCCGACGGCGTCGAGTTCGTCCTGCTGGAAGGCTTCGGCCGGCCTCGCCTGCGGGTGCACGTGCCCGCCGGCCTGCTCGAGGAGGTGGTCACGTGGCTGAGCGCGCCATGACGTCGCTCCGGCTGCTGCACGGCGTCAATCTGGACATGCTCGGGCGGCGCGACCCGGCGCACTACGGCTCGCTCACACTGAGCGAGCTCGAACGCCGGGTCGCCCAGCATGCCGAGCGTCGCGGGTTCACCGTCCTGCCCTTCCAGACGAACTTCGAGGGCGAGATGGTGGAGGAGCTGCATCGCATCGCCGTGGAGGGCGCCGGCGCGGTGATCATCAACCCCGGCGCCTGGACGCACTACAGCTATGCCCTGCGCGACGCGCTCGAGATGGTCATGGCCCCGGTGGCCGAGGTCCATTTGTCCGACGTCAGCGGCAGGGAGGAGTTCCGCCGTCACTCGGTGATCGCCGACATCGTGGCCGTGCGCGTGAGCGGCGAGGGCGTCGAGGGGTACTTCAAGGCCTGCGACGCGCTCGCCGACATGGTCGGCCTCGGGGTGACGGGATGAGCGCCGCCGAGCCGGACCGCCTCGCCCGCTGCCGCGCCGTCCTCGAGCCGCTCAGGCTCGACGCCATCGTCGTGACCGACCTTCCCGACGTCCGCTACCTGTCCGGCTTCCGCGGCGAGGACACGACCCTGGTCGTCGGCCGCGAGGTCGCCCTCATCGTCACCGACTCGCGCTACTACGAGCAGGTGCACGAGGAGGTCCGTGACTTCGAGCTCGTCGAGAGCGTCGCCGACGATCTGCTCGCGCAGACGGCGGCGGCCGCGTCCGAGCGACTCGGCGCGGACTGCTCCCTCGGCTATCAGTCCGGGGCGCTCACGTATGCCGACTTCCGTGCCCTGCGCCGCGCCCACGGCGGCCGCCTCAGGGACGTGCGCCGGCGCGTGACGCGCCTGCGCATGGTCAAGGAGGCGGCCGAGATCGAGGCCATCCGCCGCGCCGCGGCGCTCGTCGACCTCGCCCTCGCCGTCGTCGTCGCCGAGGGCTTCGTCGGGCGCACCGAGCGCGAGATCGCCTGGCGGCTGCGCGAGGAGTTCCACGACCGCGGCGCCGAGGACGAGTCGTTCCCGACCATCGTCGCCGCCGGCGACCACGGCGCCCAGGGCCACGCGATCCCCGGCGAGCGGCGCATCAAGGCCGGGCGAGCTGGTCGTGATCGACACCGGCGCGCGCGTCGACGGCTACTGCAGCGACATCACGCGGACGTTCGCCGCCGGCCGGGTGACGAAGGAACACCGCCGGCGGTACGAGCTCGTGCTCGAGGCGCAGCTCGCCGGGCTGGCCGCCGTGCGGGCCGGCGCCCACGGCCGCGACGACGTCGACGCGGCCGCCCGCGCCGTCATCACGGCGGCCGGCTTCGGCGAGCACTTCGGCCACGGCACCGGCCACGGCGTCGGGCTCGAGATCCACGAGGCGCCCGGCCTGGGCCGCCTGTCCGGCGACAGGCTCGCCGCGGGGATGGTCTGCACCATCGAGCCCGGCATCTACATCGAGGGCGACGCCGGCATCCGCATCGAGGACACCGTCCTCGTCACGGAGGCAGGCTGCGAGCGCCTGACGCTGTACCCGAAGGAGCTGCAGGTCGTCGACTGAGGTATCATGTGCGTTCACGCGCGCAGGCACGACCCGCGGGAGGACCCGGGCGACCCATGGCTGACGTCGTCAACACCAACCAGTTCAAGAGCGGCATGGCGATCGAGATCGACGGCGAGCCGTACACGATCGTCGAGTCCCAGCACGTGAAGCCCGGCAAGGGCGGCGCGTTCGTGCGCACCAAGGTGCGCAGCCTCAAGACCGGCAACGTGCTCGACAAGACCTTCAGGGCGGGGGAGAAGTTCACCCGCATGGACACCCGCTCGCGGACGCTGCAGTACCTGTACTCGACCGAGACCGAGGTCGTGCTGATGGACACGGAGTCCTACGAGCAGCTCTCGGTGTCGCCCGGCATGGCCGGCGAGGCCCTCAAGTGGGTCGTCGAGAACATGGAGGTCCAGGTCTTCTACCTCGACGGGAGCCCCGATCGACGTCGAGGCCCCGACCACCGTCGAGCTGACGATCACCCACACCGAGCCCGGCCTGCGCGGCGACACCGCCCAGGGCGGCTCCAAGCCGGCGACGCTCGAGACGGGCGTCAGCATCCAGGTCCCGCTGTTCATCGAGCAGGGCGAGCGCATCAAGGTCGACACGCGCACCGGGGAGTACCTCAGCCGCGCCTGACGCGGCGCCCGGCCTTTCAGGAGACCCAATGAGAGCCAGACGCGTCCGCATCACCGACACCAGCCTCAGGGACGGGCACCAGTCGCTGTGGGCGACGCGCATGCGCACGAGCGACATGCTGCCCGTCCTCGAGATGATGGACGACGTCGGCTTCAACTCGCTGGAGTGCTGGGGCGGCGCCACGTTCGACGCCTCGCTCCGCTTTCTCGACGAGGACCCCTGGGAGCGCCTGCGCCTCATCAAGAAGCACGTCCTGCGCACGCCGCTGCAGATGCTGCTGCGCGGCCAGAACCTGGTCGGCTACCGACACTACGGCGACGACATCGTGCGCCGCTTCGTCTACAAGTCCGCCGAGAACGGCATCGACGTCTTCCGCGTCTTCGACGCCCTCAACGACATCCGCAACTTCGAGACCGCCGCCGAGGCGATCAAGGAGACGGGCAAGCACTTCCAGGCCGCGGTGGTCTACACGATCTCGCCGGTCCACTCGCTCGACCACTACCTCGACGTCGCCCACAAGCTCGTCGACATGGGCGCCGACTCGATCTGCATCAAGGACATGGCCGCCCTGCTGAGCCCCTTCTACGCCGAGCAGCTCATCGGGCGCCTCAAGGCCGAGATCGAGGTCCCCATCCAGCTTCACTGCCACTACATCGGCGGCCTCGCTCCGATGACCTACCTCAAGGCGATCGAGGCCGGTGTGGACGTGATCGACACCGCGACCGTGCCGCTCGCCTTCGGCAACTCGCAGCCCGCGACCGAGATGGTCGTCACCGCCCTCATCGGGACGCCGTACGACACCGAGCTCGAGCTCGAGAAGCTCTTCGAGGTGGCCAAGTACTTCGAGCGCGTCCGCATCGACACCGGGCACGACCGCGGCGTCACCTCGCTCACTCACATGCAGGTCTACTCGCACCAGGTGCCGGGCGGCATGATCTCGAACCTCGAGAGCCAGCTCAGGGAGCAGAACGCCCTCGACCGCATGCCCGAGGTGCTCGAGGAGATCCCGGTGGTGCGCGCCGAGGTCGGCTTTCCGCCGCTGGTCACGCCCATGTCGCAGATCGTCGGCACGCAGGCGGTGCTCAACGTGCTCTCGGGGCGCCGCTGGCACATCGTGCCCGACGAGATGAAGCAGTACCTGCGCGGCAAGTACGGCGCCGCGCCGGGACCGGTCTCCACGAGCATCCTCGAGCGCGTGCTCGAGGGCGAGGAGCCGATCCACGTGCGGCCGGCCGAACTCATGGACGAGACGCTGGAGGACTACCGGGAGGAAGCCGGTGACCTGGCGCGCTCGGAGGAGGACCTGCTGAGCTACGCGCTGTTCCCGCAGACCGCGCGCGCCTACCTGGAGCGCCATCGCGTCGGCCTCGAGAGCGACGTCTTCGGCATGCACGACCGCTACCTCAGCTCGCAGCCGGGCGCCGCACTGCAGGAGGCGACGGCCGACAGGGTGGGCCGCATCCTCGAGCTCGTCGAGCAGAGCGACCTCGACGAGGTCGTGATCGAGGAGGGCGACCTGCGGATGACGGTGCGCAAGGCGGGGGCGGCGCCGGTGCAGGCCGCCGCGCCGGCGGCGCCGGCGGCGCCCCATCCGGCGCCTCCGTGGCCGACGCCGCCGCCGAGGCGGCCGGCTCGACCAACGGCTACCACGTCGTGCGCTCGAAGTGGGTCGCGACCTTCTACCGCTCGCCGTCGCCCAGCCGAGCCCTCGTTCGTCGAGGTCGGCGACAGCGTCGAGCCCGGTCAGACGCTCTGCATCCTCGAGATGATGAAGATGATGAACGAGCTGACCGCCGACATCGCCGGCGTCGTCCGCGAGATCCTCGTCGAGAACGGCGCCACCGTGCAGTACGGCCAGCCGCTGTTCCACATCGAGCCGGCCTGAGGCGCCGTGCGCCGTCGCGAGGTGCGCCGGCCGTGAGCGCCGCCCTGCCCGCTCGTTTCGTGGAGCGGCGGCCGTGAGCGCCGCCGGCCCCAGCCGCAAGCAGGCGCGCCGCGACGCGCTCTTCCTGCTGTATCAGCGCGAGGTCACCGGGCGGCCCCTCGCCGACCTCGTCGATGGCCACCGGCTGCGCGAAGGCTATCCGCCCGACGACTTCACCGTCGCCGTCGTGAGCGGCGTCATGGAGCGCCAGGACGAGCTCGACGCGGTGCTCGCGGCCCACTCGACGAACTGGCCGCTCGAGCGGCTGGCGCCCCTCGAGCGCAGCGTGCTGCGCCTCGCGCTCTTCGAGATCGAGATCGGGTCTGACGCCGCCCGAGGTGGCGATCGACGAGGCCGTCCGGCTCACGCGGCGGTACGCGACGGACGAGGCCGGCGCGCTCGTCAACGGGATCCTCGGGGCGATCGCCCGCGAGCGGCTGGGCGGGGCGGCTCCCGGCGGGCCCGTCGAGGGCGAGGCGGATGCTCAGGCTCGTGCGCCCGAGGCCGACGAAGGGGAGGGAGATGGCTGAGAAGACGCCGGACCTCGCGCGTCTGCGCGAGGTCATCGACCAGCTCGACGAGCTCACGACGCGCCTCGGCGCCTCGTCGTCGGCCGAGGTCGAGATGAGCCTGCTCGAGCGCGCGACCGAGCTCGCCGACGAGGCCGGGCGCCTGCTCGAGCGCCTGGCGGGTGAGACCGGGTCGTGACGGAGGCGCCTCGCCTATCCGCTCGACCTCCTGCGTCTCGTCGACGAGTACCTGGCGGCGCTCGACTTCGGCGTCGACCCGCGCGCCGGGCGCCTCGTCGAGGCGATGCGCTATTCGCTCCTCGCGGGCGGCAAGCGCATCCGGCCCGTGCTCGCGCTGGCGACGGCGCGGAGCCGCGGCGCCGACCCCTCCGGGGTGCTCCCCGCGGCCGCCGCGCTGGAGCTCATCCACACTTACTCGCTGATCCACGACGATCTGCCGGCGATCGACGACGACACGTTGCGCCGCGGTCAGGCCGACCTGCCACGTCGTCTTCGGCGAGGACATCGCGATCCTCGCCGGCGACGGCCTCTTCGCCGAGGCCTTCAGCCTGCTGCTCGTCGACGCAGGCGGGGAGCACGGCGGCTCGCCTCGTGGCCGCCGCCGAGGTGGCCCGCGCGACGGGCGTGCGCGGCATGGTCGGCGGCCAGTACATGGACGTCGCCGGCGCAGGCCCGTGACGACGACGACCTCCGCGCCCTCCACGTTCTCAAGACCGGGCGCCTTATCGAGGCCGCCGTGGTCTGCGGCGCCGTCCTCAGTGGTGCGAAGGGCGCCGGGGCGAGGCGCCCTGCGCTTCCGAGCTCGCCCCGTACCGCGCCTTCGCCGCCGAGCTCGGCCTGCTCTTCCAGATCGTCGACGACATCCTCGACGAGGCCGGCGACGAGGTCGAGCTGGGCAAGAGCGTGGGCAAGGACCGCGCCCAGAGCAAGGTGACGTACGTCTCGCGCCACGGGCTCGACGGGGCGCGCCGGCTGGCTCGTGAGAGCCACGAGCGCGCCGGCGCGCGCCTCGCCGCTCTGCCCGGCGATACCGCCGACCTCGCCCAGCTCACCGACTACATCGAGCGCCGCCGCAGCTAGCATGCGGGCCCGTGCGGAGCGCCGGGTCGGGCGCCCGTCAGCCCGGTGCTATACTCGGCCGACGATGACCGACGACTTGCTGTCCCGGGTCACGGATCCCAGCGATCTGCACCAGTTCTCCGAGCGCGAGCTGACCCTGCTCGCGGACGAGATCCGCACCGTCATCCTCGACTGCGTGAGCGAGGTCGGCGGCCATCTCGCCGCGAGCCTCGGCACGGTCGAGCTCACCGTCGCCCTGCACAGCATGCTGCAGAGCCCCCGCGACAAGATCGTCTGGGACGTCGGCCACCAGTGCTATGCGCACAAGATCCTCACCGGCCGGCGTGACTGCTTCGCCGGCATCCGCCAGTACGGCGGCATCTCGGGTTTCCCGAATCGGTGCGAGTCGTGCCACGACGTCATCGGCACGGGTCACGCCTCGACCTCGATCAGCTACGGTCTCGGGCTCGCCGAGGCCGCTCGCCTCGCCGGCCAGGAGGAGGGCACGGTGGTCTGCGTGCTCGGCGACGGCGCCCTCACGGGCGGGGTCGCCTTCGAGGCCCTCAACAACGCGGGACAGCTGCACACGCCGCTCGTCGTCGTGCTCAACGACAACCAGATGTCGATCCGCCCCAACGTCGGCGCCCTGCAGCTCTACCTCAACCGCATCCGCCTCGACCCCACGCTGACCAGGCTGCGCGAGGACATCGAGCGCGGCGTGCTGCGCATCCCCGGCATCGGCGAGAAGGCGTACGCCCTGGGCAAGGACGTCAAGGAGTCGATGAAGGCCCTTATCATCCCCGGGATGCTCTTCGAGGAGATGGGCTTCGCCTACCTGGGCGTGATCGACGGGCACGACATCAAGGCGGTGCGCGAGGCCATCCGTCAGGCGATCGAGACGCGCCGCCCGGTGGTCGTGCACGTCCGGACCATCAAGGGCAAGGGCTACGAGCCGGCCGAGGAGAGGCCCGAGAAGTTCCACGGCACGGGACCGTTCCACCTCGGCAACGGCGACAGCAAAGCGGTCGTCGAGGGGATGTCGTACACGGAGGCGTTCGGGGACGCGCTCGTGAGGCTCGCAGAGCAGGACGAGCGCGTCGTCGCGATCACCGCGGCGATGACCCAGGGCACCGGCCTCGAGCGCTTCGAGGAGCGCTTCCCCGACCGCTTCTACGACGTCGGCATCGCCGAGGAACACGCCGTCGTCTTCGCCGCCGGGCTCGCGATCGGGGGTCTGCGCCCGGTGGTCGCCGTCTACTCGACCTTCCTGCAGCGCGCCTTCGACATGCTCATCCAGGACGTGAGCCTGCAACAGCTGCCGATCGTCTTCGCCGTCGACCGCGCCGGTCTCGTCGGCGACGACGGGCCGACGCACCACGGCGCCTTCGACCTCTCGTACCTGCGCCTCATCCCCAACATGACCGTGATGGCGCCCTCGAGTCACGTCGAGCTGCAGCACATGCTGCGCACGGCGCTCACGCTCGACGGCCCGGCGGCGATCCGCTATCCCCGTGGCATGGCGTCGGTCTTCGACTGCCCGGCCGAGCTGGAGGTGCTCGAGGTGGGCCGCGGGGTCGTGCTTCAGGAGGGCCGGGACGTCGCCCTCGTCGGCGTCGGCAGCGGGGTCGGGATCGCCCTGGAGGCGGCCGAGAAGCTGCAGGCGCAGGGCATCCGGCCGACGGTCGTCGACGCACGGTTCGTCAAGCCGCTCGACACGGCGCTCCTCGACCGCCTGGCGAACTCGCACCGCCGCATCGTCACCGTCGAGGAGAACACGCTCGCCGGCGGGTTCGGCAGCGCCGTCCTCGAGTGCGTCGCCGACCACGGCGTCGAGGTCGTGCGCTTCGGCCTGCCGGACGCCTTCGTGCCGCACGGCGACAGGGCCCGACTGCTGGCCGACGTCGGCCTCACGCCGGACGCCGTCGCCGCGGCCGTCGCCGGGCGTCCGGTCGGCCTCGCGCAGGCGCGCTAGGCCGGGCGCGGAAGTGCCGCGTCTGCGCCTCGATTCCGTCCTCGTCGAGCGCGGTCTGTTCGCGACCCGCGCCCAGGCACGTGCGGCCGTCCTCGCCGGCGAGGTGCGCGTCGGCGGCGCGGTCGTCGACAAGCCGGGCGCTGCCGTCGCCGCCGACGCCGACCTCGCCGTGGCCGCGCGGCCCCGCTTCGTCTCGCGCGGCGGCGACAAGCTCGACCACGCGATGGCCGCGCTCGAGGTCACCGTCGCGGGCGAGGACGTCGTCGACCTCGGCAGCTCGACCGGCGGGTTCGTCGACCGCCTCCTCCAGGGCGGCGCCGCACGCGTCGCCGCCGTCGACGTCGGCTACGGTCAGCTCGACTGGAGGCTGCGCGGCGACCCGCGGGTGACGGTGCTCGAGCGCACCAACGCGCGCGAGCTGACGCCCGAACGTCTACCGTTCCGGCCCACCTTTGTCACCGCCGACCTCTCGTTCATCTCCCTGACGGTGGCTCTGGGGCCGGTGCTAGAATGCCTGCGCGACGGCTTCCGTGGCCTGGTGCTCGTCAAGCCGCAGTTCGAGGCGGGACGCGAGCTCGTCGGCAAGGGCGGCGTCGTGAGGGACCCGGCGGTGCACCGTGAGGTGCTCACCCGGGTCGGAACGTGGCTCGTCGAACGCGGCGCCGCGGTGCTCGGCGTCTGCGACTCGGGGCATCCGGGACCGAAGGGGAACGTGGAGTACTTCGTCTACTTCTGCGACGGGCGCGCGCCGCTCGCGGCGGGCCGGCAGGAGCCGGCCGCCGCCGCCGCGCGCGCCGTCGAGGCCGTCCATGCCTGAGCGCCTCAACACGCTCGCCGTCCTTACCGGATGGCAGAACGAGAACGCGCGGCGCGCCGTCGCCGAGCTCGGCGACGCGCGCGAGCGCCTCGGTGTGAGCCTGATCATGTCCGAGGAGGAGGCCGCCAAGCACGACGAGCCCGAGGCGCTCGGTTTTCGCCGTGTGGCGGCCGACGAGCTGCGCGCGGCCGACGCCTGCGTGGTCTTCGGCGGCGACGGCACGATCCTGCGCTCGCTCGGCCGTCTGCTCGGTACTGCGGTGCCGACCCTGGGCGTCAACTACGGCAACGTGGGCTTTCTCGCGAGCCTGCCGCACGACGGGTGGTACGCGGGGCTGCAGGCGATGGTCGCCGGCGAGTACCGCGTCGTCGATCTGCTCACCGTCGACGCCTGGATCAACGGGAAGAAGCACGCGGCGGTCAACGACATCGTCCTCAGCCGCGTCGAGCCGCGACACGTGCTGCATCTCGAATACGAGGTCTCCGGCATCACCGTCGGGCGCATGCTCTGCGACGGCCTGATCCTGTCGACGCCGACCGGCTCGACGGCCTACAACCTGTCCTGCGACGGGCCCATCGTCGAGTGGGACGCCAGCGTCATGCTGCTCAACTTCATCGCCCCGCACTCGCTCGGCTTCCGTCCGGTGGTGCTCCGTCCCGACCACGTGATCAGCGTCGCCAACGTCTCGCCCCAGGAGGAGTGCGAGATCGTCGCCGACGGCGCCACGGTGGGACGTCTCTGCTGCGGCGACCGCGTGCGCATCGCCGCGGGAGAGCAGCGCGCGCAGCTCATGGTCCGCGCCGAGGGCTCGTTCTACCAGAACGTCGAGGAGAAGCTCTTCAATCGCGAAGGGCGCTGAGCGGCCGGCCGCATGCTCGCCGAGCTCTCCATCGACGACCTCGTGCTCATCGCCAGGGCGCGCCTTGAGCTCAGCCCTGGCCTGAACGTGATCAGCGGCGAGACGGGGGCCGGAAAGACCCTCCTCGCGCAGGCGATCGGCTTGCTGCTGGGGCAGAAGGGCGGGGAGGATCTCATCCGCCCGGGCGCCAGCCGAGCCCTGGTGCAGGCGCTCTTCGAGAGCGGCGACGAGGCGCTGGCGGTGGCGCGCGAGCTGCCGCGTGGCGGCCGGTCGCGCGCCCTCATGAACGGTCTTCTGAGCTCGGCCGGCGCTGTGGAAGAGACGTTGCGCGAGCGCCTCGCCTTCTACGGCCACCTCGAGCACACGCGGCTGCTGCAGCTCGAGCGCCAGCTCGACCTGCTCGACGGCTTCGCCTCCACCGAGATCGCTCCGCTCGCCGAGGTGTACACCGCCGCCTACCGGCGCTCCCAGGACCTCGCGCGTGCGCTCGAGGCGCTGCGCGGCGCCGGGCAGGAACGGGAGCGCGAGATCGACATGCTTCGCTTTCAGGCGGACGAGATCGAGGCCGCCGCGGTGGAGCCCGGCGAGGACACCCGCCTGGCGCAGGAGCGCGAGCGTGCGAGGCACGCGGGCAAGCTGCTCGAACGGGTGGGCGGCGCTCTCTCCCTGCTCGCCGGGGAGGGAGAGCACGCCGCCCTCGACGGCCTGCGCGTCGCGCAGCGCCTCGTCGGCGAGGCAGCGGCCACCGATGCGAGCCTGGAGCCGCTCGCCGGGCGACTGGACGGGCTCGCCGCCGAGGCCGACGATCTCGGCGGCGCGCTGCGCGCCTACGTCGACGACCTCGACGTCGACCCGGCGCGGCGCGACGCCATGGAGCTGCGCTACGACAAGCTCAAGGCGCTGATGCGCAAGTACGGCGCCACCGCGGACGACGTGCTCGCCTACGCGGAGGACGCGAAGCAGCGTCTCGCGCTGCTCGAGGCCTCGGAGGCCGACGAGGAGCAGCTCGCCGCGGACTCGGCGGCGGCGCAGCAGGCCGCGCTCGACGCCGCCGCCCGTCTCGGCGAGGCCCGCCGTCGCCTCGCCCCCGAGTTCGCCGCCCGTGTCGCCGCCGAGCTCCAGGACCTGGCCATGCCGCACGCGGCCTTCGAGGTGCGGCTGACGCCGCGTTCGGACGACGCCGACGACCTCGGGGCCCGCTTCGCCGCCCTCGGGCCGCGCGGCGCCGACGAGGTCGAGTTCTACTTCAGCGCCAACCCCGGCGTGCCGCCGCGGCCGCTGCGCGACACGGCCTCCGGCGGCGAGCTCTCGCGGGCGATGCTCGCCATCCGCGGCATGGTGACCCTCGGCGACGACGTCGAGACGCTCATCTTCGACGAGGTCGACGCCGGCATCGGCGGGGTCACCGCGGCCGCGCTCGGCGAGCGTCTGGCGCGCCTCGCCGCCCAGCGCCAGATCGTCTGCATCACCCACCTCCCGCAGGTCGCGGCGCACGCCGACCGTCAGTTCGCCATCGTCAAGGAGACGGACGCCGAGGCCGGCGTCACCGAGACCGTCGTCACGCAGGTCGAGGACGAGGAGCGCCTCGCCGAGCTCTGCCGCATGCTCGGCGCCGCCCCCGACGACGAGGCCGCCCGGCAGCACGCCCAAGGTCTTCTCGCGCGCGCCCACGCCTAGGTCGGGCGGCGAAGGCGGCCGAAAGGCACCTCGGCTGCCTGTCGTCCGCCGCCGCCCGTTTGCTATACTTGCGCCCGTGATCCGTGGGACCGCCGGTCAAAGCCTCGCGCCGGCCCGTCAAGAGCGAACGGGCGCGACCCCGGCCCCACAAAATCCCTCGCGAGTCTGGCATCGCTTCGCCGTGCCGTGCGAGCGCCTCCTGGTGGGCGCCCGCGCGACGCAGTACGGCGGGCGCCCACTGCCTCGCGGCGGCGACTGACACCAGGAGGGGACGGGGGGCATGGCCAAGCACATCTTCGTGACGGGCGGCGTGGTGTCGGGCCTCGGCAAGGGCATCACGGCGGCGTCGATCGGCCTCCTCCTCAAGGCCCGCGGCCTCAAGGTCGCGAGCCAGAAGTTCGACCCCTACATCAACGTCGACCCGGGCACCATGAGCCCCTTCCAGCACGGCGAGGTCTTCGTCACCGAGGACGGCGCCGAGACCGACCTCGACCTGGGCCACTACGAGCGCTTCCTCGACGAGTTCGTGCAGCGCGACTCCAACGTCACCACCGGCGGCATCTACAACAGCGTCATCACCAAGGAGCGCCGCGGCGACTACCTCGGCGGCACCGTCCAGGTGATCCCGCACATCACGAACGAGATCAAGTCGCGCGTCCACAGGCTGGCTCAGAGCCTCGACATCGACGTGCTCATCACCGAGGTCGGCGGCACCGTCGGCGACATCGAGTCGCTGCCCTTCCTCGAGGCCATCCGCCAGTTCCGCAAGGACATCGGGCGCGAGAACGTGCTCTACGTGCACGTCACGCTCGTACCGGTGATCGGCGTGGTCGGCGAGCCGAAGACCAAGCCGACCCAGCACTCGGTCGCCGAGCTGCGCGAGATCGGTATCCAGCCCGACATCATCGTCGCCCGCTCCGAGGAGCCCGTGGAACAGGGCATCCGCGAGAAGATCGCCCTGTTCTGCGACGTCGACCCCGACGCGGTCGTGTCGGCGCGCGACGCCGACGACATCTACCGCGTGCCGCTGCTCATGCATCGCGAAGGGCTCGACGACCTCGTGGTGCGCATGCTTCATCTCGAGTGCGGCGAGCCCGACCTGACCGAGTGGCAGGCGCTGGTCGAGCGCATCGACGCCTGTGACGGCGAGGTGACGATCGCCCTCGTCGGCAAGTACGTGCAGCTCCACGAGGCCTATCTCTCGGTCTGGGAGGCCCTCAAGCACTCCTCCATCCATCACGGCCGCAAGCTCGACCTGCGGTGGGTCGACGCCGAGGACCTCACGACCGAGACGGTCGCCGACAAGCTGGGCTGCGCCGACGGCGTCATCGTGCCGGGCGGGTTCGGACAGCGCGGCATCGAGGGCAAGGTCGAGGCCATCAAGTACTGCCGCGAGCAGAAGGTGCCCTACCTCGGCGTGTGCCTCGGCATGCAGTGCGCCGTCATCGAGTACGCGCGCAGCGTCTGCGGCATGACCGACGCCAACTCGAGCGAGTTCGACCCGGAGACGCCGTTCCCGGTGATCGACCTGCTGCCCGAGCAGAAGAACGTGGCCGACATGGGGGGGACGATGCGGCTCGGCGCCTCGCACGTTCGGGTCGTGCCCGGGACCAAGGCGATGGCGGCCTACGACGCCGACGACGTGCACGAGCGTCACCGCCATCGCTACGAGGTCAACAACGACCTGCGGCCGCAGCTCGAGCTGGCCGGGCTCGTGGTCAGCGGGACGACCGCCGACGGCAGGCTCGTCGAGATGGTCGAGCTCAAGGACCACCCGTGGTTCGTCGCCTCGCAGTTCCACCCCGAGTTCAAGTCGCGTCCGACGCGCCCCGCGCCGCTCTTCCGCGACTTCGTCGGCGCCGCGACGCGCCTGCGCGCCGAGCGCGAGGACGAGCTCGAGGAGTCCTGCGCCGAGCGCTGAGCGCGGCGCGCGAGGCAAGGCGATGACGGCGACGCTCGACGATCTCACGGCGCTCTTCGTCCGCCTCGCCGAGACGCCGTCGCCGTCCGGCCGTGAGCGCGCCGTCGCCGACCTGATCATCGCCGAGGTCCGCGCCGCGGGATTGGACGTGCACGAGGACGACTCGGCGCCGCGCACCGGCGCAGGCGCCGGCAACCTCATCGTGCGCGTCCCCGGCCGCGGCGCCGGCACGCCGATCGCGCTGTGCGCCCACATGGACACCGTCCCGGTCGAGGGCGAGGTGCGCGTCGTCATCGAGAGCGGCGTCGCGCGCAGCGCCGGCGACACGATCCTCGGCGCCGACGACAAGGCGGCCGTGACCGCCCTGCTCGCGCTGCTGCGCGACCTGGCGGCGGAGCCGCCGGAGGCCCCGGTCGAGGTCGTCATCACGGCCTCCGAGGAGGTCGGCCTGCGCGGCGCCAAGGAGCTCGATCTCGGGGCGCTTGGCGCGAAAGCGGCGTTCATCTTCGACAGCGAGGGCCCGGTGGGCACGGTCATCCTCAGCGCCCCGAGCTTGAGCAAGTTCACCGCCGAGTTTCGCGGCCGCGCCGCGCACGCCGGCATAGAGCCCGAGAAGGGGCGCTCCGCCATCGTCGCCGCGGCGCGCGCCGTGGCCGCCATGCCGACGGGTCGCATCGACGCGGAGACCACCGCCAACGTGGGCCTCGTGAGCGGCGGCAGCGCGACCAACGTCGTGCCCGAACGCTGCCGCCTCGAGTGCGAGGCCCGCAGCCGCGACGGGGACAAGCTGGCGGCGCAGCTGGAGCGGATGATCGAGGCCGTCAACGTGGCCGCCGCCGAGAGCGGGGTCGACGCGACCATCACCATCGAGGAGGACTTCGTCGGCTTCGACCTCGGGCAGCACGACCTGCCTGTGAGGCTCGCCGCCGCCGCCCTGGCCGATGTCGGGCTGGAGCCGGCCTTCATCGGCACCGGCGGCGGCGCCGACACCAACGTCTTCAACGCCAAGGGTCTGCCGGCCGTCAACCTCGGCGTCGGGCTCGAGAACATCCACTCCGCGCAGGAGTCGATCGCCCTCGCGCGTCTTGGTCAGCTGTACGAGCTGGCCCACGCCATCGTGCGCGCCGCCGGGGCGGCAGAGGCCTGACGCCCGGCTCGCGGCGCGTCCTCGTGGACCCGGACCCCGTGATCGTCGAGTACCTCGACCACCTCCGCTACGAGCGCGGCATGAGCCCCAACACGGTGACCTCGTATGGACGCGACCTCGGCCGCTACCAGGCGTTTCTCACCGAACATGGCGCCGGGGTGCTCTCGGCCGGCGAAGACGACGTCGACGCCTACTTCGCCGGCCCCGGCGGCGCCGGCGCCACGGCCACCGTCGCCCGACGCGTGGCCAGCCTGCGGGGGCTGTACGGCTACCTCGTCCGCGAGGAGCTCGTCAAGCTCGACCCGACGGCCCGCCTGCGCACGCCCGAAGCGTGCCCAGGACCTCCCGCACGTGCTCTCGGTGGAGGAGGTCCTCGCCCTGCTCAGGAGCGTCGCGCCGACAGGGCCGCTCGGCGAGCGCGACCTGGCCATGTTCGAGCTGCTCTACGGCTGCGGGCTGCGCGCCTCCGAGCTGCTCGGCCTGCGCGACGGCGACGTCGACCTCGAGGGCGGCCTCGTGCGCTGCGTGGGCAAGGGAGACAAGGAACGCATCGTGCCCATGGGGGGCGCGGCGGCGGCCGCGCTCGGGCGCTACCTGCGCGACGGCCGGCGGACGCTGCAGCGCGGCCGCCGCCGGCCGGAGCTCTTCCTGAACGCCCGCGGCGGCCCGCTCACGCGTCAGGGCCTCGACTACCTGCTGCGCCGCTACCTGCGCAAGGCCGGGCTGCTGGGGCGGGCGAGCACGCACACGTTCAGGCACTCGTTCGCGACCCATCTGCTGGCCGGCGGCGCCGACCTGCGCAGCGTGCAGGAGATGCTCGGCCACGCCAACGTCGCCACGACGCAGCTCTACACGCACGTGACGGTCGAGCACCTCCGCGAGGTCTTCCTCGAGACGCACCCGCGGGCGCGAAAGCGGCGGGGAGCGGGGGAGGCTGCCGACGACGGCGCCGCGGAGCCGTGCGAGGGCGACGGGGAGCCGGCGGCCGAAGGCGGACCGGCGTGACCCGCGTCTTCGTCTGCGTCCTCGACGGCGTCGGCGCCGGCGAGCTCCCCGACGCCGCCGCCTACGGCGACGTCGGCTCGTCGACCCTGCGCCACGTGCTCGAGAGAACGGACATGGCGCTGCCGAACCTCGCCGGTCTGGGCCTGGGCGAGGTCGTCGGGCCGCTGCGCCGCGCCGACGGCAGCGTGCTCGGGGCGCCGCGCCCCGAGGCGACCTACGGGCGCCTCCTCGAGCGCGGCGCCGGCAAGGACACCACCACCGGCCACTGGGAGATGATGGGCCTCGTCCTGGAGCACCCGTTCCCGACCTACCCGGAGGGCTTCCCGCCCGACGTGATCGAGCCGTTCGAGGCGGCCATCGGCCGGCCCGTGCTCTGCAACCGGCCGGCCTCCGGCACCGGCATCATCGACGAGCTCGGCGACGAGCACGTCGGCGACCGGCCGGCCCATCGTCTACACGTCCGCCGATTCCGTCTTCCAGATCGCCTGCCACGAGGACGTCGTGCCCGTGGACGAGCTCTACCGCTGGTGTGCCGTCGCGCGAGAGATCCTGCAGGGCGAGCACGCCGTCGGGCGCGTGATCGCGCGCCCGTTCGCCGGCGCGTCTGGCGCCTACGCGCGCACGCCGCGCCGGCGCGACTTCTCGCTGCCGCCCGTGGGGCCGACGTACCTCGACCTGCTGCGCGAGCGCGGCGTCCAGGTGGTCGGCGTCGGCAAGATCGGCGAGATCTTCGTGCAGCGCGGCGTCGACGTCGACGACCACACGACCGACAACACGGCGGGCATCGCGGCCTGCCTGCGCCACCTGGAGGAGATGGACGAGGGGCTGCTCTTCGCCAACCTCGTCGACTTCGACCAGACCTGGGGGCACCGCAACGACGTCGAGGGCTTCGCCGCGGGGCTCGCCGAGGTCGACAGGGCGGTGCCCGAGTTCGAGCGCCGTCTGCGTCCGGGCGACGCGATGATCCTCTGCGCCGACCACGGCGTGGACCCGACGACGGCGAGCACCGACCACTCGCGCGAGTACTCGCCGCTCCTCGCCCTCGGGGCTGCGCCCGGGGCGCTGGGACGGCGCCCAGGAGGACGTCGGTGCGACCGCCTTCTGGCGCCTGACGGGCGAGGAGCCGCCGCTCGCCGGCGAGGTGATCCGCTGACCCCGCCGCCGGTCACCGCCGACGTCGCCGTCGTCTTCGGCTCGGGCCTCGCCGCGATCCCCGACGGGGCGCTCATCGAGCGCCAGTTCGGGCTCGCCGACTTCGGCTGGCCGGCGCCGGCCGTGGCGGGGCACGGCAGCACGCTGGTGCTCGCGCGGCTGGCGGAGCGTCGGCCGTCACGGGGCGGTCTGGCGACAAGGGCGCGCGCCCGTGCGGCTCGCGCTCGTCCACGGCCGGCCGCATCTCTACGAAGGCTGGGGCGAGGCCGAGCTGGAACGTGCCGTGACCGACCTGGCCGCATGGGGCGTTCGCCGATTCCTCCTCCTGAACGCCTGCGGCGGGCTCGCCGACGACGTGGCCGTCGGCGACGTCGTCGTCTCGACCGAGGTCGTCGACCTGCAGGCGCCGCCGGTGGATGAGCCGCCGCGGCTGCCGGTCTGCGACCCGGCCGCGGCGGCGCGCGTCGCGGCGGCGCTCGCGCCCGCCGTGCCGGCGCGGGCCGGCGTCTACGTCGCGGTCCCCGGGCCGCAGTACGAGACGCCGGCGGAGGCGGCGTGGCTCGCCGGATACGGCGACGTCGTCGGCATGTCGACGGCGCCGGAGGTGCGTGCCGCGCGCCGGGCCGGCGCCGAGCTCTGCCTGCTCTCGCTCGTCGTCAACCGCGCCGCGGCCGTGGGCTCGCACGAAGAGGTGCTCGCCACCGCGGCGCGCTTCCGCGCCGCCGTGGGCGCCGCCCTCGAGGACGTGCTGTACGCGCGCTGGCCGGGCCTGAACGGCGAGCTCACTTCGACTGCCGGCCTCGACGCCGTCCGGCCGCCTCTCCGACCTGAACCCGATCCCCTCCGGAGGTCACGTGGACGTCGTCAACGACATCATCGCCTGGAAGCGCGACGGGCACGAGCTCGACGCCGCCCGCATCGACGCCTTCGTCGGCGGGGTCGTCGACGGCGCCGTGCCCTCGTACCAGGCCAGCGCGCTGCTCATGGCGATGGTCCTGAGGGGGCTCTCGGACGGCGAGACGGTCGCTCTGGCCCGGGCGATGGTCGCGAGCGGCAAGACGCTCGACCTGAGTGCCGTGCGCCGCCCCGTGCTCGACAAGCACTCGAGCGGCGGCGTCGGCGACAAGGTCACCCTGGTGCTCGCGCCGCTCGTGGCCTCGTGCGGCGGCGTCTTCGGCAAGATGTCCGGGCGCGGGCTTGGGCACACCGGCGGGACGCTCGACAAGCTCGAGTCGATCCCGGGCTTCAGGGTGCAGCTGCCGCAGGGCGAGTTCCTCCGCCAGCTCGAGCGCATCGGCGTGGCCGTCGTGAGCCAGAGCGAGCGCCTGGTCCCCGCCGACCGCATCCTCTACGCCCTGCGCGACGTCACCGGGACGGTCGAGGACGACGGCCTGATCGCGGCCAGCATCATGAGCAAGAAGGTCGCCAGCGGGACCTCGGCCCTGGTGCTCGACATCAAGATCGGGAGAGGAGCGTTTCTCAAGGACCTCGAGCACGCGCGCGACCTGGCGCGGCGCTGCCGGCTCATCGGCGACGCCTTCGAGCGGCGCGTGAGCTGCCTGTTCACGGCGATGGACGCGCCGCTCGGGCTCGCGGTGGGCAACCGGATCGAGGTCGAGGAGGCGTGGGACGTGCTGAAGGGGGACGGCCCGTCTGACGTGCGCGAGGTGTCGCTCTCGATCGCCGGGATGCTGCTGGCGCTCTCCGACGTGGGCGTGGACGAGGCGGAGGGGCGGCGGCGCGCGGAGGCGGCGATCGCCGACGGGCGCGCCGCCGAGCACTTCGAGCGCTGGTGCTACGTGCAGGGCGGGACGTGGAAGCCGGGCGAGTACCACCGCCTGGCGGGGCGCGAGGCGCGGGCGCCGCGCGGCGGCTTCGTCGCCGCGGTGGACGCTCTCGCGGTGGGCCAGGCGGCGCAGCTCGCCGGCGCCGGGCGGCGCACGGTCGACGACCAGATCGACCCTGCGGCGGGCGTCGTGCTCGCCCGCGTCGTCGGCGACGAGGTCGCCGCCGGCGACCTGCTCGCGACCGTCCACGCCCGCGACGCCGGACGGCGCGAGCGCGCCGCGGCCGTCCTTGAGACGGCGTTCACGCTCGCCGACGAGCGTCCCCCGACGGGCGACGTCGTGCTGGGGCGCGGGTGAGAGGCTAGCGGCAGGTCTCGGGTGGCCGGTCGTCCATCGTGACCGGGACGGCCAGCGGCGCGGGGGCGGCGGCGGAGCGCAGGGCGCGCCAGCGCGTGTAGGCCCAGGAGCCGAGGAGCTGCCCGGCCACCGCGCCGGCGACGAGCAGCGGGATGACGCGGCAGCTGTACCCCGAGGAGAGGCGCAGGAGCAGGATGAAGGGGATCGGCAGGTGGACGGCGAGGAACCAGCGCAGCGAGAGCCGCTCGGTGGTCGCGCGCCAGGCGCCGAACGGCACGTTGAGCGCGACCGCGATGAGGACGAGGATGGAGATGTTCAGTTCGGCCATAGGTGGTTCCGTGGGATACCCCGCACAGTATAGGGCACGACGGCCAGGAGTCCAGCGTTGAGGGTCGTCGGCGGCGCGTGGCGCGGCCGGCCGCTCGTCGCGCCGGCCGGCCGGGGGACGCGCCCGACCTCCGACAAGGTGCGCGAGGCGATCTTCGACGTGCTGCAGGCGCTGCCGGAGCTGCGCGCGGCGGCGGCCTCCGTGTCGCCGGCGGCGCCGACGCGACGTCGCCCGGAGGCGCCGTCGCGGAGCCGCCGCCACGTCCGGGCCCCTCGCCGGCCACGCCGTCCTCGACCTGTACGCCGGCAGCGGCGCCCTGGGCATCGAGGCCCTCTCGCGCGGCGCCGCGCGCTGCACCTTCGTCGAGCGCGAGCGCGCCGCCCTCGCCGCCCTGCGGCGCAACCTCGCGGCCGTCGGCGTGACGGCGCCCGCGGTCCGCATCGTCGCCACCGACGTGCGTCGCGCCCTGCAGGCTGACGCCCGCGCCGGGTGTATGTATACTCTCGTCCTTGCGGACCCGCCCTACGCCAGATCCGCCGACGCGCAGGACGCGCTCACCAGGTCGCTGGGTCCCGTCCTCGCGCCGCAGGCCGTGATCGTCGTGGAGACCTCCGACGAGGAGGACGTGGTACTCCCGTGGCGCCAGGTGCGGGTCAAGGTCTATGGAGGGACCAAGGTCGTCGTCCTGGCGGCCGGATGAGCGAAGGGAGCGCTGCGACCGCATGCCGCGCAACGTGACGGCGATCATGCCGGGGACCTTCGACCCCGTGACGGTGGGCCATCTCGACATCATCAGTCGCGGGGCCTGCAAGTTCGGCCGCGTCGTGGTCGGACTCGTCGAGGCGCCGGTACGCAAGAGCCCCATGTTCGACCCGGACGAGCGCGAGCTCTTTCTCCGTGAGGCCCTCAAGGGTCATCGCAACGTGGAGGTCGAGCGGTTCAACTGCCTGGTCGTCGAGTTCGCCCAGCGCTGGGACGCCCACGTCATCCTCAAGGGTCTGCGCGCCATCTCGGACTTCGAGTACGAGTTCGCCATGGCGCAGCTCAATAGGAAGTTGGCCCCAGACATAGAAACCGTGTTCATGATGGCCTCGCCGGAGCACAGCTTTCTGAGTTCGAGCGGGGTCAAGGAGATCGCTGCCTTCGGCGGCCCGGTCGACGACCTCGTGCCGCCGGTCGTGGCGCGCCGCCTGCGGGAGCTCTTTCCGCCCCGCGCCTAGGCCAGGCTACCCAAGGAGGGTTGCTGAGTATGGACGTCCTCGTTCTCATCGACAAGCTCGACGACTTGATCCACAACGCCCGGTCGGTGCCGCTCACCGACAGCGTCATGATCGACCGCGAGGAGATCTACGACCTTCTCGACCAGATGCGTTCGACGATCCCCGAGGAGATCAAGCAGGCGCGCTGGATCGTCAAGGAGCGCCAGGAGATGCTGGCCGAGGCCAAGCAGGAGGCCGAGCGGCTGCTGGCCGAGGCGCAGGAGCGTGCCGAGGGTCTCGCGAACGAGACCGAGGTCGTCCACCTGGCGGAGAAGAACGCCCAGCAGATCATGGAGGACGCCCGCGACCAGGAGCGTCAGATCAGGCTCGGCGCCGAGGACTACGCCGACGAGGTGCTCGGCAACCTCGAGATGAACCTCGACAAGTTCATCGCCGCGGTGCGGCGCGGCCGCGAGCGTCTTCAGGGCCGCGGCGAGGACGACGAGCTCCAGCCCTAGGCCGGACCCAGTTCCGCCCGCCTCGCGCAGAGGGAGACTGACGGCGTGCGTCGCTTCGACCTGCGTTCGCTGCGCTTCGGCGCCGGGAGCGAGACCTGGCGGCGTCTGCCCGTCGAGGTCGCGCCCTTCGTCTTCGGCGGGCTCGAGTACGCCGTCCCCGGCGGCGCGTCGAGCTCGAGCTGCTCGCCGCCCGCGTCGGCGACCGCCTCACCCTCACGGCGAGCGTCGAGACCGAGCTCGATGGTCCCTGTCAGCGCTGCCTCGAGCCGGCGCACGTGTCGGTGGTCGCGCGCAGCCTGGACTACGTCCGTCACGGCGATTCCGAGATCGACGCCCAGGCGGAGGACGAGGAGGTGGGCTACGCGGCCAACTTCTCGGTCGACGTCGAGCGCTGGGCGCGCGACCTCATCGCCGACGCCCTGCCACTGCAGCTGCTCTGTCGCGAGGAGTGCGCCGGGCTCTGCCCGGTGTGCGGCGCCGACCTCAACGCCGACCCGGCGCACGGCCACGAGGCGGCCGGCGCGCCCGGAACGGGCTGAGAAGCCGTCCGCGCCGGCGGCCGCCGTCAGGCGCGCGCCGACGTCAGCTGTGCTAGAGTACTGCGTCCGGTCGAACCGAGGAGAAGCTCCATGCCCGTCCCCAAGAAGAAGACCTCGCAGGCGAAGCGCGACAGTCGGCGCGCCCAGCAGAAGCTGAGCGTCGAGACCGCGAGCGTGTGCCCGCAGTGCAAGAGCCCCAAGCTTCCGCATCGCGCCTGCCCCAAGTGCGGCACGTACAAGGGCCGCGAGGTCATCGTCCTCGAAGCTGAGTGACCCTCCCCGAGGGGGTGAGCGATGCTGAAGTCGCTGTACATCGCCTCCACCCAGGGCAGCGGCGGCAAGACCACCATCGCCGTCGGCCTCTGCCTGGCGATGCGCCGCCGCGGCTATCAGGTCGGCTACTTCAAGCCCGTCGGTACCCTGGCCTCGCGCTGCGGCGGCCTCGTCGTCGACGAGGACGCCGCGTTCGTCGCCCAGTTGCTCGGGCTCGAGGACGACCCTTCCGACATCTGCCCGGTCGTCCTTGACGAAGAGGCTCTGCACGACGTCCTTGCGGGCTCCGAGGTCGACGCCATGCGCCGCGTCGAGGAAGCCTACGGACGCGTCGCCGCGGGCAAGGACCTCGTCGTCTGCGAGGGGCTCGGCGAGATCTGGCAGGGCCGCTTTCTGCGCACCAGCGGCGCCGACGTCGTCCGCCACCTCGACCTCGCGACCCTGCTGGTGGCCCGGTTCGCCGGCGCTCGCCTGCTCGACGACATCATCTACGTCAAGGACGCCCTCAAGGAGTACCTGCTGGGCGTCCTCTTCAGCATGGTGCCCGAGACGCGTCTCGAGCTCGTCAAGAACGACTACACGACCTTCCTCGCCACGCACGACGTGACGAGCTACGGGGTGCTCGCCTCGAACGCTCGCCTCTCGGCGGTCTCGGTGACCGAGATCGTCGAGGCCCTCGAGGGCACCTTCGTCTGCGGCGAGCAGCACGGCGATCGCCTGGTCGAGACCTACATGATCGGGGCGATGAGCCCAGAGCACGCCCTGCGCTACTTCCAGCTCACGCCGAACAAGGTCGTGATCGTGGGCGGCGACCGCGCCGAGATCATCCTCACCGCGCTCGACACGCCCACCGTGGCCGTGGTCCTGACCGGCAACTACGTGCCCAGCCCCGCGGTGCTCGAACGCGCCGAGGAGGCGGGCGTCCCGCTGATCTCCGTGGAGACGGACACGGTGACGGCCGCCGACGGCTTGCGTCGCCTGTTCGGCAGGCTTCGCGTCAAGGAGCCGGCGAAGATCGACCTCATCGTCGACATGATCGACGAGTGCGTCGACCTGGACCGGCTCGTCGCCGACCTCTCCTGAGGCCGCGCCGCTCCGTGGGCACGCAGACCCCCGAGCGCTACACCTCGCCGCACGAGGTCACGGCCGCATGGAGCGCGGGGCCCTCCGACCGCACCGTGCGCGTCGTCGTCGACGCGATGGGCGGCGACCACGCGCCGGACGAGGTCGTCAAGGGCGCCGCTGGAGGCGGCGAACGAGCGCATCCAGGTCGTCCTCGTCGGCGACGAGGCGCGCGTGGGGCGGCTGCTGCCGCCGGACGCGCGCCACGTCGAGGTCGTCCACGCCCCCGACGTCATCAGCTTCCACGACGAGCCGGTGGCCGCGGCGCGCAAGAAGACCGAGTCTTCCCTCGTCGTCGGCATGAAGCTCGTCCACGAGGGACGGGCGGACGCTTTCGTGAGCGCCGGCAACACCGGCGCCGTCGTCGCCGCCAGCCTGCTCTACGTGCACCGCATCCGTGGCGTGCAGCGGCCGGCCATCTGCTCCATCATGCCGGCCGTGCCGTCGCCGCTCGCCTGTTCTCGATATCGGCGCCAACGCCGAGTGCCGTCCCGAGCACCTGCGTCAGTTCGCCGTCATGGGACAGGCCTTCGCCCGCGAGGTCATGGGCATCGCCCGCCCGCAGGTCGGCCTGCTTTCGATCGGCGAGGAGGAGACCAAGGGCACGGCCGAAGTGATCGAGGCGCATCACCTCATGGCCGCGGACCCCCGCATCCACTTCTACGGCAACGTCGAAGGGCGCGACATCATGAACCGCAAGGTCGACGTCGTCGTCACCGACGGCTTCACGGGCAACGTCGCCTTGAAGACGCTCGAGGGCACGGCGAAGGCGATCATGAAGGCGCTGCGCCAGGCGATCGACGCCAACGTGGGCACGAAGATCGGCGGAGCCCTCCTGCGCTCAGAGCTCTACCGCCTCCGCGATGCGTTGGATCCAGAGGAGTTCGGCGGCGCGTTGCTCGTCGGCATGCAGGCGCCGGTGATCATCGCCCACGGCTCGTCCTACGCGCGGGGCATCGCCAACGCCATCCGACAGGGCGCGCGTGGCGTGGTCAGCGACCTGCTGCCGTCCATCGCTCGCGAATTGGGTGCGGAGCCCGAGGCCATTCGGTAGACTGCGGGAAACCCGACCGGAGGTTGATGCATGACCCGTGAAGAGGTGTTCGAGCAGGTCAAGGCGATCCTCGTCGAGACGCTGAGCGTCGACGAGGACAAGGTCACCGAGGACGCGCGCTTCCAGGAAGACCTCGAGACCGACTCTCTCGACCTCGTCGAGCTCGTGATGACGATGGAGGAGAAGTTCGGCATCAAGATCAGCGACGAAGAGGCCGGCGAGATCAAGACCGTCGGCGACGCCGTCGACTTCGTCATCAAGGTCGCGGGCTGAGCGCGGGGGACCCCTCGCGGCAGGCACGCGCGTGACGTGTGAGACGACGAGGGGAGGCTTCCCGGAGGCGGGAAGCGTCCTCTCGTCGTCCGAGTGAGCAGATGGGCGACCGCTTGCTGAGCCTCGCCGAGCGACTCGACGAGGACATACTGCAACAGGTCTTCACGCACTCGTCCCTGGTCGCCGAGCGCAGCCGCTCGTACGAGCGGCTGGAGTTCCTCGGCGACAGCGTCCTGAGCCTGTGCGTGACGACCGAGCTGTACCGGCGCTTCCCCGGCTACGCCGAGGGGCACCTGGCGCGGCTGCGCGCCTACGTCGTCAGCCGCGCCACCTGCGCCAAGGTCGCGACCCGGCTCGGGCTGGGGAAGACGCTGCGCGACGTCGCCGGCCGCGGCCGCGACGAGGGCGAGGTCGCGGCGCTCATGACCAACCAGAACGTCCTCGCCGACCTCACCGAGGCGCTCATCGGCGCGCTCTACGTGACCTTCGGCTTCGAGGCCGTGCGCCCGGCGGTCGTCGAGGCCTTCAGCGAGCACATCGACTTCGCCCAGAGCAGCTACGTCGACCACAAGACCGAGCTGCAGGAGATCCTCGCCAAGACCGGCCGCAACGTGGGCTACCGCGTCGTCGGGTTCAGCGGCCCGCCGCACGATCGCGAGTTCGAGATCGAGGCCGTGATCGAGGGCGAGGTCCTGGGACGCGGGATGGGGAAGAGCAAGAAACGGGCCGAACAGGAGGCCGCCGAGGAGGCGCTGCGCGAGCTTGAGGGGCGCGCCCGCCGCAAGAACAGGCGCGCGCGCCTGCGTACGCGGCGCAAGCGCGCCGACGAGGTGGAGCCCGACGACAGCCGCACCCCAGAGGACGCCTTCGCCGCCGATGCCGGTCTGGGCGGCCTGGGCGGCGTCGCGGCGGGGGACACGGGTTCCGCGGCGGAGGAAGGCTGAGGGTGTACCTCAAGCTCCTGCGCGTCAGAGGCTTCAAGTCGTTCCCCAAGCAGACGGAGCTCGTCTTCGAGCCCGGTGTCGCGGTCATCATCGGCCCCAACGGCAGCGGCAAGAGCAACCTCTCCGACGCGGTGGTCTGGGCGCTCGGCGAGCAGAGCCCGACGACGGTGCGCGGCTCGTCGATGCAGGACGTGATCTTCGCCGGCAGCGACGGCCGCAGGGCGAGCGCCACGGCCGAGGTCGAGCTCGTCTTCGACAACGCCGACGGGGCGCTGCCCTTGCCCACGGAGGAGGTCAGCGTCACGCGCCGTGTGGGCCGGGACGGCGGCTCGCAGTACCTCATCAACCACTCGTCGCTGCCGGCTCACAGACGTGGTCGAGCTCATGGCGGGAGTGGGGCTTGGGCGCGAGCTCCACTCCATCATCGGTCAGGGCCGGGTCGAGGCCTTCCTCGCGGGCAAGCCGGAGGACCGGCGCAGCCAGATCGAGGAGGCCGCGGGGCTCGGCGCCTTCAAGCGGCGCCGCGAGCGCGCGGAGCTCAAGCTCCGCGAGGTGCGGCGCAACCTCGAGCGCGCCGAGCTCATGGAGCGCGAGGTCGGCGGCCAGCTGGCGCCGCTGCGCCGGCAGGCGAACGCGGCCGAGCAGTTGCGCGCCGTCGAGACCGAGATCGCCGGGGTGCGCGGCAGGGTGCTGGCCGGCGAGCTCGGCGAGGTCGACGCGGCGCTCGCAGTGCGGCGCGCGGACCTTGCCGAGGTCGACGCCGAGCGCGCGCGCTGCGACACGGGCCTCGAGACGCTGGCGAATGAGCGCGTTGCCGAAGAGGAACGCTTCGCGCGCCGCCTCGCGGAGCGCGAGCGGCGCGCCCGTCGCGCTGTTGCGCGCCCGAGTCCTTGACGGACGTCTCGAGGGTGCAGGGCGCCTCGCGAGCCAGCGACTGCGCCTGCTCGAGGAGGTCGAGCGTGCCGCCGAGGCCGAGCGCGAGCGCCTGGTCGCCGAACTGGCCGGACAGCCCGAACGGATGGAGGCCGGCGACGACGGCGCCCAGGCGAGGCTCGAGCAGGAGCTGCCCGCGGCGGAGGCCGCCTATGCCGCGGCGAGCGGCGTCCTGGAGGGCGCTCGCGCGGCGCTCGCCGCACGCCGCGCCGAGGCGGCGCGCGTCACCATCGAACGTGAGCACGCCCTTGCCGGAGCGGCGCGGCTCGAACGCCGTCTGCAGGCCCTCGACGGGGAACGGGAGCGCCTGGCCCGTCAGCTCGCGGCGCTCGAGGCCGAGGCCGCGCAGAAGGCCGCCGGCCACGGCAGTGCGGCGGCGCTCGAAGCCTCGACGCGCGAGGCGCTCGGCCTTGCGGCCGCCGCGTCGCGCGCGGCCGCCGACTCGGCAGCGGCCGCCGACGCCGGCGCTGGGCGACGCCGAGGAACGGCGTCACGCGGCCGCCGGCGAGCGTGGCTGCCGCCGAATCCGAGGCGCAGCACCTTGAGGCGGCCTTGCGCGACCTCGAGGACGTCGCCGGCGACGTCCTCGAGGTCGCCACAGGCTATCCGGGGGCGGTCGCGCTGACCGGCGCCTTCACCTGCGAGGCCGGCTACGAGCGCGCCCTCGCGGCGGCGCTGTCGCAGGCGTCGGGGGCGCTGGCGGTCCCCGCCGACGTCGATCACTGGTCGCTCCTCGCACGCGCTCAAGGAGGCCGGCATCGGCCTCGTGCGGCTGATCGTGCCGCCGCGGCGCAGACACGCCCCGACGGGGTTCCCCGGCGCGGCGCCGCTGCTGGACAAGGTCGACCGTCGGCGAGCGCGACGAGATCGCCGCCGCTCTCGCCGACGTGGTGATCGTCGATGACCTGCGCGCCGTGCCGGACGAGTTCCCCGGCCTGGCGGTGACCCGTGAAGGGGAGTTCTACCGTCCGTCTGCCGGCCAGCTGGGGCTCGCCGGGGGTCTGCCCGCGGCGCTGCTCCTCGAGCGGCGCGCGGCGCTCGAAGGTATCCGCGAGCGGCTCGACGCGCTGCGCGCCCGTGAGGCGCGTGAGACGGCGGCGGCGACCAAGGCGCGTCAGGCGCGCGAGGAGGCGCTCGCCGCCCGGCAGGCGGCGGAGCAGGACGAGCGCGCCGCCCGCGTCGCCGCGGAGGAGGCCGAACGCGAGCTGGCGGCGCTGACCTCGCGTCGTGCGCGACCTCGAGGACACCCTGGCGCGCGCGCGGCGCTCGTCGGAGGCGCTCGCCGCCGAGGCCGCCGAGGCCGCCGTCGGGAAGGAGGCCGGCGAGGAGGCCGGCGCGGCCGCGCTCGTGCGCGTCGAGCAGCTCAAGCCGGACCTGGTCGAGGCTGAGGCGGAGGTCGCCGCCGCCGAAGCCGCGCACGCGAACGCGCTCGCCGCGGTCACGCGTCTGCGCGTCGAGCTCGACGAACGCCGCGCCGCCGCGGCGCGCGCCGAAGAGACGCGTCGTCGCGCCCTCGAGCGCGCCACGGCGGCGCGCGCCCGCCTCGAGGACGCTCGAGCGGCGCCTCGGCGCGCTGCCGGCGGTGCGGGAGACTGCGCCGCGCTCGCGGAGCGCCTGGGCGCCCTGCGTGCCCGGGCCGCCGGACTGGTCGCGCGTCTCGAGGAGGAGGGCGAGGAGGAGGGCTCCCGGCAGCGCGGCGAGCTGCAGGCGCTCGCCGCGAAGGAGGCCGCGCTCGCGTCACGCGCTCGACGCCACCGCCGAGCGGCGCACGGCGTCGCAGGTGGCGATCGCCCGCCTCGAGGACCGGCGCGGCGAGCTCGACGACCCAGCTCGACACCGTGTCGGAGGCGCTCGAGCAGGCGGCGTTCGCGCCGCCCGGAGGGCGAGGACGAGGCGCGCGCGCTCGCCGCGCAGCTCGAGCGCCTGGAACGCCGCCGCGACCGCATCGGGCCCGTGAACCCGCTGGCCGAGGCGGAGTGCGCCGAGCTCGGCGAACGCGCCGCCTTCCTCCGCGAGCAGCGTCGCGACCTCGAGCGCTCGCTCGAGGAGCTCGAGGCGCTCATCGCCGAGCTCAACACTCAGATCGACGCCGAGTTCGCCGAGACCTTCGCCGCCGTGCAGGAGCAGTTCGCCCACATGGTCGAGGTGCTCTTCCCGGGAGGCCGGGGACGCCTGCTTCTCGAGGAGCCCGTCTCCGAGGACGAGCCCGGCGGGGTCACGGTCGAGGTCAAGCCGGCGCGCAAGCTGGGCAAGAAGCTGGCGCTGCTCTCGGGCGGCGAGCGCGCCCTGGTGGCGATCGCCTTTCTCATGGCGCTCGTCCTCGCCCGCCCGTGTCCGTTCTACATCCTCGACGAGATCGAGGCGGCTCTGGACGACGTCAACATCGGCCGCCTCGTCCAGCTGCTGCGCGACTACCGGCAGCGCACGCAGTTCATCATCATCACGCACCAGAAGCGCACCATGGAGGCCGCGGACGTGCTCTACGGCGTCACCATGGGCCCAGACGGCGGCTCCGCCGTGGTGAGCGCGCGCATGGCCGAAGAGGAGATCGAGCGCGAGGAGCGCGCGAAGGCAAAGGACTGATCGCGGTGGAGTGGCACGAGGTGTTCAAGGGAGTCGCCGAGGCTGACGTCCCGGCGGAGCTCATCGCCGAGGAGCAGCGCGAGCGCAAGGGCCTGTTCCGGCGCCTGCGCAAGAACCTCGGCAAGGCGCGTCACGCCGTGCGCGACGGCCTCAAGAGCGCCCTGTACGTCGGCGTCGACCGCCGCCTGTACGAGCAGGTCGAGGAGACCCTCATCTTCGCCGACGTCGGCGTCGACGGGACGGTCAAGATCGTCGACGAGCTCGAGCGCCGCTGCACGGCGAAGAAGATCGAGGCGCGCGAGCCGTTCCTCGAGGAACTCGCCGACGTCGTCGCCGGCACCCTCACGCCTGACGACCCCGAGCAGCAGCGCATCGACGTCAGCGCCGACCCGAGCGTGATCCTCGTCGTCGGCGTCAACGGGACGGGCAAGACGACGACCATCGGCAAGATCGCCTACCGCCTCCATCAGCTCGGCAAGACGCCGCTCATGGTCGCCGCCGACACGTTCCGTGCCGCTGCCGTGGAGCAGCTCAGCGAGTGGGCCGACAGGGCCGGCTGCGACATCGTCAAGCAGGACGCCGGCAGCGACCCGGCCGCCGTCGTCTACGACGGCGTCGCGGCGGCGCGCTCGCGCGGCGCCGACGTCGTCCTCATCGACACCGCCGGGCGCCTGCACACCCAGGTCAACCTCATGCGCGAGCTCGAGAAGGTGCGCCGGGTCATCGAAAAGCAGCTGCCCGGCGCCCCGCACGAGACCCTGCTCGTCCTCGACGCGACGACCGGGCAGAACGGGCTGCGCCAGGCGCAGGAGTTCAAGCAGGCCGTGGACGTCACCGGCGTCGTGCTGACCAAGCTCGACGGCACGGCCAAGGGTGGCATCGTGGTCGCCATCCACGAGACCCTGGGCATCCCCATCAAGCTCGTCGGCGTGGGGGAGAGGCTCGAGGACCTGCGCCCCTTCGAGCCGGACGAGTTCGCGCGCGCCATCTTCGGCGGCGACGAGGAGAACGGCGACTGACGAGTCGCGGCATGGCGCCCGGCTTGCGACGTCTTCGACGTCGTCGCGGGCGCATGGATCAGTCTCGGCCGGCGCTCAGTCGTCCGGCGTGATGAGCTTCACGGTCGGGAAGTAGGTGCGGTAGCGCCCCGCATCGCGCGTCAGCAGGCTCATGCCGGTGACGGCTGCGTGGGCCCCGATGTAGAAGTCGGGCAGTGGCGACCGCTTCGTGCCCCCTCGGCGCCGATAGTCCACGTAGACTTTGCCCGCCATGAACGCCGCCTCCCAGGGCAACGGCTCACGCTCGTAGAGGCCCCTCGGAAGGCTGGCGTCGAGCGCCTCGACGTGCGAGAACGCAACGGAGACTTCCCCGAAGACGATCGGGTCGATCACCAGTATGCTGTGAGTCGCGCAGCGCACCACCTGTTCGGCGGACCACTCGTACCAGGTGGCGTCGTCCTCGAGGATATCGAGGAGCACATTGCTGTCGACGAGCACGCGCACGCGTCAGTCTTCGCCGCGGGTGAGCGCCATGATCTCGTCGGTCGTCATCTTGACATCCGCCGAACCGCGGCACTTCTCGCTCCAGGCGCGCATCCGGTCGTTCTCGCCCTGCGCCTTGCGCAGCACGAGGACGCCGTCGACGACGACGAAGTCGATCTCCGTGTGGGGGACGAACCCGAAACGCTCGCGGATCTCCTGGGGAATCGTGACTTGTCCCTTGCTCGTGATGCGCATGAGGGCTCCTTTCTCTTACTGGTAAGAGTAATACCGTTTCAGGAGCCTGGCAAGGGCGGCGACGGCGCGTCGCCCCGTGCTACCATTGACGCTCCGTGAACCTCGCGCCCGAACGGGCGCGTCCCGACCGAGGACCGGCCATGTTCGACGCCCTCTCCGACCGCCTCCAGAACGCCTTCCAGAGCCTCAAGGGCCACGGCAAGCTGAGCGCCGAGGACATCGACGCGGCGATGCGCGAGATCCGCCTCGCGCTGCTCGAGGCCGACGTCAACTTCAAGGTCGTGCGCGAGTTCGTCGCCCAGGTGAAGGTGCGCGCCCTCGGCGCCGAGGTCATGGAGAGCCTCACGCCGGCGCAGCAGGTCATCAAGATCGTCAACGAGGAGCTCACGGCGCTCATGGGCTCGGCCGACTCCAAGCTCGCCTTCAGCGGTCACGCGCCGACGATCATCCTCATGGCGGGCCTGCAGGGCTCCGGCAAGACGACCACATGCGCCAAGCTGGCGAAGTACCTCAAGAAGGACGGCAAGCGGCCGGTGCTGATCGCCGCGGACGTGTATCGGCCGGCGGCCATCGACCAGCTCAAGACGCTCGGCGAGCGCGTCGGCGTGCCCGTGTACGCGCCGGGCGCCGACGTCGACCCCGTCGACATCGCCCGCGACGGGGTCGCGTACGCGCGGCAGGTCGGCGACGTCGCGATCATCGACACCGCGGGCCGCCTGCACATCGACGAGGAGCTCATGGACGAGCTCGCCCGCATCCGCAGTACCGTCAAGCCGCACAACATCCTGCTCGTCGTCGACGCCATGACCGGTCAGGACGCCGTGAACGCGGCCGAGGAGTTCCGCCAGAAGGTCGACCTCGACGGCGTCGTGCTGACGAAGCTCGACGGGGACGCCCGCGGCGGCGCGGCGCTCAGCGTCCGCGCCGTGACCGGGCGTCCCATCAAGTTCGCCTCCACGGCGAGAAGCTCGACGACTTCGACACCTTCCATCCGGACCGCATGGCCTCGCGCATCCTCGGCATGGGCGACGTCCTCTCGCTCATCGAGAAGGCCGAGGATTCGCTCGACGCCAAGAAGGCGGCCGAGATGGAGGCCAAGCTGCGGCGCGCCGAGTTCAGCTTCGAGGACTTCCTCGAGCAGCTCAAGCAGGTGCGCAAGATGGGCTCGCTCTCGAGCATCATCGGCATGCTGCCCGGCGTGCCCGGCATGAAGGAGCTCAAGAACGTCCAGGTCGACGACCGCCAGCTCGACCGCATCGAGGCGATGATCTTCTCCATGACGACGCGCGAGCGCCGCAACCCCGAGCTCATCGACGGCAGCCGCAAGCAGCGCATCGCCCGCGGCAGCGGCACCTCGCGTGCAGGACGTCAACATGTTGCTCAAGCAGTACCGCGAGATGCAGAAGATGCTGAAGATGTTCTCGAGCGGGCGCACGAAGGGTCTGCGCCTGCCCGGCATGGGCGGGTAGACGCGCGCCGTCCGGCCTGGTCTGCGCCGGGCAGCGTCCTGGGCGCTCCGGCGGCCGACGCGCCGCGGCGCCGTGGCGGCACCCTTCTGCCCCTGCGGATACAATCGCGTTTCCAGCGAAGGCCTCCGCGGCCGCCTGCGTGCGGTCGCCGGGCCCAGCCGTCGTCGCTCTCCGGCGACGGCGCGATCGAGTGTCAGACCCGGAGGGGGTGACGAAGCAGGTGGCAGTGCGGATGCGGTTGAGCCGGGTAGGAAGCACGAAGAACCCCATCTACCGGATCGTCGTGGTCGATCAGCGCGCCCGGCGTGACGGTCGAGCCATCGAGACGGTGGGCCACTACAACCCGCGGACCGAGCCGTCGTCGATCGACATCGACGCCGACAAGGCCAAAGCGTGGCTCGCCAAGGGCGCGCAGCCCTCGCGGACGGTGAAGCGGCTGCTCGCCATCAAGGGCATCCAGAAGTAAGCGGGCCCTGCGATGGCGACGGATGGGAGTAGCGGGATGCTGAAGGACCTTCTGGAGTACCTGGCCAAGTCGCTCGTCGACAGCCCGGACGAGGTCCGCGTGCAGGCTACGGAGACGGACACCACCGTCGTCCTCGAACTCTCGGTGGCGAAGGACGACGTCGGCAAGGTGATCGGCAAGCAGGGCCGCATCGCGCGCGCGCTGCGCACGATCGTCAAGGCGAGCGCCGTTCGTGACGGCAAGCGCGCCATCGTCGAGATCGTCGATTAGGCGCTGAAGTGCGGTGCCGAAGCGTACGCCGCAGGCGGAGACGCGGCGGTCGCCGATGGCGGCTCAACGTGCGGTGCGCGAAGCACACCGCTCACCAGGTATAGCGAGCGGCGCGCCGGGAGACCCGGCGCGCCGTTCGCGTCTTCGGACGGCTGCGAGGCTGAGGGGCGGGACCGTGACCGATGAGGACGGACGCGCTGGGTCTGCGGGACGCTGGGCAAGGTCCATGGCCTGCGTGGAGAGCTGTACCTCAACCTGGCGCCCGGCGGTCTCCTGTACCTGGAGGGCGGCGAGCGCTTCGTCCTCGCCGACGAGAAACGAGGCGGCGACGCGCCCTTGCGCGCTCAGGCGCGTCGGCGGGAGCGACGAGCGCCCGCTGCTCGCCCTGGACCTCGCCGCCACGCGCGAGGAGGCGATCGCCCTGCAGGGGCTCACGCTCCTCGCGTGCGGCGGCGCCCTCGACGAGCTGCCGGGTTATCGCGTCGGAGATCTCCTCGGGCGCGTCGCCCGCGAGGAGGGCAGCGGCGCGGAGGTGGGCGAGGTCGTCGACGTGCTCGCCGGCCCGGCGCACGACATCCTCGAGCTGCGCCCGCGCGGGCGGCGGCTCCACGGTGCTCGTGCCGCTCGTGCGGGAGCTCGTCTGGGAGGACGGCGGCGGCGGGCTCACGGTGCGCGCCGGGCTGCTCGACACGGCGTCGACGCGCGGCGCGGAGGCCGAGGCGTGAGGATCGACGTCTTCAGCCTCTTCCCGCAGGCCTTCGAGTGGTACGCGAGCCAGGTGCACGTGCGCCGGGCCATCGAGCTCGGCCACGCGTTCGCCGTCTGGAACTACCGTGACCACACGCCGCTCGCCCACCTGCAGGTCGACGACACCCCCTACGGCGGCGGCGCCGGCATGGTGCTGCGCGTCGACGTCGTCTGCGCGGCTCTCGAGGCCGTTTCGGCGAGCCGGCCGAGGCGCTGCGCGAGCGGCGCCGCGTCGTCGAGCTGACGCCCCGCGGGCGGCAGCTCGACGACGGGCTCGCGGCCGAGCTCGCGCGGCACGACCTCGTCGTCCTCTGCGGCCGCTACGAGGGCATCGACGAGCGCGTCGCCAACCTCGTCAGCGACCGCGTCTCGATCGGCCCCTACGTGCTCAGCGGAGGCGAGGTCGCGGCGATGGCGCTCACCGACGCCGTGCTGCGCAAGGTCGAGGGCGTCATCTCGAACCCCGAGAGCGTGGTCAGCGAGTCGCACTCGCCGGTGCTCGGCGGCGGCACGGAGTACCCGCAGTACACGCGACCCGGCCGAGTTCCGCGGCTGGACGGTGCCCGACGTCCTTCTCAGCGGCGACCACGGCGCCGTCGACCGCTGGCGCGCGGAGCAGGTCGGGAAGGCGGGGGACGAGCCCAGCTAGCGCGGGCGGCGCCGGACGCGCCCGCGGCGCGCCGTTTTGCGCCGCCTCCGGCCGCATGCTAGAGTATCCGCCGTTCTTCCCTCGAAGAGAGGTCCTCTTGTCCATCATCGAGAACATCGAACGCCAGCAGCTGCGCGAGGGCATCCCGCAGTTCAAGGCCGGCGACACGGTGAAGGTCCACTTCAAGGTCGTCGAAGGCAGCCGTCACCGCATCCAGGTCTTTCAGGGCATCGTCATCAAGCGTCAGGGTCAGGGCGTGCGCGAGACCTTCACCGTGCGCAAGCAGTCGTTCGGCGTCGGTGTCGAGCGTACGTTCCCGGTCCACTCGCCGAAGATCGAGACGATCGAGGTCACGGCGATCGGCGACGTGCGCCGCGCCAAGCTGTACTACCTGCGCCAGAAGGTCGGCAAGAAGGCGCGCGTCCGCGAGAAGCAGCGCTGACGCAGGCGTCGCCCCGAATTGGGCACGACCAGCGGACCTGATCAGAGCGGCGCCCCTGCGCGGGGCGCCGTTCGTGCGTCCGGAGACGAAGGCAAGGCGAGGGGCAGCACGCTCCTCGACTACGCGGTCATCGCCGTCGTGGCGATCGGCCTCGCGCTCGTCATCCAGGCGTTCCTCGTCAAGCCGTACCGCATCCCCTCGCCGTCGATGGTCGACACCCTCGAGATCGGCGACCGGGTGCTCGTCAATCGGGTCGTCTACCACCTCCGGGACCTGGAGCGCGGCGACGTCGTCGTGTTCCGCTGGCCCGATGAACCGCGACGTCGTGTTCATCAAGCGCCTCGTGGGCCTTCCCGGCGACCGCCTGCAGGCCATGGACGGCAAGCTGTACGTGAACGGCGTCGCCGCAGGACGAGCCCTACGTGCCACAAGACGGACGGCGTCACCGATCCGACGAACCCCGTGGGCACGATCGCCGGCACCACCGACGAGCCAGCCGTGGGGGCTGAGCGACGAGTACACGGTGCCCGAGGGCCACTACTTCATGATGGGCGACAACCGGGCGAACAGCGACGACAGCCGCGTCTGGGGCCCGGTGCCCGAGGACGACCTCATCGGGGAGGCGTTCTTCGTCTACTGGCCGCTTGACCGGCTCGGCACCCTCTAGGCGCGTCGTCGCGCGAAGGCTCCCGTGGGCGAGCCGTGAGGCGGACGTGAAGGTGCGCGCGTGAACGAGCGGTTCGTCTTCGACCTCGAACGCTGCGGCGTCGCGCGGCCGGGGCGCAGGCGGGAGCCGCGGCGCCGGGCCTCGTCGTGGCCGGCGCCGACGAGGCGGGCCGCGGCTGTCTCGCCGGCCCGCTCGTCACGGCGGGGGTCTGCTTCGACTACGCCAGCTGGACCGAGGACGACTTCGCCGCTCTCGAGCGTCCTCACCGACTCCAAGCGTCTCGGCGAGCCCGCGCGCGAGCGACTGTACCCCGAGGTGCTGCGCCGGGCGCGACGCGTGGTCGTGGTCGCGCGCAGCAGCGCGGCGATCGACGAGCGCGGGCTGCACGTCTGCAATCTCGAGGCGCTCGCCGAGGCCCTCGAAGGCGTCGCGCGAGGAGGCGTGCGTCGCCCTCGTCGACGGGTTCGCCTTGCCTGCCTGCGCGGTGCCGCACGAGGCGGTGGTGGGCGGCGACCTGCGCTCCGCGGCGGTCGCCGCCGCCTCCGTCGTCGCCAAGGTCACGCGCGACCGCGTCATGCGGCGCCTCCACGAGCGCTATCCGCAGTACGGGTTCGACCGCCACGTCGGGTACGCGACCGCGTACCACCAGGAGATGATCACGCTGCACGGCGTCTGCCCGCTGCACCGTCTCTCGTTCGACGCCGTGAGCTACCGCCAGCTCGGTCTGGAGCTCGCGGAGTAGGCCGCCGCGCGGGAACGCCGGCGCGCCCCCGTTGACGTTTGCCGTCCGCGGCGCAACGTCACCCCTGCACCCCCATCGTCTCCCTGTTCCCCAGGCCGCGCTCGCCCTAGCCTTGGTTCATGGAGACGTGTCGCCATCATGCGGAGCAGGAGCGCCCGGGGCAGAGCGTGGCCGCGCCGGCGTGCGAGGCGGGGTCGTGAGCGCGCCGGTCCGGCGCGGCGTCGCGAACGCGCGCCTCGGGCGCGCCGCCGAAGAGGCGGCGGCGCGCTACCTCGAGGCGCGCGGCTGGCGCATCCTGGGGCGCAACGTGCGCGTCGGCCGCGGCGAGCTCGATCTCATCGTCCGCCGCGGCCCCGTGCTGGCCTTCGTCGAGGTGAAGGCGCGCCGCACGCGCAGCTGCGGCGCGCCCGAGGACGCCGTCGACGCGGCCAAACGGCGTCAGGTCGCGCGCCTCGCCGAGCTGTGGCTCGCGGCGCGCCCGTGGGCCATGGGCGGCGTGCGCGACGTGCGCTTCGACATCGTCGCCGTCGACCTCACGAGCTACCCCGCGGCGGTCCGCCATCTCGTCGCCGCCTTCACGCAGGACTGACGAGGGCCCGTGCTCGCGACCGTCGCCAGCGAGGCGCTCACAGGCCTCGAGGGACACGCCGTCGACGTCGAGGCCGACGTGGTCGCGGCCGCGCCCGCGTTCAGCATCGTCGGCCTGCCCGACGCCGCCGTCCAGGAGAGCCGCGAGCGGGTGCGGGCGGCCATCGTCAACTCGTCCTTCGAGTTCCCGTCGCGGCGCATCACCGTGAACCTTGCCCCGGCCGACCTGCGCAAGGAGGGCCCGTCGTTCGACCTGCCGGTGGCCCTCGCCCTGCTGCAGGCCACCGGCCAGGTGCCGTCGGACAACGGAGCGCGCGGCATCGCCGCCGTCGGCGAGCTGGGGCTCGATGGGGGCCTGCGGCCCGTCACCGGGGCGCTCGCCGTCGCCGAGGGCGTGCGGCGGCGCGGCTTCCCTGGGCTCGTGCTGCCCTGCGAGAACGCCGCCGAGGCGGCGCTGGTCCCCGACCTCGGCGTGTATCCCGTGCGCGACCTGCGCGGGGCGGCGCGCCGTGCTGGCGGCGGGCGGCAAGGGCTGCGACGCGCGCCGCCGCACCCGACACCGCCGCCCTCCTCTCGGCGCCGGCACTCGGGCGACGTCGACTGGTCGGACATCGCCGGGCAGGGGCAGGTCAAGCGCGCCCTCGAGGTCGCGGTCGCCGGGGCGCACAACGTGCTCCTCTCGGGCCGCCGGGCGCGGGCAAGACCATGTTCGCCCGGCGCCTGCCCGGGATCATGCCGCCGCTCACGCTCGACGAGGCGGTCGCCGTCACCCGGGTGCACAGCGTCGCCGGGCTCCTGCCGGCGGGTGAGGCGCTGGTCGTGCGGCGGCCGCTGCGCGCCCCGCACCACACGATCTCGAGCCCCGGCCTTGTGGGCGGCGGCGCGACGCCGCGTCCGGGCGAGGTGAGCCTCGCCCACCTCGGCGTCCTCTTCCTCGACGAGTTCCCCGAGTTCCGCCTCTCGGCCCTCGAAGGCCTGCGCCAGCCGCTCGAAGACGGCGACGTCACGATCTCGCGGGCGCTCACCTCGGTGCGCTTCCCCGCCCGCATCATGCTCGTCGCGGCGATGAACCCGTGTCCCTGCGGCTTCTGGGGCGATCGCGAGCGCGAGTGCACGTGCCCCTCGTACCGCGTGCGCCAGTACCGAGCGCGGCTCGAGCGGTCCGCTGCTGGACCGCATCGACCTGCGTGTCGAGGTGCCGCGACTCGCTCCCGCCGAGCGGCGCACCCTCGACCTCGAGCAGACCTCCGAGGTGGTCCGCGCCCGTGTCACGGCGGCGCGCGAGCGTCAGCTCGCGCGCCTCCGCGGAACGGGCGCCTACGCGAACGCCCACATGACCGTCCGTCACCTGCGTCGCCTCTGCCGCCTCGAGCCCGACGCGGTGAGGCTCCTCGATCGCGCCTACGAGGCCCTGCACCTCAGCGCGAGGGCGTGCGACCGCGTGGCCAGGGTGGCGCAGACGGTGGCCGACCTCGCGGGCGCCGAGGCTGTCGCGAAGGAGCACGTGGCCGAGGCGCTGTCGTATCGCCTCCATGGGGACGGTCTCGGTGCGGTCTGAGAGCGGCAGCGGGCGCGGCAGGCGACCCGGCGGTCGCCGAGCTGCGGGCGAGGGCGGTGTGGCTGGCCGAGCTCTCGAGCTGGCGCGGCGGTTTCGCCGGCGCTCTCGCCGGGGCGCACGGCGGGCTCGGCGGCGCGCTGCTCCAGAGCCCAGGAGCCGTGGCCGCGTTCGCCGCCGCGCGGCGGCGCAGGGCTCCCAGAGACGGAGGCCGACGCCGAGGCCGAGCAGGACGCGGGCGCGTTCGCCGCGATTCTCGCTCGAGGTCCGTCGGCGGAGGCTGCCACGGACCCGTGCGTGGTCACCTGGGTCGACGAAGCCTATCCGCCGCAGCTCCGTGAGCTCCCCGACGCGCCGCCGGCCCTGTACCTCCGCGGCTTGTCCGCTGCCGGACTCGACGCGCTGGCGTGCCGCCACGTGGTCGCCGTGGTGGGCTCGCGCAGCCCTTCCGCCTACGGGCGCGAGATGGCGCGGGCGATCGCCCGCGACCTGACGGCGGCCGGCGTCCTCGTCGTCAGCGGGCTGGCGCTCGGCATCGACGCGGCGGCGCACGAGGCGGCGCTGGACGCCGCTCGCGGGCGCGCCACCGGCAGCGTGGCCACCGTGGCCGTGCTCGGTTGCGGCGCCGACGTCGAGCACCCGCCGAGCAACAGGCAAGCTCTTCGCCCGCGTTCGCGGCGAGGGCCTGCTCGTGTCGGAGTTCGCCTGGGGCATCGGCGCCCGGCCGTGGCGCTTCCCGGCGCGCAACCGCGTCATGGCGGGTCTGAGCGAGGCCGTGGTCGCCGTCGAAGGGGCCGAGCGCAGCGGCGCCCTCATCACGGCACGCTACGCGCTCGATCTGGGGCGCAGCGTCCTCGCGGTGCCGGGCGAGGCGGGGAGGAGGCTCTCCGCCGGCCCCCACCGGTTGCTGCGCCAGGGCGCGGCCGTGTGCGAGTCGGCGCAGGACGTGCTCGAAGAGCTCGGCTACGGCGATCTCGCCCTCGGCTGGGCCGACCGCCAGACGGGGCCGAGGGACGGCGACGGCGAACCGGGGGAGGAGCCCGCGCAACGCGTCGTCCGCGCCCTCGACGACGGCGTCCGCACCGCCGATCAGGTGGCCGCGGCCGCGGGCCTCACGGTGCCGGCCGCGCTCGCTCTGCTCGCCGGACTCGAGATCGACGGCGCCGTCGAGGCGTGCGGCGGAGGCGCCTACCGCCTGCGCCGCGACGGCACGGCGCGGCGACGCTGAGGCGCGGGGCGACCGGCTGCCGGACACCGTGCGTCCCCCGGTGCAGGACTGGCGCTTCCGCCTGTTGAAAGGAAAGGGCGCCCGCCGCCGCGAGGCGGGCGGGCGATGTCCGTCTTTCGAGGGGAGTACCAGCGCCGGATGGGAACCGGAGCCGATCATGGCTGCCGCGAGCGCGTCGCCGAACGTGAGGGACAGGTCGCGGCGCCGGTCCAGCACGAGGGACAGGTCGCGGCGCGGGCCGAGCGCGGACTCGAGCGGCAACGGATCGCTCGTGCGGCCGACCCGCAGGGCCGGGCGCATGACTTCCTCCGCCGCCTCGAGGTCGGCGGCGTCAGCCGCGCCACCCGCCGGTCGTACTCCTCCGACCTCGATCAGCTCTTCGCGTGGCTCGCCGAGCGCGGCCTGACCGTCGATGACCTCGACAGGCGCACGGTGCGGGCCTTCGCCGCGGAGCTCGGGCGGCGCGGCTACGCACCGGCGACGACGGCACGCAAGCTCTCGACGCTGCGAGGTCTGTGTCGCGATCTGACCGAGCGCGGCGTGCTCGGCGCCGACCCGACCCGGCAACTGCCGGGTCCCCGTCGGCGCCGTCGCCTGCCGCGCGTCCTGCCGCTCGGCGACGTCGAGGCCCTGCTCGCGGCGGCGGGCGGGACCGACCCGCTCGTCCTGCGCGACCGCCTGATCCTCGAGCTGCTCTACGGCTGCGGGCTGCGCAGCCAGGAGCTCGTGAGCCTGACGATGGACGACGTCCGCGCCGGCGAGGCGCAGCTCATCGTCCACGGCAAGGGCGCCAAGACGCGCATCGTGCCGATGGGAGACGAGGCCGCCGCGGCCCTGCGGCGCTATCTCGGCCGGGGCCGGGGCGCCGCGGCGACTCCGGGGGCCGCCGGCGCGGTCCGCGCCCCCTCCGCCGGTCGCCTCGGCGAGCAGCCGCTCGTCGTCACTCGCAGCGGCCGGGCGCTGCTCACGTCGGACGTCCGCCGCCTTTTGCTAAAATACTGCCGACTTGCAGGCATAGAGCCCGCGTCGCCTCACATGCTGCGGCACGCCTATGCCACACACATGCTGGAGAGGGGTGCTGATCTACGTGCCATCCAGGAGCTGCTTGGGCACGCCTCCGTGTCGACCACGCAGGTGTACACGCACGTCAGCGGCGCGCACCTGCGGCGTGTGTACGACCTGCACCACCCGAGGGCATGACATGAGGACGACGTGAGCCGGCTCGACGAGCACAAGGTGCGCGAGCTCTGGAGCTGCTACAAGCACGGCGGCGACATGCAGGCGCGCGACCGGCTGATCCTCGCCTACTCGCCGCTCGTCAAGTACGTCGCCGGCCGCATGGGCAACGGCCTCCCCTCGCACATCGAGGAGGCCGACCTCATCAGCTACGGCCTGCTCGGCCTCATCAGCGCCCTCGAGCGCTTCGACCCGAGCCGCGAGATCAAGTTCGAGACCTACGCCATCTCGCGCATCAAGGGCTCGATCATCGACGAGCTGCGCTCGCTGGACTGGGTCCCGCGCTCGGTGCGCAGCAAGGCGCGCGAGATCGAGAAGGTCATCACCCACCTCGAGCACCAGCTGCACCGCGCCCCGACCGACCCCGAGATCGCCGCCGAGCTGGACATCACGGAGGACGAGTTCCATCACAACCTGTCGCAGATCGCGACGACGTCGATCGTCGCTCTGGACGAGCTCTGGGCGATCTCGGGGTCGGACGGCGACCAGGCGGCGCTGATCGACACCCTCGAGGACCCGAAGAGCAAGGACCCCTCGCGCATGCTCGACCTCAGCGAGATGAAGTCGCGCCTCGCGATCGCGATCGACGCGCTTCCCGACCGCGAGCGGATCGTCATCGCGCTCTACTACTACGAGAACCTGACCCTGCGCGAGATCGGCGAGGTCCTCGGCGTCACCGAGTCGCGCGTCTCGCAGCTGCACACCAAGGCGATCCTGCGCCTCAAGGGCCGCCTGCGCGACGAGATCGAGCCGTCGGCGATCGGCTGACGCCGCGCGCCGCCCTCCGCGTCTCGCGCCGTCGCTCCGGGCGGCGCACGGCTAGCGCCCGCGCCGCCCATCCGCTAGAATCAGCCGCTGCTGTATCCACCGCGACCCGGCGGTCCCCGGACCGTGGCGGTGGCCCGAGGCGCGCGACCCGGTCCCGATGGCCGGTACAGCGCCCCCCGGGTCTCCACGTTCTGTCCGCCGGACGACAGAGTCAACCGTCCCACAAGGAGGCACCCGTGCCTGCACCTCAGCATGCCGCGAGCATCAAGGAACTGCTCATCGCCGGCGTCCACTTCGGTCATCAGACCAGGCGCTGGAACCCGAAGATGAAGCAGTACATCTTCGGCGAGCGCGGCGGCATCTACATCATCGACCTGCAGAAGACGAGCGCCCTGCTCGACGAGTCGTACGCCTTTCTCAAGCGCACCGCCGAGCGTGGCGGGCACGTCCTGTTCGTCGGCACCAAGAAGCAGTGCCAGGAGACGATCAAGGAGCAGGCGGACCGCGTGGGCATGCCCTACGTCTCGAACCGCTGGCTGGGCGGGCTGCTGACCAACTACAACACGCTCTCGAAGCGCATCAAGCGCATGCACGAGCTGCGCCAGCGCGACGAGGACGGCTCGCTCGACCTGCTGCCGTCGCGCGAGGCGATCAAGCTGCGCGGCGACCTGCGCAAGCTCGAGCAGAACCTGGGCGGAGTCCAGGGCATGGACCGCCTGCCGGCGGCCGTGTTCGTCGTCGACCCGCGCAAGGAGCAGATCGTCGTCAAAGAGGCGCGCAAGCTCAAGATCCCGATCGTCGCCCTGGTCGACACCAACTGCGACCCGGACGAGGTCGACTACGTGATCCCCGGCAACGACGACGCGATCCGCAGCTGCGGGCTCATCGTGCGCGTCATCGCCGACGCCGTGGCCGAGGGCAAGCAGCTGCTCACCGAGGCCGAGATGAAGGCCGAGGCCGAGCGCAAGGTCGCCGAGGCCAAGCGCAAGGCCGAGGAGGAGGCCGCCGCGGCGGCCGCCGCCGAGGCGCAGGCGAAGGCCGATGCCGAAGCCGCTGAGGCGGCGGCGAAGGCCGCCGAGGCCAAGGCGAAGGACGACGCGGAGGCCGCGAAGGCCGCCGCCGAGGCGCCCAAGCCTCGGGCTCCGGAGGCCGACGCCGAGTCGCCCAAGGCCGCGGCGAAGCCCGCGGCGGCCGAGAAGCCGGCGGAGCCGAAGGCCGAGAGGCCAAGCCGGAGCAGAAGCCGGCGGAGCCGAAGGCCGAGAAGCCGGCGGAGCCCAAGGCCGAGAAGCCGGCGGAGCCCAAGGCCGAGAAGCCGGCCGCGAAGGCCGAAGGCCGCAAGGCCAAGGCGGAGCCAGAGAAGCCGGCCGCCAAGAAGGCCGAGGGCCCAAGCCGCACGAGGCGAAGGCTGAGAAGCCGGCCGAGAAGGCCGAGCCCAAGGCCAAGGCGGAGCCTGAGAAGCCGGCCGAGAAGGCCGAGCCCAAGGCCAAGGCGGAGCCCAAGCCGAAGGCCGAGAAGCCGGCCAAGGCCAAGACCGACACGAAGGCCGACGCCGAGCCCGAGACCAAGCCTGCGAAGAAGCCGGCCGCCAAGAAGGCCGCCGAGCCCAAGGCCGAGTAGCTGACCTCCTGCACGCGCCATGAGCGCGGGCATGGACGGAGCTGACGAAGAGCAACGACGCGAGGGGCGCGAGGCAAGGCCGTAGGGCGACGACCGCCCCCGCGAGTGAACGAGAGAGGAAACGACGTGGCTGAGATCACCGCGACACTGGTGAAGGAGCTCCGCGAGAAGAGCGGAGCCGGCATGATGGACTGCAAGAAAGCCCTGCAGGCGACGGGCGGCGATCCGGAGAAGGCGCTCGACGAGCTGCGCAAGCTGGGCCTCGCGACGGCGCAGAAGAAGAGCTCGCGGGTCACCAAAGAAGGCGCCGTCGACTCGTACATCCACATGGGCGGCCGCATCGGCGTCCTCGTCGAGGTCGGCGTCGAGACCGACTTCGTCTCGCGCGGCGAGCAGTTCAAGCAGTTCACGCACGACCTCGCCATGCACGTCGCGGCGGCGTTCCCGAAATGGGTGACCCGCGACGAGGTCCCGGCCGACGTGATCGAGCGCGAGAAGGCGATCTACGCCGAGCAGGTGAAGGGCAAGCCCGAGAACATCGTCGAGAAGATCGTCGCCGGCAAGCTCGACAAGTTCTTCGCCGAGACGTGCCTCATGGAGCAGGCCTTCATCAAGGATCCGGACCGGACCATCGAGCAGGTGCGCACCGACCTCGTCGGCGTGATCGGCGAGAACGTCGAGGTGCGGCGCTTCGCGCGCTTCCAGCTCGGCGAGACGGTCGAGCAGGACTGACGCGGGTGCAGGGCGAGCTACAGAGCGGCAGCCCCGAGGGCGCCGGGACGGGCAGCGTGGCGGCCGGGACGGGCGGCGCGAGCGCCGCAGGCGCCGGCGCCGCCTTCTCCCGCGTCCTCCTGAAGCTGAGCGGCCAGGCTTTGGGCGGGCCGGCGGCCGCCGGCCCGGGCGGCGTCAGACCCGGCCGCAGCATCGACCCCGAGACCACCGCCGAGATCGCCTCCTACATCAGGGTCGCCCACGGCCTGGGCGTCGGCATCGCCGTGGTCATCGGCGGCGGCAACATCTTTCGCGGCATGTCCGCCGCCGCCGGCGGCATGGACCGCGCGACGGGCGACCACATCGGCATGCTTGCCACGGTCATGAACGCGCTCGCCCTGCAGGATGCGCTCGAGCATCAAGGGGTGATGACGCGCGTCATGAGTGCGCTCGAGATGCGCTCGGTCTGCGAGCCGTACATCCGTCGCCGCGCTCTGCGTCATCTCGACAAGGGCCGCGTCGTCATCTGCGCCGCCGGCACGGGCAACCCGTACTTCAGCACCGACTCGGCGGCGGCGCTGCGCGCCCTCGAGCTCGACGCCGACGCCATCCTCATGGCCAAGCGCGAGTACGACGGTGTCTTCAGCGCCGACCCCGAAGCCGACCCGTCGGCCGCGTTCATCCCGGAGCTCACGCACCTGGAGGCGATCGAGCGCGGTCTCAAGGTCATGGACACGACCGCGCTGAGCCTCTGCATGGACAACCGCATGCCGATCCTCGTCTTCAAGATGACCGGCGACAACATCGTCCGCGTGCTCAAGGGCGAGCGCGTGGGTACCGTGGTCCAGACACCAGACTGACGTTCCGGAGGGGGGAGGATCGTGGAGAAAGAGCTGCTCGACGACGCCAGGCATCGCATGGACAAGGCCGTCGAAGCGGTGCGTGCGGAGTTCACGACGGTGCGCAGCGGGCGCGCCAGCGTGGGTCTGCTCGATCGCATCCACGTCGACTACTACGGCACGTCGACGCCTCTCAAGCAGCTGGCCAACGTGGCCGCGCCGGAGCCGCGTCTCCTCACCGTGCAGCCGTACGACAAGTCGGCGATGAAGGCGATCGAGAAGGCGATCCGCGAGTCCGACCTCGGCGTCAACCCCGGGAACGACGGGACGATCATCCGGCTTCCCGTGCCCGCCCTCACCGAGGAGCGCCGGCGGGAGCTCGTGAAGCTCATCCACAGGCTGGGCGAGGACGGCAAGGTGGCGGTCCGCAACGTGCGCCGCGACTGCATGAAGGACCTCAAGGAGCTCGTCCACGACGGGGAGGTCGGCGAAGACGCCGAGAAGCGCGCCGAGGAGCACCTGCAGAAGCTCACCGACGAGCACACGCACCGGGTCGACGAGCTCGTCAAGAACAAGGAAGCCGAGATCCTCGAGGTCTGAGGCGCGGAGCGGGCGCGCGAAGCGCGCCGCCTCCGCGCCCTGCCTCCGCGTTCATCCAGCCACCGGGAGCATCGTGGCCGAGAGCCCCAAGAAGAGCGGCGCCCAGCGCGTGCGCCGCAACCTCAAGCTCGCGCGCATGAAGGGCGCCGCCGAGCCTGCGCCCGGCGGCGCCCAGTGCAAGTACCTGGCCATCATCATGGACGGCAACGGGCGCTGGGCGCGGCGCAAGCGCCTGCCCGTGGCCGCCGGCCACCGGGCGGGCGCCAAGTCGCTGCGCCGCATCCTCGAGCACGCCCTCGATCTCGGCATCGAGGAGGTCACGGTCTACTCGTTCAGCACCGAGAACTGGAGCCGCCCCGCCGACGAGGTCGCGGCGCTCATGGACCTGTTCATCGAGATGATCGACAGCCAGGTCCCCGACCTGCACGAGCGCGGCGCCCGCGTGCTCTTCGTCGGGCGCCGGGACGGCGTCCCGCCGGAGCTCGTGCGCCGCATCGAGGAGGCCGAGGCGCTCACCGCCGCCAACGAACGCATGACGCTCTTCATCGCCTTCAACTACGGCGCCCGTCGCGAGCTGCTCGACGCGGCGGCGGGGCTCGCCGCCGAGTGGGCGGCGGCGCAGGGCGCCGCGGCGAAGCCTGGCGACGGCGCGACGCCGCCCGCCGCGCCTCCCGCCGCCCCGACCTTCACCGACGACGACCTTCGCCGCCACCTCTACGCGCCGGCGATGCACGACCCCGAGCTGCTCATCCGCACCTCGGGCGAGCAGCGCATCTCCAACTACCTCCTCTGGCAGCTCGCCTACAGCGAGCTCTACTTCAGCGACAAGCTGTGGCCTGACTTCGCCGAAGAGGACCTCGACGCGGCGCTGGCCGAATACGCCCGCCGCCAGCGCCGTTTCGGGGGTCGCGCATGATGATCCGCATCATCAGCGGCGCCGTGCTCGCCGTGGTCGCGGTCGTCATCATCACCAGCGGCGGCCCGCTGTTCTTCGGCCTCATCGCACTCCTCGCGGGCCTCGGCCTCGTCGAGTTCTACCGCCTCACGCGGCGCTACAGGCCCCTCGCGCTCGCCGGGTTCGTCTCGCTCGGTCTGCTGCTCGCGCTCGCGTGGTGGGGGTCGCCGCTCGCCGTGCTCGGCGCCGCGGCGGCGAGCGTCGGCCTGAGCGCCGTCGTCGGCATGATCGCCGGGCCCAAGCCGGGCGTCACGGCGCGCGTCGGCGTCACCGCGCTGGGCGCGCTCTACGTGGGGCTCGGCTTCGCCTTCCTCCTCCTCATGCGCAAGCTCACCCTGCCGGATGTGCCCGCGTTCGGCCGCGACATGGTCCTGACGGTCGTGTTCGGCACGTGGGCGGGCGACACCATGGCCTACTTCACCGGCAAGTACTTCGGCTCCACGCCGATGGTGCCGACGCTCTCGCCGAAGAAGACGTGGGAGGGGTTTCTCGGCGGGCTCATCGGGACCGTGCTTCTGGTCGTGCTCATCGGGCTCTACACCGAGCTCGGGCCCACGCAGTCGGTGATCCTGGGTGCGACCATCGGCATCGTCGGGCCGATCGGGGACCTCTTCGAGAGCCTGGTGAAGCGCGACGTCCAGATCAAGGACTCGGGACGCGGCATCCCGGGCCACGGCGGCGTGCTCGACCGCTTCGACGCGCTGCTCTGGACCTCGGTCGCGAGCTACTTCGTCCTACGGCGGGTTTCGGGTTCTGAACCCGCGCGTCGCGCCGCTTCCCGTGGCGTCGTCGCACCGCATCTCTCCTCGCCGCCGGCAGCGGCGCGCGCGGCTTGATATCCTGAGGGCCTCATGTCGAGGCTCGTCCTGGTCACCGGTGGCGCGGGTTCATCGGTTCGCATCTCGTCGACGCGCTGCTCGCGCGTGGCGACCGCGTGCGCGTGCTCGACGACTTCTCGACCGGCCGCCGCGAGAACCTCGCCCACTGCCTCGCCGACATCGACCTGCTCGAAGGGGACGTGCGCGACCCGGGCCTCGTGGGCCGCGCCGTCGCAGGATGCGACGGCGTGCTGCACGAGGCCGCGGTCGCGTCGGTGACCCGCTCGCTCGAGGACCCGGAGGGCACCGCAGCGTCACGCACGGCGGCACCGTCAACGTGGCCGACCGCGCACGTCGCGCCGGAGCGGGCGGGTTCGTCCTCGCCTCGTCCTGCGCCGTCTACGGAGATACGACCGCCCTGCCGATCGGCGAGGATTCGCCGCCTCGCCCGCTTTCGCCGTATGCGCTCGCGAAGCTGCTTGCGGAGGGTGTGTGTGGTCCGCAGGCCGCTACGGCCCGCAGAAGGGCTCGCAGAGCGTCTCAGCGCGCCTCGCGAGGTGGACGGTGGCCGGCACGCCGCCGCAGACGAAGGATCTCGCGAGATGCGCGCCGTCTCGCTGCGCTACTTCAACGTCTACGGGCCGCGGCAGGACCCCTCGTCGGAGTACTCGGGGGTGATCGCCCGGTTCATGGACGTGGCGGCGGCACGGGCCTCCGCCCGGTCTGCGGGAGGCGGCGGCGAGCAGACGGCGGGGCCGGCCGGGCCGCCGTACGTGGTGTACGGCGACGGCCGGCAGTCGCGCGACTTCGTCTTCGTGACCGACGTGGTGGCGGCGAACCTGCTTGCCCTGGACGCCTGCCTGGCTGCGGGCCCGGCGAGTCCGGCGGCGGTCGACGGCGCCGTCGTCAACGTCGGGACGGGAGTGCGCGTCGACCTGCTCGAGATCGTCCGCCTGGCGGAGGGCCTGAGCGTCGGCGGCCAGGCAGGGGGCGGGGGGCTCGAGGCGGCGATCGACTTCCGGGCGCCGCGCGAGGGCGACATCACGGCCTCGCAGGCCGACATCGCCCGGGCGCGGCGCCTGCTCGGGTACGAGCCCGCGGTCAGCTTCGCCGACGGGCTCGCCGAGACCTACGCGTGGTACGTCGCCCAGGGCGTATCCTGAGACCGTGAGCAGCGCGCGACAGATCAGCGTCGGCGGCGTCAGGGTGGGGGGCGGGGCGCCGGTCGTGGTGCAGTCCATGACCTGCACCCGGACCGGCGACGCCGAGGCGACGCTCGCGCAGGTGCGCAGGCTCGCCGAGGCGGGCTGCGAGCTCGTGCGCGTGAGTCTGCCGACGACCGAAGAGGTCGAGGCGTTCGCGCGCGTCGTGCGCGAGGCGCCGGTGCCGGTCATCGCCGACATCCACTACGAGTGGCGCCTCGCCCTGGCGGCGATCGGGTGCGGCGCCGCCGGCGTGCGCGTGAACCCGGGGACGCTGGGCGAGAAGCACCTGCGCGAGGTGGTGCGCGCGGCGGCCGAGCGGGACCGGGTGTTCGCCGGCGGCGGAGAAGAGACCGAGGGACCCGTGACGATGCGGATCGGCGTGAACGCCGGGTCGCTGCCGCGGCGCCTGCGGCGCGCGGCCGCCGCCGGCTCCGCCGGCGCATCCCGCTCGAAGGGCGGCGCGAGCGGCTCCGCCGTCGCCGCCCTGGTCGAGGCCGCCCTCGCGTGGGCGGGCAAGCTCGAGGACTGGGGCTACGTCGACTTCAAGCTCAGCGTGAAGAGCTCGAGTGTCGCCGACACGATCGCCGCGTATCGGGCTGCTTGCGCCGCTCACTGCCGCTCCCCTGCACGTCGGGGTCACCGAGGCCGGCACGCTGTGGAGCGGGACGATCAAGAGCGCCGTGGGCATCGGGACGCTGCTCGCGGAGGGCATCGGCGACACGCTGCGCGTGTCGCTCACCGGCGACCCGGTCGAAGAGGTACGGGTCGCCTGGAAGATCCTCGCCGCGCTCGGCTTGCGCTCGCGCGGCCCCGACGTGATCTCGTGCCCGACCTGCGGCCGCACCGAGGTCGACATCGTCGCGCTCGCGAACGAGGTCGAGCGGCGGCTCGCCGCCGACCCTCGCCTGGCCGAGCGCCCGCTCACCGTCGCCGTCATGGGCTGCCGCGTGAACGGCCCCGAAGAGGCGAAGCACGCCGATTTCGGCATCGCGGCCGGGGCCGGAGAAGGCTACATCTTCGTGCACGGCGAGCGCGTGGCGACGGTGCCCGAATCGGGCCTGGTGGAGGCGCTCTTCGAGCGCATCGACCAGGCCCTCGCCTGACCCCGTCCAGATCCTCCGAGACGTCCACCACTTGACGGCTCAACGTCACCCTGCCACTCTCGTGACATCACGATGCAGTCTGCTGATGCTTTGATGCATGGAGGTCGACGTGCGCACGACATTGAGTATCGCCGACGACGTGCTGGCGACGTATCGCCGCCTGGCGGCTGAGTCTCACCGCACGCTGAGCGCCGTCATCGAAGAGGGACTCCGCGAGCTTGCCGCGCGGCGCGAAGCGGCCGACGCGAAGGTGTCTGGGCACTTCACCATCGTCGGCGGCGAGGGACTGCGGCCGGGCATCACGCTGGACGACGATGCCGGCCTTCGCGAGATCCTGGACGAGGGTCTGCCGCTCGAGAAGCGTCGATGATCCTGCCCGACGTGAACGTGCTGCTCTACGCCCACCGGGCTGACGCACCGGGGCACGAGCGGTATCGCGACTGGTTGCGCGCAACGCTGAAGGGCGACGAGCCCCTGGCGATCCCCGACGTCGTTGCCAGCGGAGTGGTCCGGGTCGTCACCGATCGACGGGTCTTCCTGCCCCCGAGCACGCCGGACGAGGCGTTTGCGTTTGTGGATGACATCCTGTCGAACCCCAGAGCCGTGTGGTTGCGACCCGGCGCGGGAGTGCTCGGGGTCTTCGAGCGCCTCTGCCGCGACGGCGGCGTGCGCGGCGCCGACGTGAGCGACGCGTACCTCGCGGCCGTCGCGATCGACAGTGGATGCGTGCTGTTCACCGCCGACCGAGGGTTCGCGCGCTACCCGGGGCTCCGCTGGCGGCACCCGCTCGACGACTGAGGCTCAGTACGCCCTGACGAGGCGCCGCGCGCTGGTCGTGACGCCGCGCCACACGACGCGGTAGGTGCGGGTCGAACCGGCGCTCACCCAGAAGCGATAGGCGCCGCGGGCGCCCGTGCGCGTGGTGCTCGAGGCTGCGCCACGCCCTGGTGCCCGCTTTGCGGGCCTGCAGCACCAGGGTCTTGCCGGGCAGGCCGCCCAGGGCGGCGCTCGAGAGCGTGCCGCTCACGCGCACCGGCGAGTAACGGCGCGCGTACGCCGGCGCGGCGATCGTCAAGCGGTTCCCCCCCGCGAACGCGAACCAGCTGAGCTTGCGCTTGCCGTCGGTCTCGCGCAGGCCGGTGTAGACGCCGTCGGTGGCAGGGAGCCGGCGCGAGCGTCCTTGACGAGATACCAGAAGAGGCTCTTCACCTGGGGGTAGCGGGCGGCGTAGGCGTAGGCCTTGCGCAGGTAGGTCGCCTGCTCGACCCTGGTCACCGTCATGCCGCCGAAGGCGAACGAGGGGCTCGTGTTGTAGCCGTACTCGGTCAGGTAGAAGGGCTTGCCGGGGAAGAGGCGCAGCAGCGTCTTCAGGTTGTAGAGGGTCACGGTCGAGGTCGGGTCGTTCGGGGGCCGGTCGGGGGCCCTGTTGACGCTGCCCCCGGGCGTGTACGGGTGGTGCGAGTAGACGTCGAAGTACGCCGCGGCGCCGGCGTCCTTGAGGAAGCGGGCGAAGCGCTGCGGGCTCGTGCGGTACCGGTCGTCGTAGCCGATGGGGGCGGTCGAGCCGGCGACGACGAGCGCGGCACGGTCGCCGCGCTTCACGCCGGCCGAGAACGCCTGAGGTACTTGAGGTACGTGCGCGCGCCGAAGTACGCGTCGGCCGCCGTGCGCTGGGGGTAGATGTAGCCCCAGAGGTTGGGCTCGTTCCAGCATTCATAGGCTTGGACGAGCCCCGCGTAGCGCCTGGCGAGGAACTCGGCCGTCGCGTCCAGATCGCCCAGCGCGCTGTCGCGCACGGGATACCGCGGGTCGTAGCCTGAGGGGAAGCCGGTCGGTGGGGCGTCCCAGAACGACGGGTCCGAGGCCCAGCGCGGGGTGTAGAGGAAGGTGAGGACAAGCTTGATGCCCTTGGCGTGCAGTGCGTTGACGCGATAGTCGAGGTCGCTGAGGTAGGCCGCACTGTAGGCTGCCGCGGGTCGGCTCGAGAGTGGCCCACGAGACGGTGAGCCGTACCCACCCGGCGTTCAGATGGTCGGCGATGTCGGCGATGAGAGGTGCGTTGAGCGGTCTTGTCTGGGACGGCGCCGGTGAGCTCGACGACGCAGAGGCCGCGACCCACGGCGCCCTGCGCCGGACTCGGCGGCCAGATGAGGCCGAGGAGCAGGAGCAGGGCGACGATGCTCACGACGGCCGTCGGAGCGAGGGCGGGACGCGATGGGGCTGTGTGGACGGTCGGCATCATGCGCGTGTCGGTCTCCGTGTGGTCTCACGGCGTTGCACGCTGCCTCTGAGTTTCGCTGCCGGCGGGAGCAGCCCTGCGCATGATGCTAGGCTTTGCGTCATGAAGCATCTGGTCATTCTCGGCGCGACGGGCTCGATCGGCCGCCAGGCGATCGAGGTGCTGCCGTGCGTGCCGGACGTGCGCCTCGTGGGCCTGGCGGCCCGTTCGAACGCGGCGCTCGTGCTCGAGCAGGCGGCGGCCGCCGGAGCGCGGCTCGTGGCGCTGCACGAGCCCGGCGCGGCGGACGAAGCCGCCGCGCGCGCCGACGTCGGGCTCGCCGGAGCGGCCGGCGACGCGCTGCGCGTGTTCGCCGGCGACGCCGGCGTCGCCGAGCTCGTCCACGACGCCGCAGAAGGCGCCCGCGCCGAAGGCGCTTCGCTGACCGTGCTGAACGGCATCGTCGGCGCCGCCGGTCTGCGCGCGACGCTCGTCGCGCTCGAGTGCGGCGCCACGCTCGCCCTGGCCAACAAGGAGAGCATGGTCGCGGGCGGCCCCTTCGTCGTCGCCGCGGCGCGCGCCTCGGGCGCGCGCGTGATCCCGGTCGACAGCGAGCACAGCGCGCTGTTCCAGTGCCTCGAGGCAGGGGACGCCGACGTCGAGGAGCTCCTCCTCACGGGTTCGGGCGGACCGTTCCGCACGGCCTCGGACGACGAGCTCGCGCGGGCGACGCCCGAGCAGGCGCTCGCGCACCCGACCTGGAACATGGGGCCGAAGATCACCATCGACTCGGCCACGCTCATGAACAAGGGCCTCGAGGTGATCGAGGCGCACTACCTCTTCGGCGTGCCCTACGAGCGTGTCAGCGTGCTGCTCAACCCGCAGAGCGTCGTCCACAGCATGGTGCGCTTCGGCGACGGGGCGATCCTCGCCCACCTCGGCGTGCCCGACATGCGCGTGCCGATCGCCTTCGCGCTCGGCTACCCGGAGGCGCGTCCCAAGCTGCCCATGGTGCGCCGTCTCGACTTTCTCGCCGGCGACCTGAGCTTCGCCAAGCCCGACCTCGAGCGCTTCCGCTGCCTGGCGCTGGCGATCGAGGCGGGGAAGAAGGCGGCGATCGTCGAGACGCAGGCGGGCTGCGCGAGCGGGGTCTGCGTCGAGGCGGCGGGGTCCGCGGCGTCGCCGCGCCCGCCCGCCGCCCCCTCGTCGCCCCGCACCGTCGCCGCGCCCATCGTCCTCAACGCCGCCAACGAGGTCGCCGTGCACGCCTTCCTCGGCGGGCGCCTCGCCTTTCCGGGTATCGCCGACGTCGTCGAGAAGTGCCTCACGTGGCTCGGCGACGAGCCGGTCGAGAGCCTCGACGACGTGTTCGCCTGCGACGCCGAGGCGCGCCGGTTCGCCCGCGAGGCGGCGGGAGGGCCCGCGTGAGCGTGCGCGGGTTTGTCCGCGAGGCGGCCGGGCAACCCTCTTGACGTGTCCCCGCACCCGCAGCCGGCACTCACAGCGGATCCACAGGTTCTCGTGAGAAAGTAGGGGCCAGAGACCCTCATGCCGACGAAGTTCAAACAGATCGCGCCGCCCGACGACCGCCGCAGCCTCAACACGTGGTCGATCGTCTTCGTCGCCGGCATCGCCTTCGCCCTCGTGATGGGGCAGTGGACCCTGCTCGTCGCCATCCTCGGCCTCGCCTTCCTCATCACCATCCACGAGTTCGGTCACTTCATCGCCGCCAAGGCCTTCGGCATGCGGGTCGAGAAGTTCTACGTCGGCTTCCCGCCGGCGGCCTGGAAGAAGACCCGCGGCGAGACCGAGTACGGCGTCGGCATCATCCCTCTGGGCGGCTTCTGCAAGATCAGCGGCATGACGCCGGAGGAAGAGGTCCCGGACGACACCGGCGACCGCGTCTACTACAAGGCGCCGATCTGGAAGCGCAACCTGACGATCTTCGCCGGGCCCTTCATGAACCTCGTCGCCGCGGTGGTGATCCTGTTCGTCTTCCTGCTCGTGCAGGGGACGACGACGGCGACGCTCACCCTGGACGAGGTCGTCGCCGACACGCCGGCCGCCGCGGTCGGCCTGAAGCCGGGCGACACGGTGGTCGGCGCCGACGGCAAGACGTTCGCGGATTGGCAGCGAGGCGAGCGAGTACTTCCGCGCCAACCCCGGCGAGACGATCGAGCTGACGTACGTGCCGGCGGGCGGAGAGGCCGAGAAGACCGTCTCCGTGACGCTCGAAGAGCACCCCGACGCGCCCGGCCAGGGCTACCTCGGCGTGCGGGCGGGCACGGTGACCGAGCGACCCGGCGTGGCGCGCGCCTTCTGGCTCGGTCTCGTCGGCCTCAAGGACGTCACCTGGGGCGTGTTCTACGGCATGTACCTGCTGGCGAGCGGGGCGATCGACGCGACGGGTCCCGAGGGCGCCGTGGGCCCGGTCGGCATCATCGACGTGAGCGGCGACGCGGTGCGCCAGGGCTGGTACCCGATCCTGCTCGCCTTCCTCAGCGCCAACCTGGCGATCATCAACCTGCTGCCGATCCTGCCGTTCGACGGCGGGCACATCTTCTTCAACACCGTCGAGAAGATCCGCGGCCGGCGCATGAGCCCCAAGGTGCTGGAGCGTGTGGTCGCCTTCGGCGTCACGCTCCTCATCCTGCTCTTCGTCCTTCTGACCTTCAACGACATCCGGCGCATCTTCGGCTGAGGACAAGCTGCCGCGGCGGCATCTCGAGCGGCAGCTGCGCGCGGCTTCGTTCAGGCCGAGAGCGGATCCACCACAGTCACGTCTCGATAGCTGCGACCCGACTGCAGATCTTCCGAGTACACCGTGCCGGCGCCAGCCTCGGCCGCACTGGCGAGAATGAGGGCGTCCCAGTAGGCGAGCTGCCCGGTCGCCGACAGTTCCGCGGCCTGCTGCACCAGCGTTGCACCAATGGAGACAACTGGGTACGCGGCGAGGTCGGCGAGCGCGCGCAATGCCTGCGCCGGCGGCAGCGGCTCAGCGAGCTTGCGCGTGACAGTCACGTAGAGCTCGCCAAGCACTTGAGAGCTAAGGACGAGGGCCTTGCCGCGCGCGAGCTCACCCACGACCTCGCGGGCGCGCGTCTGCTTGACGGGGTCATCGGCGTCGAACAGGTAGACCAGGATGTTGGTGTCGACGAAGACTCTCACGGAGCCGTACGATGCTCGACCCAGGTCTCGCCGAGCGTGGAGGTCATCCCGCGTCCAGGTTGCCGTGCCGCGTCGCGATGTGGCGCCGGCGGACAGTTCCATGAGGTCGGACAACGCCCGCTCCTGCGCGTCGTCGGCGCCTGCGAACGACACCAGGTAGTCGCGGAGCAGGGCGTTGACGGACGTGCCCTGCTCGAGGGCGCGCATGCGAGCGCGCTTGAGGAGGCCGTCGTCGATCGTGATCGTGAGGTTGGCCATGGTCCAACCAGTGTAGCACGGATTCCGTGTCACACGAGTGCCCACTCGAGGAGGAGAGCGCAATCCCTGGAGGCGCGAGAAGCCATGGTACTCAAGGGATAGTGACCAAGGAGACGGAGCGGAAGCCGGGGAAGGGCCTCGCGGGATGACGTTCACTGCTCCGACGGGGTGACGTTGCCGGGCCAGGCGCTTGAGGGGCTCGGCTCCTCGAGCAGCGCTTCTCCCGGATGGACCGGAGGGGGTCTCTGGCCGGAAGCAGGGAAGGCCCTATGGGGTGAGAGAGTGATCTCAACGCGTGTATCTTGCAGTCGTGGACGGGGGTGACGGTGGCTCCTGGACGAGCCTCGGCACAGCCATCGTCAGCGTCGTCGACAGCTGCAAGTTGCACACGTCGAAAACCGCCCCCGCCTGACGACCCGGGCGCCGACCGCGGGGCTCTGGCGTTCGACCGGCGACCGCCGGATTCGGGCGTACGGGTGCCCAGCTGCACCTTGGCACAATGATGCGAAGATGCTATGATGCACCGACATCACGCCACCACAGCGGCGGGCACTGCGTGCCGCTGCGTCCACCTGAGGAGGCCGCCGTGCCGCGCACCACCATCAGCCTGAGCGAGGGGCGCTACCGCGCACTCAAAGAGACCGCCGCCCGGCGCGGCCTGACGATCACCGAGATCGTCGACCAGGCGCTCGAACTCGCCGGCGTCAACACGCGTGAGTCGGTCCTGCAGATGCTCGCCGAGGCGGGCAGGCGCTCCGGGCTCAGTGAAGAGCAGGCCACGCGACTGGCCGTCGAGGAGACACGCGCCGTGCGCGCTGAGCGTGCCGCCGAGCGGCGGGCGTGACGGCATGCCGCGGCTGTTCGTCGTCGACACCAACGTCATCGTCAGCGGGGTGCTCAGCTTCGGACGTCCGAGCACCACATCGCTCGTCCTTGCGGCGATGCTTGATGGCCGCGTCCCCTTCGCCATCTCTGCGGACCTGCTCGCCGAGTACCGCCGCGTTCTGCTGCGCCCGATCGTCGCGGAACGACACGTCTGGGCGTCCGCCGACATTGACGCTCTTCTGGCGGAACTGACGATGACGGCGTACCTGCGGCAGCCGCCGGATGATGATGCCCCGAACGCGGACGACCCGCCTCCGGACAGCCCGCCGGGAGACGAGCACATCATCCGCCTGCTCGCCCACGAACCCCGCGCGGCGCTCGTGAGCGGCGACCAGGTCCTGCTCGACGCAGTGCGCGGCTGGCGCGAAGTACTGACGTCGGCGGAGCTGGTCGCCCTCCTCGGCTTGACCCCGCCCGCAGTGTAAGCGGACAATCCGAGGCGGATTCGTCGCGCGTGGCGGTCACCTCGTGACGCCCGGTTCGCGGCGCGCGTCTTCAGGAAGGACCCCGGACTGCCCACAGAGCCCACGGAGTTCGTCACTTACGCCCGCGACGCGGAGCTGCCACGGCTGCCGCTGAAGGCGTCGATCGACCTCACGTATCGCTGCAACAACGTCTGCCGGCACTGCTGGTTGTGGACGGCCGACACAGACGAGGAGCGCGCGCGCGAGCTGTCGACCGCCGAGTGGATCGAGGTGGTCGACCAGGCGCGCGCGCTCGGCACCCGCGAGTGGGCGATCTCGGGCGGCGAGCCCATGCTGCGCGACGACTTCGCCGAGATCTTCGACTACGTGACGGCGAAGTCGTCCACCTACTCGCTGAACACCAACGGCACGCTCATCACGCCCGAGATCGCGCAGCTGCTGCGGCGCAAGGGCAGCAAGATGGTCGCCGTGTACGGGGCCACGGCCGAGGTCTACGACCACGTGACCCGCAACCCCGGCGGCTTCGAGGCGCTGCTGCAGGGCCTGGCCTACCTCAAGGAGGCCGGCGCCGGCTTCACCGTGCAGCTCATCCCCATGCGCGACAACTGGCACCAGTGGGACGAGATGGTGGCGTTCGCGAAGTCGTGGAGCAAGCAGCTACCGGGTCGGCGCGCCGTGGCTCTTCAAGACGCGCCTGCGGCGACCCGCGGCGCAACGCCGAGATCGAGCGTCAGCGGCTCGATCCGACCGACGTCGTCGAGCTCGACCAGCCCAATGTGGCCTCCGAGGAGCGCGACGCGGCCGAGGCGGCGGGCAAGCCGGCTGAAGCCGGGCACGGCGACGCAGCGTCGGCCGCGCCCGGCGACGACCGCCTCTACGCCGCCTGCATCGAGGTCCGCCGCGACTTCCACGTGGACCCCTACGGCGGCATGAGCTTCTGCGGCTTCGTCAAGGACCCGGCGCTGCGCTACGACCTGCGCCAGGGCGCGGCCGGCGGCGTGGCCCCCGGCATCCCCGCCGGCGCCGTGCAGACCGCCTGGGACGAGTTCATCCCGTCGCTCGCCGACACCGTGCGCGGCGGCCGCGAGTACCTCGAGGGCTGCGCCGCCTGCGAGCTGCGCGACGACTGCAAATGGTGCGACGTGTACGGCTACCTGGAGCACGGGCGCCACGGCGCCAGGGTGGAGCATCTGTGCGCCGTGGCGCGCGAGAACCGCGCGTTCAAGCAGCGCTGGGTGCGCGATCACCGCCGCTTCTACGAGATCGCCGGCGTGACCGTGCAGGTGGAGAGCGACCTGCCCATCACCGACACGACCTTCGACGTGAAGTTCGCGAGCTTCGCCGTGGACGGACCCGGCGCCGACACGGTCGTCGATCCGCCACCACTTCGGCCTGCCCGACATGGACGGCGCCGAGCGCGGGGAAGAGGTCTACCGGCATCCGCCCTGGGCGATCTCGCGCCGCGGGGGCTCGTGGATCTACGAGGGCATCTCGCCCGACGCCGACGACCCCACGCTGCACCGCGTGGCCGTGTTCAACGCCGACCACACGCGCGGCGAGCTCTACAACGTCGAGGACAGCGAGCGCATCTGGCGCGACGGCGGCCTCGGCTCGCTGACCATGTTCCCCAGCGACCAGATCCTGCTCGCCCGCCTGCTGGCCGATCGCAACGGCTGCTTCCTGCACTCCGGCGGCCTGCTCATCGACGGCCAGGGCTTTCTGTTCGTGGGCCACTCCGACGCCGGCAAGTCGACCACCATGGAGCTGGTGCGCGGCGCGCTCGGCGAGCGCGCCGAGATCCTCTGCGACGACCGCAACATCGTGCGCCGCTGGCCCGAGGGCTTTCGCGTCCACGGCACCTGGAGCCACGGCGACGTGCCCGACGTGTCGTCGGCCTCGGCGCCGCTGCGCGCCATCCTGTTCCTGGAGCAGTCGGCGGACAACGAGATCGTGCCGCTCGCCGACCGCAAGCTGATCTGGCAGCGCCTGCTGGCCACGCTGATCAGGCCGCTGGTCACCGCCGACTGGTGGCACAAGGAGATGGACGTGCTCGAGCAGATCGTGGACGAGGTGCCCTGCTTCACGATGCGCTTCGACAGGAGCGGCGCCATCGTGCCCGAGCTGGAGAAGCTGGCCGCGGAGGGGTCGACGCGGTGAGCGACTACGTCCGCCGCGTCCCCACCGCGGAGCGGCCCATCGCCTCGCGCCTCGGCCAGCTCGACATCGAGCTCACCGAGCGCTGCGACAACGACTGCATCCACTGCTGCATCAACCTGCCGGCCGGCGACGCCGCGGCGCGCGCCCGCGAGATGACCACCGGTCAGGTGATGGACGTCCTGCGGCAGGCCGCCGACCTGGGCTGCCTCTCGGTGCGCTTCACCGGCGGCGAGCCGCTGCTGCGCCCGGACTTCGAGGAGCTCTACCTGTGCGCCCGCCGCCTGGGCCTCGCGGTGCTGATCTTCACCAACGCGCGGCGTATCACGCCCGATCTGGCCGACCTGCTGGCGCGCGTCCCGCCGCGCGAGCTCATGGAGGTCACGGTCTACGGCATGCGCCGCGAGTCCTACGAGGCCGTGTCGCGCGTGCCCGGCTCGTTCGCCCAGTTCCGGCGCGGGGTGGACCTGCTGCTGGAGCGCCAGATCCCGTTCGTGGTCAAGGGTGCGCTGCTGCCGCCCAACCGCGCCGAGATCGACGAGTTCGAGGCCTGGGCGGCGACCATCCCCTGGATGACCGAGCCGCCCGGCTACGCGATGTTCTTCGACCTGCGCAACCGCCGCGACGACCCCGCCAAGAACCGGCTGATCGAGTCGCTGCGCGTCTCGCCGGAGGAGGGCCTGGCGGTGCTGACCCGCGACGCGGCGAAGTACCGCGCCGAGATGGCCGAGTTCGGCGCCCGGTTCATGGGGCCGCCCGGCGACCGAGCTGTTCCGCTGCGGCGCCGGCCACGGCATCTCGCATCGACGCCTACGGCCGCGCGCAGCCGTGCATGGGGGTGCGTGCGCCCGAGCTCACGGTCGACGTGCTCGGCCTCGTCCCTCGCGCGACGCCCTCGAGCGCTTCGCCTCACCTCGGCGAGCTGCGCGCCACGAACCCCGAGTACCTGCGCCGCTGCGCGCGTCTGCTTCCTGCAAGGGCTGTGCGAGCAGTGCCCGGCCAAGTCGTGGGCGGAGCACGGCACGCTCGACACGCCGGTGGAGTACCTCTGCGAGGTCGCCCACGCGCAGGCGCGGTGCCTGGGCTGGCTGGAAGATGGCGAGAATGGGTGGGAAGCTGTAAAGTGGCGGGAGAGGGTGGTCTAGGACAGATCTGCAGTCGGCCGGCGGCCGGACGGCGGCGTGGCCGACCAGACAGGGCACCCCAGAGGGAAAGGTGGTGAGCTATGACAGTCGACAGAAGGCAGTGGCAGAGGCCGGAGCTGACCGTCCTGGTGCGCAGCCGGCCGGAGGAGGCGGTGCTGACGGGCTGCAAGAGCGGCACGAGTTCACGGGCAACAACAACAGAATACTGCGTGCAGTCGGCACTCGCCAACAAACCGCTGTCGCGGTCCTGGCCTGCGCTCGGAGCGCACCAGACCCAGGTTCCCTGCGACGCCAGGCGGCTGCTGCAGTAGCGGCTGGAACCGTCTGATTGAGATGTGCCGCAGGGCTGCACCGGGGCTTCGCCGGGTGTCCCGCTTGCACTCCCGCCCGCCTTCGTTGCGATGTCACGTCATGTCTGGGGCCACCTTGCCGCTCCTCCTCTGCAGCCGCAGTCGGATCGATAGGAGATCTGTTATGATGGAACCAGACGTCATACTGGGCACGATCTGCGCGCCGTCAGAGGACGTCGTGGCGCGCGAGATCGAGGGGGAGCTCATCATCGTCCCGCTGGTGGGTGGCATCGGCGACGCGGATGACGAGCTCTACACGCTGAACGAGACCGGCCGGGCCATCTGGCGGAAGCTGGACGGGCAGCGGACGCTAGGCGAGGTGTCGGCGGCCCTGAGGGCGGAGTTCGACGCCCCCCAGTCGGAGCTGGAGGCCGATGTGCTGGGCTTTGCCGCCGAGATGGTGCGACGGGGATCCTCGCGCCAAGGGCTGAGGGGTCGATGACCTGATCCGCCGTCTCTCCGAGCCGTCCAGCTTCGTGGTTGCCGCGCTCGATATCGGGCGTGTGCTGGCCGATCGCGACGGCGTGACCTTTCGCTCTCAGGGTACGTGCATGTACCCGACCATCCGCCCTGGTGATGTGTTGCGTATTCGCTCATGCACCGCCGCCGACGTCTTCCCCGGCGACGTCGTCGTGTGTCGGAACTGCGAAGTACCTGTTCAGCCATCGCGTCATCGCCACTGGTCCAGCGCGACGGGCGCGCGTACGTGGTCACGCGACCGGATCGCTCACGCCGACGCCCTCATGATATTATCATTGAAAAATCAAAAACCGATAATGCCGCGCCTGCAACTGTAAAGGACTGGCAACATCTGGGGGCCTGATTCGTCTCGAACTGGTCAAAAACGGCTCCAATGGTTCAGCTGCACCGGTTTTTGCCGAAATGCCCAATGACCAGTTCAAGGAATTGAAGTTGGACAGAGGCGATAAAGTCGACCTCAAGATACGGCAGGCGCACTGGTTTCATTAGCATGAATTTGAGCCAAATTGAATTACTTAGTGTACTTCAGGAAACAAATCTAAATCTTTCAAAAGCAGCAGAAAAAATGCACATCGTGCAATCGGCGGTGAGCCGGCAATTGCAACTTTTTGAGGCTGAATTGGGCTCGCCCTTATTTGAAAGACAGGGTAAAAAACTGATCGGCATGACGGCGTTGGGAAGCGTATCATGGAAGAGGTTGCAATCATCAATAGAGCCAAGACCAATATTCAACACATAGCCGCTGACTATCTTGACAGTAACCAGGGTATTCTGCACATTGCCACCACCCATACCCAGGCCAAATATTTTTTACCCACACCTATTTGCCGGTTCAGGGAAAAATATCCCGGAGTCAGCATCTACATGGTGCAAGCATCGCCGGAACAACTGATCGATCAGTTACACACGGGTAAAGCCGATATTGCCATTTGTACCGAAAGAGTTGATCAGGTAGCTGATCTTGTCATCGAAAATTGCTATGAATGGCATCACGCGCTGGTGGTGCCGCAAAACCATCCACTCAGTACCGGTGAAATTTCTCTGGAGCGGCTCGCCAAATTTCCCATTCTTACCTATAGCTTTGGTTATACCGGGCGATCAAATATTGAGAGTGCATTTAAAGACACAGGTCTGGAAATGGATATTATTCTGGCAGCTGCCGATACCGATGTGATCAAAACTTACGTTCGACTGGGCATGGGGGTTGGTCTTATTGCTGGAATGGCCTACGACCCGCTGATGGATCAGGATTTGGTAGCGCGGGATTTATCCCATCTCATTCCCAGATCAAATACAAAAATAGCCTACTTAAAACATAATTATTTGCCTTTATTTAGCCAGCATTTTATTGATGAATTGCTATTAGCGGCCAAAGAAATAAAGTGTTGAGTTTGTATTCCCCTTTCTCTAGATTAGTCACAAAATATTAGCTATCCAAGGGTATAGCTATGCCACATAGACGTTTCAAAAGAAGTCAACCAAAGGCTTCAATTAGCAGCTCCCAGATCTGGGCATGGACCAACAACACTTGTTATATGATTTCAAGCGTTATTACAATTACAGACTCGGCAGGGATGAAAACTGCCGCTCGCTACATTATGCCTATGAGGCCATATCGATGGCCGTTAGCGACCGGCTAATCGAACGCTGGAAAAAAACTTATAACACCTATAAAGAAACGGATTGTAAAAGAGCTTGCTATTTGTCGATGGAATTTTTAATCGGCCGCAGACTCAGTAATGCCATGCTGAATCTGGGTATTAATAATGCCGTTGAAAGTGCAATGTATGAGCTTGGACTGGAACTTGAAGAGTTGATTGATGCCGAACCGGATGCTGGACTTGGCAATGGTGGCTTGGGTCGTTTGGCTGTCTGTTTAATTGATAGTTGTGCAACCTTGCAATTGCCTGTGACAGGATATGGTTTGCGTTATGAATATGGCATGTTTATCCAGAATATTGTTAATGGTGAGCAGGTAGAAGAACCCGATCACTGGTTACGTAATGGCAATATCTGGGAAATTGAGCGGCTTGAGTATAAGCAGAGCCATTAAATTTGGCGGGCGCACACAGAGACACATTGATGAAAACGGCCATACACGGGTTTGTTGGATAGATACGCACGATGTATTCGCAGTACCTTTTGATACTCCTATTCCCGGTTACCAAAATGGTACGGTGAATACCTTGCGCTTATGGAAAGCCACAGCAACCGACGTATTTGATTTACAGGAGTTTAATGAGGGTGATTATATAGAAGCGGTCGCTGCAAAAAATACCGCTGAAAATATTACCATGGTGCTGTATCCGAATGATGCCAATGAAAACGGCAAGGAGTTGCGGCTGCGCCAGCAATATTTACTGGCTTCTGCCAGTTTGCAGGATGTTATTGCAATGTGGATAGGCCGGCATGGCCGTGATTTTTCAGATTTTGCGGCTAAAAACTGTTTTCAGTTAAACGATACCCATCCCAGTATTGCAGTTCCAGAACTCATGCGCCTGTTAATGGATATTCACGGCCTGGGTTGGGATAAAGCCTGGACTATTACGCGTAACACAATGGCCTATACCAATCATACACTGTTACCCGAAGCTCTGGAACGATGGTCAGTCAGTCTGTTGATACAGCTGTTGCCAAGACTGATGGAAATCATTTTTGAGATTAATGCCCGTTTTTTGGCCGAAGTGTCAGCTCGGTGGCCCGGTGACAAAGCCCGTCAGGCGCGCATGTCCATATTTTAATGTGTCCGCAATGGGAAAAATTTGCCCTGCCGCGGATCTTTCCTAACAAATATCCACCGCAGGGAAAGAAGCGTCAGGCACTGGCAATATGAAGTTCATGATGAATGGCGCGTTGACTATTGGAACGCTGGATGGGGCTAATATCGAAATCCGCGAAGAAGTTGGGGATGACAAGTTCTTTTTGTTTGGTTTGACTGAAGAACAGGTTGAAAAAACGAGGCATCAGTATAATCTATGGCCCTGATTGCTCAGGATGATGATTTGCAAAGAGCCATAAATCTGATTGAATGTGATCATTTTAGCCAGTTTGAGCCAGGCATTTTTGATGACATTTTGACATCAATTAATAGCCCGCACGATCCCTGGATGACTGTTGCTGACTTCCGTAGCTTTGTTGATACACAAATTCGAGTGGAAGCGGCTTACCAGGATAAAGAGCGCTGGACAAAAATGAGCATTTTAAATTGTGCCAACAGTGGCAAGTTTTCAACTGATAGAACGATCTCTGAATATAATAATGAGTTGTGGAAGCTCACGCCGGTCAAAATAATCTAAAGGCATTGTCATATCTTGGCTCTCGGCATATTTTAAAAAAACCCACCCACATGAAATAATGCCATCCTCATGTCCAGTTAATATGGACTCTTATCTTTTTAAAGTAATGTTAAGGATTGAAAACATTGCCTATTTAATTATTAGATTTACCTATCGAATATTATCGTTTTAATAGTGAATTTGCGATTGGTAGCATATAGGTAAGTTTAATAATTAAATAAAACACTTATGAATCCTCTACAAAAAAATCTATTGCCTTGCGTTTTATTCAGCACAATGAGTTTAATGCAGTTTGACTGTCAATGCCACTAATGGCTATTTTGCACATGGTTACGGCGCACGCAGCAAGGCAATGGCGGGTACCGGTGTGGCATTTTCTCAAGATGCAGTGGCTGGTGCGCTTAATCCGGCAGGCTTGGTTTATGTCGGAACCAGTGTGGATGTGGAGCTGGAGTTTTTTAGTCCCCTTCGCAAATATACCGTTGAAGGTGGACCGACCCCGGCATCGGTTTTTCCACTCAATTCCGGGACTGTTAACAGCGAAAGTGATATTTTTGCTATACCCACTTTAGGTTGGAGTTACCAAATCGATAACCAGCAAAGCGTTGGTGTTACGCTTTATGGCAATGGCGGTATGAATACCGACTATAAAGCCTTTACCAATCCGTTATGTCCACCGGGCAGCAGCAGGACCGGGACTTTCTGTGCCGGTCAAACCGGTATAAATATGGCTCAAGCCTTTATCGCCCCCAGTTATGCGCACTCATTTGTAAATGGCCGTTATTCCTTGGGAGTCTCGCCAATATTTGCGATACAGTATTTTAAAGCCAATGGACTTGCGAGCTTTGGCGCTTTTTCCAGTGATCCCCAGCATCTGTCAGATACCGGTCGCGACTGGTCTTATGGAGTGGGTTTCAGAGTGGGTGGTCAGGCCGAGTTATTACCGGGCTTACGCTTGGGAGCCGCTTATAAAAGTCGTATTTACATGACTAAATTCGATCGTTACGCCGGGCTATTTGCTGAGCAGGGTGGCTTCGATATTCCTGACAGCTTTAATATCGGGCTATCCTGGGCCATTAACAATCGTTAACTACCGCCTTTGATGTCGAACATATCCGTTACAGCGAAATCCAGTCGGTCGGCAATCCGCTTCAGCCGCTTTTGCAAGGAATTCCTTTAGGAGCTGATAATGGTCCGGGATTCGGTTGGAAGGATATGACTATCTATAAACTGGGCGTGCAATGGCAACAAAGCGAAAAATGGACTCTGCGCGCCGGCTTGAGTTATGGCGAACAACCTATTGAAAGCTCACAGGTGTTATTTAATATCTTGGCTCCCGGTGTCCAGGAATGGCATTTAACCACCGGTTTTAGTTATGCTTTAACCGACCAGGATGATCTCAGCTTTGCTTTCATGTTTTCGCCTCCCAAGTCTGTGACTGGACCAAATCCCTTGAGTCCGGGGCAAACTATTGAGCTGGAAATGTATCAAGTGTCCGGGCAATTCGCCTGGTCGCGGCGATTCTGATTCAGTAGGCGGTTATTTCATAAGAGATTATACCGATGACTTACTTAAGCGTAATATCAGCATTAGGCGGCGGTGCCTTGATTGGCCTTGCCGCGGCATTGCTGCTGTTTTTCAATAACCGTACCGCCGGCATTTCCGGAATTGCTGCGGGCATTTTGCCGCCCTGGCAGCAAGATACAGGCTGGCGTTTATGGTTTTTGGCTGGCCTTGTCCTCAGTGCGCCGTTATGGAAGTTGCTCGGCGGCAGCGTGCATATTACAGATTGATGCACCGTTAATCGTGCTGGCCATCGCCGGACTGTTGGTGGGTTACGGTACTCGCCTGGGTGGAGGCTGCACCAGTGGTCATGGTATTTGCGGCATTGCGCGATTGTCGATGCGCTCTATTGTAGCAACGTTAATATTTATGACCACTGCCGGCATTACGGTATTTTTAGTCCGTCATGGCTTTTGAGGCGTCATCAATGAATTTAAACTTTTCAGCTTTTGCTAGCGGTCTGATTTTCGGACTGGGCCTGGTGATTTCGCAAATGACTAACCCAGGCAAGGTACTGGCCTTTTTGGATGTCGCAGGCAGTTGGGACCCTACGCTAGCGTTTGTGATGGTCGGCGCCTTGTTGACCTTAGGCATTTTGCAATATTTGATTCGCAAACGCCCTGAGCAAATTCAGGACACAGACCTGCAAGCTTGTGTAAGTCCAAAAGCGAGGATTGATGCAAAACTGATCACCGGTTCAGCAATATTCGGCATAGGCTGGGGCTTGGCCGGCTTTTGTCCGGGCCCTGCAATTGTCAGTTTGACATCTGGATTGGCAGGTAGTTATGTGTTTGTCGGGGCTATGTTTATTGGCTTTTTTCTATTTAACCGGTTGCATCGTAGCCGGTAATTTTTTGATTAATGCAACTTAGAAATGGGGGAATCTAAAGAATACCTCTCCCATAATAAGGACCGGATGTAGAAAGATTATCAATGGAATCTCCCTTTACCTCTTTCCAAGACGGCCTAATGCTTACAAACTCTAGTTCATTGATCAGAGGTTATTCTGCATACAAGGCTCGAAACTAGGCAAACCCGGCCGGGTTCCATTCATCCATCATCTTCTGGCGTGCCGCATTGAGACGCTCCGACATCAATCCAGCAAATTTCTTTAACAACTCGTAGCCGAATTTCGGTTCCTGTTCGCATCGTGCCAGTATGGCGATCCCGTCAAACTGGAGCAATTCCGTAGTCCTCCTCGGCCTCGGTTTGAAAATGCCATTTATAGGGTGATATCAGCCAAGACCACCCCAAAACCTGGTCCTTATCCAGAGTCTGGATCTCCAGGGTCGGACCCATTATCGCCGGTATTTGTATAGAGATGCGCCCATTGCGGAGCACATAGAACTTGTCCGCGTTTTCGCCCTGTCGAAATAGGATCTGTCCCTTTTTGATCTCGCGCGTGCTCGAACACTCGCATAGGAATTTCAGGACGTCATCGCTGAATCCGGAGAAAAACTCGTGGGCCGACAGGTACTCGGTAGTTGATTGATTGCTCATTGTTTACCTCCACAAATCATTGGTTATGTATGGTGATGAATACTGGAAATTTTAAGGTATTGCTTCTGACAACGAAAATGTTTTGACCAATAAAGTCTTATAAAAGTCCATCGGGTTACCGAGATTCCTTC